>NZ_JBEZEL010000001.1:0-628174 GCF_040648855.1 Streptosporangium sp. NPDC049078
GGGGTGCGCTCGCGGTAGTAGCCGTCGTCGTGGGAGACGTACGCGCCGCTGCGCAGCATCACCCTCGCCTGGCAGGCGGCGAGCTCGCGGCCGATCACGTCGAACCACTGGCTGCCGCCCACCGACAGGATCGGGTCACGCACCCGCAGGTGCTCCAGCGCCTCAAGCAGCCGGTGCAGGTAGGCCCGTACCTCCTCCGCCGACCCCAGCGACCCCTCGTATCCCGCGACGCCCGCCAACTCCACGCCCTCGGCCGCCTGCGCGGCCGAGGCGACCTCCAGCAGCTGGGCGAGCGTACGGCTGCCACCGCGCCCGCCCTCGTGACCGAGTTCGGCCAGCACGCGGAACGGCCTGGCTCCCGCGTGCCGGGAGAGCGCCTCGACCCCGGCCGTCGAGTCGACGAAGCACAGGAACTCGAAGGCGGGATCCTCGTCCAGCTGAGCGGCGAGGGCGGTCAGCCCCGCCGGGTCGAAGACCTGGTTGGCGAGGACGATGCGGGAGACGCCGAACCCGCGCAGGGTGAGCGCCTGGCTGGGGGTGGCGACCGTCATCCCCCAGGCGCCCGCGTCGAGCTGCGCCTTCACCAGCTCGGGCGACATGGTGGTCTTGGCGTGCGGGGCGAAGGTGAGCCCGTACTCGCGGGTGAAGGCCGCGAGGGTCGCGATGTTGTGCTCCAGCGCGCTGCGGTGGGCCACCATCACGGGGAAGGTGAACGCCCCGCCGAACAGTGAGGCTCCCAGCACCGCCCCGGGATCCGCGATATCCACGATGCCCTTCATGTCCCGTCCCCCTCCGCGTCGCCTGACGGATTCGACGGCTTATCGGCCGCCGCATCCGGGCGTGGGAGATCGCGTCCCCCTTCGCCGCCCTGAGGACCCTATCCTCACGGCGACCTTTTCAGGGGCGTGCCCGAAGGGCCGCCGGGGGCGGCGCCGTTCCTCGAAAGCCCGGCGACCTGCCGAGGGGCGGCACCGTTTCTCAGGGGCGTAGTGCCCTGCCGGGGGTGGCACCGGTGAGTGCTCCCGCGGTGAGCACCGGGACCCCCGAGACGAGGACGTCGCCGATCCCGGTGGCCGGGGTGCGCGGGACGGCGTACGTGGCCAGGTCGGCGACCGCGGTGGCGTCCAGGACGACCAGGTCGGCGACCTGGCCGGGGCGGACGAGGCCCCGCCCTTCGAGGCCGAAGCGGCGGGCCGGGTGCGAGGCGAGGTGGACGACGGCCTGCTCCAGGGTCCAGTCGCCGGTCTCGCGGACGTGGTGGCCGAGCATGCGGGCGAACGCCCCGTAGCCACGCGGGTGGGGGTGGCCGCCCACGTAGATGCCGTCGGAGCCGCCGGTGTGGGCCGGGTGACGCAGGACCTCGCGGACCGACGCCTCACCCTCGGGGCCCTCGTCGGGACGGGCCGCCACGCATCCGGCCTCCAGCCGGGTGTCGATCAGGATCCTGCGGCAGAACTCCCCCGGCTCAAGACCGGCCTCGGCCGCGGCGTCGGGCAATGTCATCCCCTCGGCCCACTCGGCACCGGGCACGTGGGAGAAGGTGATCCTCGGCCAGAGCGCCTCGTCCCACTGGATCGCCTCGGACTCCAGCACCTCCAGCGTGCGCTCGACATCGGCGGCCGGAACCCACGGCGGCAGCGCGACCATCGCGAGGATCGTGCTGCCCCGCAGGTAGGGATAGGTGTCGAAGGTGAGGTCGACCCCCATGAGCCGGGCCTCGTCGACGAGCGGCAGGAGCGTGGAGGCCGGGCCGTGGTAGTGCGAGACGTGCACGGCGGCGCCCGAGCGCCGGGCGATGTCGCTCACCTCGGCCATCCCTGCCGGAGCCGCCGCACCGTACCCGCGCATGTGCGTCACATACGGCAGGGTGCCCAGCGGTGCGCAGAGCGCGGCGATCTCGGCGGCGTCGGCGTAGCGGCCGGGGGCGTACTCCAGGCCGGTGGAGAGGCCGACGGCGCCCTCCGACAGGCCGCGTTCGACGCGAGCCAGCATCGCGGCCAGCTCGTCGGCGGTGGCGGCCCGCTCGGCGGCGCCCATCACGTCGTGGCGGATCGTGCCGTGCGGGAGCAGGTACGCGGTGTTCAGCGCGGTCGCCCGGTCGTAGCCCGCGAGCAGCTCCGCCACACCGATCGGCCCGTCGGCCGAGGGATGGACGCCGTTGACGGCGGCGAAGTAGCGGGTCGCGTAGGCGAAGGTCTCCGGGGTGGTGGAGGGGGCGAAGGAGAGCCCGTCCTGGCCGAGGACGAACGTGGTCACGCCCTGGCGGAGCGCGGCGAACTGCACGTCCTTGTCGAAGACGAGGGCGTCACCGTGGGCGTGGCAGTCGACGAGGCCGGGCATGACGTGGCGCCCGGCGGCCTCGACGACGGTCGCGGCGTCCGCGCCCTCCAGACGGCCCACGGCGGTGATCCGGTCTCCGTTGACACCGACGTCGGCCCGGTGAGCCGGAGCCCCGGTGCCGTCGAGCACCCAGCCATCCCTGATCAACACATCGAACGACATGCGGGGATTCAATCACCCGAAAGGTCTGCGCCGCATCCAGCGCTCGTCTTCGTTCTCCCTGCCGCTGTCCCGGATTTCCCCGGTTCTAGGTATGGGAGGAATTTGGGCCCCCCATCCCCTTGACCGTAGCGTGTCAGGGATGGTGCCATCTTTCCCTAGTTAGGAACCTTTCCTAACTAGATGATCGCAGAGAGGGCACCCCTGTGCATGCGAGACCGCGCCTCGAACGCCTCGAACGCCTCCAACGCCCCTCGCCCGTCCTCGCCCTGGCACTGGCGTCGGCACTGATCGCATCGCTGTTCGTGCTGGCGGCACCGGCCGGCTTCGCCGCCGACTCCCTGCTCTCCCGTGGCCGCCCGGCCACCGCCTCCTCCACCGAGGACTCCACCCTGCTTCCCGGCGCCGCCTTCGACGGCAACGCCGCCACCCGCTGGGCCTCCGCCGAGGGCCACGACCCGGAGTGGATCCGCGTCGACCTCGGCGCCTCCGCCACCGTCTCCCGGGTCAAGCTGACCTGGGAGGCCGCGTACGGGAAGTCGTACCGCATCGAGGTCTCGCCCAACGGCTCCACCTGGACGTCGGTCTACTCGACCACCACCGGCGACGGCGGCGTCGACGACCTGACCCTCTCGGGTACCGGCCGCTACGTGCGGATGTACGGGACCGCGCGGGGCACCGTGTACGGCTACTCGCTGTACGAGATGGAGGTCTACGGCAGCACGGGCGGCACGACCCCGAGCCCCACCCCCACGGCCACCCCGTCCCCCGGCGCCCCCGGTGTGCCGTTCGGCTCCCACAAGATCCCCTACGCGGCCGGGATGCTGCGCCCGACCGGAACCCAGGCGACGCTCGACCAGAAGGTGGTCGACTACTACCGGCGCTGGAAGGCCGCCTTCGTCAAGCAGAACTGCGGCAACGGCTGGTACCAGATCATCTCCCCCGACGCCGACCACCCGTACGTGGCCGAGGCGCAGGGCTACGGCATGGTCATCACCGCCACGATGGCCGGAGCCGACCCGGACGCGAAGAAGATCTTCGACGGCCTGGTGAAGTACGTCCTGGCCCACCCGTCGTCGATCACCCCCGGCCTGCTCGCCGCCGAGCAGAACACCGCCTGCCAGAGCGTCAACGGCGGCGACTCCGCCACCGACGGCGACCTGGACGTGGCCTACGGCCTGCTCCTGGCCGACCGGCAGTGGGGAAGCACGGGCACCTACAACTACCGGCAGCTCGCGATCAACCACATCAACGCGATCAAGGCCGGTGAGGTCAACCCGACCACCAAGCTGATGAAGCTCGGCGACTGGAGCAGCTCCGGCGACCAGTACTACTGGATCAGCCGCTCCTCGGACTGGATGATCGATCACTTCAGGGCGTTCCGCAAGGCCACCGGCGACACCACCTGGGACACCGTCCGCACCAACCACCAGAACCTGATCGCCTCCCAGCAGTCGACCTACGCGCCGAACACCGGCCTGCTGGCCGACTTCGTCGTCAACACCAACACCACCCCCAAGCCCGCGCCGGGTGAGGTCCTGGAGTCCGCCAACGACGGCAAGTACTGGTGGAACGCCTGCCGTGACCCGTGGCGGATCGGCAACGACGCGGTGACCAGCGGCGACGCCAAGTCCCTCGCCGCCGCGCGCAAGCTCAACACCTGGATCAAGGGCAAGACCGGCGGCAACCCGAACAACATCGCGATCGGATACTCCCTCAACGGCACCCAGATCTCCAGCGGCAGCGCACCGGCCCACTTCGCCCCGTTCGCGGTGGCGGCGATGACCGACTCCGGCAGCCAGTCCTGGCTGGACGCCCTGTGGAACAAGATGCTCAACACCCCGTTCACCGCGAACGACTACTACTCGACCAGCGTCCAGCTCCAAGTCATGATCACCGTAACCGGCAACCACTGGGTGCCCTGACCCTCACCCGAACCGACGCGGCCCTCGCCTCCCGGCGAGGGCCGCGTCGGCGTGCCCGTAATCGTCAACGGATTCTTATATCGCCCGGAAGGCTGTTACGGAAAGTGTGGGCACCGATGTGGCGTGAAGCCTCTTCCCACCCTTCGGCCACCGATCACCCGCGTCAACAACCCTGCGGGTCAATACAACTGGCCGTTCTCGCGGGCGGCCTGCCCGAAGGTCAGGCGACCGAGGCCGTACGCAAAGGTGCGAGGTAGTGCCATAGGTCCGGGTCCCGGTCCACCACCTCCCTGATGGCCGGGCAGCTCTTGAACATCTGAAGGCTGTAATCCCTCCAGAGATTCAGACCGTGCCCGGTGGCGGGAATCTGTTCCGCCGCACGCAGACCGATGCTCAGCACATCACACAGCATCTCTGCCGTCACGAGCACGCGAACCCGTGTCTCTCCGTTCTGCGGCACCGGCTTGGACTCGTAGAAGTAGGGATACAGCTCGGGGTGGTCGATGATGACCCGCAGAGCATTGTGGAGATTGACGAAAACACTGTCCGTGGTGGACGCCCCGGCGATGGCGTTACCGATCTGCACCTGCTTCGTCGCGGCACGCGTCTGCTGGGCCGCGAAGCCGACAGCCACCACGGCTACGGCGACACTGCAGATGGCCACGATGCTCTCCAATGACACTTCCCCTCCGGAAGAACTGGCGACCTTGACATCAATAACGTCCACCGGCCGCAATTAGCTCCCCATTAAGGAATATTTCCCCACCCAAATTCACCGAATCAGACCTGCGGTCACCTTAGGTGTGAATTTACTGCCAATAGTGCACTAGGGGGCAAATATCCCATAGCAGGCACAGCAGCCTCTTCGAGCTGGAACAGCAGGGGTGCCACGCGGGCCGCCACTCGTGAGCCTCACGCGCAGGTCAGCACGCGGCGCAGGTCCTGGGCCGAGTCCGTCAGCGTTGACGTCGGCCCCGTTCCGGCGAGCTCGATGCGGTCGGCGACACGGAGCAGCAGGTTGACCGTACGTGCCGAGGCGATCTCGCTCGCCTGTGCCATCACCTCCACGATGACCGGCTCGGCCTCCTGCCACGCTTGTGCGTGTACGAGGCCGTTGAGCAGTTGGGCCCCGCAGTTATAGCGAGAACGTCCCCGCGTCAGGTGATGCTCGTAAGCCTCCGTAAGCGGTGTGACAGCCTTGCCCCACGCGCCCAGCTCCGCGTAGGCCATCCCCTGATGCCCGGCCAACTCGGCCTCGTCCATCCACCACGACCAGTACGGATCGCGAGTGCCGATGCTCTCGGTGAGCGCGGACCGTGCCCGATGGAGCGCTTCGAACCCCCGTGTCCCGTCACCCAGTGCGGCGAGCGCCCGACCTCGCCGTACCTGGAATATCGCTTCGACACGAGGAGGGAGGTCACCACCGGCGAGCACGTCGTCGGCGATCCGCAACGTCTCGTGCGGGCGACGCTGAAACTGGGACAGCATCGAGAGGTGAGCCAGCTCCAGCAGCTCCATACTGCGATCTCCTGCGAGACGGGAGAGCATCATCGCCTCGTGGATGATCTGACGTGAGACGTCCTGCCGATCGGCGTCATGGGCCTGCCATGCGGCGATCTCCCCGGCCTCTCCGGCAGCGGCTTCGAGGTCTCGCTCGACGGTCGCGGTGAAGTTTCCTGCGGCGAGTTTGGCACCGGCGGCCCGGAAGACCCGCACTGCGAGGGGGAAGATCTCGTTTCCCCCGTACGCGGTGTCCAGCGCGACAAGCGCCTGCCCGGTGGTCCGGAGCGTCATCACATAGTCCGCGTCGGCCGGTCGGCCGTCTACGACAAATGGATCAAGCGCCTCGATGCCCAGTGATGCCGATGCGTCTGGACGAATATGGACGTTCTCCTCGAACAATTCGGTTTCCCTGAAACCAAACACCCGGCAGTACAGCGTGAGATAAGGCTCCCTGGGCCGGTGTTTCCCCGCTTCCCATCCCTTGATCGATCGCACCAGCGACTCCCTGGCCGGGAGGCGCTCTCGGGTCCACTCGTCAGCCGCTTCGGCCAGGCGCCTGGCCATCTCCTTTTGCGACCAAAGCCGGGCACACCGCTCTTCGCGGAGTCGAACAGCCCATACTGGAAGCTTTTTCATCACGCACCTCGGGCCGAGGGGAAACGTCGACCCCTTTATTTTCCCCCAGCACCACCTACCGATGCACAGGTTTACCGCGTGTGATGGGCAGAGAATTCAAACAGGCGGGACCCGAAGGTGCTCAGCAATCACCCCGCCTTCGTACTGGCCATCCAGCCCGTACGGCATCCCCTCCACATCTTTGCCCACCTCGTGAAAAACGGACTCGTCCATCACTGCGAACGATCGGACAAGCCCGTTATCGGATGGAGGTCCAATCAGTGAACAAGGCCAAATCCACCGACCCTGAATCCACCATCCCCGGCTGGCGGTTGATTCTCAGTGATGCCGGGCGGCTGTGGGCCAGCCGGGAGGAGCCCTTCCCCTCGGTCGCCTTCCACGCCGGCGCCGAGCGGACCGTCGACGCCGACAATCTGGAAGCCCTGCGGGCCGAGACCGAACGGCAGGAGGCCATCGCACGGGAGGCACAGGCCGGGCAGGTGATCTCATGATCCGCCGCTGCCTGTCCGTCGCCCGAGGCCGTCACCGCGACGGCCAAGCCGTCATCGCGGTCCCGCGCTACACCTGGGACCATGAAGCCCGCGCCGAGGCCGCGATGCTGCAGGCCACCCGCCCAGGCTGGTCGGTGCTCTACGGCACCGGCAGCCGTCTCTTCCACGCCATCGCCACCTGGCCCACCCCCGAGCCGCTGATCATCTGCGACCGGACCCTGGAGGGGTTGAAGACCCAGATGTACGAGGCCGAGACGACCGTCCTGCACCGCTGGGCCCTCACCTCCAGCTCGGTCAGCATCGGTCACTTCTGATAGACGGGCACGGCGGCCCCATCTTCTCCAGCTTGGGCCGCCGTACCGCACAGGCGTGAAGAGACGTCCATGTAGTGCGTGACACGGGTGGACACGCTCCACCAACCTGCCCTCGTCGCCCACGCAAAAGTCCTCAAACATCCGAAAACAACACCTCGGAAGACGGCTTCGGCACCTGAGGGGGGTGATTTCTGTGATCTGGGTGACGAAGCATGTCCACAGCGTGCAACGTTGACCCGCGATGGACCGGTCGAATGCTCTACCTCCAAGGCCGATTCGTATGACAACAACAGGGTAATCTGTATGACAGGGAAGGTCGTGAATGAGCAAGCCGCTCCCGATCATCGAACTGCCGTTGGATTGGGACGAGTCGAACATCGACCATGCACAGCGGCACGGGATCTCGCGAGAGGAGATCGAACAGGTCGTCCGCAACCTGCCCGACGTGCGCCAATCACGGAGGGAGGGGAAGCCTGTCCCTGATCACTACCTCCTGGAGGGGGTTACCGACGCGGGGCGACGTGTCACCGTGATCGTCCTCTACCCCGTCACCAGGAAGCGTGACTGGGGTGTGTACGAACTGGAAATCGCACGACCGGTTACCGCATACGACACACCAAGGAAAGGCTGAGCATGACTGAGAACGAACCGACCGCGCAGGACATCGCCGCGATGGACGAGGCTGAGCGTGCCCAGTGGTTCTACGACAATCGTGAGCAGGTCGCCGAAGAATCCACACCTGCCGTTCTCGACCGAGTCGTATCAGTACGGGTCAGCCCTGAAGACCTCGGCCTGCTGACTGAGGCCGCCGCTGCGGCGGGAATGAAACTGAGCGCCTGGTTGCGCGAGGTGGCGCTGGAAGCCGCAGCGATGGCACCTACCGCTCCACCTGCGGCGGTGCTGTCCGGCGAGGAGACACGACGGCTCCAGGACTCCGTTCTGAACATCGTGGAACTGCTGGAGCGCAGTGGCATCAGGCTCGACACGGCGACGGACGATCGCGATCAGTCGCTCATTCTGCGGCCACTGCGTCGTCCACGAAAGAAGAAGATCGAAGCCGGCAAGTAGTCCGTAGGCCCGGATTCCCGGTGCACGACATCAGGAACGCTCCGCAGGGGGGAGCCTCGTTTCGCGTACCTTGGCGATGAGTTCAATGAGGTCGGCGAGAACTTTGGGACCTGCCGCGATGGTGGCTTCGGCGTTCATGGTGTGCGGACTGCCGTCCAGATCAACGACGACGGCTCCGGCTTCACGGGCGATGATCACTCCCGCTGCGGTGTCCCAGGGTTTGTTGCTGAGCATGATGTTGGCATCGACCTTGCCTTCTGCCACCCAGGCGAGGTCGATCGCGGCTGAACCGAACATCCGGACGCGCTGCACTCGGGCGGCGAGCCTGCGGGTGATCTCCAGGCGAGGCCGGTTCTCCGTCTCCGCGTCGGTGCCGACCGCGTAGTCGCCGATAGCGACCACGGCGGTGTGCAGGTCATCTGTCTCGCTCGCGCGGATCTCATGTCCGTTGGCTCGCGCTCCATGCCCCTCGGCCGCGCTGTAGCGGGAGTCGAGGAACGGCAGATCGATCACGCCGAGAGTCGGAACATCTTCCTTGACCAGGCCAAGTGAGACACCGCATAGCGGGACGCCCCGCAGGAAGTTGGCGGTTCCGTCGACCGGGTCGAGCACCCACACCAGGCCGTTTCCGGCACCGGCCATGGCCCCTTCCTCTTCACCGAGGAACCCGATCTCGGGTGTCTCACGGCTCAGGAAGTCACGAACCGCATGCTCCACGGCATAGTCCACCTCGGTGGCCATGTCACGGTCGCCCTTGGCGGTGACGGCTCCGGGGAGACGGGTCTTCACGATCTCACTGGCGATAGTGACCGCCTGCTCGGCGATCGGCAGGAGTGCATAGGCGTCCCCAGTCAAAAGATCTCCCTGGTCTCTCCTACGGCGACTTCAAGATCTCGCTCCATGGCCGCCATGAAGTTCCTTGCGGTGAGTTCAGCGCCAGCGGTCCGTAAAGATTTCACTTCCCCTGTATGCGGTGTCCGGTGTGACCGAGGGCTTATTCCGCGCTGGATGGGGACTTGACGTATACACCCATTCCACGCACGGTCTCTACGAGCCCTTCGTCCTTGAGGACCTGGACCGCCTTGCGCAAAGTGTCGCGAGCGACCGCGAACTCCGCTTCCAACTCGACGAGGCTCGGGATCCGGCGGCCTGGCGGGATCTGTCCCGAGGCGATGCGCTGGCGCAAAATCCCGGCAATCTGCCGATAAGGCGGCACCGGCCCCTCTCTGTCGATCATTCAGCGAGCCTATGCGACCCCCCTAAACACCTGATAGCTACCCCAGAGGCTAGACGGGGGTAGTACACCAGAGGTACGGTTCTCCCGCAGACAGCGAAAGACCACCGGGTACTGAATCGCGCAGCACTCGCCCTGCCGCCGTACCGACCGCCTTGCCCGTACGGCGCACCCTTCCATGCCCTGTCCACCACATAAAACGGGCCCGTCCACCGCTGGAAACGTCCGGACGAGCCCTTGATTGGATGGAGGTCCAATCGATGAACGATGGTAAATCCACCGACCCCGAGCCCACCATCCCCGGCTGGCGGTTGATTCTCAGTGATGCCGGGCGGCTGTGGGCCAGCCGGGAGGAGCCCTTCCCTTCGGTCGCCTTCCACGCCGGTGCCGAGCGGACCGTCGACGCCGACAACCTGGAGGCCTTGCGGGCCGAGACCGACCGGCAGGAAACCATCGCACGGGAGGCGCAGGCCGGACAGGTGATCTCATGATCCGCCGCTGTCTGTCCGCCGCCCGAGGCCGCCACCGCGACGGCCAGGCCGTCATTTCGGTCCCGCGCTACACCTGGGACCACGAAGCCCGTGCCGAGGCCGCGATGCTGGAGATCACCCAGCCGGGCTGGGCCGTGCTGTACGGCACCAGCAGTCGTCTCTTCCACGCCATCGCCACCTGGCCCGTCCCCGAGCCGCTGATCATCTGCGACCGGACCGCCGAAGGGCTGAGGGCCCAGATGCGCGAGGCCGAGAGAACCACGCTCCACCGCTGGGCACTCACCTCCAGTTCAGTCAGCATCGGCCACTTCTGATGAACGGGCACGACGGCCCTCTCGCATGACTACCAAGAGAGCCGCCAACCAACGTCATGCTGCCTTGACGTCAAGGAGGCTTGACGTCAAGGCAGCATGACGAAATACTCGACCCATGGCGACTCCAGAGGATCTTGAACGTCAGTTCACGCTATTGGCCGCGACCGCGCGCTACGACGTACTACGCACCCGTGAGGCCCTGACCGCACCGGCCGACGAGGACGACGCCGAGCTCGCGCCGCTCGACCCCGGCGCCGAGCCCCTGACCCGGGGTGAGGCACTGGAGCTCCTCGCACTGGGCGAGGTGATCGCGCGGAAGGCGGGCTACGGACGTCAGCTCTCCGTACGCTCCGCCCGCCGGGCAGGCGCCTCGTGGTCGCAGATCGGTGCCGCGCTGGGGACCAGCAAGCAGGCGGCGTGGGAGGCCCACAACCGGTGGATCGACGAGCAGACCGGGGAACGCGACGGCCACTGGGGCTGGAACGAGGACGACGCGGCGGCCGCGCGCACGCTCGCCGGCGACCCGGAAGGCGCGGAGACGAAGTGAGCGCGGCCGTCGTTCAGTCCTGGTCGGGGATCTCCAGGCGGGAGAGCGTCTGCGGGCAGGAAACCGTGCTGAGCACCGGCCGCTGAGCCAGCAGTTCCCTCGCCTCGCGGCGGGCCAGGTTCCAGCCGTTCCACGAATCGGGTCCGGCGAGGTCGTTGGCCGCGACCACGTCCCGCAGGACGCAGCTGCGGGACGGTTCGGGCAGCCGGTCCAGGGCGGGCACGGCCTCCGCGCCGAGGTCGCCCAGGTATTCGAGGTCGATCCGGTCCACGCCCCGTACGGCGATCTGGGTCTCCGCGACCCGCAGGTCGGGGTTCCACACCGCGAACGCCAGCAGCGAGACGCTCGTCATCAGCACCAGGGTCCTGGGCAGCCAGCGCGCGTGCCCGCGCCCGGTGAGCCGGGCCGCGCCCGCGGCGAGGACCAGCGCGAAGACCCCGCCCAGCCACAGCACCGTCGCCGACACCGAGGCTCGCAGCCGGGAGAGCCCGTAGGCGTCCGCGTACAGGTCCAGGCGGTGCAGCGCAGAGAACAGGATCACCAGGGTGAGCACGCAGAGCACGCCGAGCAGTCCGGCCATCAGCCAGCGGTCGGAGCCCTTGAGATCCAGCGTCCCCGAGGCGACCGCGACGATGGCGAGTACGAACACGCTGACGACGACGAGCTGGAAGAACCCCGAACGCGCGTACTCCGCGTAGGTCAGCCCGGTGGCGGAGACCACCCACCGGGTGGAGCCGAACAGCACGGTGAGCTGCATCCCCACGAACGTCGCGAACAGCAGGTTCAGCGCCGTCAGCGGGGTCACCCAGAGACCGCGACCGACCGTGACCTTCAGGTCGGGGGCCTTCGGCTCGGCCACGGGTCGCAGCCCGACCAGCACGGCGGAGGCGACCACGCACGCGAAGACGACGAAGAGGACGATCCGCAACGGCAGCGACTCCGCCCACTCCTGCGCGCTGAACACCCGCTCGACGGCCTCGGCGAAGACCGCGTCAGCCGACGCGAACAGCGCGCCGAACACCGCGAGCAGCACGACGGTCAGCCCGCCCCCCAGCAGCAGGGGCATCACCCGGCGACGGGACATGAGGCCCTTCAGCCCTGCCCCGAGGAACCAAGGCACCGGCAGCAGGTCCAGGACCACCGACGCACCGCCCCTGAACACCCCGAGCCAGCCGCGCCCGGCCCCCGACAGAGCGAGCGCGGCCGTCAGGAACCCGGCTATCAGCAGGATGCCGACCAGCCAGTCCGCGTCCCTGAACATCACCGTCGCGACCAGCCCGTAGGCGATCGCCCCCAGCCCCGCCGACCACGGGGTGATCCTCCTGCGCACCGCTGGGATCGCCGCCGCCCCCATCGCCGCGGACACCAGCACGAGTCCCAGCCCGGCCTTGCTGTACGGCACCGCGACCGCGGCGAGCAGCCCGACGGCGGCCGACACCGGCAGCACCCACCGGGGCGTGTCCGGCAGTTCGGGGCGAGGGAAGACCGGCGGCGCCTTGTACCCTCCCGGACCCCCGGGACCGTTGTGGCCTCCGGGCGCCCCGGGACCGCTCCCCCCACCCGGCCGGGAGACCGCCGACGGGCCCATCGGTGACCCCGTTGGTGAGCCCGTCGCCCCCTCCCCGACTCCCGTCGGCCGCGCCTCGCCTTCCCGCCGGGGAGCTCCCGGACCCGCTGCGCGTCGCGCGGTGGGTTCCCGTCCCGGAGGTCGGTGCGGGAGCGGCTCGACGGAGGCCAGGAAATCACTGGTCGGCGTCGTGGCGCCGATGACCGTGCCGACGAACGCGCCGATGGCGAAGAGGACGGATCCAGCGAAAGCGGCCAGCAGGGCGTCAACGGTCGCGAGGGCGATGCCCACGAGCACACCGCACACCAGCCCCGCGATACCGCCGAGGAAGACCCCGGAGAACGCTCCCGGCCAGTTCCGCATCACGACCGGCTGCTGACGTGCGCTCCCGTCTCTGGCGAGCACGGGTCGTGGAGGGTACGGCTGCGGAGAGGGTCGTACGGGAGGAGGCAGGGCGGCGGTTCCGGGGTCGAGGGCGGCAGGCGCCGGTCCCGCCCCCGCCCCCGCCCCCGGCCCCGGCCCCGGCCCCGGCCCCGGCCCCGGCCCCGGAGAAGCGGGCACCTGTCCGGCCGCGACCGTCTCAGGGACTTCGGGCGCGCGCCCGCTCTCCGCCGGTTCGACCGGCTCCCTGGATTCGACGGCCACGGAACCCTGATCGGCCCCGGACGCGCGACCGGCTTCCACCGGTTCGTCGGACACGGGAGTCCCGGTGACCCCAGTGACTGCGGCGACCTCGACGACCTCGCGACGTCCGGACGACGGCCCCGCCACGAGCGGGACGGACGACGTGGAGGCCGCGACCGGGACCGGCGGCGTACCGGCCGTGGACGGAAGCGGCGGCGCGGAGGTCTCGGACGGGACCGGCGCCGTACCGGCCACGAGCGGGACCGGCGGCGCGGAGACCGCGAGAACCGCAGGTTCTGCGGGCTCTGCGGGCTCTGCGGGAGCCTCGCTCGAAGGCTCCTCGCCCCGGGCGGCGGCGTCCTCCCCCGAGGGGAGGGGGTCCTTGCCGGGGAGGGACGGGGGGTTCATCTCGATCCTTTCCGGAAGGTCGGCCACGATGTGGCAGCCGACACCGTCGTCGACGTGGATGGAGCCGCCGTGGAGTTCGACGATCTCCTTGGTGATGGCGAGGCCCAGCCCGGCGCCGCCGTCGTCGGCGGCCCGGCCCGCGTCCAGGCGGGAGAAGCGCTCGAACGCCCGCGCCCGGTCCTCGACCGCGATCCCCGGCCCCTGGTCGCTCACTCTCAGCCGGACCCCCTCTCCCCTGGCCGTGGCCGCCAGCACCACCGCCCCGCCTGCGGGGCTGTGGCGCACCGCGTTGTCCAGCAGGTTGGCGAGGACCTGCGCGAGCAGGTCGGGATCGGCGCGCAGGCTCAGGCCCTCGGGGACCTCGCAGCGCGCCACCACCCCCTCCCTCGCGAGTACGGCCTCCCGCAGGGCCTGCTCGCACAGCGGACGCAGCTCGACGTCCTCGCGCTCGATGAGCCGTGCCCCGGACTCCAGGCGGGACAGGTCGAGCAGCTGCGCGACCAGGCGGCCCAGCCGCTCGGTCTGGGCGAGCGCGGTGCCGAGGGTGACGGGGTCGGGCTCCGAGACCCCGTCGACCACGTTCTCCAGCACCGCACGGAGCGCGGTGATCGGCGTACGGAGCTCGTGGCTGACGTTGGCCACCAGCTCACGTCGCTGCCGGTCCACCTCCCCCAGGTCGGCGGCCATCGCGTTGAAGGCACGGGCGAGCTCGCCGACCTCGTCACGGGAGGACGCGGTGACCCGCAGGCCGTACCGGCCCTTCGCGATGGTCTGCGCGGCGGCGGCCATCTCGCGCAGCGGCTTGGTCATCCCCCGCCCGAGCAGCTGCACCATGATCAGCGCGAACACCACGGCCACCGCGACGCGCACGTCGCGTGAGTAGCCGGCGTTGATGCCGACCTCGTTGACGACGAACGCCGTCACCACGGCCAGCAGGATCACCATTCCGAGCTTTACCTTGATCCGGCCCAGGAAGTCGAGAGGTCTCAATGGTCGGCGCGTCCCGGTGTTGGAGTGGAAGGGCACATGAGTGTCTGAGTGACGGGGAGGGCGATCGGTTCTCCTCCGAGCGTGAGCGCCGTTTCGGAGGCGCGCGGAAACCAGCGTTAGCGGCCGTACACGAACGTGGGTCCGTGGCACCGTCGAGCGTGGGTCCGTGGCACCACGGAGAACCGCGGTCGCGGCCGGGCGCCCCTGTCGGACCGTGAACGGCGATCGGCGTACCGGGAGGGCAGTTCACGGTTTGACGAGGGCGTAGCCGACGCCGTGGACGGTGCGGACGACTCCGGGGCCGAGCTTGCGGCGCAGTGCCCGCACGTGGCTGTCGACCGTACGGGTGGCCGCGGCCTCGGAGAAGCCCCAGATGTCGGCGAGCAGCCGTTCCCGCTCGAAGACCTGGCCGGGGCGCTCGGCGAGGCGGCAGAGCAGGTCGAACTCGGTCCTGGTCAGCTGGGCCTCGGTGCCCCGCACGTAGACGCGGCGCTCGGCGGTGTCGATCTCGATGTCGGCGAGGCGGATGACCGTGTCGGCCACGGCCAGCTGGGAGGCCCGCTCGACCCGGCGCAGCAGGGCGTGCACCCGGGCGACCAGCTCGCGCATGCTGAACGGCTTGGCCATGTAGTCGTCGGCCCCGACCCCGAGCCCCACGAGAAGGTCGGTCTCCTCTCCCAGCGCGGTGAGCATGAGCACCGGTACCGGCCTCGCGGCCTGCATCCTCCTGCACACCTCCAGCCCGTCGAGGCCGGGCAGCAGCCGGTCGAGCACCACCACGTCGGGTCCCGTCTTCGCGTAGGCGGCGAGCGCGGTCTGCCCGTCCCCGACGACCTGCACGTCGAAGCCCTCGGCGGCCAGCCTGTGGCGTACGGCCCGCGCGATCGTCTCGTCGTCCTCGACCACGAGGACACGGCGTTGCTGAGGGGTTGCCATGACCGGCAGCGTAGACCTGAGCCGTGCAGAAGACCTGTGGTGAATTGTGAAGGTTCTGCGCACCCGGCGACCGGCTGACCCGCCGACCGTCCGCGTCCTGACACCCGTCGGGGTGCGGCGGACGTTCGCGACCTTTCCCGTATTTCCCTCGTTCCCGCGAAAGCGCGCGTCTTGTTCCCGAGAAAGCGCACGTCCGAGGCTAGGTACGCGCTCACCTGGGCGTTAACGTGACAGGGTGATCGATGTCACCGCGTACCTCCGCAGGATCGGCGTGAAGGTCGACGGACCTCCGAGCGTGGAGTCACTGCATCTGCTGCACCGGGCACACATCGAGCGCGTGCCGTACGAGTGCATGGAGATCTGGCTGGGCCGTCCGACGACCGTCGACCCGGTGGAGTCGGCGGCGCGGATCGTCCGGGGCCGTGGCGGCTACTGCTACCACCTGAACGGGGCCTTCTCCGAGTTGCTGAAGGCGCTCGGCTACCGGGTGACCCGGCATCGCGGCGGGGTGCAGGGCCGCGCCCAGGGCCCGGCGAACGTGGACGGCGGTCACCTCGTGCTCACGGTCTCCGGGCTGCCGACCCCGGACAATCCTCAAGGGAGGTGGCTCGTCGACCAGGGCCTGGGCGACGCGCTCCACGACCCGCTCCCGCTCGTCGAGGGCACGTACCGGCAGGGGCCCTTCACCTACGGCCTGCGTCCCTCCGAGGTGGAGCCCGGCGGATGGCGGTTCGACCACGACCCGCGCGGCGACTTCCTCGGCATGGACTTTTGCGGCGTGCCCGCCGAGATGCGGGAGTTCGCCGCGATGCACGATTTTCTCTCCACCTCGCCCGATTCGGGTTTCGTCCGCGTGGCCACGATCCAGCGGCGCGACGCCGGCGGTGTCGACGTCATGCGAGGGCTGATCCTGAGTCGTCGTGGCGACCGCGAGCACTCCCTGACCGCGCGGACCGAACGCGACTACTTCCAGATCCTCGCCGACGTCTTCGGCCTGCACCTGCCCGACGTCACCCCGCTGGAACGCGCCAAGCTCTGGCAGCGGTTGTGGACCGCCCACGAGAAGTGGTCCGACTCCCACTGACCCCCGGCTCCGGCTCGGCTCTCAATCCGGCTCGGTTCAGCTCCCGGCTTGGCTCGGCTCTCGACCCGGCTCAGTTCAGCTCTCAACTCAACCCGGTTCAGACCGGCCCGAAACTCCCGTACTCCCCGGTTGCGCCCTTCGCCGCCCGTCGTCGGCGACTGCTTCGGCTCCGCTTGAGGATCTTTCCCAGGAAGTTGCGGAGTAGCGTCTCGACGACCTCCAGGCGTTCGGAGAACTCGCAGGAGGCAGCCCCCTGCTCTCCGTTTCACCCCGCCCCAGGGGCATCATGAGGACACTCGTAACACTACGAGAACAGAAGCCACGGGACGGCGGATGGGGCGGAATCATTGCTCATTGGTTCATGTGCCACTAAGTGACTATGTTGCTGTCCGCGATGGGTTGAGCGAACGGGGTGAACGGGATCGACACTCGAGTGCTGGCGGGCCGTTACCGGCTGCTGAACCCTCTCGCCGAGGGCGGGGCGGGCACGGTCTGGCTCGCCACCGACGAGACGCTTGGCCGCGACGTGGCGGTGAAGGAGGTACGACTCCCTCCTGACCTCGATCCCGCCAGGCGACAGGAGATCTTCGCCTCGGCGCTCCGCGAGGCGAACCTCGCCGCCCGGCTCAAGCACCCCTCGATCGTGACCGTCCACGACGTGATCATCGACCGGGATCAGCCCTGGCTCGTCATGGAGTTGCTGTCGGGCACCTCCCTGGAGCAGACCGTCCGCGACCGGAGCCCGCTGCCCGCGCACCAGGTGGCGAGGATCGGCGTGGGCATCCTCAGCGCGCTCGGTGCCGCGCACGCCGCCGGGGTGGTCCACCACGACGTCAAGCCCGGCAACGTCTTCCTCACCAGGACCGGCAAGGCCGTCCTCACCGACTTCGGCTTCGCGGTCGCCGACGGCGAGGCCACCTCGGGCCGGACCGGCCACCTGGTCGGCTCGCCCAACTACATCGCGCCGGAACGGCTGCGCGGCGAGCGCGGCGGCCCCGCCTCCGACCTGTGGTCCCTCGGCGCCACGCTCTACTTCGCCGTCGAGGGGGTGCCGCCGCACCCCGCGGAGAGCCCCATCGCGGCGATCGGCCGGGTGCTCACCGAACCGCCTAGGCCGCCGGAGCGCGCGGGCGAGCTGGGCGAGCTGCTGACGCGCATGCTCGACCCGGTTCCCGAGACCCGGCCGTCCTTCGAGTCCGTCGCCCGCTCGCTGGGAGAGCTGGCCGCAGGGCGTACGGCGACCGGGACACCGGCCGCGCCGCCCGTCCCCCCGCCGTCCCCCGCCCCCGTCGTCCCCGTACTGCCGCCCAAGCCGCGCCTGAGCCGTACGGCGCGGTGGGCCGCCGTCGAGACGGCCGGGATCGCGGTGGTCGTCGCGGTCACCTTCGGGGTGACGTTCCTGCTCACCTCGAACCCCACGGCCGCCGAGAAGCGGGTCAGGCTCAGCGAGAGTCCCGGCGCCTTCGCCACGCCGGTGGACGTGTGCGCGCTCGTCCCCGGCTCCATGGCCAGGCAGCTGCTGCCCGCGCTGACGGGCGAGGGCAAGCCGACCAACGACGGTGGCTGCCAGTGGGCCACCAGCGGCATGGGGCTGGAGGTGCGTCTCTCCGGCGCCGACCAGTGGGGCAAGAGCCCGCGGCAGGCCCACGAGCTGTTCGTGAACCGGCGCCACGAGGTCATACCGAGCGGGGAGAACGCCTGGAGCTGGCCGGAGATCCAGGCCGGTATCCGCTCCTCGCGCAGCACGGCGCCGATGGCGGTGGAACCCGTCGGGGACGAGGCGTTCGGCTACGACGTCTACGAGAATCGCAAGACAGGCAGGCTGGAGCAGAGCTACGTGGTCGTACGCGTGGACAATCTCGTCCTCGACGTCGGTTACACCGTGGTCGACGGCAGCAAGGACGGCCCGGCGATCCAGGCGGGCGCTCACACCACCGCGACATGGGTCGCGAACGCCTTGAACAAGCAGAAAGCGAGCGGATGAACCATCCAGAGGTCCCTCGAACGCAGGGCAGGCACGCGGGCGCGCACGCCGCTCCCACCGCGCCGGGGCCCGGGATCGCCGGAGCCGAGGGCGCGCCGATGCTTGAACAGAGCTCACTGGAACAGGTGATCGCCCGGTTCGGGCCGATGTCCCCGCAGCAGGCCGCGGTGGTCGGGGTGGCCGTGCTGGACCAGCTCGTGGTGTCGCACCGGCAGGGCATGCTCCACGGCGACGTACGGCCGGGTTCGGTACTGCTCGGCCCGTACGAGCAGATCATCCTATCCGCGCCGTCCCTGCCGTCCCCGCTCTTCACCTCCCCCGAGGGGGTGACCAGCCCCGCCGCCGACCTGTGGTCACTCGGCGCGACCCTCTACACCGCCGTCGAGGGCCGTCCGCCGTCGCCCGGCGGTTCCCTGGACAACGCGGGCCCGATCGCGCCCGTCCTGTTCCACCTGCTCGCGGCCGACCCCTCCCAGCGGCCCGACCCGATCACCCTGCGCGGCGCCCTGATCGAGGTCTCCCAGTACCGTCCGGGGCCTCCGGCCGCGCCGCCTCCCACCGGCGCGCTCCCTTCGACCTCGGGAGGTTTCGTCGGGGGAACCTCGGAGCCGGGAGCCTCCGACCCCCCTTCGTCTTCCGTTTCCTCCCCTTCCATCCCTTTCCCCCCCTCCGCTGTCGCGGCGACGGCGGCCTTCGGGCAGACGCCCCCTCCGGGCCCCGGCACTCCCGGGGCCCCGGGAGCGGCCACCACGACAGGACCGCAGAGGTACGAGGCGACCGCGCCCCTCGGAGGTCCCGGGGTCGCGGGCAGGCAGGAGGACGAGGCCGCCCCGTCCCGCCCGGGAGAGGAGACCGCGCCCTTCAGGAAGACCCTCACCGAGCAGATGTCCGACATCACGGCGAAGCTTCCCCAGCAGGACGTCCCCGTCCCCCCACAGGTCGCGCTCTCCTCCTCTCCGGGCACGCCGATCGCCTGGCAGAACCAGCCTTCGCAGAACCAGCCCTCACCGCAGCAGCGGACCGCCCCCGGCCTCCCCCCGCAGGGACAGCCCCACCAGGGCACACCCCAGCAGGGACAGCCCCACCCAGGCGCGCCCTTCCCCTCCGCTCCCACACCGCCCCACCAGAACCCGCAGGACGCCCCCACCTCGCGTGAGCCGGCCCCCCTTCCCGTTCCCACGCCACCGGGCGCGTCCGCGGAGCCTTCCGAGCGGACGACGGGGGTGCTCGTACCCCGGCCCGTCGTCGCGCTCACCGGCGCGCTGCTCTTCGGCATGGCGGTCACCATCGGCGTCCTCCTCACCTCGATCGTCACGAACGCCGACGACACCGTCGCCGCCGAACCGTCGGGCGCAAAGGGCCGCTTCGCCACGGCTCCCCGGGCCTGCGGCCTGCTCGACGACGACCAGGTGAGCCAGGTCGTACCGGGATACAAGAGCTCGGAGGTCGAGCACTCCGTCTGCAACTGGCTCAACCAGCACGACTGGCGCAAGCCCAACGTCGAGAAGTACGACCTGCGCGTCCGGTTGATCGCCCAGAAGCAGGACGGTTCCGAGGTCATGAGGGCGAGGGAGTATCTGGCGGGCAAGAAGAAGGATCTCGTCGACAAGGGCCAGTTCGTCACCCCCAAGCCCCTCCCGCCCAAGGACCTGCGGGGCGTCGGCGAGGAGGCGTTCACCTCGGGCACGTACAACGCCATCAACCTGTACAACGGCTCCTACAAGGCGACCGTGGTCTTCCGGGTCAGCAACCTGATCGCCGAGGTCGAGTACGAGCGGGGCGGCGTCAAGGAGGACCCCGACGGCAAGATCGCCGAAGGCGCGCTGCGGGTGGCCCGCTGGCTCAACGACTCCCTGAAAACCGATGACTGATCGGATGGCGGGCCCGCTGCCGATACTGGCGGGTCGCTACCGGGCCGTGGAGAAGCTCGGCGCGGGCGGGATGGGTGTCGTGTGGCGGGCCCGCGACGAGCTGCTCCACCGCGAGGTCGCGATCAAGGAGGTCAAGCTCGGCCCGCACCTGCCCGAGGCGCAACGCGTCGAGGCGCGGGAACGCACCCTGCGCGAGGCGCGTGCCGCCGCCCGGCTGGGGCACCCGTCCATCGTGGCCGTACACGACGTCGTCGCGCAGGACGGCCGCCCGTGGATCGTGATGGACCTGGTCAAGGGCCGTTCGCTGGAACAGGCGATCCAGGCCGAGGGGCCGCTCCCGCCCCGGAGGGCGGCCGTGATCGGCCTGGCCGTGCTGGACGCGCTCGCCCTCGCGCACAGCCGGGGCATCGTGCACCGCGACGTGAAACCGGCGAACATCATGCTCGCCGTGGACGGCGGGGTGCTGCTGACCGACTTCGGCATCGCCGTCCTGGAGGGGGACGTCCAGCTCACCTCCCCGGACGCGCTGATCGGCTCCCCCGGCTACATGGCCCCCGAGCGGCTGCGCGGCACCGACGACGGCCCGGCCACCGACCTGTGGTCCCTTGCGGCGACCCTGTACACGGCCGTCGAGGGCCGGAGTCCCTTCCGTCGCGACAGCCCGGCCGCGACCATCGGCGCGATCCTCACCCAGGAGGTGCCCCCGCCCCGCGGGGCGGGGGATCTGACTCCGGTGCTCATGGCGGCCCTGACCAAGGATCCCCGGCTGCGCCCAGGGGAGGCGGGACTGCGCACGGCCCTGCGGCAGATCTCCCAGGGACTGCCCCCGCAGCCGCTCTCCCCGGTCTCCCCGGCCTCCCCCGGCCCGGCCGCCCCGCCCCTCTCCACGCAGGAGACCGTGCCGGGAAGGCGGGCGGCCAAGCCCCGCCGTACCGCCCTGATCACCGGGGCCGCGCTCGCCACGGTGGCGCTCGCCGCGACCGGGGCGGTGGTCCTGATGACGTCGAACGACTCAGAGGCGCCCGCGACCCCGTCGCCCACGACCGGCGCCGGACGGTTCGCCACCGCGCCCGACGCCTGCTCGCTGCTGGCGGACTCCCAGAGCCGGGCCGTGGCGCCCAGCGCGACCCCCAAGCCCGCGACGACCACGCGGGCGGAAGAGGGGTCCTCCTGCGGCTGGGGCGGGCCGTCGGAAGCGCACTGGTTGCGGGTCTCACTCACCCGCAAGGCCCCCGTGAACGCGAAGGCCGCCCCGGAGGTGGCCCACGAGTTCTTCGTCTCCGAACGCACCAGGACCATCGCCGACAGGGGAGAAGGCCCCTTCGGCTCGACCGGTGCCGTCAGGAAGGCCGATCGGGTGGGCGCGGAGGCCTTCGCCTTCGACGTGACCGCGCTGGACCGGGTCCACTCCACGGTTCGTTTCCGGATCAGCAACCTGCTGATCGAGGTAGACGTGTCACAGAAGGGCGAGCGCCCGAACGCCGAAATGCGCCGGCAGGCCCTTCGCGCCGCCCGCCAGGTCGCCGAGAAGCTGAACAACCTTGACTGAGCGCCCTCGTCCCGCGTTTCCCCCGGCGGCCCTCGGGCGACCCGCACGGTTCGACACCAGCGCACCCGAGGAACCGGTATGAGCGACCCGAACCTGCTGGCCGGTCGCTATCGGTTGCTGGAGCGCCGCGACCGCACAGGAACCACCTGGCGTTCCCGCGACGAACTGCTCCAGCGCGACGTCACGGTCACCGGGATGGCGCTCCCGCCGCCCGGCCCGCAGCGCGACGGCCTCCTCGCCAGGATCCGCGCCGCGGCGGACCTCAGGCACCCGAACGTCATCACCCTGCACGACGTCGTCTCCTTCCCCGACCAGGTCTGGCTGATCCTGGAGTCGGTCGAGGGCCGCTCGGTGCTGCAGACCGTCCGGGCCGAGGGGCCGCTCACCTCCGAGCGGACGGCCGAGGTCGGGCTGCGCGTACTGGACGCGCAGACCGCCGCCCACGAGCGCGGTGTTCACCTTCTGGCAGGCCCGGAGAGCGTGCTTCTCACCCCTGACGGCAGGGTCGTGGTCACCGGCTTCGCCATGTTCGACGCCACCGACGAGCTGCGCGACCTGGGCGCCGTCCTGTTCACCGCCGTCGAGGGACAGGTGCCGGACACCGGCCCGCGCCCGGCGGACGGCACCGCCCCGGCCTCTCCCCTGGGGGACCTCGTCGAATCCGGCCCCGCCTCGGGGGGCACCGGCGCGGCGACCTCCGGCCCGCTCGCCCCGCTGGTGGAGAGTCTGCTCACGGCCGACCCGGCCCACCGCCCGGACGCCGACACCGCCCGCACGATCCTGCGGGGACTCACCCCCCGGCCCGCCGGATCACGCCGCCCCCTCCTGATCGTCGTGGCCGCCGCGCTGGTCCTCCTGGCCGGCGGCGGTACGGCGTTCTGGCTCTGGTCCCGTCCCGCGTCCCAGCCGACGAACGCGGCTCCGGCACCGCTGCCCACCTTCTTCGCGAAGGCCCCTGACCCGTGCTCCCTGATCTCGGAGGAACAGGCGGGCCGCCTCTACCTCGCGCCCTCCCCGTCGAGAGAGAAGGCGACGTGCGAGTGGCAGGCGGCTGACACGACCGCGCCCGGCAGTCTCAGGAACACTCTGAAGATCACCGTCGTCCGCGAATCGAAGGCGACGCTCGCGCACGCGAAATACCTTCGCCTCCACGCACAGGACACGAAGGACACGCGGACCGTGAGCGCTCTCGCCGATGTGCCGGGGCTCGGCGACGAGGCCTACGCCTACCAGATCAGCAACGGTCATTCGAGCGTCAACTCGGTGATCGTCATTCGTGTGGGAAACATCGTGACGGCGCTGCAGTATCACCGGTTCACCGTTCCGGACACCGATGGCAGGGGAAGCGCCGGAGCCCTCCAGGCGGCCCGCTGGACGGTCGACTCACTCCGCGTCCGGGAGACGCCATCCGGGTAGCGAACCCCCGAGCGCCGTCCCTCCGGTCGCGAACCTTCGAGCGCCGTCACCCGGGTGGCGAACCCTCAAGCGTCGTCATCGGGTCATCGGGGAGGATGAAGCGGACCTCGCGTCGCTGGAGCGGTCGCTCGCACGCCCTGCACAGCAGGACCGGCTGGAACGCGGCGCCACAGAACGCGTGGGTGATCGACAGGGCCGAGCCCTCGGGGGCGGGGAACTCGCGCTGGGCCCAGTCGACGAGGAAGGCGAAGACCTCGAAGAAGGCGAGTCCTTTGTCCGTGAGCCGGTACGAGCCGTCGGGCCGGGCGTCGAAGACGCGCAGTTCGACGAAGCGGCGCAGCCGGTCGGTGAGCACCGAGGGCGCGATGCCGAGGCCGGACTGGAAGTCGACGAACCGGCGGATGCCGAGGAACGCCCCGGCCAGGACGCTGGTGCCCCACCGGTCGCCGAGGATCTCCATCGACGTCGTGTAGTAGCCGATCGGGTCGATCGGGGTGTCGGCGCGGACCGTGCGGCGGTGCCGCCGCGGCGTGCCGATCCGGGAGAACGTGGCGAGCGGGCCGGGCTCGGTCCGGGTGTCGCGGGCACTCATCGGCCGCAGGCAGGAACCGCACCCGAGGTGCGGCTTGGCGTCCTGGCCGCACTGCTCGTGCAGCAGCGGCGGGCGTCGTTTCGGCTCGACCCAGTCTCGCTCCCACGCGTGGATCGCCACCAGCAGGGTCCACAACCGGAGCCCGCGCTCCGTCAGCCGATACTCGTAGCGGGTGCGACCGCTGCGGTACGCCGACAGCTCGAAGATGCCGTGGTCGACCAGTTCTCTGAGCCTGGCGGCGAGAACCGACTCGGAGATGCCCAGCGCGTCGTGCCAGCCGGCGAAGGTCCGGATCCGCAGCAGGAACGCCCGCTGCAGGATCAGCAGCACCCACCGGTCTCCCAGGATCGCCAGTGCCTGCCCGATCGCACTGAGCTCGCCTCGCGCCGGCTCCCGCTCAGTGCCGTCCACAGCCTGTCCTCCACATGGTCGCGTGATCGTTCTCGCCGCCGGCGAGCGTGGTCGCGCCCGTCCGGTCGTCACTCCTGCGGTGGTGCCCGTCGCCGAACCCGGCACCTACGAGCATGATCATGTCGGTTTCCGGTGGAACATGTTCACTCTCGTTCCCGGCGAAACCGCCAAACTACCAACCCGGCGCCGCCCGGACGGCCCGGTACGCCCTCCTGTCGCACCCGTGGCAGGGGACGGCCATCACCGGGAAAATCGCGATATATCTCGGCTGGAACCACGGCGATGGGTTCACACGTTGGACGGGCGACGCACAATGAACTACAGACGGGGCGTCCGCCCCGCGTTCGGAGGATGTTGAGGATGTCGCCCGTCCAGAAGTACGCGATCGGCGCCGGAGCAGTGGTGTTCCTGTCGTGGCTGTTCCTGCCAGGTTTCCTGACGCTGCTGATCCTCCTGGGCGTCGTCGCCGCCCCGGTCGTCGGCTACCTGATGCTCGACCCGTCTCAGCGCGAGCGTCTCAAGCGTTCGCGTCGCCGGGGGCTCGGCCGCTGACGCGGCGACGCCCCCCGCACGGCCCGGCCTCGCGATCCCGTTTCCGAGCCGGGCCGTTCAGGCGCGCCTCACAGACCCGCCTCTAGGCCGGACCGTTCAGACGCGCCTCACACACCGCCTCCGGGCCGGACCGTTCAGACGCATCTCGCGAGCCCGTCTTCGAACCCGGCGCGGGCCGGGTGGTCCGCTTCCGGACCTGACCTGGTCCCGGTCGGACGCACCGTGACCCGCCTCCGGCCCCGGCCCGGATCGGTCAGGCGGTGGCGGCGGCGGTCGCGAGCTCCGACTCCACCCGGCGGGTCACCCTGCGCTCGAACACGAACGAGAGCAGCGGCACGGTGCCCGCGAGCATCACCCCGAGGATGTACTGCCACGTCCAGCGTGCCTTCATGCCCAGGTTCATCGTGGCCACGAGATAGAGCATGTAAAGGAAGCCGTGGATCGGAGAGACGATCTTCGAGGGCTCCTCGATACCGAAGCCGTACCTGAGCACGATGCAGGTGACCAGGATGAGCAGCATCACGCCGACGATGTAGGCCAGGATGCGAAAGGGCTTGAGAGCGGATTCCACGGTCGGTTACCTCGGTCTTGGGGTTCGGTTCACGGGGCGGTACGGGCCGGCAGGGCGGGCGTCTCCGGCTCTCCACCGGCGCCGCCCTCGTGGGCGGCCCCCGGGCCGGGGGCGATCCCGGCGTCGGAGGCGGAGTCGGGAGCGGCACCGGATTCGGTGTCGGTGACAGTGGCTGTGACAGTGGCGGTGTCGGCCTCAGTGGCGGTGGTGGGAGTGGCGTCGATCTTCCGCGTGCCGCCGCGCAGCGCGTCACGAACGAAATGCCACCACATGAAGACCGCGAAAAGCCCGAAGATCCACCACTGGGCGGCGTAGGCGAGGTTGCGCCAGGTGAGCCCGCCCGGCTCGGTCGGCGGAGGGGCGCTCACCGGCCTGGCCGCGACCGCGGGAGCCGGTGACTGGGCGGTGGCGATCACGAAACCGTCGCGCAGCTTCGTACCCCGCCAGAGGTTGACCAGTTCGGCCGACGACACGGTCAGCACCTGCCCCGGCGGCAGCTGCCTGGTCCGGCGCTGGACGCTGTCGGTGGACTCCGAGGGCCGCAGGCGCCCGCTGAGGGTCACCCGCCCCTCGGCAGGGGCCGTGACGGCGGGATCTCCCGCCGTGGCCACCCAGCCGCGTACGACCGGGATGGAGGTGCCGTCGCCGAGGTCCAGCGGGGCCAGCAGCCACAGACCCCCGTCGCGCTCGGCCACCAGGAGCTGCTTCGAGACGTCGAAGGTCCCCTCGGCGGTCACCTGGCGGCTGACCGCGTCGGCCGCCATGTGCTTTCCCGGCGCGGTGAGGGTGGCGACCGCCACGGGGGCGGGATCCCGCAGCGACTGGGGCATGCCGGAATCCTCGAAGACGCCGAGCTGCCACCTGCCCAGCAGCCCGCACACGACGAGGGCCCCGACCGCGAGCAGGTGGAGCACCACCACGCGGGCGGAGAACAGGATCCGGAGCATGACACCACGCTATCCGCCCCGGTCGGCGGTCCGGCCCTCAGCCCTCGTCCCTGGCCAAGCAGCGGAATCCGTCTCGTGAAAGTGGACAAATCAGTGTTGGGAGGTATCCCGTATCGCTACAGTCATCTCCATGTCTGATCCTCAGCAGATTGACCCCGCGGGCAACACCCAGGCGTTCCGCGCGTTCGCCCAGCGTAAGGACCCCGAGGCCGCCCCCGAGAAGCGGTCGCTCGTCCTGCCGATCACGGCGGCGGTGGTGGTCGGGGTGCTGGTCGTCGTCGCCGTGGCCGCGTACCTGCTGCTCTGACGACCGGGGAGTCCGCAGCGCCGAAGGCATCGCCCTCGGCGCTTTTCGCGTTCCCGAACGTCCCTGGACGTCCTTAGACGTCCCGCCGACGCCCTTCGGCGTCCCCGGCGGCGCGGCCGAGACCACGCCGCCGGATCCGGTGTCCGTTCGCGCCGTCACCGTACGTGCCGCCGCGAGTACGGGACCCCTATCTGCGCTCGTTCACCACCAGCGCGCTGCCTCCGCCGCGACGGGTCGGCTCCGCCACCGCCTGGAGCCTCCCGTTCCGCAGGAACTCGACCGCGGTGGCCGCGCCGATCTCGGGGTTCAGTACGAGGCTGTGGCCCCGTTCGGTGAGTTCGGCGCCGTAGCGGTCGATGTATGCCTGCTCCGCCTGGGTCTGGGGGGTGTTGCGCTGGGTGGCCCGGGGCGCGGCGAGCGCCTCGGGGAGCGACATGCCGAGGTCCCAGCGGTTGACCAGGATCTGCAGCACGGTGGTGATGATCGTCGAACCGCCGGGGGAACCCAGCGCGAGCAGCGGCCTGCCGTCGTCCAGCACGATCGTCGGCGCCATCGAGGAACGGGGCCGCTTACCCGGGGCGGGCAGGTTCGGGTCGCCGGGGGCCGGGCCGAAGGTGAAGTCGGTCAGCTCGTTGTTGAGCAGGAAACCCCGGCCGGGGACGACGATGCCGTTGCCGCCGGTCGACTCGATGGTGATGTTGTAGGCGACCACGTTGTTCCACCGGTCGGTGACCACCAGGTGCGTGGTCTCCGGCCCTTCGGGGGCCGACGGGGTGGCCTCCGCCGAGGGAGCGGGCGCGCACGGCCCGTACGTCCCGTCGGGGTTACCGGGCGCGACCGGGCTCGTCAGCGCCCGCTCGCCGATCAGGCAGGCGCGTTCCTTGGCGAACCCGTCGGAGAGCAGCTCCTGGAGCGGGACGCCCGGGATGTCGCCGACGTACTTGCCCCGGTCGGCGAAGGAGAGCCTGGAGGCCTCCAGATACTCGTGCTCACCGACCTTCGGCAGGACCTGGAGGATGTTGAGCGCCTCGCCGACCGTCGAGCCTCCCGAGGACGGCGGCGCCATGCCGTACACGTCCATGCCCTTGTACGTCACCTTCGTGGGCGGCCGTTCGAGCGCCCGGTAGGCCTTGAGGTCGGCCAGCTCCATCAGTCCCGGCCGCACGTTACGGGTGGAGCCCGGGGTGACCGGCGGCTTCTTCACGGTGGCCACGACCTCGGCGCCCAGGGAGCCGCCGTACAGCCACCCGCCGCCCTGCTTACCGAGTTTGCGGTAGGTCTCGGCCAGCTCGGGGTTGCGGAAGGTGGAACCGACCGGCGGCGGGGCGCCGTTCGGCAGGTAGAGCTTGGCGGTGGAGGTGAAGTCCTTGAAACGGGCGGCGTTCGCGGCTGTCTGGTCGTAGAAGGTCTGGTCGACCTTGAATCCCTTGGAGGCGAGCTCGGTCGCGGGTTTCAGCGCCTGCTTCAGCGAGAGCGTGCCGAATTTGCGCAGCGCCAGCTCCCACTGGGCCACACTGCCGGGCACCCCCGCGGACAGCCCGCTGGTCACGGCCTCCTCGAACGGAATGCCCTCCAGAGAGGTCGGCCCCATCGCCTTCGGGGCGGTCTCCCTGCCGTCGATCGTGTGGACCTTCTTGTGGCGCGCGTCGTAGTAGACGATGAACCCGCCCCCGGCCAGCCCGGCCGAGTAGGGCTCGGTCACCCCCAGGGCGGCCGCGGCGGCGACCGCCGCGTCCATGGCGTTGCCGCCCTGGCGCAGCACGCCCAGCGCGACCTTGCCGGCGTCGAGGTCGACGGTCGAGACCGCGCCCCCGTACCCCTCCGCGACGGGTTTCTTCTCCGCACCCGGCCGTACCGGTGACGCCTGTGGAGAGGCGGCGGCGGGTTGGACGAGCAGTAAGGAACTTCCCACCAGGACCCCCGCCAGGGGGGCGGCGACTCGACGATTGATCATGATGACCTCCCGCAGACAGCTTGACTCAGCCCGTAAGCCTTGTCAGCCCCTTCCCTACCGCAGGGGATGTATCGCCTCATGCCTCACGGGATGGACGCGCCCTGCCTGTGGGCGCACGTACAGTGCTGAGCGTGCACGTCAAACCCCGCTGGGCCGAGTTGCCGCTCCCGCTGCTCGTGGGGGTCTTCCAGGGCGTGGTCACCCGCGGTGTGCAGTGGTGGCAGGTCCACGACCCCGGCATACTCAGGATCCCGCTCGACCCGCTGGGCTGGGTGCTCCTGCTGGCCGGGCCGCTGGTCCTGATCGTACGCCGGCGCCGTCCGGTGCTCAGCCTGGCCGTCGCGGCGGGCTCCACAGTGATCTTCATCGGCCTCGGCTACTCCTACGGGCCGGTCTTCCTCAGTCCGATCATCGCGTTCCACACCGCCGTGGTCACCGGGCACCGGCGGGCGGCCTGGTCGATATGGGGCCTGGCCTACGTGTTCTTCGTGGTTTACACGTCCTGGTTCGCCCCCGTTCGTACGACCGGCTGGTTCCACGATCTCGCGGTGGCCGCGCTGATGGGCCTCGCGGTGGTGGCCGCCGAGGTCTCCCGGGCCAGGAGGGAGCGGCAGGCCGAGCACGCGCGGGTGGAGCAGGAGGAGCTACGGCGGCGGGCCAGCGAGGAGCGGCTCACCATGGCCCAGGAGCTGCACGACGTCCTCGCGCACAACATCTCCCTCATCCACGTGCAGGCGTCCACCGCGTTGCACCTCATCGACGACCACCCCGAGCAGGCGCGGACCGCGCTCACCACGATCAAGCAGGCGTCCAAGGACGTGCTGACCGAGATGCGGTCGGTGCTCAACGTCCTGCGCGACGGCGCCCCCCGTTCCCCCACCGCCGGGCTGGACCGGCTCGACGAGCTCATCGAGCGCAGCGGGCTGCCGGTCACCAAGGAGATCGTCGGCGAGGCCGGGCCGCTGCCTCCCGGCGTCGACCGGGCCGGGTACCGCATCGTGCAGGAGGCCCTCACCAACGTCACCCGGCACGCCCCCGGCGCGTCGGTCACGATCGTGCTCGACTACGCTCCCCACGCGCTCACCGTCCAGGTCACCGACTCGGGCGGCGACGCCCCCGGGGAGAGCCTGGGCAGCGGGAACGGCGTTCCCGGCATGCGGGAGCGGGCATCGGCGCTCGGGGGAACGCTCACCGCCACGCATCACGGCCGGGGCTTCCGCGTCGAGGCCCTGCTGCCGATCCCGGAGGAATCCCGATGATCAAGATTGTTCTCGCCGACGACCAGGCCCTCGTCAGGGCGGGGTTCCGTGCCCTGCTGGACGCGCAGCCGGGGATGACCGTGGTGGCCGAGGCCTCCGACGGGGCCCAGGCCCTGCGGCTCGCCGCCGAGCACGAGCCGGACGTGGTCCTGATGGACATCCGCATGCCCGGCATGGACGGGCTGACCGCCACCCGGGAGATGCCCGCCGGACCGAAGATCATCATTCTCACGACCTTCGAGCTGGACGAGTACGTCTTCGAGGCCCTCCGAGGCGGCGCCAGCGGCTTCCTCGTCAAGGACACCGAACCGGCCGAGCTCATCCAGGCCGTCCGGGTGGTGGCCGCGGGCGACGCCCTGCTCTCCCCCGGCGTGACCCGTCGCCTGATCGCCGAGTACGCGAGCCGGGCCAAGGAGCCGCGCCACGCCCGCGACCTCGGCCTGCTCACCGACCGCGAGCGCGAGGTCCTCGCCCTGGTCGGCACCGGCATGACCAACGACGAGATCGCGGGCAAGCTCTTCATGAGCCCCGCCACCGCCAAGACCCACATCAGCAGGACCATGATGAAACTCCACGCCCGCGACCGTGCCCAACTGGTCGTCGTCGCCTACGAATCCGGCCTCGTCCGCCCCGGCTGGATCTGATCCTCCCTTTCCACGAGAAACCCATGCTTCACCCGCCCCCCTGGAATACTCATCGTGTTCACCAGGATACGGAGGGGCATATGACTACCGAAACGACACCGCGTCACCACGCGGATCTGGCTCCCTCTCCGGAGACCGCATCCCTGCGTCTGCCGCACACACCGCACGAACTCTACGACGCGCTCCCACCTCTTCCCGGACTGCGGGCCGAGGTGATCGAAGGAAAACTGGTGGTGAGCCCGCTGAGCGGCCCCGAGTACGCCCAGGTGGCGATGCGCCTCTTCGCGGAACTCCATCGGCCGATCAAGGACGGCGACCTGAACGCGTACACGGGCAACGTCGCGGTCCGTGTCGACGGGTCCCACGACCTGGTCGTCCCCGACTTCGTGCTGGCGCCCGAAGACTGCCCGCGCTGGGGTGACCGCGAACTGCGCTCCTCCGGCCTCCTCATGGTCGCCGAGATCGTGTCCCCGGGCAGCATCTTCGACGACCGCGACCGCAAGCCCGCCATCTACGCCTCGGGCGGTGTCCCCGTGATGCTTCTGATCAACCCCGTGGTCTCCCCCGCCACCGTGACGGTCCTCAGCGACCCCAAGGAGGGCGAATATCGGACCTCCACCCGGGTCGAGATCGGTTCGCGCCTGCACCTGCCCGAGCCGGTCGACTTCACCCTCGACACCTCGATCTTCGCGAACACTCAGACCACCCCGTGACGAGCGGGGCCGTACGCCACGGAAGGTAGGCTCCGCGGCCCCGATCGGCCGGCCGGGCGGGGCCGCGATCGCCGTGCCCGTCGAAGCAGCGGATCGGGACCGCTACGCGTTCTTTAGGTCATGAACGGTGAGATAGCCGCTCGCGCGCCCGGACCACCAGGTGCCGAGACGATACTGGTCGGCCTGTATCGCGAGCACCGCCTCGCCCTGGTGCGCTTCGCCGTGCTGCTCGTCGGCGACAGGGAGGCCGCCGAGGACGTCGTACAGGACGTCTTCTCCAGGCTGCACGACAGGCCCCCCGAGCCGCTCACCCTGACATACGTCCGCGTCTGCGTGCTGAACGCCTCGCGGTCCGTCCTGCGCCGGCGCGGTATCGCCGCCAGGGTGATGGTGGGGCGGCGGGAGGAGCCGGTGGACTCGGCGGAGACGGCCGCGCTGCTCGGCGAGTCACGACAGGAGATGCTGGCCGCGCTCAACCGGCTGCCCAGGCGGCAGCGCGAGGTCCTCGTCCTGCGTTACTACCTCGATCTGTCCCACGCCGACATCGCCGAGGCGATGCGCGTCAGGGAGAGCACCGTACGGTCCACCGTTTTCAGGGCTCTGGAACGGCTTGAACGCGAACTGGGAGACAGGGCATGACCGACATCGAGGATCGGCTCAGGGACGCGATGACCGCCAGGGCGGAGGCCGTACGGGACGACGGGCGGTTCGGGACGCCACCCGCGTCACGCGGGGCGTCGCCGAGATTCAGGCCGTGGGCACCGGTGGCGGTGGCGGCCTCCATCGCGGTCGTGACGACGGCCACCGTCGTGGGAACGCGTACGGTCGCGTCACCTACTCCGACGGTTCCGGCGGTTCCAACGGCTCCGGCGGCACAGCCGACGCCCTACGTCGGTCCTCTCGCGCCGCCGGTCAAGCAGGTCTGGCCGGGCGCGGTGCACGAGATCCCGACGAAGGCACCGGGTGGCCGGGTGTTCACCCCGGACCTGTTCGTCACCGACCGGGTCGTGGTGGGGGCGGGACTCACCGGGAACCGGCCCGACGGGATCTGGTCCTACGACGTCGACAGACGGAGGTTCACCCGGATCGCGGCGCTCAAGAGTTCGAACGCGTCGAGCAAGCTGGTCTTCGGCGACGGGTACCTCGCATGGTCCACGCTCAACGACCGCAGGACGGAGATATGGGCGGTGCCGGTCACGGGCGGCGTCCCGCGGCGGATCGCCTCGGTCAAGGCCGTGATCATCGACGACAGCTACAGCGGGATCGACCTGGCCGTCGCCGACGGCACGGCCGTCTGGTCGCCGGTCGACGGCGGCGGTGTCTACCGGGCTCCGCTGAAGGGCGGGAAGGCGTCCCTGGTCGACGGCACCAAAGGCTTCCACCTCGCCGACTGGCCGTGGGCCGAACGGCCTCGGCGAGGCGCGGAGGAGAGATCCGCTTCCCGCCCCGTGGAGCACCTGCAGAACGTGCTCACCGGCGAGGCCAGGGACGTGGTTCCTCCCGCCGGGCGGACGTCGTGGAACGACTGCGGGGTGACGTGGTGCTTCAACAACATCGAGGCGTGGCGGCGCGACGGAACCGGGCGGCACGCGCTGCCGGGGACGGCTCGCGGGTATCTCCACTCGGGCCGCTTCGTCCTGCTCCACCAGGAGGACCGCGACGGCAGGGGGGCGAGTTCTGTGCACGACCTCGCCACGGGACGCACCGGCCGGCTGTTCCCGGTTCCGACGCGCCGGGGGGACAAGGCCGCTCCCACCCTGTACATGCACGAGGACATGTTCCGGTTCCGGTCGGGGTCGGGCACGCAGGTTCTCGTCGACCTGAACGCCGCCGCCCGCTGAGTTTCGCCGTCGGCGGGATTCGTCGCGCGCCGTGATGTCCATCGCACAGCGAGAACGGCCCGGGAGGTCCCCGGGCCGTTGGCGTCGAGGAACATCGGAAAAACGCCGCGAAACGTGGACGTCCGGTAAGGACAGCGTGAGCGCTCGGTAAGGAAATATCACTATCAGTCATCCTCTGGTGAGATTACCTTGGGTCAGTGGAGATCGGGATGGCTACCGGGGATGCCCGCTGAGCGCGGGGCCGGCCGCGCTGTTCGCCGCCGGGCTCGCCGCGGGACTGGTCGCGGGTACGGCCTCGTGCACGGCCGTACAGGGTGGCCTGCTCGCAGGTCTCACCTCGCGCGACCTTCCTGCCCGCTCCCGCCGACACCGCGAGACCCGCGAATGCGACGGGACCGACGAAACCGACGGAGCCAACGAGCACCGCGGGACCGACGAAACCGACGGAACCGACGGAACCGACGAGCACTGCGGGAACGGCGGAGACGGTAAGGGCGGCGGTGCCGAAGCGGGGCCTTCGGGTCCCGTGGTCGTCGCGCTCTTCCTCGCCGGGCGCCTCGGTTCCCACGTGGTGGCCGGGGCGCTGCTCGGACTGGCCGGGTCCGCCGTGCTGCTCGGCCCTCAGGTCAGGGCCGCGTTGCTCGTCGCGGCCGGGATCGCGGTCGTGGGCTTCGGAATCCGCATGTTCGGGCGCGGGCCGCGAACCGGATGCCACCCGGGCGTCGCAGCGGGCGGGCGTACGTCCCGTCGCGGCGGCGTGTCCGGGATCACGGGACTCGCGGGACTCGCGGGAATCACCGTCCCCGCTCCCAGGGCGCTCGCGCTCGGTGCCGCGACGATCCTGCTGCCGTGCGGGGTGACGCTCGGCATCGAGACGGTGGCGGTCTCCAGCGGGTCGGTGCTGGGCGGGGGCGCGGTGATGGCGGGGTTCGTGGCAGGGACGACGCCCGCGTTCGCGCTTCTCGGGCTGGTCCTGCGGCGGGCCGCGACCACCAGGCTGGCGGCGCTGGCCGGGGTCGCCGCACTCGCGACGGGCCTGTGGACGATCTCCTCGGGGCTGAGCCTCGGAGGGTGGCTCCCCGGATCGGGCGGCCCGGCGATGGCGGCGGGCGCCCCGGCGGGGACCGCGCGGAACCCGATGGCGGGGGCGACGGACGAGGCGGGAGCGGCGGACGGCCCGGCGGGCGGCATCCCCGACGGCCCGGCGGGGACGACGGGCGATCACGCACGGGCGGCCGTACGCTCCGGCGGCGTCCAGCGGATCGACATCTGGGCCACCGACCGGGGCTACCGGCCGGGTGTGGTGACCGCCCGCGCGGGATTCCCCACGGAGCTCGTCTTCCACCTGGTGGGCGCCCCCGGCTGCACCCGGACGCTCACGATCGACGGTCGCGACGTGACACTGCCCGCCACCGTACGGCTGGGCGCTCGGGACGCGGGCTCGCTGCGTTACGTCTGCTCGATGGGGATGTACGTGGGGTTCATCCGCTTCGTCTGACCGTGAGGATGGAGGTGAACACCTCCCGGTGAGGTCCGGCTCGTCGCCTGACCGACCGTGGTGTCTTCAACAGGATCTGCCGACCTCGGCCGGGAGGCGTTCGTCCACACTCACCGGACGTGGCACCCCGATGACCCGACAGGCGTGCGGGCGGGATTCGTACGCCTCGTCCGAGCACCGGAGCGGACCGGGAGGCGGGGTGTCGAGCGAAAGTCCGCGATTACCCTCCGTCACGGAGTGCTTACGTGTCACCCTGTGATCTGTCGGTTGGGCGCCGTCGGCGAGGAGTGTGATCATGGGGTGGCCTGACGACCCGGAGACGACCGCGGGGCTGATACCCACCCCCCGCGGCACCGAGCACGAGAACGACATGGACGGCGAGACGGAGTTGCTGCTCGCCGCGCACGGCGGCGACGTGCAGGCCGCCCACCTGCTCGGCCGCCACTTCGCCCAGTGCGGTGACCGTTCGGCGGCGCGGCACTGGTGGGAGCGCGCGGCGGCCGCGGGAAACCTCGACAGCGCCTACAACCTGGGCATCTGGCACGAGAAACACGGCACCCCCGCGGAGGCCGCGAGGTGGTACGAGCTGGCGGCGAACGCCGGAGACGTCGAGGCGGCGGTGAACCTGGCGACCCTCCTGCTGGACCAGCACGGCGACGTCCCCGCCGCCCGGCGGTGGTTCGAGACGGCGGCCGGGGCGGGCTCCCGGGCGGCGGCCAGGCGGCTCGCGCTGCTCTGCGAGGACGGCGGCGAGGTGAAGGCCGCCGTGGAGTGGCATCGCAGGGCCGCGATGGACGGCGACCTCGCCTCGGCCCACGATCTCGGCTTCCTCGCCTACGCCGCCGGGGAGGAGGACGAGGCGCTGCGCTGGTGGGAGTCGGCCGCCAGGAACGGTCATGCCGACGCGGCCTACCATCTCGGGCTGTTCCTGCAGGCCAATCTCGATCCCGAGGGGGCGGAGGCGTTCTTCCGGCTGGCCGCCAGGCACGAGCACCCCGGTGCCGCGTCCCAACTGGGCGGGATCGCGCTCTCCCTCGGTGACCTGCGCACCGCGCGTGCCTGGTTCGAGCGGGCGGCCTGCACCGGCAGGATCGACGACCAGCGAACGGCCGGGTTCGTGTGCGTGGAGATGAGCGACGCGCAGGGGGCCGGCCACTGGTTCAGCCGGGCCGCGGCGAGCGGCGACCCGGAGGCCGCCTTCAATTTCGGCCTGCTGCTCATCGCCGAGCACAGCGACCTGCAGGGCGGTCAGCACTGGTTCCGCCAGGCGGCACAGGCCGGGCACCACCGGGCCGCGGTCGAGCTGGCCGCGCTGCTGTCGGCCGCGGGGTTCTCCCGCGAGGCGGAGCGGTGGCTGTCCGACCCGCCCTCTCCCCCGTGGGGCCGGACCGCCGAGCCGGAGCTCGTCGCCCGCGCCGAGCTGGCCGCGGCCGCCGTCGCCCGGCGGGGTGGCGCCACCCTGAGGATCGCCGACCTGACCGAGATCCTCGGCACCTGGGATCTCGTCACCCGGCCGTTGCGCGACCACACCGACGTCACGGCGTGGCTGGCCGAGCGGAGCGGGCTGCCGTTGGGCGCGGTCGAGCACCTGGCCGCCGTACGGGCCGCGCTGTTGCGTCCCGGTGGCGTCCCCTGGCCGACCCCGGCGGAGATCGAGCACGTCCTGATCACCGCCCGCGCCCTGCGCTCGGCTCTGTCACCGTGATCGGCACCGATCGTGTCCCGTGCTCCGGCTGCTCACCGTGATCGGCACCGGCCCTGCCCTGCGCTCCGGCCGATCATCGCGACCGGCACCGATCCTGCCCTGCGGTCGGTACCGATCACCGTGAGCGGCGTCGGCCGCCTCTCACGAACCGGTCCGGCCGGACCTGTGGATCCCGCACGTCCCGCACCCTGACCGCGCGGGACGTGCGGGATCCGGCTCAGGCGGCGATGACCTCGGAGACCGGCACGTACGGCAGTTCGAGGGCGATGGCGACCTGCTCGTTGGTGAGCCGTCCCGCGTGGGTGTTGAGACCCGGCGCGAGGGAGGCGTCCTGCTGGAGCGCTTCCTTCCAGCCCAGGCCGGCCAGCTTGACCGCGTAGGGCAGCGTGGCGTTGGTCAGCGCGTAGGTGGAGGTGTTGGCGACGGACCCCGGCATGTTGGCCACGCAGTAGAAGATCGAGTTGTGGACCTGGTAGGTCGGCTCGGCGTGCGTGGTCGGGCGGGAGTCCTCGAAGCAGCCGCCCTGGTCGATCGCGATGTCGACGAGCACGGAGCCCGGCTTCATCCGGGAGACCAGTTCGTTGGAGACGAGGGTCGGGGCCTTGGCTCCGGGGATCAGCACCGCGCCGATGACGAGGTCGGCCTCCAGGACTTCCTTCTCGATCGCGTACGAGGTCGAGACGAGGGTCTTGAGACGGCCCTGGTAGATGGCGTCGATGAAACGCAGGCGGTCGACGTTGAGGTCGAGGACGGTGACGTCGGCGCCCATGCCGACCGCGATCTGCGCGGCGTTGAGCCCGGAGACGCCCGCGCCGATGACGACGACCTTGGCGGGCGCCACACCGGGCACGCCGCCGGGCAGCACGCCGCGCCCGCCGTTGAAGCGCATGAGGTTGTAGGCGCCGACCTGCGGGGCGAGCCGGCCCGCGACCTCGGACATCGGGGCGAGCAGCGGCAGGGTGTTGCCGACCTGGACGGTCTCGTACGCGATGCCGGTGACCTCGCGCTCAAGGAGGGCCTCGGTGCACTCGCGGCCCGCCGCGAGGTGCAGGTAGGTGAAGAGCACCTGGCCGGGGCGCATGCGGTGGTACTCCTCCGCGATGGGCTCCTTCACCTTGAGGATCATCTCGGCCTGGTCCCACACCTCGTCCGCGGTGTCGAGGATCTTGGCGCCGGCGAAGAGGTACTCCTCGTCGGTGAGGTGCGAGCCGAGGCCCGCGTCGCGCTGGATGTAGACGTCGTGGCCGTGGCGGACAAGCTCGTGCACGCCCGCCGGGGTCGCGGCGACGCGGTACTCGTGGTTCTTGACCTCGGCAGGCACGCCGATCTTCATGGGATTTCCTTTCCTTGTTCAACGGAGTGGCACCGAGGTCTGTGCGGGTGCGGCGCGGGTCACTCCGGCGGATCCGGCGCCCGGAAGGCGCGGACGTGCGCGCTCAGAGGCGGCTCCACGCCTCCGTCAGCACCGAGCGGAGGATGGACTCGATCTCGTCGAACTCCTTCGGCCCGCAGATGAGCGGCGGGGCGAGCTGGATGACGGGGTCGCCCCGGTCGTCGGCGCGGCAGTACAGGCCCGCCTCGTAGAGGGCGCCGGAGAGGAAGCCCCTGATGAGGCGCTCGGACTCCTCGGTGTTGAAGGTCTCCTTGGTCGCCTTGTCCTTGACGAGCTCGATGCCCCAGAAGTAGCCGGAGCCGCGCACGTCGCCGACGATCGGCAGGTCGCGCAGACGCTCCAGGGTGGAGCGGAAGACCGGCTCGTTGCGGGTGACGTGGCCGAGCAGGTCCTCCCGCTCGAACAGGTCGAGGTTGGCCAGCGCGACGGCCGAGGACACCGGGTGGCCGCCGAAGGTGTAGCCGTGGGCGAACATCTCGGTGCCGTTCTTGAACGGCTCGAAGAGGCGGTCGGAGGCGATCATGGCGCCGATCGGCGAGTAGCCGCTGGTCATGCCCTTGGCGCAGGTGATGATGTCGGGCACGTAGTCGAACTTCTGCCCGCCGAACATGGTGCCGAGGCGGCCGAAGGCGCAGATGACCTCGTCCGAGACGAGCAGGACGTCGTACTCGTCGCAGATCTCGCGCAGGCGCTGGAAGTATCCGGGGGGCGGCGGGAAGCAGCCGCCCGCGTTCTGCACCGGCTCGACGAAGACGGCGGCCACGGTGTCGGGGCCCTCCATCTCGATGGCGCGGGCGACCCGCTCGGCGGCCCAGTAGCCGTACTGCTCGGGCGTCATGCCGGGCATGCCGGTGATCTCGTCGGCGCGGTAGTGGTTGGTGTTGGGCACCCTGACGGAACCCGGGACCAGCGGCTCGAACATCTGCTTGAAGGCCGGGATGCCGGTGATCGACAGGGCGCCCTGCGGGGTGCCGTGGTAGGCGATCTGGCGGCTGATGACCTTGTGCTTGAGCGGCCTGCCGGTGATCTTGAAGTACTGCTTGGCGAGTTTCCACGCGGTCTCGACGGCCTCGCCGCCGCCGGTGGTGAAGAAGACCCGGTTGAGGTCGCCGGGGGTCTCCGCGGCGAGCCGCTGGGCCAGCTCTACGGCCTTGGGGTGCGCGTACGACCACAGCGGGAAGAACGCCAGCTCCTGGGCCTGCTTGGCGGCGGCCTCGGCCAGCTCGCTGCGGCCGTGCCCCGCCTGGACCACGAAGAGCCCCGCGAGTCCGTCGAGGTAGCGCTTGCCGTGCACGTCGTAGATGTAGGAGCCCTCGCCCCGCACGATCATCGGCACCTCGGCACCCTCGTACGAGCTGTGCCGGGTGAAGTGCATCCACAGGTTGTCCTGGGCGGCCTTCATGAGCGAGGTCACGTCGGTGTTTTCAGGGTGCGTCATCGCGATCTTCCCTCGTTGAGCTGGGCTTCCAACAGTCTGCCTGCCAGAACAGCGCTTGCCAAGTGAAAACGTGGCATTAAAGTGCGAGAACCTCGGAATCCGCAAAACCGTCATGTAACAACGACGAAATCCGCGATCAGATGAGATGGCGGGCCGATCATTACCCAAACCCCGGTTCCACTTGGCGGAACCCTGATGTGCTGGAATCGTGCGCGAGAGCGGCCGTACTCACGGCTGTGATCCAATAGGACGCACCAGATATTGAGATGCGGGGGAAAGTCGTGACTCCTGACGAGATCGAGAACGCCGTCGCCACCGGCCTGCCCCAGGCGGTGGCCGACCTCAAGCGGCTCGTCTCCATCCCCTCGGTGGCCTTTCCCGGCCACCCCGAGGAGCCCGTGCACGCGGCCGCCGCCGTGACCGAGGAACTGCTGCGCAGCACCGGCCTGCCGCACGTCCGGCAGATCCCCGTCGAGGGCAGTTACCCCGCCGTCTACGCCGAGGCCCCCGCCCCGCCAGGTGCGCCGACCGTGCTCCTGTACGCGCACTACGACGTGCAGCCCACCGGCGACCTCGCACTCTGGCGCACCCCGCCCTTCGAGCCGACGGAGATCGACGGCGCGATCTACGGCCGTGGCGCGGCCGACGACAAGTCGGGCGTCATCTCCCACGTCGCGGCGCTCCGCGCCTTCCAGGGGCGCTTCCCGGTCGGCGTCAAGGTCATCGTCGAGGGCCAGGAGGAGTACGCGGGCGAGCGCCTGGAGGCCTTCGTCGAGCAGAACCCCGAGCTGTTCCGCGCCGACGCGATCGTGGTCGCCGACACCGGCAACCCCCGCGTCGGCGACCCCGCGGTGACGACCTCGCTGCGCGGCACCGGCGCCTTCACCGTCGAGGTGCGCACCCTCAAGGAGTCGCTGCACAGCGGCTCGTTCGGCGGCGCCGCCCCCGACGCCCTCGCCGCGCTGATCCGGATGCTCGCCGCCCTGCACGACGACCACGGCGACATCCGCGTGCCCGGCCTGCCTCGTGGCAGCTTCCTCGGCTCGGGCCCGTCGGAGGAGGAGTTCCGCGTCACCGCGGGCGTGCTCGACGGCGTCTCCACGGTCGGTTCCGGCTCGCTCGCCGACCGCCTGTGGGCCTCGTACGCGATCACGGTCACCGGCCTGGACGTGCCGACGGTCTCCGGTGCGATCAACGCGGTGCAGGCCGTCGCGAGGGCCCGGGTGACCGTACGGGTTCCCCCGGCCGGCGACCCGAAGACGACCGTCGAGGCCGTCGTCGACTTCCTGCGGCAGGTCGCCCCCTGGGGTGTCCAGGTGGAGGTCGGCGACTACACCATGGGCTCCGGCTACCTCGCCGACACCGGTGGCGCGGCCCGCTCCGCGCTGAACCGGGCCATGGAGCGCGCCTTCGGCCGCCCCCCGCGCGACGTCGGCGCCGGTGGCTCGATCCCGCTCGTCTCCACCTTCGTCAGGCAGTTCCCCGCCGCCACGATCCTGCTCTTCGGCGCCGAGGACGACGACGCGGCGATCCACGCCCCCAACGAGCGGGTGAACATCGAGGAGCTGCGCCGCACCGCCACCGCCGAGGCGCTCTTCCTCCAGGAGTACGCCTCCGCGGCGGTCTGAAGGCTGTACGCCTCCATCGCGATCTGACAGGCTGTACGCCTCCGCGGCGGTCCGGCGGCCGACATCCATCGGGCACTTCCGGTGCTTACCGGGAGTGCCCTTGGCGTACGGGCACCTCTGTTTCTCCGGGGCTCGCGTCTCCGGTCGCGGAGCGTTCCCTCCCCCTGCCCGCTGCCGCGCCCGCGACGAACTCCGGTCGCGGAGAACTCTCGGGGCGGTTCGTTCGTCGGATAAGTACAGACATCCCCCCAGGAGGCAGGGTTGTACCAGCAACCGCAGCGCCGGCGTAGGAACTTCGCGCCGTTCATCGTCGCGATCATTCTCGCCGGAGCTCTGATCGTCGCCCTGCGGATCTTCGTCGGCGGAAACGAACCCGGAAGGTCGGGGGCGTCAGGGTCGTCAGGGACGTCGGGGGCGCCGAAGACCGGCGAGCAGTCCAAGACGTGCGACGACGGCGTCACCCTCACCGTCGCCGCCTCGTCGGAGAAGGCCGAGCTGCTTCGGACGATCGCCTCCGACTACAACGGCAAGACCGTGCAGGGGCGCTGCGCCGACGTCGTCATCGAGACCAAGGCGAGCGGCGGCGCGATGCAGGCGCTGGCCAGGGGCTGGGACGAACGCCAGGACGGCCCCCGCCCCGACGTGTGGTCGCCCGCCAGCAGCGGCTGGATCACCCTGCTCCAGCAGCGCGCCACCGGAAACGACTCCGCCTCCCTCGTCGCCGCCGACAACCCGTCGATCGCCAAGACGCCGCTGGTCGTCGCGATGCCCATGCCGATGGCCCAGGCGCTGGGCTGGCCGGACAAGAAGCTCGGCTGGTCCGACGTGCTCGCCGTGTCGGCCGGATCGTGGGCGAAGTACGACCACCCCGAGTGGGGGAGTTTCAAGCTCGGCAAGACCAACCCCAACTTCTCCACCAGCGGCCTGAACGCCACGATCGGCGCCTACTTCGCGGCGACCGGCCTGTCGGGCGACCTGTCGGAGAAGAACGTGGCCGACGCCAGGACCAGGGACTTCGTCCGGGACGTGGAACGTTCGATCGTGCACTACGGCGACACGACGCTGACGTTCCTGTCCAACCTGCAGCGGGCCGACGACGCGGGTGCGGGACTGAGCTACATCTCCGCGGTCGCGGTGGAGGAGAAGTCGGTCTGGGACTACAACCAGGGCAACCCGACCGGTGACCCCGCGACGCTGGGCAAGCACGCCAAGCCCAAGGTGCCGCTCGCGGCGATCTATCCCAAGGAGGGCACGCTCTACTCCGACAACCCGTACGCGGTGCTGAGCGCCCCGTGGGTCGACGACGCCAAGCGGGCGGTGGCGGCCGACTTCCTCGCCCACCTGCAGGCCCCCGAGCAGCAGGACCGGTTCGCCGAGTTCGCCTTCCGCTCCCACGAGGGCAAGCCGGGCAAGCTGATCACCCAGGCGAACGGGCTGCTGCCCGCCGAGCCGAGGACGACCCTCAGCCCGCCCGCGCCGAACGTGCTCGACAAGGTGCTCACCGGCTGGGCCGACCTGCGCAAGCCCGCGAACGTCCTCATCGTCATCGACGTCTCCGGCTCGATGGGCGCCACCGTGCCCGGAACCGGCAAGAGCAAGCTCGACCTCGCCAAGCAGGCCGCGATCAACTCGCTGCCCCAGTTCGCCGCGCACGACAAGGTCGGGCTGTGGATGTTCTCCACCAAGCGTGACGGCGACAAGGACCACCTGGAGCTGGCCCCGCTCTCCGCCGTCGACAAGGCCCAGCGCGAGAAGCTGCGCGCCAGGCTGGAGGGCCTCACCCCCGACGGCGGCACCGGCCTGTACGACACCGCCCTCGCCGCCCACGAGCGGGTGCGCAGGCTGCGCGGCGGTGACGCGATCAACGCGGTGGTCTTCCTGACCGACGGCAAGAACGAGGACCCCGAGAGCCTCTCTTTGGAGAACCTGCTCCCCGACCTGCGTACCGAGGCCGGTCAGGAGACGGTGCGGATGTTCACCATCGCCTACGGCCAGGACGCCGACCTCGACGTGCTGAAGCAGATCTCCGAGGCGACCGCCGCCGCCGCGTACGACTCTCGCGAGCCGGGAAGTATCGACCAGGTGTTCACCGCGGTGGTATCCAACTTCTGATGGCGCGCTTCGTCGACGAACTCAAGGACCCGTGGGGGCTGCTGCTGGGCGCGACCGCCGGCGGCGCCGCGTGGGCCGTCAGCGTGCACCCGATCGCCGCTGGGTTCGTCGGTGTCGTCGTCTGGCTGACCAAGGCCGGGATCTCGGCGTTGTCGGAGCGCGGGGACCGCGACCGGCCCGCCGTCACCCCCGGCAGCCAGGAGGAGTACTGGCTCACCCGGGCCGGATCCGCCGCGCACGGGTTCGGCGAGCTGAGCGCCTCGATGGAGCGCGGCCCGCTCGCCGAAAGGGTCGCGCTGATGCGTCCCCAGGTGGACGACTCGACGGCCACGCTGGAGCGGCTGGCCGAGCAGGCCTCGCTCACCGGTACCGCGCTGGCCAGGTTCGACCTGGAGATGCTCGGGCACGAGCGGGCCAGGCTGGCGCGGGCCCGGCAGGAGGCGGGACCCGGCCTGGCCGAGGACCTCGACCGTGCCCTCGCCTCGCTGGACTCCCAGCGGGCCGTCGTCGAGCGGCTCTCCGCGACCCGGCAGCGGGTGCTCGCCAGGATGGAGTCGAGCGCGATCGGCATCGAAGGGCTCCTCGCCCGGCTGGTGGAGTTGTCCGCGGTGTCGGCGAACGGGCCGCTGGAGCCACTGCGGGTGCTGGACGAGCTCGCCGACACCCTCGAAGGAGTCCGCCAGGGCCTCCACGAAACCGAACAGATCACGCGCGACGCGCTGGATCGATAAGGAGTCCCCCATGTTCAAGGTCATCCGTAGGGCCTGGCGCTACCTGGTCTTCGCCCTCTCCGGGCGGCTGGACGAGCTGTCCGACCCTCGGGTCCAGATCGAGCAGGCCATCGCGGAGGCCAAGGAGCAGCACCGGCGGCTGAGCCGGCAGGCCGCGGCGGTGATCGGAAACGAGCGTGAGCTGGAGATGAGGCTCGCCCGTTCGGTGGAGGAGACCGAGCGGCTCCAGGCCAACGCCCGCCAGGCCCTCCTGCTCGCCGAGCAGAGCCGGGCCGCGGGCGACGAGAGCAAGGCCCTGTCGTACGAGGACTCGGCCCGCGCCTTCGCCTCGCGCCTGGTGGCGGCCGAGGGCGCGCAGCAGGAGTCGCGGCTGGCGCACGAACGGGCAGCGGGAGCCTCGGCCCAGGCACGTGCCGCGGTCGAGACCAACGCGATGGCCCTGCAGAAGAAGATCGCCGAGCGGATGCGCCTGCTCTCCCAGCTCGACCAGGCCAAGGTGCAGGAGGAGCTCAACAGGGCGATGGCCGATCTGTCTGGCCTCACCCCGGCCGGCGACACTCCCACCATGGACGAGGTCCGCGACAAGATCGAGAAGCGCTACGCCCGTGCCCTGGGTGAGGCCGAGCTGACCTCGGGGTCCGTCGAGGCCCGCATGATCGAGGTCGAGCGCGCCGCCATCGACGCCGAGGGCGCCGCCCGTCTGGACGCGATCAGGAAGAGCCTGCACCCGGACGGGAAGCCCGAAGTCGAGAAGTAGGCGACAGCGGTCCCTGCGCCGGGTCCGTCACCCCGTTCACCGGCAGGGGAGGCGGGATTCACGCGCGCCCGTCACCCGCTCAGCGAGGAGGGCCACCGGGATTCCCCCGGATCCATCACCCCGTTCCCCGGAAGAAGAGGAACGCGGGATTCGTTCAGCGGACGGGCAGGTCGTAGACGCGGCGGACGCTGGTGGGAGCGGCGCCGAGGTCGGCACCGTAGACGTGAAGCGAGATCGCCGTCTCGTCGCCCGTGTTGTGGACGCGGTGGATGTCACCGGGCGGGGCGAAACCGCTCACCTCGCCGGTCCGGTTGGCGGTCCTGCCGATCTCGGTGAGGTGGTCGCCGTGGTCGCGGTAGAGGGTCTCGTACTCCACGCCCTGCAGCACACCGAACACGCACCACGCGACGTGGTCGTGGATCACGGTCTTCTGGCCCGGCCGCCAGACCACGGCCACGACCGAGAAGGCGTCCTCGGTGTGCAGGGTGTGGCCGACGTAGTGGTCGGGGTCGCCGAGGCGCTCCTCCTCGGTGAGGATCTCGGGGGACGGCAGCCGTTCACGCAGCAGCGCCGCCACGGCGAAGGCCGTCGCCCGAGGGTCGGCGGACGGGTCGGCGAGTTCCCGGACCCCCGCGACCAACTCGGCCAGGCCCGGGCGGGTGAGCGTCAAGGTTGTCATGCCTCAAGGATGCTCCGGGGGATCCATAACGTCTAATGCCCATCTTTCCCGTTATTCATAGATAAAGTTGATACATGCTCGATATCGTGCGACTTCGCGTCCTCGCTGCGGTGTCCCGGCACGGCTCGGTGACCGCGGCGGCGAGGGAGTTGCACTACTCCCAGCCGTCGGTGAGCCACCATCTCGCGAAGCTCGAGGCCGAGACCGGGGCCAAGCTGATCCAGCGGGCCGGCCGGGGCATCCGGCTGACCGAGGCGGGCCGTCTGCTCGCCGAACGGGCCATCGAGATCATCGGTCGTCTCGACTCCGCGTCCGCCGAGCTGTCGGCGCACGTTGGCCTGCGCGCCGGACGGGTCAGGCTGGCGGCCTTCCCCTCCGCCCTGGGAACCTTCGTGCCCGAGGCCGCCGCCGCCCTCGCCGGGACACACCCCGGCCTGGAGCTGCGGCTGACCGAGACCGAGCCTCCCGACGCGCTGCGCATGCTCAAGGCCGGATACGTGGACGTGGCGGTCATCTTCCGCTACGACGACACCGCCCCCGAGGCCGACGGGATCCGGCTGCTCCCCCTGCTGGACGATCCCAGCTACCTCATCACCTCCGGTCCGGTCGGCGAGCTGATCTCGTACCGCGACTCCCGGTGGATCGGCGGCTGCGACCGGTGCCGCAGTCACCTGCTGGAGCTGTGCGCCAGGGCGGGCTTCGAACCGGAGATCGCCTTCACCACCGACGACGTCGTCGCCGTCCAGGCCCTCGTCGCCGCCGGGGTGGGGGTGAGCGCCCTGCCGGGACTCGCCCTGCACGCCCACCGGAATCCGAAGGTCACCACGGTCGAGCTTCCCGGCTCGACCCGCCACGTCTACGCCGCCACCTACGGCGAGCCCCCCGACCCCCCGGCCACCACCGCCCTGCTCAGCGCCCTCACCTCGGTGACCTCGGTGGCGGCGGGGGCGGCGGTGGGTCCCCGTAGCCACCCGTGATCGATCCCCGGCCGAACGCGCGGGCAGGCCGCCACGGGTCACGACGGCCTGCCCGCGCGGAGTCGGCAGTGGCTAGGCTCGAACGGTGTCCACAGCGATCATCACGGTGAGCGGTCTCAGCGTGGAACTCGGCGGCAACCCCGTGCTCCGCGACATCGGCCTGACGGCGGCCCCCGGCGAGGTCATCGCCGTGATCGGCGCGAACGGCGCGGGAAAATCGACGCTGCTGCGCTGCCTGGCGGGGCTGCACCCCACGCCCTCCGGCGCGTTGCGCGTCCTGGGCGGCCCGCCGAGGGACGACGCCGGCTTCTGGCGTGACGTCGCCCTGGTCGGGGACGAACCGGCCTGGTATCCGGGCCTGACGGTACGCGAGCACCTGGAGCTGACGTACGCCGTCCACGCTCCGGCCCGGCTGGAGGTCGAGGCGGCGCTGGAGTCGTTCGACCTCCGGGAGCGGGCCGACGCGTCGCCGCAGGCCCTCTCCACCGGCCAGCGGCAGCGGCTCTCACTCGCGGCCGCCCTGCTCAGGCCGAGCAGGCTGCTACTCCTGGACGAGCCGGAGCGCGGGCTCGACGAGGCGTTCCGCGAGCGCCTGGCCACGATCCTCACGGACTACGCGGGCGCCGGCGGCACGGTGGTCATGGCGACCCACGATCACCGACTCGCCGAGAACACCGGGGCCCGCCAGGTCGTGCTGGAGGCCGGACAGGCGACGAGCCGATCGTGAACGCGGAACGCGACATGACCACGGTGCCGGGCGCGAACGCGGAACGGGACGCGGACACGGTTGCGAACACAGCTGTGAGCGCGGCGGTGAACACGGCGCCAGGTGCCGACACCGACCAGGGAGTACGCACCGGTGTGAACGCGGCGCCGGGTGCCGACACGGACCAGGAGCGGGCATGGTCGTGAACACGGCGCCGGGTGTGGACGTGGACCAGGGCACGGCCACGGTCCGGAGCGTCCGCGCCTTCGTCGGAACGCGCCGCGGCGCCCCCGTGAGCTGGCTGGACCGCTACGTGCGGCTGTTCGGCCTCGCGATGCTGCTCTTGGTGCTGGCCCAGCCGTTCTCCTCCGCGCTCGCCTCGCTCTCCCGGCAGGTGGACCCGTGGCGAGCGGGAGCCGGCCTCGCCCTGGTCATGCTCGCCTACGCCGGCCTTCTCCTCGCCGCCCGCGCGATCGGTCCCGTCGCGCTGCCGGCCGCCGACGCCGCCTGGCTGCTGTTGTCCCCGCTGCACCGCCGTGGCGTGCTGGGCCGGACGGCGACGATTCTCCTGGTGGGGTCCGTCCTGGCCGGGGTCGCGCTCGGGGTGGGTGCGCTCGCCGTCCTCGGCGCGCCGGACCTGCTCGCGCTGCGGCTGGCCATCGCGGTGATCCTGGGGGTCTCGGCGAGTGTGGGCGGCGTGGCGCTGACCGTACTCGCCCAGTCGTCGCAGAGCTGGCAGCCGTGGTCGAACGCGGTCGTCGTGGTGACCGCTCTGCTGGCCGCGGTGGCGGCGCTGTCGGCGGTGAGCGGCCCGACGCGGCGTTTCGTGGCCGAGATCGCGAACGTGCCCGCGTCGCACGGCGCGTCGGTGGCCGCCCTCGCCGCCGTGTCGGCCGCCCTGCTCGGGTGGCGTGCGTGGTCGGCCCTGGCCGGGATCCCGGCCAGGGCCGTGCTCTCCGCCTCCACCCGGGCGGGCCACGTGGGCACCGCCGCCGTCGGCATGGACCCGTCGGCCCTGACCTGGATCGCCGAGGACAACCACTGGCGGGGGCGCACCCTGCGCTCGCGCCCCTGGCCGCCGCTGCCCGCACCGCTCGCCCTGGCCTGGCAGGACTGGCGTCGCCTTGGACGGCGCCCTGGCCGCCTGGCCACCCTGCTCGGGGGGACGGCGCTACCCGCGCTGGCAGCGCTCGCGGCCGGTGAGGTCGGCACGGTCGTGACGGGAGTCGTGTTCGCCGGGGCGCTGACCGCCGCGACGGCGGGCATCTCGGGCGCGCGCCGCGACGGCGACAATCCGGCTCTGGCCCGGCTCCTCGGGGTCGGCGCCCGCGCGGCTCTGGCCGCCAGGTCGCTGTTGCCGGCGCTGCTGGGCGGTGGCTGGCTGACCGTCGCCCTCGCCTTCATGTCCCTGACGGGCGCGCTCGGGACGGGCCCGTGGTGGCTCTTCGGACCGCTCGCGGCCCCCGCGCTGGCCGCCGGAGGGTTGCGGATGGCCCGCCGGAACCCGATCGACCACTCCATGCCGGTCATCGAGACGGGAGGAGGGGCGATACCGACAGGCCCGCTCATCTGGGGTTTGACCGGCGTGGATCTCGCGGTGCTCGGGTGCCTGCCGCTGACGCTCGCCCTGGGTCTCCAACCCTCCTCCCTCGTGGGGTTCCTCGCCGTCCAGGCTCTGGCCGGTACGGCCGTCCTGCTGGGCTACCTGCTCCGGGCGGGGTCCGTGCGGAACCGAACAACGGTCTGCTCCGGGCGGGGTCCGCGCGGAGCGGACCGACGGTGAAAATGCGAGGCGCCGGGGAAGTCGATGCCTCTACGATCCGGCTATGCCGGATTTGTCCACACTCGCGCTCTTCGCCGCCGCGACCCTCGCCCTGCTGCTCGTGCCGGGACCCGCGGTCCTCTACATCGTGACCCGCAGTGTCGCCCAGGGCCGGTCCGCCGGACTGATATCGGTGCTCGGCATCCACCTCGGCTCGCTGGTCCACGTGGCCGCCGCCGCCCTGGGCGTCAGTGCCCTGCTCGCGGCCTCGTCGACCGGATTCATGATCGTCAAGTATCTCGGTGCCGCCTACCTCGTCTGGCTGGGCGTGCGCAAGCTCATGACCCGCTCGAACGGGGAGGACTCCTTCGAACCGAAGACAGCGACGAGGTCCCGGATGTTCTGGGAGGGCTTCGTGGTCAACGTGCTCAACCCGAAGACCGCGATCTTCTTCCTCGCCTTCCTGCCGCAGTTCGTCGACCCGCAGGCCGGACCGATCGCCCCGCAGATCGTGCTGCTCGGCCTGATCTGGACGGTGCTCGGCATCGCGAGCGACGGCGCCTTCGCCCTGCTCTCCTCGGCCGTGGCGGGCCGCCTGCGCCGCTCGGCCCGTGCCCGCCGCCGCCTGGACGTCACCAGCGGCTTCGTCTATCTCGGCCTGGGAGCCGTCGCGGCCTTCGGCGGCGAGAGCGCCGCGGCCAAGGCCTGAGCGGGGCGACCCCGCCTCGGCCTCCTCCGCCCTCGCTCTCCGGCCCGCCGAGGATCCTCTGGCGGGACATGAGTCCCGAACCCTCGGAAGGACTTCCCCGCCCGGACCTTCCGAGGGTCCCGGTGTCCGTCAGGTGAAGCGGTAGGTGGTGGTGGACTCGAACCGCTCGCCGGGACGCAGGACCGTCGAGGGGAAGCCGGGCTGGTTGGGCGAGTCGGGGAAGTGCTGGGTCTCCAGGCACAGGCCCGCGTGCTTCGCGTACGCGGTGGCGACGCCGTCCAGGAAGTTGCCCGTGTAGAACTGCACGCCCGGCTCGGTGGTGGTGACCTCCATCGTGAGCCCGCCCGCGGGTTCGCGGACCTCCATGCCACCGCGCAGGACGTAGCAGTGGTCGTAGCCGTCCCCGAGCAGCGGGTCGGCGATCCGCTCGCCGATCTCGCGCGGCGAGGTGAAGTCGAACGGGGTCCCGGCGACCGGGGCGATCTCCCCGGTCGGGATCTGCGTGGCGTCGACCGGCAGGTAGTGGTCGGCGTCGATACGGACCACGTGCTTGAGAACGTCGCCGCCCCCGGCGAGGTTGAAGTAGGAGTGGTTGGTGAGGTTCAGCACGGTCGGCGCGTCGGTGGCCGCGCGATAGTCCATCCGGATCGCGTCGGCGGTCAGCGTGTAGGTGACCGCGACGGTGAGCGTGCCGGGGTAGCCCTCCTCACCGTCCGGGCTCACGTACTCCAGGGTCACGGCGGTGTCCGAGGCGTGGGTGATCCGCCAGACCCGGGTGTCGAAGCCGTGCGGCCCGCCGTGCAGGCTGTTGGGGCCGTTGTTGATCGGCAGCTCGTGGTCACGTCCGTCGAGGGTGAAGCGTCCGCCCGCGATGCGGTTGCCGTACCGGCCGACCACCGCGCCGAAGTAGCGGCTGCGCGTCAGGTAGTCGCCGAGGTCGTCGTAGCCGAGGACCACGTCGACGCCGGAGACCTCCAGCGACTGCAGGATCGCCCCGTAGCTGAGGATCGCGGCGCGCATCGGCCCGTTCGACAGCACGTGCCGCTCGACTCGCTCGCCCGACGGGGTGGTTCCGAAGCTCATTTGCGTGCCTCTCCGGTGGATTCACGGACGACCAGGCTGGTGTCCAGGGTGGCCAGGGTGGGGGTGGCGCCGGCGTCGAACGACTGCAGCAGCAGGTCCACGGCCATCCGCCCGGCGGCGGCCGTGGGCATGGCCACGGTGGTCAGTTTGGGGCGGTTCAGCCGCCCGGGAACGATGTCGTCGACGCCGACCACGCTGACCTCGTCCGGGACGCGTACGCCGCGTTCGTACAGGCCCTCGATGAGGCCGATGGCCACCAGGTCGTTGTAGGCGAGCACGCCCGTCACCCCGGCGGAGATCACCTCGGCGGCGACGGCGAGGCCGCCCTGCTCGGTGGGCGCGTTCGGGCCGAGGATCACCAGCTCGACGCCGTCCGTCGCGGTCGCGGCGGCGCGCATCTCACCGCTGGTCCACGAGCCGGCCGGCCCCAGGAGCAGGGCGATCCTGCGGTGGCCGAGCCGCATCAGGTGCTCGATCGCGAGGCGGGCGCCCTGGCCGACGTCCATCAGGATCGTCGGCATGCCTCTCACCCTGCGGTTCACGACCACGAACGGCACGTCGGCGCGGAGGCGCTCTATGACCCGGTTGGACAACCTGGGACTGCAGAGCAGGACCCCGTCGACCTGCTTGGCGAGCGTCTGGATCAGCTCCTCCTCGACCAGCGGGTCCTCGTCGGTGTCGGCCACGAACACGTGGTAGTCGCGGGCCCTCGCCTGCGCCTGGGCGGACTTGATCAGTGGCGGGAAGAACGGGTTGGAGATGTCGGCGACGATGAGGCCGATGTTGTGGGTCCTGCCGGTGGTGAGCGCCCGCGCGGCACGGTTGGGCCGGTAGCCGAGCTCCTCGGCGACGGCGAGCACGCGGTTGCGGGTCTCGGCGTTCACCAGGTGCGGTGCGGAGAAGGTGCGGGACACCGTCGAGACGTGCACTCCCGACGCCCGTGCCACATCCCTGATCGTCGCTGCCACCGTGCTCCTTCGCCCTGGCCCACCATGGGGCCTTGAAGCACATTAGTGCAAGCGGTTGCGCGACTGTCAACGCCGGAGTTGGGCGGTCTGCCAAACGATATGTGAGGGCTCGCGTCGCCCTGGCGATAGGAAATCTCGAAAAACCCGCAGATGGGAAGCGTCTTACTAAATTGGGCCCTTGACGTTAATCGCGGATGTCATCAATGTTTCTTGCAACCGGTTGCAGGATGCCGGGGCCCGGGACCGCGATGGGAGATGGCGTAATGGAACCGGTTCGCGTGGTGCTCGCCGGAGCGCACGGGCACGGCTGGTGGCATCTGTCGAACGTGCGGCGGCTGGCCGAGGCCGGGCTGGTGAGGCTCGCCGGGGTGTGCGACGTGCGGCCGGTCGACGACCTGCCCGAGAGCGCGGAGTTCTCCGACGACCTGGTGGAGCTGATCGGACGTACCGGTGCCGAGGTGACGATCCTGTGCACCCCCATTCACACCCACGCCGAGCTGGCGGAGAAGGCGCTGCGCGCCGGGTCGCACGTGCTGCTGGAGAAGCCGCCCGCCGCCACGTACGCCGACTACCTGCGGATCGTCGCGGTGGCCGGGGAGACAGGGCTCGCCTGCCAGGTGGGATTCCAGAGCCTGGGCTCCGAGGCGATCCCCGCGATCCGGCGGATGGTCGCCGAGGGAACGATCGGCAGGGTCACCGGGATCGGCGCGGCGGGCGCGTGGGAGCGCCCCTACTCCTACTACGACCGGGTGCCGTGGGCGGGCAGGCGCGAGGCCGGCGGCGCTCCCACGGGCGACGGCGTTCTCACCAACCCGCTCGCACACGCCACCGCGACCGCGCTCGCCATCTCCGGCGCGGCGGTGGAGAACGTCGAGGTCGAGCTCTACCGGGCCAACGCGATCGAGGCGGACGACACCTCGTGCGCGCGGATGCGGATGGACGACGGGACGACGGTGACGGTCGCGGCCTCGCTGTGCGCGGACCGGCGGCACGAGCCGTACCTCATCGTGCACGGCGAGAGGGGGCGGATCCGGCTGACCTACACCGAGGACCGGGTCGAGTTCGCGGGGACCTCGGTCGTCCACCCCAGGACCGACCTGCTGGAGAACCTCGTCGCCCACCTCCGCGACGGCGCCGAGCTGCTCGTACCGCTGGAGAGGACCGCGGGTTTCATGCGCGTCCTGGAGGCGGTACGGCTCGCGCCGGAGCCACTCGCCATACCGGACGTGTTCCAGGAGGTCGGCGACGAGCGCCGGGTGCTGCCCAGGATCGCCGAGGTGACGGCGGCGAGCGCGGAACGGCTCGCGCTCTACTCGGAACTGCGCGTGCCCTGGAGCGGACGTGCCCACCCCTGACCTGGGCGCGCCCGCTCCAGTATCCGGAAAAACCCCGGGGCCGTACGCGCCTTGCCGCCCTGCCCCGCAGCGTCCCTCCCACCTGACCTCGTGAAGGAAGACCATGAAACGAGCCGTCGCGCTCACCGCCCTGCTGTCCCTGGCGGTCCTCTCCGCCCCTGCCGCGTCCGCCACCTCCTTGAGTACCGGCGCCCCCGAGACCACCACCCCGTCGGAGTCGGAGTCGAAGGCCGCCGGGCGCAGGCCGGACCTGGGCCGCCAGACCCTGCCCGCGAACGACGGCTGGGCCGCCGAGGGCTCCGGCACCACCGGTGGAGCCGCGGCGCCCGCGTCGAACGTGCACACCGTCTCCACCCGCACCGAACTGGCCACCGCGCTCGCCGCCCCCTCACCAAAGATCATCTACGTGAAGGGGACGATCGACACCGACAGGACCTGCGCCGACTACGCGACCGGCGGCTACACCCTGGAGGGCTATCTCGCCGCGTACGACCCGGCGGTGTGGGGCAGGGAGAGCGACCCCTCGGGCCCGCTGGAGGACGCGCGGGTCGCCTCGGCCGCGAGGCAGAGCGCGAACATCAGGCTCAAGGTCGGCTCCAACACCACCATCGTCGGCCTCGGCAAGAACGCGCGGATCCGCGGCGTGAACCTGCACGTCGACAAGGTCGACAACGTCATCATCCGCAACATCCTCTTCGATGACACCGCCGACTGCTTCCCCAAGTGGACCCCGACCGACGGCGCCGAGGGCAACTGGAACTCCCTGTACGACAACATCTCGGTGACCGGCTCGACGCACGTGTGGGTGGACCACAACACCTTCACCGACGGCGACAACCCGGACTCGAAGCAGCCGTTGCGTTTCGGCAGGCCCTACCAGGTGCACGACGGGCAGCTCGACATCACCCACGCCTCCGACTTCGTCACGGCCTCCTGGAACCGCTTCTCCGGCCACGACAAGACGATGCTGATCGGCTCCACCAATAACCCGGCGAACGACACGGGCAAGCTGAACGTCACCCTGCACCACAACCACTTCGAGAACGTGCTCCAGCGGCTCCCGCGCGTGCGCTTCGGCCAGGTGCACGTCTACAACAACTACTACGAGATCCCCGACGCCTCGACCTTCGAGTACGCCCTCGGCGTGGGCGTGCAGTCGCAGATCTTCGCCGAGAACAACCTCTTCCGGCTGAGCCGGGCGGTCGCCCCGTCGAGTCTCCTCTACGACTGGGGCGGCACCGCCCTCACCGCGCGGGGGAACCTGCTCCGCGTCGGGGGCAAGGTCTCCCCGGTCGACCTCGTCTCCGTCTACAACGCCGCCCACGACCCCGACCTCGGCGCGGACGCGGGCTGGACCCCGGCCCTGCACACCGGGATCGACCCGGCCTCGTCGGTGCAGCGTTCGGTCTCCCGGCACGCGGGGGTCGGCGAGATCGGCTGAGAACACGTCGGCCCGGCACCGCGGCCCCGGACGGCCCGTCGTTCACGAGCCGTCCGGTCCTCGGGTTCTCCCCCGGGCCGGTAGAGCCGGCCCGCCGAAGAGGCATCGGCGAGGCCGGTGGCGGGGCACGCCGCAACAGGGCGCCTCTCCGGCGGGTCCAGGGACCGGCGGGAGGCCTCAGGCGTGCCCCTCCACGAGGACTCCGTCGACCCGGCGGGGGATGCCGAGGGGGTTGTCGTCGCGCAGCTCCGGCGGCAGGAGCTCGGCGGGCCAGTCCTGGTAGGCGGTGGGCACCAGCCACCTGCGGATCGCGGCGGCGCCGACCGAGGTGTGGGCGGCGGCCGTGCTCGCGGGCCAGGGACCGCCGTGGTGCATCGCCCAGCGGACCGCCACCCCGGTCGGCCAGCCGTTCCAGATCAGCCGTCCCGCCTTCCCGAGCAGCACCTCGGCGCTCTCGCGCGCCTCGGCGGGGTCGGTCGCGTGGACCGTCGCGGTGAGCGAGCCGTCCAGCCGCTCCAGTACGGGTGGCAGGTCGGCGACATCGGCGTAGACGACCACGACGGCGGCCGGACCGAAGCACTCCTCCACGAGATCGGGCAGGTCGGCGGCGAACGTCGCCAGGTCGGTGACGAACACCTGCGGGGTCACCGCGAACGCCCCCTCACCCGGCTTCCCCTCGGCGAGCGGGGTGAGCCTGCCGAGCCTGGCCAGCCCGTGCTGGAAACCCCCCTGCATCCGCTCGGTGAGCATCGGCCCGCCCACGGTCTCGGAGACCGCCTTGGAGATGGACGCCAGGAGGTCGGCGTCGTCGGGGACGAACACCAGCCCGGGGTTGGTGCAGAACTGCCCGGTGCCGAGGGTGAGCGAGGCGGCGAACCCCTGGGCGAGGCCGTCGCGGGCGGCCGAGGGCAGCACGACGACGGGGTTGACGCTGCCCAGCTCGCCGTAGAACGGGATGGGGTCGGGCCGCTCGGCGATGAGCGCCTGGATCGCCTTGCCACCGGGGATGGAGCCGGTGAACCCGACGGCCGCGACGGACGGGTGCCGGGCGAGCCGCTTCCCCGCGTCGAGCCCGCGGACCAGACCGAGCAGCGCCGGGTCGGGCAGGGCGCCTCGGATGATCCGCCAGGACAGCTCCGACGTGCCGGGGTGCCCGTCGTGGGCCTTGACCACCACCGGGCATCCGGCGGCCAGCGCGGAGGCCGTGTCGCCGCCCGCGACCGAGAAGGCGAAGGGGAAGTTGCTCGCCGCGAAGACCCCGGCCACGCCGGGCAGCGGGTGGTTCATCCGCCGCAGGTCGGGGATCGGCGGCTGGGCCGTCGCGTGGTCGATCACCGCCTCCACGTGCCCGCCGTCCCGCAGCACCTGGGCGAAGAGCCGGAACTGACCGGCGGCCCGCGCCACCTCCCCGCGCAGCCTGGTCTCCCCGAGCGCGGTCTCCGCGTCGGCGGCCCGCCAGAGCTCCTCGACGCCTCCCTCCAGCGCCGCCGCCACCGCCTCCAGCGCCGCCGCCCGGTCCGCGGAACGCCAGGCGGGCCCGGCCGCGAGAGCCGCCGCAACGCTCGCGTCCACCTCGTCGTCCGAGGTGAGGGGGAAGGGATCTCCGAAGGACTCACCGGTCCTGGGGTCGATTGAGTGGATCACCACGAAAGCCTTTCCTCAGCGGAGCCTGCCACGCCAGGCTACCCGCCAACGGTAAGCGCTTTCCCTCGGATCAAGGGAGCACGGCCTCCCAGCGGGCGATCAGGGTCTTGCCTCCGGTGGTCACCGTCACGTTGTCCCCCGCCTTGCCCAGGGCGGTGCGTAGCGCTTTCGCCTCGTCTCCCCGGTAGGTCTCGGTGCCGAAGTTGCCGCCGGACGCGGCCTCGATCGGGGTGGTGATGCCCTCGGGCCAGGTCGCCTGCCGGATCGGCCTGGTGCTCGGGTCCTCGTACATCGTCACCGTGACCGGCGCGGTGGGATCGGGCGTGCCGGTGGCGCGGATCCGCGCGGTCAGTTTCGAGAGGCGCTCGGTCGCGGCGACGACGGGGGCGTCCTCCGCCGTCGGCGTCCCCTCCAGCCTGGTCTCGTGGGTCCTGCCGCCGGAGTCCACCACGGTGACGACGGCGAAGGGCTGGTCGGTCGCCCCTCCGGTACGGTCGAGCGTGCCCTCCCTCCCGGCCAGGGACTCGACCAGCCCGGCCCGCAGGTCACGCAGCTCGGCCGCCGGGAGGGGGACGACGACCAGCTCTCCGTCACGCAGCGAGCCGGCCCGCCCGTCGGCGGTGACGCTCATGCTGTCGCCGCCCTCGCACGTCATCCCACCGCAGCTGACGTACCGGACGACGACGGCACCCGGCCGTTCCCCGGCCGGCGCGGTGGTCTCGACGGCGACGCCGGTGGTCCCCGAGCAGCCGACCACGAGGAGGAGCGGGACGACGGTCCGCAGAAAACGCATCACCTTCAGGAAACGGATCGCGGGCCGGAGCGGTTCACGCCCCACCGGGCCCGCGAGGAGTCCGGGTGCGGAAATCGGCGACGGAGACGATCACGATAGCTGTCGCGGACAACGACCGATTACCGGGGTCGCAGAGGTCACGTACGTCTTCGGTGTCGAGCGGACCGGCCACCTCCCGGATGTCGGCCTGTCATATCGCGGTCAGGTGGCGTCCTGCTGTTCCAGCCACTTCACAATCGCCTGGTTCGTTTCTTCCGGCCTCTCCTGCTGGATCCAGTGACCGCAGTCAAGGCTGACCACCTCCACGTTGGGCACGAACTCCGCCAGGTTCTCACCCCGTGCGACCAGATCCCTGTCGCCATAGATCATGAGTGCGGGCTGTCGGATGATCGGGTCCACATCCGCCAGCAGGTGCCAGTTGCGGTCGAGGTTCCTGTACCAGTTGATGCCGCCCGTGAATCCCGATGATTCGAAGGCGGAGACGAGGACGGCCAGTTCGCCGTCGCTCATGATGGGCTCACCGAGCGGTGTCTCCGCTCTGGCGAGATCGATCAGCGCCATGCCCTGCTGAGACTCTCTGGGGGGCTCGTTCTTCCGGTAGATGTTGCGGAGGAACTGGAATGTGTTGTCTTCGAACACGGCGTCCGCGACGCCCGGCTGTCGATTGAAGTGAACGAAGTAGAAGTCGCCGCCGAGCATGTCCTCCATGGACTCGATCCAGGGCCTCTCTCCGCGCTCGGGGTAGGGCAGGCTCAGGTTGATCACCTTGTTCACACGGTCGGGGTGCAACAGGGTCAGTCCCCAGACGACGAACGCACCCCAGTCATGGCCGACGAAGACGGCGTCTTCGTATCCATAGTGGTCGAGGAGTGCGACGAGGTCACCCGACAGGTGTTCGATGTCGTAGTCCGTCACTTCGGCCGGGCGGGACGAGTTGCCGTAACCCCGCTGGTTCGGTGCGATGACGTGGTAGCCGGCGGCGGCGAGGACGGGCATCTGGTGCCGCCAGGAGAAGGCGTGCTCCGGCCAGCCGTGGCAGAGCACGATGGGTTTTCCCGCATTTTCTCGGCCCGCCTCGAAGACTTCGAGTTCCACACCGTTGACCGGAACAAGGGTGGGCTTGGGAAAATCGGTTGGATCGGGCATCGCGTTTCCTCTGTCTTTTCGGGGTGATCGGGCGACGAAGGTTCCCGGAGACGACGTCGGCGCACCCCTGACGGGCCGGGGGTGTTCGCCTGTGGTCGACCTCGTCGGTGAGGTGATGTCGCCATCCTGCCAACCGAAACCGGTCACCCCATGACCGGTTTTACGTGAAAGTGTTGTCGGCGTGCGAACCGACCGGCTGGTGGCCATCCTCCTCTTGCTGCAACGGCGCGAGCAGGTGACGGCGGCAGAGGTCGCCCGAGAGCTGGAGGTCTCCGAGCGCACCGCCCGCCGCGACCTCGACGCCCTGGCCATGGCCGGGGTGCCGGTGTACTCCATGCAGGGCCGAAGCGGCGGCTGGCGCCTCGTGGGCGGCGCCCGCACCGACCTGTCCGGGTTGACCGCGAGTGAGGCCCGCGCCCTGTTCCTGGTCGCCAGCCCGGTCTCGGCTGCGACGCCGGCCGTGAAAGCGGCTCTGCGCAAGCTCGTCCACGCCCTGCCGGAGCCCTTCCGGGGGCAGGCCGAGGCGGCGGCGTCGTCGTTGGTCATGGACCCGCAACGATGGGGGTCGAGCCGGGTCGAGCGCCGGCCACCTCGCTTCCTCGACGAACTCCAGGACGCGGTGATCCGCGGCGTCCAGGTGCGGCTCGGCTACGTCGACCGCGAAGGCAGCGAAACCGAGAGAACCGTCCACCCGCTGGGCATCGTCGCCAAAGGGCCGACGTGGTACCTCGTCACCGACACCGACGCCGGTCGGCGGACGTTCCGGATCGATCGCGTGTCATCCGTCGAGCCGACCGACGATCCCGTGCGCCGACCCGAGGGGTTCGACCTTGCCGAGAGCTGGAGGGAGATCGCCGACGAAGTCGACCGAAGGCGAACACCTCTCGAAATCCAGGCCGTGTGCACTCCCGAAGGGATCGGCAAGCTCCGGATGACGCTCGGGGACCGGCTTGAGGTTGGAGGTTCCACGGTCGACGGCCGCATCGAGGTCGTGATCCGCGGCTACAACGAGTACGCGCTCGCGGGCGAGCTCGCCGGACTGGTCGAATGGCTCGAAGTGACCGGCCCGCCTGGCGTGCGAGACCACCTCACCTTGATCGGCAACGCGCTCGTCGAGCGATACGGCCGAGACAGCCCCAGCGCCCCCCTGCTGAATCTTTCACCGCGGCCGCGCAGTGACCTCGTGTCCGGCCGGTCCACGCCTCGCCTCCGGCAGTACGACAGCCCAGCCCGTCCAGCGGCCCCCGGCGACGAACAGGGCGACGTCCTGACGGCCTCCGGCCAGGAGAGCCCGTGACGTGCGGGAGGGGTGACCCGGTGAAACCGTCAGGAACGGGCGGCCTCGGCGGTCGTCCTGGCCCAGCGGTAGTCGGCCTTGCCCGCCGGGGAGCGGACCATCTCGTCGACGAAGGCGAAGGTCCTGGGCACCTTGTAGCCGGAGATCTTCTCCCGGCAGTGGGCGTCGAGTTCCTCGGCCGTCGGCGCCGTGCCGGGACGCGGCTCGATCACCGCCGCGACGCGGGTGCCCCACCGCTCGTCCGGGATGCCGGTCACGACCGCGTCGAAGACCGCCGGGTGGCCCTTGAGCACCGCCTCGACCTCCTCGGGGAAGACCTTCTCCCCGCCGGTGTTGATGCACGCGGAGCCCCTGCCGAAGACCGCGATGGTGCCGTCCTCCTCGACCTTGGCCATGTCTCCGGTGAGCAGCCAGCGGACCCCGTCCTTGTCCGTCACGAAGGTGCGGGCCGTCTTGGCCTCGTCCTTGTAGTAGCCGGAGGCGATCCGGCCGCTCCTGGCCACGGTGCCCAGCTCGTCAGAGCCGGGCTTGACCGGTTCCAGCGACTCGTTGAGCACGGCGAGGCCGGCGTGCGGGTTCGCCTGGTAGCGCAGCCCGGACTCGGGGGAGGATCCGGGAACCGCCGAGGCGGTGTAGCCGGACTCGGTGGAGCCGAAGCTGTCGATGATCATCTTGCCGGGCAGCAGCTCCTCCAGCCGTTCGCGTACCGAACCGCTGAGGATCGCGCCGGTGGAGCTCAGCGCGAACAGCGAGGACAGGTCGTAGCCGCCGCCGGCGATCTCGTCGGCGAGCGGGCGGGCCATCGCGTCCCCGGTGATGTTGAGCGTGAGGACCCTCTCCCGCTCGATCGTCCGCAGCACCTCGGCCGCGTCGAACCTGCGGACGTAGGCGATCGTGCCGCCCATGCACCAGGTGATGAAGGTGCCCATCTGGGCGGCGCCGTGCATCAGCGGCGCCGCGGCCATCATGGTCATCTCGCCCGCGGCCGAGGCCGCTTCGATCACCTCGCCGGGGGTGGCGCGCGGCTCGCCGTAGGGGTTGCCGCCGCCGAAGGCGAAGAACAGATCCTCGGTACGCCACATCACGCCCTTGGGCATGCCGGTCGTGCCGCCGGTGTAGATGATGTAGAGGTCGTCGCCTGAGCGTTCGGGGAATCCGCGCGTCTCCGGCTGCCCGGCCAGCGCCTCCTCGTACGGCACCGCGCCCTCGACCTGGGACGGCCCTCCCACGGCGATCAGATGTCGCAGGGCGGGGGCGTCGGGGGCCGTGGCCGCCACCCGGGCGTCGAACTCCACGTCGAACAGCAGGGCGACGATGTCGGAGTCCCGGTAGAGATAGAGCAGCTCCGCCTCGACGTAGCGGTAGTTCACGTTGACCGGCACGGCGCGGATCTTGAGGGTGGCGAGCAGTCCCGCCACGTACTCGATGCCGTTGTAGAGGTGTATTCCGACGTGCTGCCCGGCGCGCACTCCCCTGCTCTCCAGGAAGTGGGCGAGCCGGTTGGCGTGCGCGTCCAGCTCGGCGTAGGTCACGCGGCGGTCGCCGCAGACGACGGCCGTGCGGTCCCCGATCGCGTCGGCGAGTCCTTCGAACAGATCCGCGTGGTTGAACTCCATTCGCACCCCTCCTGGGGGATCAGGGTTTGTCGCTGCCGACCATCCACATCGCGAAGAACTGCGCGCCGCCCCCGTAGGCGTGCCCGAGCGCCCGCCGGGCGCCGTCCACCTGGTGCTCCCCCGCCATCCCTCGCACCTGGAGCGCCGCCTCGGCGAACCGGATCAGCCCCGAGGCGCCGATCGGGTTGCTCGACAGCACACCGCCCGAGGCGTTCCACGGGATGTCGCCGTCCAGGGCGGTCGCTCCGGACTCGGTGAGCTTCCAGCCCTCCCCCTCGGCGGCGAAGCCGAGGTTCTCCAGCCACATCGGCTCGTACCAGGAGAAGGGCACGTACACCTCCGCCACGTCGATCTCCCTGCGCGGGTCCGTGATCCCGGCCTGCCGGTAGACGTCGGCCGCGCAGTCCTTGCCGCCCTGCGGGTTCACGGTGTCGCGACCGGCGCGGAAGATCGGCTCGGAGCGGGTCGCCGCGCCGAGCACCCAGGCTGGGGTGCTGTCGGTGAGCTTGTCCTGCGCGGCCAGCACCATCGCGCAGGCGCCGTCGGAGGACGGGCAGGTGTCGAGGTAGCGGATCGGCTCCCAGAGCATCGGGGTCGACTCGACCATCTTCCGGTCGATGCCGGGGATCCTCAGGTGGGCGTACGGGTTCTTCAGCGCGTTGCGCCGGTCCTTGACGGCCACCAGGTGGCCGATGTGCTCGGGGGCGCCGGAGCGGCGGATGTACTCGCGGATGTGCGGGGCGAAGTAGCCTCCCGCACCGACGACGAGCGAGGCGCTGAACGGCAGGTGGGTGGACAGGGCCCAGGTCGCGTTGGACTCCGACTGCTTCTCGAACGCCACCACCAGCACCCGGTCGTGCACGCCGCCCTGGATGAGCGAGGCGCCGACGAGCGCGGTGGACCCGCCGACCGAGCCCGCCGTGTGGACCCGCATCATCGGCTTGCCCGCGGCGCCCAGCGCGTCGGCGAGGTACGCCTCGGGCATCATCACGCCCTCGAACAGGTCGGGGGCCTTGCCGATGACGACCGCGTCGATGTCCTTCCAGGTCAGGCCCGCGTCCTGGAGCGCGCGCAGGGCCGCCTCGCGGACCAGCCCGGCGAGGGAGACGTCGCGTCGCTTGGTCGTGTAGTGGGTCTGGCCGACACCGATGACCGCGCAGGGGTTACCCATGGTCGCTCACCGTTCCTCGTTCGCCGTGCGGGGGGGTGCCCATCTCTTTCATGCCTCCATCACGGTGACGAGGTTGTGCTGGAGACAGGGTCCGCTCGCGGCGTGCCCGAGGACGCGGCTCGCGGTGCCGTCCATGATCCGGGCGGCCGCCTCGCCGATCCTGATGAGGCCGGTGGCCATGACCGGGTTCGCGGCGAGGGGGCCGCCGCTCGGGTTGACGCGCGTGCCCTCACCGAGTTCCAGCGCCTCGCGCAGGATGAGCTCCTCGTGGCTGAACTGGACGTGCAGCTCGGCCACGTCGACGTCACCCTTGCCGGCCCCCGCCGCGCGTGCGGCGTCGGCGGCGGAGGCCGACCGGGCGAGATCCCTCATGCCCAGGTAGTGCGGCTCGATGCGGTGGGCGATCCCCGTTATCCACGCGGGCCGCTCGCACAGCTCCCTGGCCAGGTCCCCGGCCGCCAGCACCACCGCGGCGGCGCCGTCGGTGATCGGGGCGACGTCGTACGGCCGCAGCGGCGCGACCTCCGCGTCCTCGCCCGAGGGGTCCGGCAGGTCGAGGGCGTAGGGGTTCGCGTGGCCGTCGGCCCGGCTGCGCCGCACGATCTCGTCGAGTTCGGCCCGGTCCGCCCCGGTGGCCGACGCCTGCAGCGCGGCGAAGGAGACCTGGTCCAGCCCGAGGGGAGCCAGGTAGTACGGGTCCAGCTGGAGCGTCATGATCTCCCGAAGGTCCCCCTGGGAGGACTTGCCGAAGCCGTAGACCAGGGCCGAGTCGACGTCGCCGTGCTGGAGCCTGACCCACGCCTCGTACAGCGCCCAGGCGGCGTCCATCTCGACGTGGCTCTCCGAGATCGGCGGCCAGGCGCCGAGCGCGTCGAGCGCGGAGACGAACGAGAACGGCGCGCCCGCCAGGTAGTCGCACGACCCCGAGCAGGTGAAGCCGAACCTGCGCAGCCCGGTCGCGGCCCTCACCTCCTCCAGCGGGGGCAGGATGAGCTCGGCCTCGCTCTGTCCCTCGTCGACGGCGCTGTGCCGGGTCTGCGCGAACGCGACGACCGCTATCTCCCGCATCTACAGCTCCACGTCCGGCTCGCCGGTGGGGGCGAACCACTTGATGTTCGACATGGACATCGTCCGCTCCTCCTGCGGCACCCAGACGGCCCGCACCCGCATGCCCTGGCGCACCTCGTGGGCCGCGATCCCGCCGACCAGGGCGATCATCGGGATGTCGGTGCCGTCGAGCTGGATGTACGCCGAGACGAACGGCACCTCGGGGGCCCGTGGGTCGGGCAGGTTGTTGATGGCGAAGGTGGTGATGGTGCCGGTGTCCGGGACGACCGTCTCCTCGGTGATCGAGACCCCGCACTCGGGGCAGGAGAGCCGGTAGGGCACGTAGACCTTGTGGCAGGTGCCGCACCGGCAGCCGATGAGGACGCCCTCTGCGACCCCCTCCAGGAAGCGGCGCAGCGCGAGCCCCGGCGTGACCGTGTACTCGGCGCGGACCTCGGAGACGATCCTGGTGACCTCGGGGACGAAGCTCTCGATGTCGGTGATGTGGCCGGTGCGCTCGGCCCGCCAGCGGGGGCGCACCCGCAGCCCCTGGCGCATCGCCCTGACGTCTCCGGCGTCCACCGCGTGCACCAGCGAGGTGTCGGCGCCGTCCAGCCGGATGAGGGCCCAGGCGAACGGCCGGTCCAGCGGGTGGCCCTTCCTGGGGACGGTCACCCAGGCCCAGCTCTCCACGGTGCCCGCGGGGCCGACCTCGACGAACTCCTCGGTCACCGCGTCGCCGGTCTCGGGGTCGTACTCCAGCGGCGGCACCAGCGTGCGTCCCGCCGCCGTGCGGACCCCGAAGAGCCGCCCGTCGCGCAGTTCGGTGAGGAAGCGCCCGATCACCGGTCCCGTCGTGCGCGTGTATCCGCCGGGGAACTCCAGTACGTGCCGTGCCCGCAGCGGTGCCGGGGGGTCTTCGCTAGATGGCACGTTCGCGTCCCTTCCAGTACGGGTCACGCAGCTTGCGTTTGAGGAGCTTGCCGTTGGGCTCGCGGGGCATCTCCGTGACGAAGTCGACGGATCTCGGCCACTTCATCGTCGACAGGCGGCCCCTCAGCGACTCGACGAGCTCGGCGGCGAGCTCGGGCGAGGGTGCGACGCCGGGCGCGGGCTCGACCACGGCCTTGATCTGCTCGCCCCACTCCTCGTCGGGGATGCCGAACACGGCCACGTCCGCGACCTTGGGGTGGACCATCAGCTCGTTCTCGATCTCGGCGGGGTAGATGTTCGCCCCGCCGGAGATGATCATGTCGGCCTTGCGGTCGCAGAGGAAGAGGAAGCCGTCCTCGTCCAGGTAGCCGATGTCGCCGACGGTGAAGTGGTCGCGCAACCGGTTGGCCTCGGTCTTCGCCGGGTCGCCCTTGTACTCGAAGCTGAGGCCCCGCATCTTCATGTAGACGGTTCCGGGGGTCCCCGCCGGCACGGGCTCCAGGTTCTCGTCCACGATGAGCAGCTCGCTGATCGGCCAGGCGGTGCCGACGGTGCCGGGACGGCTCCTCCAGTCCTGCGGGGTGGCGATGGTGCCGCCGCCCTCGGTGGCCGCGTAGTACTCGTAGACGCAGTCACCCCACCACTCCAGCATCGCCCACTTGACGGGGACCGGGCACGGGGCCGCGGCGTGGATCATCCACCGCAGGGAGGTGAGGTCGTACTTCGACCTCACGTCGGCGGGGAGGGCGAGCAGGCGCTTGAAGTGGGTGGGGACCAGGTGCGAGTTGGTGACGCGGTACCTCGCGCAGAGCCGGAGGGTCTCCTCGGCGTCCCATTTGTCCATGTAGACGAGCGTGTGCCCCATGTGCAGGGCCGTCCCCCCGAACTGGGTGACGGCGGTGTGGTAGTTCGGCGAGGTGACGAGGTGGACGTTCTCCTTGCCGGGGGTGATGCCGAACAGGGTGAGCAGGAACGTCATCAGCTCGGCGGCGTCGTCCGGGTCCATGCCGCTGAGCGGGCGCCGCACCCCCTTGGGCCTGCCGGTGGTGCCGGAGGTGTAGTGCATGGTGGCGCCCGCCGTACGGTCGGCGGGTGCGGTGTCGGGGCGCCCCTCGGTCAGCTCGGAGACGGGCCGCGCGCCCTCCAGGTGCCCGAACGCGAAGACCCGCTCGGGGGCGATGCCCGACTCGGCGGCGCCGCGCAGGCCCTCCTCGGCGTAGCGCTCGTCGACGAAGAAGGCCCGCGCCTCACTGTCGGCGACGATGTAGCCGATCTCGGGGCCGGTGAGGTGCCAGTTGATCGGCGTGTAGTACCAGCCGGCCTGCAGGGCGGCGAGATAGAGGACGAGCCCGTCGGAACCGTTGGGCACCAGGCCGCAGATGCCGTCGCCCGCCTGGAGGCCGAGCTCTCTCAGGCCGTGGACGAGACGGTTGGCACGGGCGAGGAGGTCACCGGCGCGATGTTCCGCGCCGTCCGGGTCGACGGCGGCCACCCAGTCGGGGTCCGCCTGCGCCAGTCTCCAGAAACCGAGCGTACCCATCGGACATCCTTTCGCTGGAAAGGCCCCGGTACACCGAAGTGCATCACGTTCTCTTTATCGCGACAAGCCCTGGCGGAACGGGGTATATAGAACAAGAATCTGTTCTTGTGCGCATGGGCAGACTAACCTCGGGAGGTGCGCCTAGCAAGCGCTTGACCCAGCACAGGCCCCACTCTTTCCGCGTGGGATCGGCCCTCCTCGGAGACGTCCCTCCCGGCGTCGCCGAGACCCCGCTCCCACACCCCGCACGGGAGCGAACGCCCCCTCACCGCGCGGGAGCGAACGGCCCCGGGCGGCCACACCGCACGGGAGCCGGCACGCGTCCAGAATTTCCCCCACCAGGCACCTGGTTGAACCAACGGAGGTCGTCCCGTGGAACTCCTGCCGATCAGCACACCGCACTGCCGGATCGAGCGTGACGGTCACGTCGTGGTCGTCACCATGGACCGGCCGGAGGCGAGGAACGCGCTCTCCACCGACATGCTGGTCGGCCTGGCCGACGCCTGGGCGTACGTCTCCGAGGAGCCCGAGGTCCGCGTCGCCGTCCTCACCGGCGCGCACGGGACGTTCTGCGCGGGCGCCGACCTGAAGGCGATGGGCACCCCTTCGCAGGACGCCCGGGTCAGGGAGCGCGCCGCGGCCATCCCCGACTTCCACTGGAAGGGCCTGCTCCGCGACTCCGGCGCGCTGCCGACGAAGCCGATCGTCTGCGCGGTCGAGGGGTACGCCGTCGCCGGGGGCACCGAACTGCTCGTCGGCACCGACCTGAGGGTGGTCGCCGAGTCCGCCACCCTCGGCCTGTTCGAGGCCCGCCGCGCCCTCTTCCCCATGGGCGGCTCCGCGATCCGCCTGCCCCGCCAGATCCCGTACGCCTTCGCGATGGACATCCTGCTCACCGGCCGCGCCGTCACCGCGCGGGAGGCGCTGACCATGGGCCTGGTCAACCGGGTCGTCCCCGACGGGGAGGCACTCACGACCGCCCTGGAGATCGCCGCCCAGATCGCCGAGTGCGGCCCCCTCGCCGTCCAGGCCATCCTCCGCACCTACCGCGAGACCCTGGGCCTGCCCGAGGCCGAGGCGCTGAAGGTCTCCGACGCCGTCGGCTGGCCGGTCATCGGCTCGGCGGACGCCAAGGAGGGCTCCCGCGCCTTCCGCGAGAAGCGCCCACCCTCCTACCGGGGCGAATGACCCGGGTGCCGTCCACGCTCCAAGCCCTCGTCCACGCGTGGACCAGCGCGCCCCCTGCCCGCCCCAGCCGGCACACCACCTACCCAAATCAACCTGACGAAGTACTCTGGCCACGTTCCGCTCCAATGGGGACGCCTGACAAGAACACCGATGGCCGGCAGCGGTCCTGGAGGTTTTGTGGCATACGACGTGGCGGCTGTACGGGCGCACTTTCCCGCGTTGGACGAGGGAGCGGCGCACTTCGACGGGCCCGGGGGGTCGCAGGTGCCCGAGCCGGTCGCGGAGGCCGTGGCCGGTGCGCTGCGGGCCGCCGTCTCCAACCGGGGGGCCGAGACCGCCGCCGAGCGGCGCGCCGACGGGATCGTGACCGAGGCGCGCCAGGCGATGGCCGACCTGCTCGGCGCCACCCCGGGCGGCGTCGTGTTCGGCCGGAGCATGACCCAGCTCACCTACGACATGGCCCGCGCGCTCGCCAAGGAGTGGAGCCCCGGTGACGAGGTCGTGGTCACCACCCTGGACCACGACGCGAACATCCGGCCCTGGGTGCATGCCGCCGAGGCGCGCGGGGTCACGGTACGCCGGGCCGACTTCGACCCGGAAAGCGGCGAGCTGAGCGTCGACACGATCGCCCACCTGCTCGGCGGGCGCACCCGGCTGGTGGCCGTCACGGCCGCGTCGAACCTGCTGGGCAGCCGTCCGGACATCCCGGCGATCGCCGAACGGGTGCACGCGGCCGGGGCGCTGCTCTACGTCGACGGCGTGCACCTGACGCCGCACAGCCTGGTCGACGTCGGACGGCTGGGCGCCGACTTCTACGCCTGCTCGCCGTACAAGTTTCTCGGCCCGCACCTAGGCGTGCTCGCCGCCGACCCCGGCCTGCTGGAGAGCGTCCACCCCGACAAGCTGCTCCCCGCCACCGACGCGGTGCCCGAACGCTTCGAGCTGGGCACGCTGCCCTACGAGCTGCTCGCCGGCACGACGGCGGCGGTCGACTTCCTCGCCGGGCTCGTACCGGGTGAGGGGACCAGGCGCGAACGCCTGGAAGGCTCGATGGCCGAGCTGGAGGAGCACGAGAGGATCCTGCTCGAACGGCTCGACGCGGGGCTGGCCGAGATCGCCGGAGTGACCTTCTACGGCGCGGCGTCGCGCGCCCGCACCCCCACGACCCTGTTCTCCGTCGACCACGTCAGGTCCGCCGACGCCTACCGCTTCCTGGCCGAACGCGGCGTCAACGCCCCCGCGGGCAGCTTCTACGCGCTGGAGTGCTCCCGCCGCCTGGGCCTCGGCGACACCGGCGCCATCCGGGCCGGAATCGCGCCGTACACCGACGAGTCCGACGTGGACAGGCTCCTCAAGGGCGTCCAGGAGCTGGCCGGGAAGGCGGCACGGCCCGAACCGGCGTGAACGGCACCGCCACGGGCGGGGCCCGGGTCCCGGACGAACGGCTGGGAGGACGGGGGCGTCGCGGTGCGCTCACGGCCCGGCGGGTGGCCTCGCGCACAGGGCAGGCCGCCCCGCGCGGAGAGCGGGACGGCCTGCTGAGCGGATGAGGTCAGGAGACGGGTTCGATCCATATGTTGCGGAAGCGGGGGTTCTCGCCGGCGTCGCCGTGGTCCTGAAGGCGGATCCCGCCCGACGCCGCGCTCTCCGGGATGTGGTCGCCCGTGCCGCCGTCGACGGCCACGTCGTCGTGCACCACCACGCCGTTCCAGACGACCGTGACCCGCGCGTCGTCGACCTTCACTCCCGCGCCGGTGTACCGGGCCGCGCGGAAGGTGATGTCGTAGGTCTGCCACGTTCCCGAGGCGGTGGCCATGTTGCGGTCGGGCGCGCGCTTGTTGTAGATCGCCCCCGCCTCGTTGGCGGCCGGCGTGGTGTCACCGTACGACTCCAGGACCTGGATCTCGTAGCGTTCCTGGAGGAAGACGCCGCTGTTGCCCCGCTGCTGTCCGGTCACGTCCGGCGGGTAGTCCGGCTCGTACCACTCGGCGTGGAGCTTGAAGTCGCCGAACGTCTGCCGGGTACGGATGTCGCCGCCGTAGGACTCCACGGAGCCGTTCGCGATCGGCCAGGTCGCCGCTCCGCCGGCCCGTTTCTCCCACGCCGCCAGACTTGACCCGTCGAACAGCGTGATCCGCTGCGCCTTCGACACGGTGATGTGGTCGAGGTTGACGTTGCCCGTGTCGCCGGAGTCGTACCTGTAGGCGATCGTGTTCGTGCCCCGGTTCAGGTTGAGCGGCTCCGTCTGGACGGCCCAGGCGTCCCAGCCGCCGGTGGCGGCCAGCCGCACCTGCCTGACCTTCTCTCCGTTGACGTACACGCTCAACGACCTGCCGACGTCGGCCGCGTAGCGGAGCCCCACGTTGTGCGCGCCGGTCGAGTCCGACCACACGGAGAACGACGTGCTCGCGCCCTGGTTCCAGTAGCCGTCGACGAAGCCCTTGTAGGTGTAGCCCTGGTGGTTCTGGTTCGCCTTCGCGCCACCGCTCAGCGAGGCGTTCTCGGCCTCGAACACCCGCTGCGCGGCCACGGTGATGGAGTCCAGGTTGACGTGGCCCACGTCACCGCTGTCGAACCTGTAGGTGATGAGGTTGGCGCCCTTCCTCAACGCAAGCGGTTCGACCCGGGTGGCCCACAGGTCCCAGGTCTCCGTGGTGGGCAGCGGCACCTGCCTGACCTTGGTCCCGTTGACGTACACGCTCAGGGACTTGGTGCCGGGCGCGGGGTTCGGGCCGTTGGAGTAGCGCAGGCCGACGTGGTACGTGCCCTCCCTGGCCGCGTGCACGGCGAACTGCGTGGCCGCTCCCACGGCCTGGTAACCGTCGACGAAGCCGCTTCCCGAGTAGCTCAGATGATCGGTGTTCAGCTTCGCGCCGCCGCTGTGCGAGGCGCTCTCCGCCTCGTACACGGTGTCCGTCTCCGGACCGTCGACCATCGAGTTGAGCGTGTACCAGGCCTCGGTGCTCCACAGCGGCTGCCCCGACGCCGAACCGAACGGGCGCGGCGACCGCAGGTGCACCACGCGCCCCGGCTTGAGACCGGCGATCTTCAGCGTGACCTTCTTCCCGCTGGGGTTCAGGGTCGCGGAGGTGACGGTCAGCGGCTCCTCGTCCACCTTGGGGCCACCGTAGGTGGAGGCCGCGGCGTACCGCCACTGGGTGGCCTGGTACCTCGCCGCCAGCGACGCGGCGGTCTCGGCCGACAGCGGCTGGGTGTACTGCAGCTCGAAGCCGCCCTCGATCGCGCGCATCTTCAGGATGTCGAAGGCCTTGTCGTCGCCGGGGGTCAGCTTCTGCAGTCCGTAGGTGAGCTTGCCCGGCTGGCCCCAGTTTCCGCCGGCGCCGAGACCTCCGGCGTAGACGGCGCCGTCGGGTCCCAGGCTGATCCGGTTGACCCCCGCCTCAAGGCCCTGGGTGAAGCGGAAGACCGCGCCCTGGTACTCGCCGTTGACCTTCTCCAGGTAGCCGCGCTGGATCCCGCCGTAGGTGACGTCGCCGAACAGCATCTGACCCGCGTACCTGCCCTGCTTCATGAGCAGTGGCGTGCTGGGGGAATTGGCGATCTCGTTGTGCGGCAGCCAGAGCACGGGCGCGCTCACCACGTTGTCGTCGAACCGGCCGTCGGGGTTGGTGTAGTGGTTGAAGAACCGGTCCTTCTTGACGTGCACCAGTTTCGAGGCGGGCAGCCAGCCGCCCTGGTTGTCCATGACGAACAGGTCGTCGTTCGGGCCCCAGCCGAGCCCGTTGGGCGTGCGCAGGCCGCCGGCGACGTACTCGACCTTGCCGGTGGCCTTGTCGACCTTGATGGTCGTGCCCCTGTCCGGCGCCGGTTGCGGGTCGGTGGTGGCGCCGCCGTAGTTGATGGCGACGGAGAGGTTGATGTAGAAGTGGCCGTCACGGTAGAGCAGCCCGAACGCGAACTCGTGGAAGTTGCCGCCGAACGGCCAGGTCGCCACGGTCCTGAGGTTGTCGGCGACCTCGTCGCCGTCGGTGTCGTTCAGCTCCACCAGCCGGGACTTCTCCGAGACGTAGAGCTTGCCGTCCACGTACTTGATGCCCATGGGCTCCTGGAGCCCACCGGCGATCTTCTTGGTGGTCACCTGCGCGGGTGAGGTCTTGCCCGTGACGTTGCCGAGCAGGTAGACCTCGCCGAGCTTGGTTTCCGAGCCGCCCCACGTGGCGACCGCCAACCGGCCGTCGGGCAGCCAGTCCATCGCGGTCACCTGCGGCCGGAAACCCTCCGGTCGCAGGTCGGTGAGCGTGAAGTCGGGGTGTACCGACTCCAGCGGCAGCCCGTCGCCCGGAGAGTCGGCGCCGCTCTCGCACTCCTTGCGCCCGGGGGCGGTGACCCGCACCACGTCCGCGTCCGTGCTCAGCACCGAGTTCGGCACGAGGGCGAACCCCGAGGATCCGGGTGGTTTCCACTCCAGCTTGAGCTGCTGGCCGTACAGGTGCTCGAAGTGGTCGACGCGCAACGCGTGGTAGCCGGTGGTCAGGGTGATCGTGCCGTCCACGGCGATCGGCCCGTGCCGCCCGTCGTTGGTGATCACGACGGTGTCGTCGATGCGCAGCCGAGAGCCGTCGTCGCTGGTGAGCCGGAACTCGTAGGTGCCCGCGGTGGCGATGGAGATGTTGCCGATCGCCTCGGTGACGAACATGTCGGTCAGGCCGAAGTCGGCGTCGGAGCTCCAGTCGATCGTGGGCATCAGCTTGTCCACGTTGGGTGTCTGACCGGGCTTGAGCGTGCAGAGCTTGGACAGTTCGACCTGGACGTCGTAGGTGCGCAGGGTGACGCCCGGCACCTGTGGCGGCACTGCCACGTGTGCTTGAGCGGGTACGGCGAGCCATGAGAGCGCGGTGAGCAGTAAGACGGATAACAGGGGGGATTTCCGCATGACCGTTCCATCTCGGTGAGGAGGCCGCTTTCGGCGCGGCGTGGGGGGATGCGGCACCGCCGGTGTGACCGATCGGATGGCGGACGCCGGACCTGATTCGCTGTGACGGGGAGGAGTTAATGCCGCTCTGGCCGTAATCTAAAGCAAGATTTTCCACTTGCCCATACGTTTATGCCGAAAACCAGCAAAAGTCATACCTCTCACGGCAAAAGAAGAGGACGCCGCGCTCCGGCGCGACCGCGCCACCGATCACCCGATCACCGACCGCGCTTCGGAGCCGCCCCTCTAGCCAGGGACCGGGCCGCCGAAGAGGCCGCCGATGACGCAGACCCGGGTGTCGGCGGACAGGACCTCCATCCGCACCGAGGCGCCGGGGGCGGTGAAGGGGATGTGGATCCTGCCGGTTCCCTGTTCGAGGACGATCTCGACCTCCTGCTCCCCCACCTGCACGTAGGCCGCCGTCCTGGCGGTGGAGCGGTAGTCGAGGCCGAGGACGACCATGCCGCCCTTGTGCGCGAGGGGGATCGAGATCGTGCCGCCCAGCTGGGGGAAGCAGCCGCCGGGGGCGGCGACGTAGGGGCCGGTGAGGCGGACCGGGACGAGGCGGCGCCCGGTGGGGTCGAGCACGAGCGGGGCGACGGCGGGCCGGGGGTTGCGCATGAGGGCGGCGAGTTCGGGCGGGGCGAGCGGGCTGAGGGTGAGGTGGCTGAGCCCTTCGTCCCCGTACCCGAAGCCGAACTGGTCGTAGGGCGTCTGCTGGGGATAGATGTCACTGCCCGGCGGGGCGGAGGCGAGCGTGGCCCGCACCGAGGCGAGGTAGGAGCGGATCTCGGCCCGCCCCGGCTCCGTCCCCATCACGTATCTGTGCGCGGAGTAGACGGAGAAGGCGGCGACCGCCATCGCCAGCAACGCGCAGCCGGTCCCGGCGACGCGGGCCGGGATCCGCCAGCGGTACGGGCGCGCCTCGCCCAGCAGCGGGAGCATCGCCAGCCCCAGACAGAGGGCGATCACCGGGGTCACGTCCGCGAGGTAGCGGGCCTCCTCGCCCAGGGCCCGGTCCAGGGATCGTCCGGCCAGGATCGGCACCATGAGGAGGGGCGGATAGAGGCAGAGGATCAGCCAGGCCTTCCACGCTCCCCGCCTGAGGAGCAGGGTGACGGCGACGACCACCCCGATGAGCGCCCAGGCCGCGCCGACCATCGCCTGCGGCGGCACCGCGTAGAACTTGTACCACCAGGGCCCGGGTCCCCCGGCCGCGAGCACCGGAAGGGTGACGCCCAGCATCCGCGCCACGGCCCGGCCGGCCACCTCGGAGGAGGGCGCCCCGATCTCCTGGCCGTGCAGGCGGTCGAGCTGCAGGAGGAACAGGATCGAGTAGGCGCCCGCCATGACCGCGTACGCGCCGAACACCGTCGCCAGGGAGCGCAGGCGCTCACGGACGGGGAAGTACAGGACGGTGACCAGGACGAGCAGCAGGGGGATGGCGAAGACGGCCTTGAGGTGGAAGGAGCCGAGCCCGAACAGGAACCACAGCCCGGTCACGACCGCGTCCACGCCGCGCCCGGAGCGCAGGAACGTCACGTGCGAGGCGACCGCCATCGCGATCGCGATCTGCAGCGGCAGGGCCTGGACCGCCGCCGCCCACCAGTAGAAGGCGGGCAGGGCGAGCGGTGTGAACAGGTAGAGGGACAGCGGCACCAGGATCATCCAGCGGGCACCGAACAGCACGCGCAGCATGCGGTACACGGCGAGCGAGGCGGCGAGCTGGAAGAGCAGCAGCGCCGCCGCGGTCACCGTCCAGTCGTACGCGCCGAGCGAGGTGACGACCGTGTTGGCGATCATCCCGACCGGCATCACGTGCGCGGAGTAGACGCCGAAGAGGTAGTCGAGCCCGAAGGGTTCGGCCGCGGCCCTGCCCACCATGTTGAGGTCGTCGCCGAAGAAGCCGCCCCTGTACAGGATCACGGCCCGCCAGGCGAGCTGGACCACGATGAGGACGAGCGCGGCGCCGAGCACCCGCCGACCCCCGGGAAAGGACCGCGAAGGCCCTGCCGGGGGATCGGTGACATCGTCAGCGACATCATCGGTGACCTGCGGGGACGTCATCACTCTCCAAACTCATCGGCTCTGATGAGTTCTTAGCCCATTCCTTCGGACATGAGCTACCTACTCACCGGTAATGCGACCCAATCGTTCCATTGCCTCGACGTACTGCTCGATCATGCCGAAGACGACGTCCCTGGTGGACCTGACCTGGTTCATCGCGCCGATGATCTGCCCGGCCGGGAAGGTCGCCAGCTCGGTCGCGTCGGAACGGCCGATCCTGCGGAGCGCGTCGGAGATCAGCATGAACTGCAGCGGCATGGGGAGCGTGCCGGGCGACTCCTGGGACTCCCAGGCGTCGGTCCACTCGTTCCTGAGCAGCCGGGCGGGCTTGCCGGTCCACGACCGCGAGCGCACGGTGTCGCGCGAGGTCGCCCCCAGGATGCGGCGCTTGACCACCTCGGAGGTGTCGGCCTCCTCCACGGCGAGCCAGATCGATCCCGTCCACACGCCCTCGGCGCCGAGCGCGAGCCCGGCCGCCATCTGGCGGCCGTCGCCGATGCCGCCCGCGGCCAGTACGGGGACGTCGACGGCGTCCACGACCTGCGGGATGAGGACCATCGTGGAGATCTCCCCGGTGTGCCCGCCCGCCTCGGTGCCCTGGGCGACGACGATGTCCACCCCGACCTCGACCTGCTTGATCGCGTGCCTCGGGGTGGAGGCGAGCGCGGCGACCTTCACCCCCTTGGCGTGCGCCTGGTCGACCACGTCGGCGGGGGGCGGGCCCAGCGCGTTGGCGAGCAGTGCGATCGGGTGCCGCAGGGCCACCTCGACCTGCGGGCGCGCGGTGGCGTCGGTCCAGCCGAGCAGCACCTTGCCCGCGTCCGCGTCGGCCGAGAGCGGTGGCACGCCGTGGGAGGCGAGCAGGCCGTCGACGAAGTCCCGGTGGCCCTGGGGGATCATCCCCTGGAGCCGTCCCACGAGGTCCTCTGGCGAGTCGACGCCGAGGTCGGAGCCCGCGTACGAGGCGGGCATGACCACGTCGACGCCGTACGGTTTGCCGTCGACGTGGTCGTCGATCCACTTGAGCTCCGTCTCGAGCTCCTCGGGGGTGAAGTAGAGGGCGCCGAGCACGCCCATCCCCCCCGCGCGACTGACCTCGGCGACGACGTCACGGCAGTGGCTGAACGCGAAGATCGGAAATTCGATCCCGAGCATGTCGGTAACACGTGTCCGCATGCTGCGACTGTACGACCGCGTCAAACTAACTGCAACGCGTTCTAATAGAGAACCTTTCTTTCGACAGAAAACCTAAGCTACTCGTGAGTAATGAAGCAGGAAAAACGATGGAACATGTTCCAGTGACACGTACGGGGAACGACGGTCCACAAGGTTCGCGGCGAACGGAAAGGGAGGCCGCGGGCGCGTGCCCACGGCCTCCCTCCACACCTTCCCCGCCCGGGGCCCGGCGCCCCCGGTCTCTCACATGTCCCTGCGGCGCCTCACGAGCAGGGCGCCGGTGACGACCAGGGCGAGGCCGATCAGCAGGAGCACCAGCGGGATCATGGTCTTGAGCAGCGTGATGCTGTTCCTGCTGTCGAGCGCGTTCTTGACCAGGTCGTCCACGGTGTTCTGGGTCATCTTCACGTCGGCGGCGAAGGCGAGCGAGCGCTCGACGCCGTCCGAGGTCTTGAGGACGTCGTGGCGCCGCTGTTCCTGCCGCACCGGCGAGCCGGTGGCCGGCTCGATCCAGAAGGTGTTGACGCCGTCGTAGACGCGGTCCGCCTGCACGTCGCCGGGATCGTCCATGCCGAGGATGGAGGCCGGGACGGTGACGGTGTCGATCTTGGTTGGCGGGACGGTCTGCTCGAACCGGTAGACCGAGAGCCCTCCGACCTGCTCCTCACCGACGAAATTGGCGTCGAACGCCTTGCCGGTGATCGCGTTGAACACGCTGTACGTCTTCTTCTCGACGTCGAAGGGCCACTTGTAGATCTGCCCCTGGAGTTGCACGGGGGTCTTGTCGACGTTGACGTTGCAGCAGTTCACGCCCTCGCCCGTGTACTTGTTGAACGCGCTGCGACGCTCGCTGAACGAGATGAGGGGGTTCTTGTTGGTGACGTCGTTGACCGCCGTGGCCTCCTCCCAGACGACCCGGTCGCCTTCGGCCGCGGTAACGTCCCCCCTGGTGGTGACGGTAATGTCAAGGTTGCCCTTCACGACCTTCAGGTCCCCGGGGCTGAAGTACTGGGCGTCGACGGCCTCCAGCTTGCTGATGCCGTACTGGTCGGCGGGAGCGGCGATGAGACCGGTCGCCACCTGGAACCGCACGAGCGGTGCCAGAACGATGAGAAACGCCCCGAGTCCGATGAATATCAAACCGATGACGCGACGCATCGCTCCTCCTGGGGCCGCCCGCTACACATATATCCCGCTCACCCTATAACAAGTTCCATTTCGCGATATGTTAGTGCTGGCAAACATCCACAGTCACCAGGGATGCCGAAAAGTGACCGAAACAGGTTCTATGCCGGTTCACCAGGGGTCCACCGGCAGGGACGTGCGGGATCTTCCCGCGGTCGGCGGGCATCTCGACGCGATGGACGGCGTCCGCGCGGTCGCCTCCTTCGGCGTCCTTCTCTACCACGTGGCGAGCACGACGGGCGCCTCCCTCAGGGAGGGGTTTCTGCCCGCCCTGCTCTCCAGGGGCGACATCGGGGTGCCGATCTTCTTCCTGCTGTCGGGCTTCCTCCTCTACCGGCCCTGGGCCGGCGAGGTCGTGCGAGGTGAGGCGCCCCCCGGCGCCGGCGGTTACCTGTGGAAGCGCGCGCTGCGCATCCTGCCCGCGTACTGGCTCGTGGTCGCCGTCGCGCTGCCGCTGTGGTCGTGGCCGCAGGCGGCCGAACCCGTCAACTGGCTGCCCTTCCTGCTGCTGGTGCAGAACTACGTGCCGGAGCCGTGGTGGGCCGGCGCGAGCCCGCCGGGGCTCGGGCAGATGTGGAGCCTCTCGGTCGAGATGACCTTCTATCTCGCCCTCCCGCTCCTCGCCGTCGCGCTGCGCGCCATCGCGCGGCGCGGCGCGGACCCCGCGGCCAGGGCCAAGCGGCTGCTCGTCGGCATCGGCGCCCTCGCCCTGGTCTCCCCCCTCTGGGCGGTCTTCAGCCACATCCCCGCGCACCGCCCCGAACTCGGGCTCTGGCTCCCCCGGTCGATGCTCTACTTCGCGACGGGCATGGCCCTCGCCGTCGTCTCGTTCTGGGCGCACGCCGAGACCGACCCCGACGCCCCGGTGCGACGGCTCACCAGGGGGGTGCGCGAGTCGTGGGTGACCTGCTGGATCATCGCCGCTTTCGTCTACGCCGTCGCGGCCAGCCCCATCGCGGGAGGCCGCCTCTTCGAGGTCCAGGACCTGTGGACGGACATCTTCGAGATGACCCTCTACACGGTCTTCGTCCTCGCCCTGCTCGCTCCCGTGGCCCTGCAGACCTCCGAACCCTCGCCGCTGCGCTCGCTGCTCGGCAACCGGGTGATGCGCTATCTCGGCCGCATCTCCTACGGCGTCTTCCTGTGGCAGTTCGTGGTGATCGTGGGCTGGTACGAGCTGACCGGGCAGCAGAGCTTCAGCGGCGATCTGCTCACGACGCTGGTGGTGTGCACCGCGTTCACCGTCCTGCTCGCCGACCTCAGCCATCGGCTGATCGAGGCTCCGGCGTTGCGGCTCCGGCGCCGGGAGCGGGGGCGGGGGCGGCGGAGGCGCGACTCTGCAGGCGCAAACCCGCGAACAGCAGCAGCACGCCGAGCACGGCGCACGACAGCGGGATCACCCGATTGACGAGTGTCGCCCAGCGAAGGAACTGCCGCGCCTCCCCCGCGTTCCACCGCTCGTCCCCGGTGCTGGTGCGCATGTCGGCGGCGAGCGCGACCAGCCGTCCCGCACCGTCGTCGGTGCGCAGGGTCTTGACCAGGTTCTCCCTGACCCCGATCACCATCCCGCTCTCCGGTTCCACCCAGAAGGTACGGGTCCCTTCGAGGTAGGCGTTGACGGGGAACGTCTCCCTGCCGCCCAGCCCGAGGACCGTCCCCGGCAGTTCCATCGCCCGCTGGACGAGCCGCTCGTTGACCAGACGCTGCGCGTAGCGGTTGACCCGGACGCCGTACAGGGTCTCGATCCCCTCGAAGCGGGCGGCCACCGGACGCCGGACGAGCGGGTCGTAGACCTGGTAGGCGACCGGCCCGGCTCCGAAGGGCCAGCGGAACACCAGCCCGCGCGGGGCGGGGTTGCCGTTCTCGTCGACGTAGTTCTCGCAGCAGTTGACCGCCTGCCCCGTACGGCGGTCGAACGCGGCCCGCCGCTCGTGGTAGTCGATGCGCCGCCCGTCGCGGGTGGCGAGGGAGACGAACTCCGTCCACACCGCGACGTCCGGCGTGGACCTGACCGTGTCCCCGTATCTGGCCACGGCCGTCTCCAGCGGGACGCCCCGGTGCGTGCGCAGGGTGGCGGTGTCGAAGTAGGAGCCGGACTCGGTGGTCAGCTTGGTGATCCGGTCCTGCTCCGCGGGCAGTACCAGGCCGCTGGGATAGATGTAGAGGCGCACCAGCGCGGCCAGCGTGATCAGGAAGGCACCGGCGACCAGGACGAGCACACCGCGCGGTCTCCGGCCGATCATCGTCGCTCCACGGGTTGGAGGGGATCGTCCTTCTCCCACGCCCGCAGCCAACGGCGGGGCGACCTCGACACGCGCGCCGCGGCGAACAACAGGCCCACGGCGACCAGGGAGAGATACTGTGCCCCCGCCGCCCCCGCCGCCCCGCCGTAGCCGAGCGCGAGACCGGCCCCGCCGAGCGCCGCCACCACGGGGAACGGTGTGAGCAGCACCCGGCCGATCCTGTACAGCGGGCCGCCCGCGCTGTGCTCGGCCCCCGCGATGCCCCGCAGCCACAGGGCGAGTGCCGCCACCAGACCGGCCAGGGCGGCACCGGCCCACCCCTCGGCCACCAGGCCCAGCACGAGGGCCGGCGGCCACAGCCAGGCCGCCCGCAGCACCGCGGGCGGCGACGCGGGAAGCTCGCGGAGCGGGCGGCGGGGGCGGACCAGAGCGAGCGCGACGACCAGCGCGACCAGCACCCATCCCACGACCAGCGACATCCGATACAGGCCGTCGGGGGCGTACGTCATCACCACGGTCCCGCTCCCGGGGGGCAGCAGCCACGCCTGCCGCCACCCGTCCAGCCTCGCCGGTTCCAGCACGCGTCCGTCGAACGACGCCTGCCAGCCTTTGTTGAAGTTCTCGCCGAGCGCCAGGTAGGAGGGCTCCGTCGTGGAGACCCTCACCCGGCGCTCCCCCGCCTCCCAGCTCTCGACGGTCGCGGGCCGCAGGACCACCTCCGGCGCCGCGGCGCCTCCGGCATTCCCGGCTCTCTCCGCACTCCCGGTGCCCCCGGCGTTTCCCGCGTTCCCGGTGCTCTCGGTCCTCTCGGTCCTCTCGGTCCTCCCGGCGCCGCTTCCGTTCGGGCTCTTCGGGCTCCTTCGACTCCCCGCGGCGTCCTCGGCGCCGTTCGCCGCACCGTCGCCGCTCCCCTCGCCCTCCGCGTCGGCGGCGCGCAGGACCATCGAGTCCACCCGGAAGCCCTGGAGCGCGGCGGCGCGCACCCGCAGCGTGCCGTCCCGCGTCTCCACCGCCTCACAGGCCCGGTAGCCGACCGGACGGCCGTTGAGCAGGTCGCCCAGGGTCCCGCTGTGGATCTCGGTGGGCGTCGCGACCCCGTTCACGGTGAGCGTCGGACCGAGCCCGCAGGGCATCCTCACCGGCTGCGTGTCCGGGGTGGGCAGCGGCTCGACCCCTGGGATCGCCACCCCGAGCACCTCCATCCGCCAGGAGCCGAGGGCGGCGAAGGTGAGCTTCACCCGGCTCGCCCTCATCGGCGCGAAGTGGATCCACCCGTCCTTCGAGGCCCAGGCGTACCGGACGCCGTCGTCGGTCGTGACGGTGACCCGGACCGGCGGAGCGCCCAGCCTGGTGTCGGGGAAGTCGACGCGCAGCCGGGACAGGGTCATCTCCCTGCCCAGCTCGAAGGAGAGCGAGGGCTCCAGGTCCTTGTCCCCGGCGTACCAGATGGTCCTGCGGTCGTCGTCGAAGGCCGCGTAGGCGCCGGTGGCCGGGATGTCGCTCGCGGTGGAGGAGGCGGTGACGCGGGGGAAGCTCCCCTCCGGCATCAGCACGGTCTCGGCCACCCGCCGGTCGGTGAGCACGGCCCTGCCCGCCAGCGTCTGCCTTCCCTCGGCGACGGGGACCAACCTGTCGAAGGCGTAACCGTCCTCGCCCACGAAGCGCAGCCTGTCCGCGCAGGTCCAGGCGTAGGAGCCGAGCATGCAGCCGGGGGCGGTGTCCGTCCGGCTGGTCACGACCGTCTGCCCGGGCGAAGCGGGGTCGGCCGAGGATGCGGACGAGGAGACGGGCGGCACCACGAGCGTGCGCTCCGCGCGGACCCCGGGAATGGACAGCTCGGTGATGCCGACCCGGGGGTTGGGGTCACGCAGGACGCCGGTGACCCGGATCCGGATCCGGGACGTCTCGCCCTGCGGAACGTTCAGCCGCTCCCACAGCGAGGTGAGGCCGAGCCGGGTGCGCACCCTGCCGGCGTCGGTCTCGACCATGACCTCGGAGACCGTCACCGTCTCCTCCGAGCGTTCGAAGACCGCCTGGATGAAGGGCACCGAGGTCGGTTTGGCGAGCTGTACCTCCAGCCACTGCTCGGTGGCCGGCTTCCAGCCGGTGGAGCGCCAGCCGGTGCGCAGGTCGAAGTCCACCGCCGCGTACGGCTGCTGCCCGCTGTCGCGGGTTCCCGGGGTCACCCCGAGCCCGGACTGTGAGGAGGAGGCGGTCACCCCCTTGATCCCGATGAAGGCGGCGACGGTGCCGGGATCGGACCAGCCGGGGTCGGTGAGGTCGTAGGCGGGCCCGTACCCCTCATAGGGCTCGTCCGGCGTCATCGTCTCGCCGTACGGCCTGCGCAGGTCGCTCACCACCAGCTCGCGCCGCCGCATGGTGTCGGTGAGCACCGTGTCGGCGGCGGGGATCGCGTCCGCTCCGGGGTCGTCGCCGAGGATCACCGGCCGGTCGTCTTCGAGGACCCCCTCCTCGGCCATGGTGAGCAGTGCCTCGGGACCGCCGGAGACCCGCAGCGGCCGCCGCGCCGCGACCGTGCCGACGACGGGACGCGCCCCGGTGACCTCGTAGATCTCCAGGGACGTGTACGGCTGGTCGAGCCAGCTCGCGCCGGTCTGGGAGTCCTCGAAGCCGACCGTGGGCCCGAAGCCGCGTACCCGGGTCAGGCCGGGAGAGCGGTCCAGCGCCTCGTGCACCCGGGCGGGCCACGCGTCACCGAAGGCGACCCTGTCGAGGTCGTTGCGGATCAGCAGGTAGCGCACTCCCATCCGGCGCAGCGTCCGGGTGAGCCCTTCCGATCCCTGCCCGTTGGCGAAGCGGTCGTCGATCGCCTTGACGAGCCGGTTGGAGCCGGCCGTGCCCCACGGCACGATCGTGTTGCTCACCCAGCGGGCCTTCTTCAGCAGTGGCTGGAACGGCTCGTCGAGCGGACGCCCCCAGGTGTACTCGCCTCGCCGGGCTCCGGGCAGGACCAGCACGGTGCCCTCCTCGGCCCGGTCGTCCAGCCAGGAGGCCGCCTGCCGCCAGTGCTCGGGGACGTCGGCGAAGGCGCCGCTCGGGGCGATGCCCGCGGTGGCGACGGGGACGAGGGTGAGCCCGACCAGCCCGGCCCCCACCACCACAGCGGGGAGGCGGACGGCGGGCCTGCGCGCTCCCACGTAGGAGACGAACGCGGCGAGTCCGAGCACCAGCGGCAGCCGTACGAGCGCGTTGAACTTGTGCAGGTTGCGGAACGGCGCGAGCGGGCCGTCCAGCAGCGCCCTGAGGGGTTCGGCGAGCGGCCCGGCGTGGCCCGCGACGAGGACGGCGACGCCCACGAGCGCGGTCAGGATCAGGAAGGTCCGCTCGGGCGTGCGCGCGAGGGTGAGCCCGGCCAGCCCCAGCCCGGCGACGAGCGCGGTGACCAGCACGAGCCAGGGCACGGTGGCGTGCTCGTAGGCGGCGGGCAGGAAGGGGCGTCCGTCCACCGGCAGGAAGGCGACCCAGCTGTTCATGCCGCGCAGCACGTTGGTGAGCGAGCCCACGACCGTGGTCGTCCACGCGTTCTCGGTGAAGGGCATGAAGGAGAAGACGTAGCGGCCGAGCAGCACCAGCGGGACGAGCCACCAGAACGACACGGCGGCGATCGCGGCGAGCCACCAGGCGATGAGCCGTCGCTTGCGCGGGCCGCGCGCCCGGGTGAGCAGGTAGATCATCGGTACCACGAGCACGGCCAGTTCGGCGGCGGCGTTGATGCCGCCCGCGAACAGGAACACGAGCGCCGACAGGCAGGCGGCCCTGCGCGGGCTCGTCTCCCCCTGCGCGCCCCTGACGAGGAAGAGCAGCACCCAGGGCAGGACGGCGCTGGGGGCGAACTCCACGGAGTTGAAGCCCATGAGCGCCTGCGCGTGCGGGGCGAGCGCGTAGGCGAGACCGGCCAGCACCCCGGCGAGCTGCCCGCCGATCCGCAGCGCCCTGGCCAGCTGGGCGACGCCGACGAAGGCGACGCACAGGATCAGCGTCACCCAGAGCCGCTGCACCACCCACGGGGGCATGCCCGCGTTGATCAGCAGGGTGTAGAAGGGACCCATCGGGAAGATGTAGCCGTACGCCTGGTTCTGCAGGTGTCCCAGGTAGTCCTGGTCCCACATGCTCAGCGCCTGGGAGAGGAAGCCGATCGGGTTGATCGGCATGTCCAGCTTCGTCTCGGCGATGAGCATGCCCGGCGCCATGTGGAAGGCGACGGCGGCGAGGAAGAGGCACCCGGCGAGCAGCCTGAGCCTGCGGCGAAGCCCGGTGTCGGAGGCTCCGAACTCGGAGGGAGGTGCGGAAAGGCGGGTGATCCACGCCTCGGGGATCACCGTCACTTATGGCGGGTCGGTCTCACCCGCGGCGAGACAGAGATCGGATACATGAAGGTGGCGGCCGTTTTTAGATAGTTCTGTGGTGATTAGTCCGGTCATCGTAGCGCCCGTTCTCCCCCAGGTGAATTCGGCCGCCCAGAGCCTGCACGCCTGCTGGATCTCCTCGCGCCTGGCCGGGTCCGACAGTTCCCGCAGCGCGCGGTCCACCACGTCGGCGAGCGCCTCCCCCTCCCCGACCAGCCAGCCCGTGACACCGTCACGCACCGAGTCGCGCAGTCCCGCGACGTCGTAGGCGACGGTCGGGACGCCGAGCGCGGCGGCCTCGATCACGGTCAGCCCCCAGCCCTCGAACTCCGAGGCGGTGACGTTGACCCGCGCCGCCCCCAGGATCGCGTTCTTGGCGGCCTCGGGCAGGAAGCCGTGCAGGTGGACCCGGTCTTCGAGGCCGCGGCGGGCGGCGTGTGCCGCGAGCCGCTCCTGTTCGCAGCCGCGCCCGACGACGTGCACGTGGATGCCCGGCCACGCCCCTTCGAGGTCTCCCGCGAGGTCCACCACCCGTTCGACGCGCTTGTGGCCCACGAGCCTGCCGAGGTAGACCACCGAGGGGTCCCCCGCCACGCCCTCGCCGCTCGCGACCAGGCGCGCCACCGGGCTGCCGTTCGGGATGATCTGGATCGGCGCGAGCCAGCCGAGCCGCTCGCGCAACTCCTTCCTGGAGGACTCGGAGACCGTGACGGTCGCGCGGCGCCGGTAGACCAGCCGGGCGACCGGCCCCTCGATGAAGCAGCCGATACGGGCCAGCCAGCGCGGGAAGAAGGCGTAGAACTGGCGGTCGTGCACGTGGTGCACCAGGGAGATGACGACCGTGCGCCGTCCGGTGACCAGAGGGGCGAAGAAGGGGATGCCGTTCATGCAGTCGATGACGACGTCGAAGCGCCGGCGCCGCAGCAGCATCCAGAGCGGGACCAGCAGATAGACCAGGAACGGGTTGCCCATCCGCCGCAGCGCGATGCCGTCCCGTTCCTCGGCCGAGGACTGCCCCGCCTCCTTGGAGGTGACGAAGGTGACCGACGCCCCCTGCCCCACCAGGTGGCGGCTCACCTGCCAGGCGTACTCCTCGGCGCCCCCCGCCACCGACTGCAGCGGCTCACGGAAGTTCAGGACGGCGACGCGCACCCCGCGCAGCAACGGCCGCTGCCGCGCCGTCGCGGCCACCAGGCCCGCGGGGGACGGGCCCGACGCCCGGCGGGTCGCCCTGGCGCCCTGTCCGGCCACGACCACTCCTATCTCCGAATTCTCCGAGCGCTCCGTGCCCCCGTACGCTCCGCGCTCTCCGGACGAGGTGTCACTTTATGGGGTGAATGTCGCTGTCCGGCGTGCGAGAACGACGGCACCGAGGGTTTTCGCGCATGCGGCGGCCAGGCCCTGTCTCGTCGACGTGATCCGGAGCGGGTCTCCGCCCCCGAGGGCCGGATGCTCAGGTGAGCGCCAGGACCGATCCGCGGCCTTCGCGCGTCACCTGTTGCCGTAGTTGTAGAGCGGCCTGTTGGGCGGCTCGGGGGTCGGTGCCGCGACGTTCACGACGGCCACCGAGGCTCCGACCGCCAGCACTGCCCCTACCGCCAGAGCGGCAATCACTCGCAACACCCGAGTTCTCCCTCCAACGCGCGGTCGTGCGGTCTGCCTGACAGTAGAACCTGATACAGGTACTCAGCTAGTCAATCGCCGAAAGTGTGTGGAAAATGCTACCAGCTGGTAAATCTCGGTGTATTCGCGTCCCAGAGGATCAGAGGCGGTACAGCACGAGCTCCTGACCAGCGAATATCAGCCGCGCGCCGGGCAGTCTGGAACGAAACAAGTTCTCGCTCGACCTCTGGACCAGCACGTGGCTGATCCCCTCAGCGGCCAGCGGCCCGGTCAGCGGGCCGGACCCCGCGAGGATCGCGCCGACCCTGCGCGCCCTCGGATCCTCGCCCGCGAGGACGAGCGTACGACCGTCTCCCAGCCCGACCGGCAGGCCGTCGTTCCAGACGACCTCGCGCCGGAAGGACTTGACGGCCGGGTCGAGCACCACCCGGCCCCCGTTCCAGCCGAACACCCGGTAGGCCCCCCACGGCAGCGTCAGCAGCGCCCCCGGCACGGGATCCGCGTCCACGACGCTCCGCACCCCGGACCAGTCCGGGTGGTAGTCGACCGCGACCAGCCTGCCGAACGCCCCCAACGCGAAGGTGGGCAGCACCAGCAGGGGCAGCACGAGCATGCCGGGACGGATCACCGGGGACAGGCGCGCGGTCACCGCGGCCAGGCCGACCGCCTGCAGCAAGGCGAAGGGGGCGAGATAGAGCTGCCCGTCGCGGAGCGGTCCGAAGCCGGGCCACAGCCCGACCAGCGCCTCCACCGCCCCCGGCAGGAAGGCCCCGGCACACGCCACCGTCAGCCCCGCCACCGAGGCGACCGTCAGCCCACCCCAGTACGCGGGCCGCCCGCTGTCCCGCCCGCCCCCAGCCGTACCCCGTCCGCTCTTCGCGACCGGCCCGCCCCCGGCCACGTGGCCCGCCGACGGCCACCCCCGCGCGAGGAGGGCGTACCCGGTCACCGCCGCCACGGCCACCGCGAGCCGGACGAGGGCCGACCACCAGGTCTCCTGTCCCGGTACGGCCGCTCCGGAGTTCCACACGCCGCCGAGGGTGAGCAGGCTGCCGAGGGTGCCCAACGGCCCGTCCGCCCGTGGTGCGAAGGCCCGGACCCCGGCCGGATCGGTGACGGCGGAGCTGCCCAGCGCCGGGACCAGCCACGGCAGGCTCAGCACGGCGACGGCGAGCAGCGCTCGCGGCGCCCGGCGGCCCGCCACCGGCACGACCGCCATCGCCGAGACGAGCATCGCCTGGAAGCCCCCGATCGCCGCGGGGATCAGCGCGAGGACCGTCCTGCGCATCCCCCCTCGGGTGACCGCGCGTACCGCCCACGGCAGGCCCGCGTACCCGAGCAGCAGCGCCCACTGGCCGAGCAGCAACCGCTGGGCGAGGTAGACGTTCCAGGCGTAGAAGACCGCGGCGACCAGCCGGGCGATCCGGCGCTCCCCCGGCACCAGGGCCGCGGCGCCCGTCGCGGCGAGCACGAAGATCCCCAACAGGATCGCCTTCTGCGCGATCTGGCCGGGAAGGACCGAGGAGAGCAGGGCCACCACGAGGTCGCTCGGCACGGCACGGGGGAAACCGCCGCTCCGCGCCGGGATCGGCGGGTCGGGCACGAACACCATGTCGTAGCGGAGCACGAAACCGGAGCCGAGCGCGGGCCAGAGCGCGAGCACCCCGAGGGCGAGCCCCACCAGGGCCGGGACCAGGAACGACGCGAAGACGTGCCCCGCGGCCGGGTGCGGGACGGGGGTGCGGGGGGCGAGCGCGCGGGAGGTGAGGGCTCGGGGGGTGAGCGCGCGGAGGGCGGAGACGCGGGAGGCGAGGGCACCGAGGGCGAACACGCGGGAGGCGATGGCGCCGAGAGCGGACACGCGGGGGGCGCGCACTACGAGACGGTGGGACGGAACAGCACCATGTTCACGTACTCACCGCCGGGCCTGACGAGACGGGAGACGAAGCTCCGCTCCACCTCGCCGACCGCCGCCGCCTGGTGGGCGGCCAGGTCGAAGCCGTCCAGCGGAACCCAGGTGCCGCCGGTGAGGACGGAGCCGGTGTAGCCCCACTCCGCGAGCTGGTCGACGACCAGGCCGATGTCCTGGTGTCTGGTCTCCAACTCGACCAGCAGGACGGGCCGGTCCCGGTGGACGGTCCGCGCGGCGCCGCGCAGCGCGGCGAGTTCGTGGCCCTCCACATCGACCTTGATGAAACGGACGTCCTTCAGGTCCAGCTCGTCGATGGTGACGGTCGGGATGTCCACCGGCACCCCCTCCCCCTCGCCGTGGACGAGCGAGGCCGTGGCCTCCGCTCCCCGCCCGCCGCCGGGTATCCACAGCCGCGCCGTGCCCGAGCTGTCCGAGGCACCCGCCGCGATCACCCGGACGTCGGGAAAGGTCCGCCCGAGCATGGCGGCCAGGCGGGGGTTCGCCTCGATCGAGACGACGTCGCAGCCGAGCCTCCGAAGCCTCGCGGTCCACGGCCCGTACCAGACGCCCACGTCGACGGCGGTGCCGCCGCGTGGCACGAATTCTTCGGCACGGGCCAGTTCGGCGTCCAGCCGGGGGTAGACCCGGCGGATCAGGGCGCCGAACCAGCGCAGCGGGATCGCGCCGGCCACGGCGCTCCGGACGACCACACCTGGCCGGAACCGCATCGACATGCGCGAAGCCTAACCGAAGGGGTCAAACCCGACCTGTACTGAAATAACCGCCCTTGACCTGCGGTGCCCGCCCGCAGGATCACGGGCGGGCGAGAACGCGCCTTCCTTACGCTCACGACGGGAGGCGGGTCACTCCCCGGGCGCGGGCACTCGGGACGAACCGAGCGCGTCCCCTCACCACGGCAGACGGCTCACTTCCCCGGCTCGGGGTCGCGGGGCAGGCCGAGCATGCGTTCGGCGATGATGTTGAGCTGCACCTCCGTGGTACCGCCGTAGATCGTCATGGCCCGGGTGGAGAGGATCGCGCGGTTCCAGTAGCCCGCGTCGCCGAGCTTCATGTCGGCGGCGACGACGGCCGAGGAACCGAGCAACGAGACCGCGCACTCCGAGACGTGCTGGGCGTGCGAGGTGGACAGGAACTTGCGGACCGATGCGTCGGCGCCGGGCTCCTGGCCGGTCAGCTGCTTCAGGGTCACCCGCAGTCCGAGCGCGGCGATCGAGTGGCCCTCGCAGACCACGCGGGCCAGTTCCTGGCGCTCGGCGGGGGTCAGCTCCCTGCCGAGGCGCCCGGTCAGGCCGAGCAGGTCGGGGACGGACGAGCCGGTGCCGCCGGAACCGGAGGAGAGCGAAACCCGCTCGTTGGACAGCGTGTTCCTCGCGACCTTCCAGCCCTGCCCGACCTCGCCGACGACGAGCTCGTCGGGGACGAACACGTCGTCGAGGAAGACCTCGTTGAACAGGTTCTCCCCCGTCATCTCGGTGAGCGGCCTGACCGTGACGCCGGCCCCCTTCATGTCGACCAGGAAGTAGGTGATGCCCTCGTGCTTGGACCCCTCGGAGGAGTTGCGGGCGATGCAGATGCCCCACTCGGCGAAGTGCGCCACCGAGGTCCAGATCTTCTGACCGTTGAGCCGCCAGCCGCCCTCGACCTTCTCGGCCTTCATCTGCACGTTCGCCAGGTCGGAGCCCGCACCGGGCTCGGAGAAGAGCTGACACCAGATCATCTCGCCGCTCAGCGTGGGCGGCAGGAAGCGCTCCTGCTGCTCGGGGGTGCCGTATGTGACGATCGAGGGCACCACCCAGGCACCGATGATCATCTGGGGCAGCCTGACCTTCGCGGCCTTGAGCTCCTGGAAGATGAGGACCTGCTCCAGCGGCTTGGCGTCGCGTCCCCAGGGCCTGGCCAGGTGCGGCATGACGTATCCGGCGCTCGCCAGTGCCCGCTTCTGCTCCTGGCCCTCCAGCGCGGCGATCCCGGCGATCTCGGTCCGGATGCTCTCGCGCAGCTCGGCGGCCTCGTCGGGCAGCTCGATCTCCAGCTCCCGGCTCACGCCGTTCAGTGCCAGCTCCGCGACCTTCTCCGCCCACTCCCCCGAGGAGCCGAGCAGGGCGCGCAGGGTGAGCGCGCGCCGGTAGTACAGGTGGGCGTCGTGCTCGTAGGTGTAACCGATGCCGCCGAAGATCTGGATGGCGTCCTTGGCGCAGAGCACAGCCGCGTCGGGGGCGACCACACCGGCGATCGCGGCGGCGTACGCCCGTTCGTCGGCCGACACCTCGGTGCCGCCCGTCACCTCGGCGGCGCGGACGGCGTCCCACACGGTCGCGCGGGCCTGCTCCAGGGCGACGAGCATCCGGGACGCCTTGTGCTTGACCCCCTGGAACTGCCCGATCGGGCGGCCGAACTGCACGCGCACCTTGGCGTACTCGGCGGCGGCGGTCACGCACCACGACGCGACGCCCGCGGCCTCCGCGCCGAACAGGATCGCGGCCAGATCCAGGACCTGCGAGCCCCGCAGCCGGTCGAGGATCCGCCCCGCCGGTACGGTGACCGCGTCCAGCTCGACCTTGGCCACCCCCCGGGTGAGGTCGAGCGACCTGACCGGGGTGACGGTCGCCGCGGAGGCGTCCACCGCGACCCACTCCTCGCCTCGGTCGGTGCTCACGGGGAGCACCAGGACGTCGGCCGACGCGCCGCCCAGGACCGGCTCGGCGACGCCGCCGATCGTGAGGGTGCCGTCCTTCGCGCGGGTGCCGGTGACGGAGGCGCCCAGCGCGACCGCACCGGTCAGCGTGCCGTCGGCGAGACCGGGCAGGAGCTCGGCCTGGGCCTTGCCGTCGGAGGCGAGGATCACGGCGCCGGCCAGCACCGTGGGGACGTACGGGCCTGGGGCGACGCGCTCGCCGAGGGCCTCGACGGCGACGACGGTCTCCAGCAGGCCGTAACCGCTGCCGCCGTGCTCCTCGGGGATGTGCAGGCCGAGCAGGCCCTGGTCGGCCAGTCCTGCCCAGAAACCGGGGCGTTCCCCACCCTCCGCCGCGACGGCGGCGCGCACGGTCCCGGACGGGATGTTGCGCTCCGCCCACCTGGTCACCGACTCCCGGAGCGCCTCGTGCTCCTCACTCAATCCGATCGCCATGACAGCCTCCAGACAGGATTCAATGCCAGAACCATATTCTAGAAGGTACTTCCATCACAACGCGCGAGATCACCTTCCGGGCACGCGATCTCGCGCCGTGGACAACCGGAGAGAATCCCGCACGCCGAGGCTCCCGGCCCCCGGCCCGCCGCGTGGAGGACACCCGTTCCGTGCCCGCCCGTCGGCCTCCCCCGTGAGCCGGAGCCGGACGGACGCGGAAGAGGTCAGAGGGCGCGGACGCTCGCCATCAGCGGAGCGATGTCGGCCCAGAGCCGCTTGCGCCCGTCGGGCACGGTCACGAAGAGCATCGAGGGCTTGCGACGGCCCACGTCGATCACGGCGAGCGCCGACTGCGAGGTGCGCTTCCTGCCGTTGACCTCATAGGTGACCTTGTAGGCGAGCAGCCATCCCTTGCCTCCGGCGGGCCGCTGCGAGGCGGTCCAGACGACCTTGCTCCCCGCGGGGTGGTGGCCGCGGATCGTCCACCTCACCGCGTTCAGCGCCGCCCTGCGGTAGTCGGCGTCGCTCTTGAGCGCCTTGGCCGGGGTGGCGCCGGGCAGTGGCCCCGAGGCGATGACCGTGCGCGGCAGACGGGTCGCGCCGACCTGCTGGCCGACCGAGAACGACGGCACGGCCTTGCTCTCCCACGGCGTTCCCAGGCTGGCGTAGGTGAGCGCGGACCTCGTGTCGGTCACCGCGCCCAGCACCGTACTCGGCGTGCCCGGCAGGACCTGCAGGGCGGTCGCGCCCGGCAGGGCCGGCAGTGTGATCGGCGAGACGGTGGGCGAGGGCTTCGCGGCGGGCATCACGGCCCTGCCGACCCCCGCCGGGTCCTTGGGCTGGTCACCGGAGAACAGGACGAAGATCAGGGCCACGATGACACCGGTGAGGACGGCGGCACCCAGGCTGTAGGCCAACCGGATCGGGATGTCGCCGATCCGCATCAGCAGGCCGCCGGACCTCTTCGTCCCACCCCGCGCCTGCGGCCCGCTCTGCGCCTCCGGCCGGTCCTGCCCGCCGGACTCCGCGAACACGCCGGGCCGCCGCGCCGCGCCGGGCCATCCGGCCGCCGTGCCCTGCCCGTCGCTCTGTCCACCGTCCTGCCCACTGCCGAGCCGGTCGCCCTGCCCCGCCGCGCTTCGCCCTCCGGCCGCGCCCGCCGGTGCCCCTCCACCCGTCCGGCCGGGCATACCGGTCCGATCAGGGCGCCAGAGCCCCGCGGAGCCGCCTACCTGCCTGACCGGGATCGTGCCGAGACCGCCTGACTCGCGCACCTGGCCGGCGTCCTCCTCAGGCTCGTCCCGCCCGTCGCCCGACGCCGTACCCGGCGAGGACGGCGAGCGAGGGAACGATCCAGGAGGCCCGGAGACCAGAACGGTCTCCTCGCCGTCGCCGATGGGAAACCGCCGGGGCACCCGAGGACTGATGATCGAGCCGTCTTCGGCGGGTATGGCGGGTATGGGAGCCGTGGGCGCCTCGTATGAGGGGATGTATCTCTCATGAGAGCGCCCGGAGGAATTGCCGCCGACGTCCGCCATACGCGCCAGGTTATGTCACCTCGGAAAGATTCGACGCATCGTCGTTTATTACGCTTCGGCTACGGGAGGCACATCCGCCCAGGTGACCGCCTTTTCCGCCGCATGAACAGAATGTCACTCCGCTGGTCCCGGCATGGGGTGCGCGAGAGGTCGGCGCGCTCACGATCGGGCGGGCTCCGCCGCGACAACCCTCACAAGGCGTATCTTCCTCCCTGAGCTGGGCAAATACCCTTGTATGGGGGTATCAAAGACAGGCGTCGCGCTACTGGCCGCCGCCGTGACACTCGCGGGCTGCGGTCAGGGCCCGGAACTGCGAACATCCGGGATGGTCGGCTCACCCGTCGCCCCCACACCCGGCGCGCCGGCGAGCACCTCCGCCGAAGCGTCCCCGCCGGACTCCCCCGCGCCCGCGTACGTCCCGGACGCCCTGGAGACCGCGTACGAGCGGACGATCGCCAAGGTGCTGCCGTCCATCGTGCAGATCACCACCGACAACGGCCTCGGCTCGGGGATCGTCTACGACGACGCCGGGCACATCATCACCAACGCCCACGTGGTCGGGAGCTCCAAGCGTTTCGAGGTCACGCTCGCCAGCGGCGGCGCCCCGCGTACGGCGAGGCTGATCGACTCCTTCGAGCTGGGCGACCTGGCCGTGATCAAGGTGGAGGACCCGACCGGGCTGAGGCCCGCCGTCTTCGGCGACTCCGCCAGGCTGCGCGTCGGTGAGATCGTGATGGCGATGGGCAACCCGCTGGGCCTGTCGGGCAGCGTCACCGACGGGATCGTCTCGGCGCTGGGCCGCACGATCACCGAACCCGGGGGCGAGGGCTCGCCGGGCGCGACGATCACCGGGGCCATCCAGACATCCGCCCCCATCAATCCGGGCAACAGCGGCGGCGCCCTGGTCAACCTCAGGGGCGAGGTCGTCGGCGTGCCGACCCTGACCGCCGTCAATCCCGAACTCGGCAACGCCCAGGCCCCCGGCATCGGCTTCGCGATCCCGGCCAACACCGCCAAGGACGTCGCCACGCAGATCATCAGGGACGGCAAGGTCACCAACACCCGCAGGGCCGCGCTCGGCGTCGTCGTACAGACCGTGATCGACATGAACGGGGAGCCCGCGGGCGTCAGCGTCGTACGGGTACAGAGGAACAGCGGCGCGGAGAGGGCGGGACTCAAGGCCGGAGATCTGATCGTCTCGGTCAACGGCACCCCCACCCCGTCGACCCAGGAGCTGGCGACGGTCCTCGCGCAGCTCAAGCCCGGCGACGACGCGAAGGTGGAGACCCTGCGCCCCAACGGCTCGACGACCACCGTGACGGTTCCCCTCGAGGAACTCCCCGGCTGATCCCGGTGCCCCGCGGGAAACCTCGGGACACGCTCGGGTCCTGCTCGGCCACCTCGGGACACATCGAAGAGACATCGACCGTCCGGCCGAGGATCGGTAGGCCAGGACCGATCCTCGGCAGGTTCAGATCAGTTCGGGATGATTAAGGTCAATCCGGGCTGACCCAAACCGTTTCCGGTCAGGCCGGGCCGGGTCAGGCCGGGTCAGGCCGGGCCGGGCCGGGCCGGGTCAGTAGGGCAGGACGCGGTCGGTGAAGGACTTGGCCACGAAGGGGGCCTTGAACTTGGGGAAGGCGACCGTCTTCACGTCGCCGTCGGAGGTGTAGCGTTCGTCGGCGTTCGCCTTCAGCCAGTCGAGCCAGGCCACGGAGCAGAACTTCGCGCAGTCGCCCTTCTTGTCCATCGAGCGGATGCGCGGGATGCCGAGCGGGTCGAACTTCTTGTTGAACGGTGACATCGCCGGGGTGTAACCGGCCAGGAAGACGCCGCCGTAGTCGTAGGAGACGTCGCCCGAGGAGCCCTTGCGTCCCCACTCCTTGCCGTCGGGCTGGTTGCCGTACGGCAGGGCGAGCGTGACCGGCGGAACCTTGATCAGGTCGGTGATGAGCCGGTGGCCCGCCGCCACCTCCGTGTTCACCTCCTTCTTCGGCTTGCCCCTCAGGTTGAGATGGTCGCGGGTGTGGTTGCCGATGTCGAAGCCCTTCTCGGCGAGCCAGAGGAGCATCTGCGCCCCCTCCTCGGGCGTCGCCTTGCCGAACATGTCGCGCGTCACATAGAACGTTCCGACCCCTCGGAAGCCCGGGTGTGCCTTGGCGACCTCCTGGAGGATCGCGACGGCGGTGTTCGGCTTGGGCAGGCCCATCCCGTCCAGATCGAACTGCGAGGGCGAGGAGTCGTCGAAGGTGAGGACGACGGGGTGCTTGCCCGCCGGGATGTCGATGCGCCCGGTGACGAACTCGGCCGCGGTGATCGCGACGTAGTCCTCCTTGGCGAGCCGCTCCAACTCGGTACGGAACTGCTTGGGGGTGCGGTCGTCCTGGGTGGAGGGTTTGTCGACGATCCGGTGATACATGAGGACGGGCACCTGCCCGAGCTCGTTGGCCTTGACCTTGGCGGCGGCCTCCGTCTTGGCCTTGAGGAGGTTGGCCTGCGAGGCCGCGGCGGCCGACGCCTTCGCCGCAGCCGCCACCCTGGCCTTCTGTTCGTCATTCTCATCCGGCCCCGTCGATCCGCATCCGGCCAGCACGGCTCCCGTCGCGACGACGGCCACACCGGCCCTGCACATTCTGAGACGGCCCATCGAATTCCTCCAAGCGCACTGAAGATACGCTTCTCATCCCCCTCTGACCTGCGAGTTGACCTCCGCACCCGGCAAAGGTTCCCGCCCGAGCGGCTCTTGGCTGCGCCGGGAGGGCGCTGGAGACACCGGACGGCACCGGGCGGCACCGGGCGGCACCGGGCGGCCCGGAGAAGAGGACGTCCTCACGCGGAATCCCGGAAGGTGACGGGATTCTTACTCGACGGTTACATCACAAGTAGGGACATAAGGGCATGTTTCGGTGGCGTTGCCAATTACTTAGATTGTTGACCAAAAATCAACAATCTCGTCACGAAATCGTTGACCGCCCTGGAATTCGTGCCTACCGTCCGAGCATCCGGAGCGGCGCCGTGAGGGGGAAATATGGCAGAACGCCTGAAAAACCGGGGTCTTCTTGGCGAGATGGCAGCCGAGTTCGTGGGCACCATGATCCTTATCCTGTTCGGGGTGGGGGTGGTGGCCCAGGTCGCGGCGGCCGAGATCGGCGACCACGACAGCATCGCGTGGGCATGGGGACTCGGGGTGACCCTGGGCGTCTACGTCGCGGCACGCACCAGCGGAGCCCACCTCAACCCGGCCGTCACCGTCGCCCTCGCCGCCTTCAAGGGCTTCTCCTGGCGCAAGGTCCTGCCCTACGCCCTGGCACAGACCGCGGGCGCGTTCGTGGCGGCGCTCATCGTCCGCTTCAACTACAGCGAGGTGCTGCAGAAGGCCGACCCCGGGCTCACGATCAAGACCCAGGGCGTCTTCTCGACCCTGCCGGGCAACGGGACCCTGCCCATCGGCACCTGGGGCGCCTTCCGCGACCAGGTGATCGGCACCGCGATCCTGCTCCTGCTCATCCTCGCCGTCTCCGACGCGCGCAACTCGGCGCCGATGGCCAACCTCGCCCCCTTCGTGATCGGCCTGATCGTCGTGGCCATCGGCATGGCCTGGGGCACCAACGCGGGGTACGCCATCAACCCCGCCCGCGACTTCGGGCCCCGGCTTGCCTCGTACCTCACCGGGTATGAGACCGCCTGGCAGGATCAGTACGGCCAACTGTACTTCTGGGTGCCGATCGTGGCGCCGGTGATCGGAGGGCTGATCGGGGCGTTCCTGTACCAGGTCCTGATCTCCAGGTTCCTTCCTTCCGAGGAGGCCGAGCCCGAGGTGGGACGGATGCCGTCCGACGAGAAAGCCGACACCGCCTGAACAGGAGCGGGACGACGACCACGGCCGAGAACCGTTACGGGGAGAGCGGCAGATCTCCCGGAGAGTCTCACAGAGGAGGCACCATCCATGCCTGACTTCGTCGGAGCCATCGACCAGGGAACGACGAGCACCCGCTTCATGATCTTCGATCACGGCGGTAACGAGATAGGTCGCCACCAGCTCGAACACGAGCAGATCCTGCCGCGGGCCGGGTGGGTCGAGCACAACCCCACGGAGATCTGGGAGCGCACGAGGGCGGTGATCGAGACCGCGATGAACAGGGCGGGACTCTCCGCCTCCGACCTCGCCGCGCTCGGCGTCACCAACCAGCGCGAGACCGCGGTGGTCTGGAACCGCAGAACCGGGCGCCCGTACCACAACGCGATCGTCTGGCAGGACACCCGTACCGACCGGATCGCCTCGGCCCTGGACCGCGACGGCAGGGGCGACGTCATCCGTCACAAGGCGGGCCTGCCCCCGGCGACGTACTTCTCCGGCGGCAAGATCCAGTGGATCCTGGAGAACGTCCAGGGGGTGCGCGAGGCGGCCGAGGCCGGGGACGCGATCTTCGGCAACACCGACTCGTGGCTGCTGTGGAACCTGACCGGCGGCCCCGACGGCGGCGTGCACGTCACCGACCCGACGAACGCCAGCCGCACGATGCTGATGGACCTGGAGACCCTCGACTGGGACGACGAGCTGCTGTCCTTCTTCGGCATCCCCCGCCGGATGCTGCCGGCCATCGCCCCCTCCTCCCACCCCGGCCTGTACGGCACCACCCTGGCGAGAGGCCCGCTGGGAGGCGAGGTCCCGCTCTCCGGCGACCTCGGCGACCAGCAGGCCGCCACCGTCGGACAGGTCTGCTTCGGCGTCGGCGAGGCCAAGAACACCTACGGGACCGGCAACTTCCTGCTGCTCAACACCGGCACCGAGCTGGTGCGGTCCCAGAACGGCCTGCTCACCACCGTCTGCTACCGCTTCGGCGAGGAGCCTCCGGTGTACGCCCTTGAGGGCTCCATCGCGGTGACCGGCTCCGCGGTGCAGTGGCTGCGCGACCAGCTCGGCATCATCTCGGGGGCGTCGCAGAGCGAGGCGCTCGCCCGGCAGGTCGAGGACAACGGCGGCGTCTACTTCGTCCCCGCCTTCTCCGGCCTCTTCGCCCCGTACTGGCGATCCGACGCCCGGGGCGCCATCGTTGGCCTGTCGCGCTTCAACAACAACGCCCACCTCGCGCGGGCCACCCTGGAGTCCATCTGCTACCAGAGCCGCGACGTGGTCGAGGCGATGCGACAGGACTCAGGGGTCGCCCTCGACGTCCTGCGCGTCGACGGCGGCGTCACCGCCAACGACCTGTGCATGCAGATCCAGGCCGACATCCTCGGCGTGCCCGTCTCCCGGCCCGTCGTGGCGGAGACGACCGCCCTGGGGGCCGCGTACGCGGCGGGGCTCGCCGTCGGCTTCTGGAAGTCGACCGACGAGCTCAAGCAGAACTGGCAGGAGGGCCGCCGCTGGGAGCCCCAGTGGTCGGACGAGCAGCGGGCCGACGGCTACGCCCACTGGAAGAAGGCGGTCGAGCGCACCCTCGACTGGGTCGACGTGTCCTGAACGACCGGATCCCGGTCGCGGGTACGACTCCGCTCACCGACGAGAGCCCGGTCACGGGTACGGCCCGGTTCCCGGACGAGAGCCGGTCGCGGGTACGGCTCCGGCGGTGAGCGGGATCTCGGTCGCGGGTGGAGTGCCGGTCGCGGGTGGAGTGCCGGTCAGGTGGCGACGAGGAGCGCGCCCAGCCGCTCGACCGTGGGCCGGGACTCCACGTGCAACCGGGAGACGTCCAATCCCTCGTCGGCGAGCACGACGAGCAGCGCCTCCTGACGCACGGCGTAGACGACGATGTACCCGCTGCGGCAGCGGGTCACCACCTCACGAAGCTCCCCCATGCCCACCTCGTAGCCCGTCCGCTTGCCCAGGCCGAGCGTGGCGGCGGCCAGCGCCGCCAGCACCTCCGGCCTCGGCCCCTCGCTGTCGGCCGCGACGAGCAGCCCGTCCACGGACGCCACGGCCGTCTCCATCACACCGGCCACCTGATCGCGCAGGATCTTCAGCTCGGCGAGCACCGCTTGCCTGGTCATCGTGTTCCTTTCAACGTGGAGCGCCCCGCCTTCAGGCGTGGGAAGAAAACGCGGCAAGACACCGCACAGGTCGTCAGCATGTGCGTGCGGTGGCGACGACCAAGCCGCCGCACGTATGACCCGCACCACCCTCGCCGCCGGGCCGGCGGAGAGGGAAAACGCCTGTGGAGCCGAGGTAAGACCTCAAAGGGGAGAGTTTTCCTCCTGGCGGGCAAACGGCGATGAAGCAGGAAACCCGACCCGTGAGGGTCGGAGTCCCCTGGCTTCGACCGTGGGAAGGAGGTCAATCGCCCTCCGGTTCCCAGGAAGGCGGAAGCGAGGGCAGGGACCGCAGCGCGAGGAGGGGCCGGGAGGGGATCGGTCCTCCCCCTGCGGCGGCCAGTATCTCGTTGACCTTGCTGGTGCCCGGATGGCGGCGCGGCAGCCCGGGAGCCGGACTCTCGTCCGGATCCTCCGCCGCGGGCTCGGGAGCGGGCGTCACCTCTCCCGCCGGGGAACCGCCGAGGTCGAGCACCCCTTCCTCGACCATCCTCGCGATCTCGCTCATCACCGCGAACAGGCCCTTGCCCAGGACGAAGGCGATGTCCCGCGGCGTCCGGCGCCCGTTCGCCCGGTCCAGGACGGCGCGGCGGATGCGGTCGGCGCCGAGCAGCGTGGGAACGGAGACGGCCGGGGGCACGGGCCTGACGCGCATGGACAGGCCCAGCCGTCGCCAGGTCTCCACGTATCCCATACGGCGCGCGGTCTCCCGTGCCAGCCGTTCGTGCCCGATCCCCGGCAGGACGGGCAGCAGCGGCCGGCGGTCGCCGGAGCCCACCGGTTCGGCGGCGCACGACTCGACGCCGTACAGGACCATGGCGAACACCGCGTCGAAGAGCGCGGCCAGGCACACCGCCTCCAGGCCCGCCTCGCCGATGACGCCGCGCTCGGCGAGTTCGGCGGCGAGCCGGTCGGCGGGGGCACCGGTCGTGTACGCGTCGGTCCAGTCCTTCTCCGACACCCTGCCCGAGCGCAGCAGCAGCGATTCGGGGCCGGGGGCCGCCGGTGTCGTGGCGGCCACCACGAGGCCGTCCCGCACCCACAGCGCTCCTCCCGGGCCTCCTTCGACGCGGAGCACGCCGGAGAACCGCTCGCGGGAGAGTTGCTGCAGGCATCTTCCGATCTCGCCCAGGATCTCCGGCTCCCCGGCGGTCACGCCGTCATCCCGTTCGGGGAAGGGGAGCGGCCGGCCGCTCCACGAGACGGCATCGGCTGGATGGCGGCCGACGACGGCACAGCGTCACCTCTGGTTCTGCTCGCTGAGGGTGAGTCGTTCACGTACGGAATGTGGGCCGGTCTTCACCACCGGATGTCTCCCTCGGCTCTTTCACGGGCGCTCGGACGGGAGACGACGCGACCTCGGCGCCCGTGCACTCCGGACGAGCCGGGAGACGCCCGGACGCGGCGCGACACCCCTGAATCCGTGGGACGGGACAGGTCATGCCCCCGGCCACGAACTCCGGATATCTCCCCTAATGAGCTGTTCATCCGCTACTAGACCATATTGCACTTCACTAACGGTAGTAGTTAAGTGTACTTTACGTATCGACAGCCACAAACTGCCCCATCTGTATGTCCGATAAGTCCCCTCCTCGGCGAGGCGCCGAGGTGCGGTCGCTCGCCCGGGAAAGAAGATCATGAACATCGAAACCGCCCTCAAGGAGACCATGACGATCGACGGCGCGGTCGGCGCGGCGCTGGTCGACTACGAAAGCGGCATGTCTCTCGGCACGATCGGTGGAGGCCGCGACCTCGATCTGGAAGTCGCCGCCGCGGGCAACACCGAGGTCGTCCGGGCCAAGGTGCGGACCATGGCCGCGCTGAACATCAACGACTCCGTCGAGGACATCCTCATCACGCTGGCCAGGCAGTATCACATCATCAGGCTGCTGTCCGACAGCGCCGGCCACACCTTCCTCTACCTGGTGCTCGACCGCGACCGCTCCAACCTCGCCCTGGCCAGGCACCACCTCAGGCGCATCGAGTCCGCGCTCACCATCTAGCCGCGAGAACCACGGGGCGGCGTCACGACCGGAAGGCGAGTTCACCCGGCGACGAAGGCTTCCGAAAAAGCGACCCCGCTGTGGCCAGGAAAAGGCGAAGGGCGGCCGAGGCGGCACTGAGCCGACTCGACCGCCCTTCGGCGATCTGTTCCGCGCGGTCGGCGCGGAACGGGGGTGGAGGTGGCGGGAATCGAACCCGCGTCCTTCAACTCCAAGACAGGGCTTCTCCGGGTGCAGCCTGCTGTGCTTTTCTCAGCCCCGGCAATCACGCAGGCAAGTCGCCGACGGGCTCAGCCACTGTAAGATTTCCCGATCTTCCCCGTGGCCGGGTCGATCGGTTGAGCCTCCTAGCGATGCCGGATCCGGGCCGGAGGCGCTCCCGGGCCGGCAGAAGTCACTCGCTGCTTAGGCGGCGAGTGCCAGGTTGCCCTGGCTGACTTCGGAGTGCGTCTTATTGGCACTTGTTGGTCGCGGTCACAGTGTTAACGAGGTTATGTCCGCAGTCCTCGACCCGCTTCACCTGGCTTGAAAAGCCAAAGTCGAAACCAGTCACCCCCTGTTGAGTTTTCAACGCGACCCCGTGGGGTCGAGCCATCCGAAGATACCTCCTACAACACGGCCGACGCGAATCGAATTCCCGCGCGGCGCCTGCGTGAACCAGCGGAGCCCCGAACGCCGAAACCCCGGGGACACCCGCGAATCGCGAGCGCCCCCGGGGTCGACCGGCAGGGTCGAGCCGGTCCTGACGGCAGGGCTTCCCCCGAGATGAAGCCCTGTCCCATCATTGCGACCGGGTCCGCAACCCCCCAAGCGGAGCCCGGTCACTTAGAAGGACGCAAACAAGACACCCCATGGTTGCTCAGGGTGAAAAAAACAGTGCGGAACGTCACAACCCCGCGTGAAGCCCCTGGAAGAACCTCCCCGCGACGGCCGCCCCGGCCGTGGCGTCCGAGCTCTGCGTCAGCACCGCGACGGCGACGTCCCCCTGCCACCCCACGAACCAGGCGAGCGGCTTGCGTTTCTGCGAGGCGACGGCGGTGATGCCGTGGACGGGGTCGCCGGGTGCCGCAGCGGCACGCGCGGAGCCCACCGTCACTCCACTGCGCATGAAGGTGCGGAGGGTCTCGACCGTCTTGTCGTCCAGCTTGACCGGGTCCGGCGCCTTGGACGGCTTGGCGTCGGGTGTGGAGTCGGCGACCTCGGGCTCGGTGACCAGGACCGGCGGGCGCCAGGTGCCCGAGGAGACGGCTCCCGCGACCAGCGCCATGGACAGCGGGCTGACCAGGACGTTCTGCCCGGCGATCGCCTTGGCCGTGGCCGCGTCGTTCCTCAGCGGTTTCATGGAACCGCTGAACGACCTCAGCGGGAGCGTCCACGGCGCCCCGATGCCGAACTTCGCGGCGTCGGCCGCCAGCTCCGCGCCGTCGATCCTGCGGGCCAGCGCGGCGAGCGCGGTCACGCAGCCGGTGGCGAAGTTGGCCTGGATACTCGGCGAGCTCCCCGCGGGCGCGCCCTCCTGGTGGAACGCGGCCCCCCCGACGGACCTGTCTGCCGGGCAGGCCATCTTCTGCTTGGGGTCGATCTTCGCCTTGAGCATGCCCCCGACGGTCATGATCGAGAAGGCGGTCCCCGCGGGGAACCTCCCCGCGAGGGCGTGCTTCTCCTGGTCGTACTGCTCGGTGCTGGACACCGCCAGGATGTCGCCGGTCGAGGCCTGGACCGCGACCAGCATGCCGGGAGCCCCGCCGCCGAGCAGCGCGCTGTCGGCCGCCTTCTGGTGGGAACGGTCGAGCGTGGTCTGCACGGACGAGGTGGAGCGGTCGGGCCGCCACTTCTTGAGCTCGGTCACCTTGAGCGTCTTGAGATCGACGATGATCACACGTGTGTCGGTCGAACCGGTCAGATGCTCCTGGTACGCCTTCTGCAGACCGGCCCTGCCGACCGTGTCCCCGGCCCGCTGCGGGCCGCCGAGCTGCTGCTCGCTCTCCGGGGTGACGGCGGTGACGGTGCCGACGATCTGGGTGGGCGAGGCGGGGGCGACCGCCTGCTCCTGCGCGGAGAGGGTGATCCCGGGGATCGCCTCCAGCTGCGCGCGCAACTGCCCGAACTTCGTACGGCCGAAGGTGACCAGGGGGACCTGGAGGTTGGGCGGCGCGGAGCGGATCCGGCTCAGCAGGCGGTCCTGGGGAAAGCCTGTGATCTTGGAGAGCTTCGCGCAGAGCTCGTCCGCCTGACCGCTCTTCAGGGTGGCCGGGACCACACTCGCCACGTGCAGGACTGCCTTCTCCTGCAGCGGGTCACCGTTGCGGTCGAGGATCGGCTGACGCCCCTCGGGGGTGACCTTCACGGCGAACCGCTCCCCCTCGCGCAGCTGGGGGTGCAGGACGCTGGGCGACCAGCGCACCTTCCACCGGCCGTCGACCAGGTGGAGCGGCAGCACGCCCTCGTACTCCCACAGGGGGTTGTTCTCCCCCAGGTCGACCTCGGCGTCGAAGTCGGCCTCGACCTCGTCCGCCGCGCGCCGCATGCTCGTGACGTCGAAACGGAACGAGGCCGCGTCGAGCTGGAGCTTGGCGTCCTCCAGCGCCCGGCTCACCACCTTCTCGTCGCCGTCCGTGCGCCTGGCCGCGGCGGCGTAGTCGCCCGTCTGCCAGCCGATCAGGAAGTCGCGCACCGCCTCGTGAGCCGAGGGCTCCTCGAAGCACGCGGACAACATGGGAGTCGTCACCGCCAGCGCGAGCGCCGCGGCGGTGGCTCGCCGGGCCTTGCCCCTCACGATCACCTGTTCCTGTGCCTGAGCGCGCGCGCCATCTCCCGCTTGGCCTGGTTCTCGGCCAGCGTCTGCCGCTTGTCCCAGTCTTTCTTTCCCTTGGCGAGGCCGATCTCTATCTTGGCCCTGCCGTCCTTGAAGTAGATGGCGAGCGGCACCAGGGTGAGCCCGCCCTCCTTGGTCTTGGAGACCAGCTTGTCGATCTCCTTGCGGTGGAGCAGGAGCTTGCGGGTTCGGCGCGCGGCGTGGTTGGTCCAGGTCCCCATGGTGTATTCGGGAATGTGGACGTTGATCAGCCAGGCCTCGCCGTCCTTGATGACGGCGTACCCGTCGAGGAGGGAGGCACGGCCGAGCCGCAGCGACTTGACCTCGGTGCCCTGGAGCACGAGGCCGGCCTCGTAGGTGTCCTCGATGTGGTAGTCGTGCCAGGCACGCTTGTTCTGAGCGATTACCTTCCGCCCGGTCTCACGTGGCATGTCTGGAGCCTACCGGTGACCGGAGTGTCGGGCCGCGCCCGCGAGCGCGGGCGAGGCCCTGAGCGACGTACGGACGCGCCACGCCCGCGGGGCGTACGAGGACACGGGAGCGTCACACCCGCAGGTAGCGGCGGAGCGTGACGAAGGACGCCAGAACACAGATGAGCACGCCGAAGATCATGGTGATACTGATCACCGAGGCGACCGTCTCCCAGGACAGCTGGCTGTTGGGAGAGAGGTAGAGCTGCACCCCGTCGAAGAGGAAGACCTTGCTGATGATCAGCAGTATCGCGGCCATCACACCGCCGATCAGACCGGCGATGACGCCCTCCATCACGAAGGGCAGCTGGATGTAGAGGTTGGAGGCCCCCACCAGCCGCATGATGCCGGTCTCACGCCTGCGGTTGTACGCCGAGAGCCGCACGGTGTTGCCGATCAGCAGCGTGGCCGCGAAGACCAGGATGATCGCCACCACCAGGGCCGCCCAGCGGAGCTTCTCCAGCAGCCCGAAGAACTTCTCCAGCAGCTCCCGCTGGTTCACCACGTTGGAGACCCCGGGGGCACCCTTGACCGCCTCGATCACCGCCGCGTAGGCGTCGGGGTCCTTGAGCTTGACCCGCAGCGACTCGGGCATGTCCTCGACCTGGATGGCGGAGAGCAGCACGGTGTTGTTGGCGTTCTGTGCCCGGAAGTTCTTGTAGGCCTGGGCCGCGTCCTCCACGTCGACCTTCTCGACCTGGGGCATGGCCTCGATGTCCCCCTTCAGCGCGGCCCGCTCCTGGGCGTTCACGCCACCGCTGCCCTTGCACTGCGGGAAGGGGTCGTCCTTCTTGCACAGGAAGACCGAGACCTCGACCTTGTCCGCCCAGAAGTCCTTCATGCTGGAGATCTGGGAGTTGATCATCAGACCGACGCCCAGCAACGCCATGCCGATCGCCACGGTCACGATGACCGCGATGGTCATCGTGAGGTTGCGGCGGAGGCCGATCCAGACCTCGGAGAAGATGAAGTTTGCCCGCATGCTCTTCCTGTCGCTCTATCCGGTCCTGGTGTCAGTACGCCTGGCCGTACACGCCTCGCGACTGGTCACGGACGATCTTGCCGTCCTCCAGTTCCACCACCCGCTTGCGCATGGAGTCGACGATGGCCGCGTCGTGCGTGGCCATGACGACCGTGGTGCCGGTCCGGTTGATCCGGTCGAGCACCTTCATGATGCCGATGCTCGTCGCGGGGTCGATGTTTCCGGTCGGCTCGTCGGCCAGCAGGATCATCGGCCGGTTGACGAACGCGCGGGCCATCGCGACCCGCTGCTGCTCGCCACCGGACAACTCGTCGGGCATCCGGTGTGCCTTGCCCTCAAGGCCGACGAGCTCGACGACCTCCGGGACCACCTTACGGATGAAACGCCGGGGCTTGCCGATGACCTCCAGGGCGAACGCGACGTTCTCGTACACGTTCTTGTTCGGGAGCAGCCGGAAGTCCTGGAAGACACATCCGATCCGGCGGCGCAGGTGTGGAATCTTGAAGTTGGACAGTCGGGCGAGGTCCTTGCCGGCCACGTGGATCGCGCCCGAGTTCGGGCGCTCCTCCTTCAGGACCAGGCGGAGAAAGGTCGACTTCCCGGACCCCGAGGGGCCGACGAGGAACACGAACTCGCCCTTGTCGACATCGACGCTGACGTGGTCCAGCGCGGGCCGGTTCTGGTTCGCGTAGACCTTGGTGACATTATCAAAATGGATCACGGGCGCATCACGGCATGCCAGTCTAGGGGTTAGGACGGTCGCAGGAGTGGCAGAGGGCCACTTCCGCCTCTCGCCGGCCGGGGGGCGCCGGTCTTTGCTCTCGATCGACGTTCCGGTTGGCCGGAGCCCAGTCTAGGGGGAAGACTGACATGGAAAGCCCATAACGGAAACAAAACGATTCGGCGCCCGGTAACGACCGCATAAAGTAGTTCTGACCTCGACGAGGGAGGACATCATGAGCTGTGAAGACCTGGTCTGCGCGGGGTGCGCCCACCCCGTGGCCGAAGGCCGCTGCCCCCGCTGCCGCGCGTATCGCGAGCGGATGCACCAGCACACCTTCGGGGGGATGACCCCCGCACTCCTGTCGCTGGCGCTGATCGCGCTCTTCTTCCTCACCCTGGCCCTGAAGCACCTCAGCGGCGCCTGACACGCCCTTTCGAGGCGGTTGTTCCCGTCTCGCACGGAAAACCCGCCTCACGGGCGCTCAGCGGCGCCCGTGAGTGAGGACTCCGACATGCCCGGGGCCGGAACACGGTCTTTCCGCCGACTCCCGGCTCACCGGGAGTTCCCGCGGGCATTCATCCTTCGGAAACGAGGGCCCCGGATGTCGGCGAGCAACCGTTCCCGCTCGTCCATTCCCCGGGACGAGGGTTCCGCCCGTGTCCGGCTCCCAGGGACGGGAGAAGGACGTCCTAGTCGTCGGCGCCCGACTCCTGGCGGCGGGTCCAGCGGATCTCGGCCTCGATGAAGCCGTCCAGGTCGCCGTCGAGCACCCCGCCCGGGTTGCCGTCCTCGGCGCCCGTCCGCAGGTCCTTCACGATCTGGTACGGGTGGAGCACGTAGTTACGGATCTGGGTGCCCCACGACGTGGTCGACTCGCCCCGGATCTCGTTCAGCGCCGCCTTCTCCTCCTGGCGCTTGCGCTCCAGCAGCTTGGCCTGCAGGACCGCCATCGCGGTCGCCTTGTTCTGCAGCTGCGAGCGCTCGTTCTGACAGGAGACCACGATGCCCGTGGGCAGGTGGGTGAGGCGGACCGCGGAGTCGGTCGTGTTGACGCCCTGGCCGCCGGGACCCGAGGAGCGGTAGACGTCGACGCGCAGGTCGTCCTCGTTGATGTCGATGTGGTCGGTCGTCTCGACGACCGGCACCACGTCGACGCCCGCGAACGAGGTCTGCCTGCGCCCCTGGTTGTCGAACGGGCTGATGCGGACCAGCCGGTGGGTGCCGTGCTCGCCGCGCAGCGTGCCGTACGCGTAGGGGGCCTTGACGGTGAAGGTCGTCGACTTGATGCCCGCCTCCTCCGCGTAGGAGGTCTCGTAGATGTCGGTCGGGTAGCCCTTGCGCTCGGCCCACCGTAGGTACATCCGCTGGAGCATCTGGGCCCAGTCGGCCGCGTCCACACCGCCCGCCTGTGACTGGATCGTGACGACCGCCTCGCGGGCGTCGTACTCCCCGGACAGGAGGGTGCGGACCTCCAGGGCGCCGATGTCGCCCCGCAGGGACTCCAGCTCGCGGTCGGCCTCCTCCCGCGTGTCGTCGTCTCCCTCGTCGGCGGCGAGTTCGTACAGGACGGAGAGGTCGTCCAGCCGCTGCTCCAGCGACTCGATCCTGTTGATCTCGCCCTGGAGATAGGAGAGCCTGCTGGTGACCTTCTGCGCGCGTTCCTGGTCGTTCCACAGGTCGGGGGCGGCGGCCTGATCCTCCAGCTCCTCGATCTGCTTGCGCATCGCGCCAAGGTCGAGCACGTCCTGGATGCTGTTCAGCGTCCCGGTAAGCTCGTTGATCTGTTCTGCCGGATCGATGAGTGCCACGTCTGTAAAGGGTACGCGACCTCCGAACCCCATCGTGTACGGCAGGCTCCCCCACCATGGCTAGCATGGCCCGCATCGGGGAGTATCGGGAGGTGTACGTGCGCGAAAACGGGCGACGGGGTGTGCTCGCACTCGCGCTGGCGTTGATCACCGCGACCGCGGCGTGTTCGGGTTCCGGCGACGGCCGGCCCGAGCGGAGCCCTTCGGCCGACGCCGTCACGCCGACCGCCCGCCCCACGGCCACCCCCTCGCCGCCCCCGGTCACGCTCGCCGAGGCGAAGAGGGCTCTCGCGGGCGTCGTGGGCGCCGACGGGGTGCTGGGAGCGGCGACGCCGCACCTGGACGCCGACCGCAGGCTCATGCTGGAGCAGACCCGCGACGGGCAGGAGGCCCTCACCATCGCGGCCTTCAGCGGCTCCGCCGAGGACATTCCCCACTACACGTGGGGCACTCCCCGGCTGCTCGTCCCGCGCAACCAGCAGGGTCCGCTCTGGTTCGCCGCGTTCGTGGACCGCGAGGAGTCCTCGGGCGAGGTGCGCACCGCCGTGCTCACCCTGATGCGGCAGGGCGGTGAGGACTGGCGGGTCAGCTCGACCTCCCTGCTCGACGAGGGCGTCCGGCCCCCGGAGGTCGTCACGGACACCGAGGGGTACGCGACGGCGCTGGGCGAGGAGGACGCGACGGTGGCGATCAGCCCGCGCCTGATGGCCCCGCTGCACGCGACCTCGGCGGAGGAGGGCGAGCGGGGGTTCGCGACGGGGCTGATCGAGGAGGGCCCGCACACCACGGGGCTCGCCGACGAGATCACCAGGAGGCGCGCGGAGGAGAAGAACAACTGCCTGGGCTACGACTCGATCTTCGCGGCGAGCGACTACCCGGTTCACGCGCTGCGCACCGCCGACGGCGGCGCTCTCGTCCTGTACTCCCTCATCAGGACGACGACGCGGTCGATCAAGGTCACCCCGTGCGGGTCGGACACCCGTATCCCGCCCGAGGCCAGGAAGCTGACGAAGGAGCGGTTCATCCTCAAGGAGCTGCGCACGGTGGAGACGCAGCTGTACGTGAGCACGGTCCCGGCCAAGGACAGCGGCCACGCGGCCAAGGTGATCGGCTATCTCGGCGGTCTCACCAAGGTCATCGTGAGCTAGGTTCCCCCTCCCGCGCGAGCCGTGCGAGGTTCACCGAGTTCGTACGGAGCCCGCGGGCCCGGACCGGCCGCGCACCGGCCCGTGCCGCGGGAAACCGGACCCGTCATACCGGGCGACGCGCCTACCGTGTGGCGCGCCGCCCGACCGGACCCCGATGGAGGAGGCCCGGCCGGGCGTCGGGCGGGTCAGGCGCCGGTGTGCGGGAGGTTGATGGTGGCCACCAGCGTGCGGATCGCGCGCAGTGCCACCGAGAGGGTCGCGAGGTCGAAGTTGTCGCTCTCCCAGATCTCCGACAGGGTCTGCCGCGCCCGCGAGACCGCCGCCGAGTTCGCCTCGGTCCAGCGTGCCAGCCGCTCCTCCGGCGACAGTCCGGGGGTGCTGTGCGTCAGGACGCCGTGGGTGAGCGCGGCGTGCGCGGCGTAGAGGTCGTCACGGAGTGCGGCCCGCGCCATGGAGTTCCAGCGGCTGTCCCTGGGCAGCGCGACGACGCGCTCGCGCAGCCTGGAGAGCTGGAGCCGGTCGGCGAGGTCGAAGTAGACCTCGGCGACGTCGTGCACGGGACGGCCGGTGCGTGCGGCCACCTCGACCAGGTCGAACGTGGAGTAGGCGGGCACCATCGCCGCGACGCGCTCGGCCAGCTCGGCCGGGACGCCCCGGGAGACGAAGCCGTCGCGCCGCTCCTCGAACGCGGACAGGTCGACCCCGGTCAGCAGCTTGGGCAGGTGCGGCAGCAGGCCGTTCATCCCCTTGGCGAAGAAGCCGACGGTGGAGGCGAGGTCCAGCGGCGGGCGCCGGTTGCCCAGCAACCAGCGGGTGCCCCGCTCGACGAGCTTGCGGGCCTCCAGCTCCATCGCGATCTGGGTGGGGGTGTCGACCTTGTTGTCCAGCTCCTCGATCTGGCGCCAGAGGTTGGGCATGTCGAAGACCTCGCGCGTGACCAGGTAGGCGCGGGCGATGTCGGGGGTGGACGCGCCGCTCTCCTCGCCGATGCGGAACAGGAAGGTGGTCCCGCTGGAGTTGACCAGGTCGTTCACCACCCCGGTGGTGATGATCTCCCTGCGCAGCGGGTGGGTGTCCATGTAGGTGCGGATCCGGGCGTCGCGCAGCGCGGAGGGGAAGTAGGACACCAGCCAGGAGGCGAGGTAGGGGTCGTCGGGCAGGTCGGAGGCGAGGATCTCGGCGTCGGTCACCAGCTTGGTGTAGGCGAGCAGCACGGAGAACTCCGGCGCGGTCAGCCCGAGCCTGGCCTGACGCCGCTCGGCGAGCATCTTGTCCGACGGCAGGAACTCCAGCTCCCGGTTGAGCAGCCCGGCCCGCTCCAGCCTGCGCAGCTGACGCGAGTGGACGTGCAGCATGTCGGGGGCCTGCTCGCGGGCGGCGGCGAGCACCACGTTCTGGTCGTAGTTGTCGCGCAGGACGAGCTCGGCCACCTCGTCGGTCATGTCGAGGAAGAGCTGGTTACGCTGTTTGTCGGTGAGCTCCCCGTCGCGGACGGCCCGGTCCAGCAGGATCTTGATGTTGACCTCGTGGTCGGAGGTGTCCACCCCGGCGGAGTTGTCGATGAAGTCGGTGTTGACCAGGCCGCCGTTGAGCGCGAACTCTATCCGGGCGAGCTGGGTGAAGCCCAGGTTGCCGCCCTCGCCGATCACCTTGCAGCGCAGTTCGCCGGCGGTGACCCGCAGGCCGTCGTTGGCCTTGTCGCCGACGTCGGCGTTGGACTCGCTCGACGCCCTGACGTAGGTGCCGATGCCGCCGTTCCACAGCAGGTCGACCGGGGCCCGCAGGATGGCGCTGATCAGGTCGGCCGGGGCGAGCGACGTCACGTCGGCGTCGATGCCGAGCGCGGCGCGCGTCTGCGCGGAGACGGGGATCGACTTGGCCGTGCGGGGCCAGACGCCGCCTCCCGCGGAGATGAGCGAGGCGTCGTAGTCCTCCCAGGAACTGCGGGGCAGCGCGAAGAGCCGGGCGCGCTCGGCGTAGCTCACCGCGACGTCGGGCCGGGGGTCGACGAAGATGTGCCGGTGGTCGAACGCGGCGACCAGCCGGATGTGCCGGGAGAGCAGCATGCCGTTGCCGAACACGTCACCGGACATGTCGCCGATTCCGGCGACGGTGAAGTCGGTGTTCTGGATGTCGACGCCGGTCGTGCGGAAGTGGTACTTGACCGACTCCCAGGCGCCCCTCGCGGTGATGCCCATCGCCTTGTGGTCGTAGCCGATCGAGCCGCCGGAGGCGAAGGCGTCGCCCAGCCAGAAGCCGTACTCCTTGGCCACCGCGTTGGCGATGTCGGAGAACGTCGCGGTGCCCTTGTCGGCGGCGACCACCAGGTAGGTGTCGTCGCCGTCGTGCCTGACGACGTCGGCGGGCGGGACCACCTCGCCGTCGACGAGGTTGTCGGTGAGGTCGAGCAGGCCGGAGATGAACATCCGGTAGCAGGCGATGCCCTCGACCAGGGTGTCCTCCCGCGACCCCGACTTCGGCGGATTTTTCACGACGAAGCCACCCTTGGAGCCGGTGGGGACGATGACGGTGTTTTTCACCATCTGCGCCTTCACCAGCCCGAGCACCTCCGTACGGAAGTCCTCCATCCGGTCCGACCAGCGCAGCCCGCCTCGCGCGACCTTGCCGAAGCGCAGGTGCACGCCCTCGACCCTGGGCGAGTAGACGAACACCTCGTACGCGGGCCGGGGCAGCGGCAGCACGCTGATCGACGGCGAGTCGAGCTTCAGGCTGATGTACGGCTTGCGCTCGCCGTCGACCCGCTGGAAGTAGTTGGTCCGCAGGGTGGCCCCGATCATCTCCAGGTAGGCCCGCAGGATCCGGTCCTCGTCCAGCGAGGCCACGTCGTCCAGGGCCGCGAGGATCTCCTCGCGCAGCGCCTCGGACAGGTCGGAGCGGACCTCGGCCGGGCGCCGCGGGTTCAGCCTCGCCTCGAACAGGCGCACCAGCAGCCGGGCGAGCCGCACGTTGCCCGTCAGCACCCGCTCGATGTACTCCTGGCTGAACGCGGTGCCCGCCTGGCGCAGATACCTGGCGTACACGCGCAGGATCTCGACCTGCTCCCAGGTGAGCCCGGCGGCCAGGACGAGGCCGTTGAACCCGTCGTTCTCCACCCGCCCTGCCCATAACGCGCCGAACGCGTCCTGGAAGAGCCGCTTGAACTCATCCCTGTCGACCTCGGGCGAGGGCGTGTAGCGCAGGCCGAAGTCGTAGATCCAGGCGTCCTTGGTCGCCGGGTCCCCGTCGCGGTCGACCTCGTACGGCCGTTCGTCGACCACCTCCACGCCCATCCGTTGGAGCAGCGGCAGCACGTGCGAGAGGTAGACCGGCGCGCCGAGGCGGTAGAGCTTGAAGCGGCGCTCACCCTCCGTCGCGTCGTGCGGCTCGTAGAGGTTCATCTCGATCTCGTCCGAGGAGGCGGCGAGATCCTCCAGGCGGCGCAGGTCGGCGACCGCCATCCGGGCCGGGAAGTCGGCCTTGTAGCCCTCGGGGAACGCCTGGACGTAGCGGCGGACGAGCTTGGAAACCTCGCCCTCGGGGCACAGCTCGGTGATCGCGGAGGCCAGGTCGTCCTCCCAGGACCTGGTGGCCGCGGCGAGCCTCGCCTCCAGCTCCTCGACGTTCACCGTGTCGACGCGCAGCGGCCTGCCACGCTCACCGCGCACGACCACGTGCAGCCTGGCGAGTGCCGACTCTCCGATCATCGCGCTGTAGTCGAAGGTGGTGGCGCCGAGCGTCCTGAGCAGGATGTCCTGCAGCTTGATACGGATCTTGGTGGTGTAGCGGTCGCGCGGCAGGTAGACCAGGCACGAGACGTAGCGGCCGTAGTCGTCCGGACGCAGGAAGACCTTGACCTGTTTGCGCTCGCGGAGCCTGAGCACGCCGAGGGCGATCGGCAGCAGCTGATCCACCGAGGTCTGGAAGAGCTCGTCCCTGGGGAAGGTCTCCAGGATCTCGATGAGATCCTTGCCGTCGTGGCTGTCGGCGGTCAGCCCGGCGAGCACGAGCACCTCGGCCAGCTTGCGCCGGAGCACCGGGACGCGCGAGATCGACTCGCTGTAGGCCACGTGGGTGAAGAGGCCGAGGAAACGCCGCTCGCCGACGACCTCGCCCGAGGCGTCGAAGAGCTTGACGCCCACGTAGTCGAGGTAGGCGGAGCGGTGGACGGTGGCGCGGCTGTTGGCCTTGGTGACGATCAGCATCTGCTGCTTCTCGCGGGCCTTGGCGCGCAGGTCGGGCGGGAGCGCGGCGAAGCTGCCCGAGTCGGCGCTGTCGCCGCGGAGGATGCCCAGCCCCGTCCCGGGGATCGGGTGCAGCCTGTCGCCCTCCTCGCCCTCCTCCAGGCGGTACTCGCGGTAGCCGAGGAAGGTGAAGTGCCCGTCGGCGAGCCAGCGCAGCAGCTCCAGGCTGTCCTCCACCCCCGCAGGGTCGAGGGGCGGCGGGTTGACGGAGACGTCCTCGGCGGTCCGCAGGGCGAGCGCCCGCATCTTGGCGAAGTCCTCGACGGCGCCGCGCACGTCCTCCAGGACGCGCTGCAGGTCGGTCTCGATCGCCTTGAGCGCGGCCTCGTCGTTCTGCCTGTCGATCTCGAAGTGCATCCAGGACTCGGCGAGCACCTGCCCGGTGACGTCCTCCTCGTCGCGGCCGAGCAGCTTGCCCGTCATGTCCCTGCGCACGCGCATCTGCGGGTGGACGATCAGGTGGGTGCCGACGCCGTGCCGGTTGAGCTCCATGGTCACCGAGTCGACGAGGAAGGGCATGTCGTCGGTGACGATCTCCACGACGGAGAACCCGCGGGCCCAGCCCTGCTCCTCGGAGGTGGGGGTGTAGGCGCGCACCAGGGCGCGGCCCTGGGGGCGTTGCTCGGCGAGCCGCCGCTGGACCATCGCCGGGCCGTACACGTCGACCAGGTCGCGGCCGAGCAGGTCCTCGGGGGCGACATGCCGGTAGTAGAGCCGTAGGAAGGCGAGCGCCTCCTCCACGCTCACGTGATCACTGCCCGGTGTGCGCGCGCATGTCTCCGCGGCACTCCTCAGCAGCTCGTCCTTGGCCTCGTCGAGCGGCATGTCGCTCTCACTCCTTTGTGAGGGGTTCTGCATGGTTGGGTGAGACTCCAGGATGGAATCTCATAAGCTCCGCGGAAATGGTGCCCGGCGGAGAGAAAGTGATGTCGCCCGCGCCCTCGGGGATGTGGTGCCCTCGCCCTGCCGCCCGTTTCCGGCCACATTCAGCTCCCCGGCAGCGGGGGCACGAAACGCCCACCACGGGGTGATCGTCTCTTGTTGGGTGATCGGGATCGCGGCCAGGCGCCACGGCTCGTCATGGGAACCGCGGTCTCTCGCCGCTGCCAACGGGGAACGGAAGGGCTCCTGGTCGGAGACGGCGAATTCTCCCCACGAGGTGGCGGTGGGGCAATCATTCCACAGGGTCACCTCGGAAGGGCTACGGCGCAGCCGGGCGAGTCTGGCCTCGCCCCGGACGCCTCGCCCGGCGATCGGGGTCGACCGACCCGCGCTCCGCCCATCGGGCATGGCCCGCGGCACGACACCTCCAGTGGCCGTCTGTCCCGATCCTCGTTGACCGGGACGTACCACCGTTCCTGATATCACCCCAAAAGCAGCTAAACGTCAATGTGGCGTGCGGTCATCGTCCACGACATTGGAGCGGTCCCGCTTCACCGCATCGAGAAATCCGGGAACCTCGCCGAGTTCCCGGAGCTCGACCTGGCACTCCTCGCAGGCCATGAGATGGCGTTGGAACGTCTCGTGATCCTCTTCGTCGAGCACCCCGAGCGCGTACGCCGCCACGTCATGATGCGGGGAGGGCAACATCAGCTCGCGACACCTCTCTCCTTCAAGACCTTTCGGAGAGCCCGGATCCCGTAGTAGAGCCGGGACTTGACCGTACCCGGCGGTATCCCGAGGATTTCCGCCGCCTCGTTAATCGTACGGTCCCGCAGGTAAGTGTGCTCGATGACTTCGCGGTGTTCTGGGGACAGTTCTCGCAGCGCCTCGGCGACGACCATCGCCTCCAGCGCGCGATCGGCCCCGTCGGGAACGGGCACGGCGTTCGCGTCGGCGGGTTCGACCTCCTGTGGTCGGGTGCCTCGTCTACGGCGCCCGTCGATGACGATACGACGGGCGACGGTCAGGAGCCAGGCCCACAGAAGGCCGGGCTCTCGTTGCAACCTCCCTGCGTTACGCCAGGCACGGACGAGCGTCTCCTGGACGACGTCCTCTGCCCACTGCAGATCGTTACCGGTGGCCTTACGCACATGGCGGAGCAGGGGTACACCGAACTCTCGGTACAGATCTTCTACCAGGAGGACATCGGTGTCCGCGCTCTCGAACCGACTGTCGAGTTGACGCACGGGCACATCTTTACACCTTCGTTATCCGTCCCGTCTGCATCTCTGGCAACTCCAGTCATTTCTAACTATCTCATCACTTCTGCTGAACCACCCCGGGCAGTGCCGCGTACCTCCCACCAAGTGCGCCCGCATCGGCGGGCCCCGGGGAAAGGAAACGACATGGCGGTGCGGCACATCCCGTGGCCGGTCGGAACTGTCCTCCTCCTCACGCACCCGGCCCCTCACGGGCCGGGCGGCACGTTCGTCACCGCGCCGGGCGCCGAGAAGGCCCCGGTGGCGGCCGGTATCTGAGAGCGGGGCCGGGCCATGTTCAGATCACTGTTCCGCCGCTTCAAGAACGGCGAACCCCTGCTGTTCGGGGTCTTCATCGCGGTCGCCGCCGTGGCGGTCGTCCTGATCACCCCTCCCGGCGGCGGTGCACTGGCCGATCAGAGCTGGGTCCAGACCCCTCAGGGCCCCCTGGGTCCGGCCGATCGCGACCTGCTGGTCAAGGTCCGCCTGGCCGGGCTCTGGGAGATTCCCAGCGGCCAGCAGGCCCAGCAGCGGGCGGCGAGCAAACGGGTGAAGGAGGTCGGCATGCACCTGATGACCGACCACCTCAAGCTCGACGAGGAGGTCCGCGCCCTCGCGGCCAAACTGAACGTGCCGCTGCCCGACCAGGCCAACGCCGACCAGCAGTCCTGGATGGCGCAGCTGACGGCGGTGAAGGCGGGCGCCGAGTACGACCTCCTGTTCGCCCGGCTGCTGCGGCAGGCCCACGGAAAGGTCTTCGGGGTGGTCGCCGGCGTACGAGCCGGCACCCGCAACGACCTGGTCAGGACATTCGCCCAGCGGGCGGTCGAGGTGGTCATGAAGCACATGACCCTGCTGGAGAGCACCGGGCTGGTCGACTACTCGGACCTGCCCGAGCCTCCGATGCCCGCACCGCCGCCGCCCGCCTCCGCTCTCGACACACCTGTGAGGAGAGAAATCGCTTGAAGATCATGAAACGCTCGATGGCCTCCCTGTCGGCGCTGGTACTGGCCGCCGGCACGCTCACCACCGTCACGTTCACGGTGGCGGTCACGACCCCCGCCTACGGTGATCACTGCGACCCCGCCGAGCAACAGAACCAGAACCGGCAGAACCAGCGAAGTCAGCAGGACCAGGGGCAGCAGAACCAGAATCAGAACCAACAGGATCAGGGCCAGAACCAGAACCAGCCCGCGCAGGACGCCCCTCCGCAGGACCAGCCGGCCCAGGACCAACTTCCACAGGACGCTCCCCCCCAGGACCAGCCCGCTCAAGACCAGCCGGCCCAGAACCAGCCCGCTCAGGATCAGCTCCCTCAGGACCAGCCCGCCGACGCGCCTCCCGCGGGCGGAAGCCTCATCCCGGCCTCCCCCACCGACCCCGCCACCCCCGACGAGTTCGCCGACCAGGAGGCACAGACCCTGGGCGGCGACGGTAACGACGGCAGCGACGCCAATGCCCGCCGCCGGCCGAACCAGGCGCCCACGCAGAACCCCGCCGACACTCCGCCGACCGACGCCCCGCCCGCCGACCCGCCCGCGAACCCGGCACCCGGTGAGACCTCCGCTCCCCCGCCCGGCGGTGAGGAGGCCGAGTGCGCCGACCTCGGGCCGTTCCCCGAGGACTTCATCGACATCCGGCGAGTCCCGCGCAACTTCCAGGACGTCCGGACCCGGCGCGGCGGCTCCGGCGGCGTCTTCACCTCCCAGTGCGGCACGAACAGGAACGGCCACCACAACTCCGACAACTTCATCGTGGCCCCCGGCGTGTCCAACGGCGCCCACCACATCCACGACTACGTCGGCAACCTGTCGACCGACGCCTTCTCCACGGACCAGTCACTGGCCGCCGCGGGCACCACGTGCGCGTTCAACGACCGCTCGACCTACTTCTGGCCGGTCCTTCGCGACCGTACGAGCGACGCCAACGCGAACGACCCGGACGGCAACGTCGGCACCATCATGCGGGCCCGCCAGGTGAGCCTGCAGTTCCGCGGGAACCCGGTCTCCAGGGTGAGCCCGATGCCGCGCTTCATCAGGATGCTCACCGGCGACGCCAAGGCCGCCACCAACGGCGGCGCGAACGCCCTCGCCAAGTGGACCTGCACCGGGTTCACCAACCGGATCACCACCAAGTATCCGCTCTGCCCGCGCGGCAGCCTGCTCGTCCGGATCCTGGACTTCCCCAGCTGCTGGGACGGCCAGAACAACGACAGCGCCAACCACCGCACGCACGTGGTGTTCCCCGACGCGAACGGCGCCTGCCCGTCCGGCACCAGGGCGATCCCACAGCTGCGGATGAGCCTGTTCTACGCCACACCGCGCACCGCGTCCTTCGCGCTGGACGCCTTCCCCGAGCAACGGCACAACCCCGTCACCGACCACGCCGACTTCGCCAACGTGATGCCCGACCGGCTGATGAGGTTCGCGGTCGACTGCATCAACAGGAACCGTCGCTGCTGACGGAACCCCTCCCGGGACCGCCGCTCCCCGTCTCCGCGCCTCTTCCACATCCCGCGGAAACGGGGGGCGGCATCTCGCGATATCAGAGTCCATCCCCCTCGGACGCAGCCGTCGTCCGAGCCGCTTCGCAGACAGGAGCAACAGGTGGGTAACAGACGGACTCCGAGGCACACCCGGTCCGAGGCCGGGATCAGCCTCGACCAGAGGCCCGCCAGGATCGGCCTCGGTGTCACGATCACGGTCTCCGTGGTCGGCCTCCTGATGCTCGGGCGTACGGCGCCCGGCATGGAGGTGGCCGCCGCCGTCCGCGGCGTCTTCTCGTTCTTCTCCGGCGTGATCGCCCTCGTGTCGCTCACCGTGACCGTGGCGCTCGGCCTGCTCTCCGCCGACCGGATCGTGCTGCCCGTCCTGGGCAGGATCCGGTCGCAGCTCGCCCACCGGGCCACCGCCATGGCCGGCATGGGCTTCCTCGCCATCCACGTCACGATGAAGATCATCGAAAGCAGGACGTCTCTCCCCTCCGTCGTGATCCCGCTCTCGGCGAGCGGCCAGGGCCTGTACGTCGGCTTCGGCGCCATCGCCTCCGACCTGATGATCCTCGTCTTCCTCACCGGGGTGGCCCGTGCCAGGTTCGCGGAGAACAGCAGGCCGTGGCTCTGGCGCATGCTGCACGGCTCCGCCTACCTGGCGTGGCCGATGGCGGTCCTGCACGGGCTGACCGCGGGCCGCGCGCCCGCCGAGTGGGTGACCTGGAGCTACGTGGTCTGCCTGGTCGCGGTGGGAGCCGCCCTGCTGATCCGGGTGATCTCCGAACTGCAGCCCAAGCCGATCTTCGTACCCGAGGAGGCGCCGGTGGCGGTGCCCGCCGCGGTGCCGGTCGCAGCGCCGGTCGGGATGGAGACGACCTCGCCCACCAGCCTGACCCCGCCCACGAGCATCGTCGGCCGCATCCCGCGCATCGTCCGTGAGGAGCAGCCGGAGCTTCGCCGTATCGGAGATGTCGGATGATTCCCTACCGTGTCCCACCCGTTCGCCGGCTGGGGCCGGCCAGGCTGACCGCCGGACTCGACGACTGCCGCAGGATGGACCTCGCGGAACACCGCGACATGCACGGCACCGCGCCGAGCATGTCCGGTGAGGAGCTCGCGGCGCTCGCCGACGAGGTGGACATGCGCGGGCGCGGCGGGGCCGCGTTCCCCTTCGCCCGCAAGGTCCGCGCGGTGATGGACAAGAAGGCCGACAAGATCGTCCTGGTCAACGCGGCCGAGGGCGAGCCCGCGAGCAGCAAGGACACGATGCTGCTCACCAGGACCCCCCACCTGGTCATCGAGGGCGCGCTCCTCGCGGCGGACGCGATCGGCGCCAAACAGGTCGTGATCGCGACCGTCGAGGGCGGCATGGGCCAGTCGTCCGTGGCAGCCGCGGTCGAGGAGCGGGGCATCAGTGACCGGGTCCGGGTGGTCGGCATCGTCGAGAGGTTCATCTCCGGCGAGGGCGGCGCCCTGGTCCGTTCGGTGAACGGCCAGGTCGGCGAGCCGCCCGGCCGCAAGGTACGGGCCGTGGAGAGCGGCGTGAACGGGCTGCCCACCCTGCTGTCCAACGCCGAGACGTACGCCCAGCTCGCGGTCCTCGCCACCCTGGGCGCGGAACGGTACGCCGACGTCGGCACGGCACGCGAGCCGGGGACGGTCCTGCTCACCGTGGGCGGCTCGGCCAAGGCCCCCGCCGTGGTCGAGGTCGCGACCGGCACCCCGCTGTACGCGGTCCTGGACGCCTGCCAGGCCTCGACCGGCGACGGGGTGCTGGTCGGCGGCTACCACGGCGCGTGGCTGCACGCGGACGCCGCGGCCGTGGCGACCGTCTCCCGTCAGGGCATCGCGGAGGCGGGCGGCCAGCTCGGCGCCGGGATCATCGTGCCGCTCGGCGGGGAGACCTGCCCGCTGGGCGAGACGGTCAGGGTCGCGAGATACCTCGCCGCCCAGTCGTCGGGGCAGTGCGGCCCATGCCGCCTCGGCCTCCCGGACGTCGCGCAGTCGATGGCCGAGCTCGTGAACGGGTCCGCCTCCGCCCTGGACGAGTTGCGGAGCAGGTCCGCGAGCGTGAAGGGCAGGGGAGCGTGCTTCCACCCCGACGGAACGTCCAGGTTCGTACTGTCGGCACTGGACGCCTTCCCCGAGGACATCGAGGAGCACCTGCTGCGCGGCGGCTGCGGGCGCCCGGTGCACGGTGTGCTCCCCCTGCCCCCGCAGGAGAACGAGCCGGAGGTGAAGCTCACCGTGGACTGGACCCGCTGCCAGGGCCACAGCCTGTGCGCTCAACTCGCCCCCGACCTCGTCCACCTCGACGAGCACGGCTACCCGGTGTTCAGCCGCGACACCGTACCCGCCCAGTTCCGGCGGATGGCCCGCAGGGCCGTCGAGATGTGCCCGGCCCTCGCACTGCGCGTGGTTCAGGGGACGTGATGCGAACGTGATCAACCTGAAGGGCGGTGTGGCCGTCCTTATCAGGCAGGTGACACCGAATCTCGGGAGTAAGAACATGCCGACCCCCCCGGACAGGCGGGCATTCCTTCGAACCGGCGGCCTCGCCGCCCTCACGCTGGGCGCTCAGGGCTTATCCCCCCTGGGCGCCGTCGGCATGAACGGCGCCCAGGCCGACACCACCGCCAAGGGCGCCGCGGGCGCGCCACGGCCCGCCGACTGGCGGGCGCTCGCCGACGGACTGGACGGCAAGCTCATCCGGCCCGGCGACGCCGCGTACCCCGGCGCCAGGAAGCTGTTCAACCCCACCTTCGACGCGATCCGGCCCGCGGGGGTGGCCCTCTGCGCCAACCCCTCCGACGTCGCCGAGTGCGTCGGCTTCGCGCGCCGGTTGAAACTGCCGCTCGCCGTACGCTCCGGCGGCCACTCCTACGCGGGCTGGTCCACCGGGAACGGTCTCGTCCTCGACGTGTCCCGGATGAACAAGGTCGCCCACTCCTCGGGGCGCGCGACCGTCGGGGCGGGCGCCAAGCTGATCGACCTCTACGACAAGCTGGCCGCGAGCGGGGTCAGCGTCCCCGCGGGCACCTGCGCGACGGTCGGGGTGAGCGGGCTGACCCTGGGCGGCGGCATCGGCGTGGTCTCCAGGAAGTACGGGCTGACCTGCGACGTGATGGAGTCGGTCCAGATCGTCACGGCCGACGGACGGCTGCTGACCTGCGACGCGAACCACAACGCCGACCTGTACTGGGCCTCGCGGGGCGGCGGCGGGGGCAACCTCGGCGTGGCGGTCTCCTTCGAGTTCCGCACCCACCCCACCCGTGAGGTCACGGTGTTCTTCCTGCACTGGCCGTGGTCGAAGGCGGTGAAGGCCCTGCGCGCCTGGCAGGCGTGGGCTCCCTCGGCTCCCGACGCCATGTGGTCGGGGATGCACCTGAGCCGCAACGGCGGGACGGACGTGGAGGTCGTCGGGCTCTACCTCGGCGGCAAGGCCGGCTGCGAACGGCTGCTCGACCGGCTCGCCGACGCGGCCGGGTCGCCGTCGTCGAGTTCCGTCACCCAGACCTCCTACCGCCGGGCGATGCTCATCATGGCGGGCTGCGCCTCGCGTTCGGTCGCCGAGTGCCGCCTGCCCGCCACCCTGCCCGGACAGGCCCGGGGCGGGCGGCTGTCCAGGGGCAACTTCACCGCCAGGTCGCACATGGCCTACCGCCCGCTCTCCGAGGCCGGGGCCAAGGCCCTCGTCGCCCAGGTCGCCCGCCCCGGCGAGCACACCGTGCTGCTGGACGCCCTCGGCGGCGCCGTCGCCAGGGTCCGCCCCGACGCCACGGCCTTCCCGCACCGGACCGCCCTCTACAGCGTGCAGTACTACGCCCACCGCCTCGGCGCGAAGGTCTGGACCAGGACCGCGCGCGCGGCGATGCGGCCCCACTTCGGCGACCACGCGTACGTCAACTACGTCGACCCTGAGCTCGGCGGCTGGCGCGCCGCCTACTACGGGGGCAACGCCACCAGGCTCGCCCAGGTCAAGGCCGCCCGTGACCCGGGCCGCCTGTTCCGCCTTCCCCAGGGGATCTGACCCCCGAAGGCCGCGTGACACCGCTCCCGAGCGGCGGCCGCCGTCGTGCGACGCCGCTCCCCGGCAGGCCGGTGCCGCGCGACACCGCTTCCCGGGAGCCAGAGCGGCATGACGCCACTCCTCGGGAGGCCAGAGCGGCATGACGCCACTCCTCGGGAGGCCAGAGCGGCATGACGCCACTCCCGAGGGGCGGCCGGTGCCGGGTGACACCGCTCCCGGGAGGTCGGTGCCGCGTGGCACCGGTCCCCGAACGGTCGACGCCGCGTGGCTCCGGGGGCGGTCGGCGCCGCGTGCCCGCGGTTCCTGGGAGGTCAGTGCCGGGTGACGTCGGCTCCCGGTACGAAGTGGGACAGGACCTCGGGGTTGGCCATCGCGTCGAGGTTGGCGGCCTGCTCCGGCGCCGCGCCGAGGAGGATCTTACGGATGGGGACCTCCAGCTTCTTGCCGCTGAGGGTACGGGGGATGCCGGGAACCTCGATGATCTCGTTCGGCACGTGGCGCGGTGAGAGACCTTCCCTCAGCTCCCTGCGCAGGCGCCCGACCAGATCGTCGTCCAGGGGTGCCCCCTCGGCCATGGTGACGTACAGCAGCAGGCGACCCTCCTGACCGAGCCGGCCGGTGTCGATCACCAGGCTGTCGGTGATCTCCTCGAAGCGCTCCACCACGCGGTAGAACTCGCTGGTGCCCATCCGGACACCGCCCCGGTTCAGGGTCGAGTCGGAGCGGCCGTAGATCACGCAGCCGCCATCGGGAAGGATCTTGATCCAGTCGCCGTGCCGCCAGACGCCCGGATACTCGGAGAAGTAGCTGTCGCGGTAGCGGGACCCGTCGGGGTCGTTCCAGAACATCACCGGCATCGACGGCATCGGCAGGGTCAGCACCAGCTCGCCCACCTCGCCGACCACCGACGCGCCCGACGGGTCGAAGGACTCGACCCTCGCCCCCAGGCAGCGGCACGGGATCACCCCCGCACGGACCGGGAGCAGCGGTACGGCGCCCACGAAACCGGTGCACACGTCGGTGCCGCCGGAGAACGAGCCGAGCTGGACCTCCGGCATCACGTCGTGCACCCAGGCGAACCCCTCGGGCGGCAGCGGCGAGCCGGTGGAGCCGAGGCCACGCAGCCGGTCGAGACCGGACGGCTCCAGGCCGGCCTTCATGGACGCGATCACGTACGGAGCCCCCGTACCGAAGTAGGTGACCCCCTCCTCGGCGGCGAGCCGCCAGAGCGCGCCGGTCTCCGGGTAGGTCGCCGCCCCGTCGTAGAGCACCACAGCCGAGCCGACCAGCAGGCCGCCGACGAGGTAGTTCCACATCATCCAGCCGGTCGTGGTGTACCAGAAGAAGACGTCGCCCTCGCCCAGGTCCTGGTGGAAGGAGAGCGCCTTGAGGTGCTCGAGCACCACGCCGCCGTGACCGTGCACGATCGGCTTGGGCAACCCGGTGGTGCCCGAGGAGTAGACGATCCAGAGCGGGTGCCCGAACGGCACCGGCTCGAAGTCGAGCGGTCCCGCGACGGCGCGTACCTCCGCCCAGCCCACCGTACGGACGCCGTCACCGGTCACGGCCGCCTGCTGTGCCGTACCGGAGGTGTCGGCGCCGAGCGCGTCCTGGGCCGGGACGCGCACCCGCGCCACCAGGGTCGGCAGCTTGGCGGCGATGTCCTGGACGACCGCGCTCCGGTCGAAGCGCCTGCCGTTGTAGTCGTAGCCGTCCACCGCGACGAGCACCTTCGGCTCGATCTGGGTGAAACGGTCGATCACGCTGGGCGCGCCGAAGTCGGGCGAGCAGGAGGACCAGACGGCGCCCAGGGAGACGGTCGCGAGGAAGGCGATCAGCGCCTCGGGGACGTTCGGCAGGTAGGCCGCCACCCGGTCACCGCGCCCGACACCCAGCGCGGCGAGCCCCGTACGGACCCGCGCCACCTCCTCGGCGAGTTCTCCCAGGGTGAGCGCCCGGCGCCCGCCCGCCTCGTCGCGGGAGACCACCGCGAGCCGCCCGGGGTCGGACGCGGCCCCGCGCAGCGCGTTCGCCGCGTAGTTCAGCGTCGACCCGGCGAACCACTCGGTGCCGGGCATCTCCCCCGACATGACGGGCCCGTCGCCGCGCTCCCCCACCACCCCGAAGTAGTCCCAGATCGACGTCCAGAACTCCTCGGGCGCGTCGACCGACCACCGCCACAGGGACTCGTAGTCACCGGACCGGCCCAGCCATTCCGCGTAGCGGGTGACCTTGGCGTTTCTCACGATCTCCGGGGACGGCTCCCAGAGCGGCGCACCTTCCTCAACCATGACTCCATCCTCTCGGTGCCCCACCCGAATGTCATCCCCCGGGACCACACACCCTCCGGCCCCCCGGTGTGGGACGCACACGTACGGACCTTCCGAAGGGAACGAGCGGCATCGGGCCGGGGACATGGATCGCCGCCGGGCATGTGGGGCCGACCGATGACGAAGGACAGCGACGAACAGCGCCGGACAGCGACGGACAGCGCCGGACTCCGTGTGATTCGCCCCCGTACGGCCGTTGGCCGCCGCAGGGGGCCGGAGGTCAGCGGTCCGCGGGGAAGTGGCCGGCGCGCCGGGCCGGAGAGGTGAGACCGGCGACGGCGGCGACGACCTCGGAGGGGTTGGAGAGGTCGGGCAGGACCACGTCGGCTCCCGCCTCGTGCAGTTCGGCGGGGAGGGAACGCCCCGAGGCGACCCCGATCATCGCGGCCCCGGCGATCCTGGCGGCCTGGACATCCCTGGCCGAGTCGCCGACCAGCACCGTGTTGCGCCCGTCGAAGGTCGCCCCGTACTTCCGCTTGGCGCGTCCCTGCGCGACCTGCAGGAGGGTCGCCTTGGGATAGACCTCCTCGCCGTAACCGCCGATCTCGAAATCGATGTGCCTGTCGAGGCCGAACGCGGTCAGCTTGTGCGCCGCGTTGCTCTTGATCGTGCCGGTGAGCACCGACTGGACCACGCCGTCGAGCCTCGCCACGGCCTTCAGTGCGTCGCGGGCGCCGGACATCATCCTGCCCTCCTTGGCCAGGCGCCTGCGCCGGGCTCCGAAGGAGTCGGCGAGCGCGTCGAGGAACCGGGGGAGGTGGTCGTCCTCGGCGACGATCCCGTTGATGGCGAGCATCTCGAACACGATCTCCGAGTCGGGACGCCCGTTGGCCTGGGTCAGTTTGACCAGGGGCCTTCCGGTGACGGCGCGGAACGCCTCCGCGTATGCCTCACGGGTGACGATCGACACGTCGACCAGCGTGAGGTCGATGTTCCAGAGAACGAGGCGGTTGATCGGGGGCCTCCCGGAATGGGGGTGGATGCCCAGGGTAAGGCCCCGGGCGTACGGTGACCGCCTTCGATACCGAAAGGATCCGTTCGCCGGTTCTCGCGAGGTCGTGTCAGCGCCCTCAGCGCCCGTGTCAGTGCCCGTGTTGGTGCCCTCAGTGCCCTCAGGCGTGGTCGAGCGCGTTCTCCAGGGTGTCGACGACCGGGACGCCGAAGGCCATCAGATCGGCCCGGCTGGTCATGCCACCGGTGTAGAGGACCGCGCGTGCCCCGACGTGCTGGGCGGCGTGCGCGTCGTCCAGGCTGTCGCCGATGACGAGGACATCGGCCGGGTCGACGCCGAGGGCGGTGAGGTGGGCCACCATGGATTCGGCCTTGTGCCCGCCTGGGACACCGCGCAGGCCGTCGATCCGGGTGAAGTGGTGGTCGATCCCGAACTCCGCGATCTTGGGAACCAGCCGTTCGTGCGCCCACATGGACAGCAGAGACTGCTTGCCCCCCGCGCGCTCCCAGCTCCGCAGGGTGGAGAGGGCGTCGGCGGCGAGCCCGCACTCCAGCATCAGCCGGTGGTAGTTCTCGTGGAAGCCGAGGTCGAGCCTCTCCCACTCGCCGTCCTCAAGGGCACGGCCGAGCATGCGCTCGTAGGCGGTCCAGATCGGGCGCGTGTAGACCGCGCGGAAGCTGTCGGCATCGTAGGAACGCCCGTAGGGCTCGAACACCGCGTTCGTCGCACCGACGACGGCGTCGATGTCGTGAAACAGCGTGCCGTTCCAATCCCAAACAATGTGTCTCATATTGCCCTCCAGGATAGCGAAATTTCCCGTCGGATCGGCGCCGCGGCAGGGGATACGGCCCTATCGGCGCCCCGGTCCGAGGCCCGGTCCGAGGTGCTCACGACAGGGCCGGCCGAGGGAATCTCCTCCGCGCTCGGCCCTCGGGAGGAGAGGACACGAGACTCCGGACGCCACGCTGCCGGACCGGTCTCGCGCCACCAGGTCCGGCACGACATCCATCAGTGATCAAGGCCCCTGACCACCGGCGAGGGCACGGTCCGGCCTCAGGACCCGAACATCGGTCCAGCCGAAGAGGGTGCTCACCCACCGGCGGCTGTCAGGCACCGGGTCTGCCCGATCAGCCGACCCGGTGGCTCCCATCAGCCGACCAGGTCGGGAATCTCCTGGGTGGCGTACCACAGGAGTTCGTTCGCCTCGGCGCCGTCCACGGTGAAGCGGGCGTCGTCGTCCCCGCGATCGGCCGCGGGCAGCGCGGCGAGAGCGGCCTCGACATCCTTCACCGCGGGCAGGTCGTCCACGTGGACCGCGGCGACCAGCTTCAGCGGGACCGCCGCGGCGAGCCGCACCCGGGCACGCTCCTCCAGGTCGGTGCTCGCGCTCACGTCACCCTCCGGCACGTCGACGGCGACGACCACCCGCCGCGCGGCGACCTCCAGCCCGTCGGCGCGGTCGGCGGCGAGCATCCGCAGGGAATGCCTGGCCGCCTCGGTCAGGGCGACGTACTCGAGTTCCTCGGTGTCACCCGAGGCGTACCACTCGGTCAACGCGGGGGTCACCGCGTAGCCGGTCAGCGGGGCCGGCCCCAACTCCCCCACGGCGGCCACGCGGGCCAGCGCCGGAAGCGTACACGGCAGGTAGACGCGCATCCATGCCTCGATCTGTCTCTCCGACATCGGCACCGTTCGGCGCCGATTCACGCATCGAGTGTGCCAGCATCGGCGCCCCCCGGTGATACCACCCGCGCGGAGCGGCACGATCCGACGGCGACGACCCGCGCCCGGGCATCGGGCATCGGGCATCGGGCATCGGGCATCGGGCACGGTGACACGGCGAGAGGTGAGCGGGACAGGTCAGCGCAGCGAGACCTGGAACAGGGTCTCCAACTCGGCGATGGTCAGCTCGGGGTCGCGGTGGTGCACGCCGACGATGCCGAGCCGCCTGGCGGCCTCGATGTTGGCCTTGACGTCGTCGACGAAAACGCACTCCTCCCCGGCCAGGCCGATCCTGCCGAGCGCGTGCTCGAAGATCCTGGGCTCGGGCTTGCGCATGCCGATCTCCCCCGAGATGACGACCTCGTCGAAGAAGTCGTCCCAGCCCTCACGGGGATACTCGTTCGCCCAGGAGTTGGAGAGCAGGCAGGTGCGCAGCCCCGCCGCGCGCGCCTCACGGAGCATCTCGTACATCGGCTCGACCCGGTGGAAGCGGGAGAACATCCTGTTCAGCAACCCCTCGGCGGCCGGTGGCACGCCGTCCGTCGTGATCAGTCTGGCCGCCAGGTCACGTTCGAAGTCCAGGCCGGAGATCTCTCCGCGCTCCAGGGCGTGGATGGTGTTCTCGCCGTTCTCCGTGTTCTCGTACGCGTGGACGATGAGTTCACGCATCACCTCGCGGTAGTGGGCCTCGTCGAGTCTCTCCGCGACGATCCACTCGGCGACCGCCTCGGTGAGATCGACGGTGAGCACACCGCCCCAGTCGATCAGCACGCCCTTCAGCATTTCTCCTCCTTGCCGGAACGGCTTCCAGATTAGGCGCGGACCGGTGGACACGAGCGGCCGCCTCTGTCGAGGTCGCCGCTCCGAGGACGGCGCGCGAGGCCGTCGACCGCGCCGTCCGGGTCCGTGGTGGCAGGGATCGTCCGACGACGTCTCGCTCTCGGCGGTGTACGGGTGGGTCCGCGCGACGCGCGTCTTCGGCGATCCGCCCGTGGTTCACGAACCGTGGCCTGCCGCGAGCTCGGGTCGCATACCTCCTAAAACATCCCTAAACAGACAGGGCGCGACCCGACGGCCCGGAGATTCCTCCCCTAACATCCGATTCAACGACCGTTACGCGTTTCACGGTCTCAATACGAGGAAGATTACGAGAATGGCACTCAGGCCATATAACCGCACGTAGAAGGCATGATCGACCTCCTGCGGGCTCCATTTGCAGCTTCCCTCGGTTCCCATGAGGAGGGATCATGGCAGTAGCTCAGGCGAGCCGGTCGCGCGCCCGTACGGCACAGCGACCGACCACATCCGCGCCGTCCACCACGCATGCCCAGGCAGGCAGGAAACAGGACGGCAAATCGTTAACGCTCAAACTTCCGATGATGACCGTGCAGCTGCGGCCTCCGCATGTTCACTTGCCGCATGTCAGCAGGCAGGAGGCGGGACAGGCCGTGGACACGGCCAAGTCCTTCCTCCCGCCGGCCGAGCGCATCGCCTACTACGGAGGGCTCGGCGCGCTCGCGGTGGCTGGATTGCTCGAATGGCCGGTAGCGGCGGCCATCGGGGTCGGAACGCTGATCGCGCAACGTGCACGCAGGAAGAACGGGTCGTCGAGCCCGGTCTCCAGACCTTCGACATCCGCTGCCTCGCCCGGCGGCGCCACGTCCCCGACGACGAGGGCGACATCCCGGACCCGGACCACCGGTTCCACATCCCGTTCTCGCACGGGAGGCACCACGTCCCGGACACGGGCCGGCACGTCCACCTCACGTTCACGGACCGCGAAGCCCACGGCACGGACCACGCCCTCCCGTACGGCGGCGTCCGCGTCACGCACCGCCTCCAAGACCGCGAGCACCGTCTCCCGAGCCGCGGGCACCGCCGCGTCGCGCACCGCGAGCGCCGCGTCCCGGGCAGCCGGTACCGCGACCCGCGCGGCGGGCACCGCCGCCTCACGCGCGACCCGCACCGCCTCACGCGCGGCGGGCGCCGCCTCACGCGCGGCGGGCACCGCGTCCCGGGCCACGAGCCCCACCTCACGGACCCGCACCACCGCGAGCCGTACAGGTGGCACCGCCTCACGGGCCACGAAACCCACATCCCGCGCGAAGAGCACCACCTCACGCGCGGCGGGCGCCGCGACCCGCGCGACCGGCGCCGCCGCCTCACGGGCGACCGGCGCCGCCTCACGCGCGGCGGGCGCCGCGTCCAGGGCGGCCGCCTCGGCCTCCCGGGCCACGAGCCCCACCTCACGGACCCGCACCACCGCGAGCCGCACGGGAAGCACCACCTCACGAACCACGAGCGGCGCTTCCCGGGCCGGCACGTCCACCGCACGCTCGCGGACCGCGAAGCCCGCGGCACGGACCACCAAGCCCGCGGCACGGGCCACGAAACCCGCGTCGCGGACCACCAAGCCGGCGTCGCGGACCACGAAGTCCACGTCGCGACGGGCCGCGACGCCCACTTCGCGGGCTCGCGCGTCGGCGTCCACCTCTCGCACCGCGAGCTCCGCGTCCCGGGCGACGCCGTCCGCCTCTCGCTCGAAGGGGTCGACCTCCGGGAAGTCGTCCAAGTAGTCGCAGCGATGGGGCCGATCAGGCCACGCGTCAACAAAGGCCTGATCGGCCCCGTCATCTTGTCTGCTGGAGATCTGAATGTTCGTGCCCCGCCTGCTGTCCGTTCCCGCGGAAACCCTCTGGAGCGTCGTGCCCGGTGCGATCAAGGTCGTACCCGGCGCGGTCAGAAACGCCCTGCCACATTCGCGTGGGAGGCGTGTCTGTTCCGGAGGGCTCCATGTCGATCTGCGTGTGATCGGCGCTCCGGGGAGCGACTCCAAGGCCCGGCGGCTGGAGAAGGCCCTGCTGAAGCTGGAGGGGGTCGAGCGAGCGGAGGTCAACGGTGTACTCGGCTCCGTCTTCGTGGGGTGTGACACGGGCCTGGTCGACCTGGAGAGGCTGATGGCGATCATCGACGCCCTCGACGACGAGGGTGCGGGCGACGATCTGACCGACGACCTGGAAGAGGAAGCCGAAGAAGCCGAAGAGGAAGAGGAGGAAGCCGAAGAGGAGGAAGAGGACACCGAGTCCGACGAGACCTCGTCTCCGGCGCTGAAGTTCGTCGCCTCCAGGCTGGCGGAGCACCATACCGCCAGGCTGGTGGAGCGGCACACCCGGGCCGGCATCCGGCTCGGCGCGAACCTGATCGGGGCGGGCGTGGCGTTCGCCGGGCAGGCGGTGCGCGCACCGTCGATCCCGCCGATCTTTCCCGCCCTGCTGGGTCTGGCCGAGTCCACCCCGAGAGTCCGCCACGAGGTGGAACGCCGCATCGGCGGTCCGGCCACCGTCAACCTGTTCGCGACGGCGAACATCGTCACCCACACCCTGGCGCTGCGCCGGGTGGAGATGCTCGTCCAGTCGATCACCGCCGCGGGCCGCTACACCGAGGCGCGCGACACGCGGCGGGCCTGGGAGGCGCGCCAGCACGAACTGGCGTCGAGAAAGGGCTCCTACCGCCACATCCGCACCGCGAGGAGACGGCGTCCCGCGCCCATGGCCCACAGCCCGGTGGATCGGTTCGAACGCGTCGGAAGCCCGGTGGCGGCCGGCGCCTCCGGGCTGACGTACCTTCTCGGCGACGGCCACGCGCGTGCCGTCGCCATGCTCACCGCGACGACGCCCAAGGCCGCGAAACTGGGCCGCGAGTTCTTCGCGGTCGCGATCGGGCGCGCCCTGGCGAGACGCGGCGCGGTCGTCCTCCACAACCGCGCCCTGCGCCGCATGGACGGCATCGACACGGTCATCCTCGACGCCGACGTGCTCGGCACCGGTTCGTGGGAGATCGACCGCATCATCCCCCTCGGTGACGCGGACTCCGCGAACGGCGAGGGGCTCGACGTGTTGCGTGCGCGGCTGCTCACCCTGATCGACGTCGACGACCCCGGCGCGCGGAGGGAGCGCGACACGTGGAAGGCCGAACCCCTCGAGGGTCCCGCCGGGCTCGTCACGGAGGAGGCCAGGGACTGGGAGGTCCGAGGGATCCGGGCCGTTCACGTGACGAGGAAGGGCGTTCCCGTGGCCCTTGTCGGCATGGCGCCGCGGGTCGACCCGCTCGCCGACGCGATCGTCGCCGCGGCCGGGGGTGCGTGCGCCGTGGCGCTCGCGGGAGACGACACGGAACTCGGCCTGCGGCTCGGCATCGACGAGATCGTGCCGGGCGGTCCCCGGCTCGCCCGGTCGGTCCGCGCCCTCCAGGCGGCGGGTCACGGGGTCGCCGTGGTGTCGGAGCGCCGCATGGCCGCGCTCGCCCAGGCCGACCTGGGGATCGGTGTGCTGCGCCGCTCGGGCCGGGTGCCCTGGGACGCGGACGTGATCGCCGATCTTGAGGAGGTTCACCTGCTCCTGAGCTGCCTGGGGCCCGCGAGGAGGACGAGCGAGCGCTGCGTGTGGCTCACCACCGCGGGAACCGTCGCCGGAGGCGTGCTGACGACCCTCGGACCGGCGGAGAACTCCCAGAGCAAGGCGCAGTTAGCGAGCAGCTGCACGTCACTGGCCGCCCTCGTCGCGGGCGGGTGGGCGGGGTGGCAGGCCGGGCGGGAGACGCCGCCGGTCCTGATCGACACGACCCCCTGGCACGCGATGCCCGCCAAGGAGGTCCTGGCCCTGCTGGGCTCGTCGGCCGAGGGGATCAGCGAGGCCGAGGCCAGGCGGCGCAGGTCGACCACGGGATCGGGGGAGCCGAAGGGCCCCGACTCGCTGCTCCACGTGTCCGCCGAGGAGCTGGCCAATCCGCTCACCCCCGTCCTGGCGGCCGGCGCGGGCCTGTCGGCCATGGTCGGCTCGGTCTCCGACTCGGTGATGATCGGCACGGTCGTGCTCGCCAACGCGCTCATCGGGGGAGGCCAGCGGTACAGGGCCGACCGGGCCCTACACCGCCTCACCGAGGCGGTGGCGATCCCGGTACGACTGCGCCGCCCCCAGGAGCAGGCGAACGCGACCACCGAGGACCTCACACCGGATAAGCGGACGAAGGCGACTCCCCCTCACGATCCCGGCCCTCAGGAGAAGGCGAGCGCCGCTCGCTCCCACGAGCGGGTGAAGACGACCGTCGAGGACCTCGTACCCGGCGATGTGGTCGAGCTGCGCGCGGGTGACACCGTGCCGGCCGACTGCCGCGTACTCAAGGCGGTGGGCCTGGAGATCGACGAGGCCGCCCTGACCGGCGAGTCGCAGCTCGTCACCAAGTCACCGGAGCCCGTCAACGCGCCCGCCGTCGCCGACCGGACCTCGATGGTCTACCAGGGGACGACGGTGGCGGCCGGAAGCGGGCTCGCCGTGGTGGTCGCCGCGGGTGAGTCGACCGAGGCGGCGAGGACCGCCAGGCTCGCCGCGGAGCAGCCCCCGGCCTCGGGCGTGCGGTTGCGGCTGCGGGAGCTGAGCCGGCGGGTCCTTCCCGTCGCGGTCGGATCCGGCGTCGTCCTGCTCGCCACCGACCTGTTGCGCGGCAGCCCCGTGGCGCAGGCGCTCGCGCCGGCGGTGAGCCTCGCCGTCGCCGCCGTACCCGAAGGGCTGCCGTTCGTCGCCTCGGTCGCGGAGCTCGCCTCCGCGCGGCGGCTGTCGACCCGCAGGACCCTGGTGCCCAATCCCTCCACGATCGAGGCCCTCGGCCGGGTGAACGTCCTGTGTTTCGACAAGACGGGAACCCTCACCGAGGGGCGCATCAGCCTGCGGTGCGTCTCCGACCTGCAGGAGGCACGCACTCTGGAGGACCTGACGCCCGAGCTGAGGTACGTCGTGACCGCGGGGGTGCGCGCCTGCCCCAAGCATGGCGAGGGGCGTTCCGTCGCGCATCCCACCGACCGTGCCGTGCTCAAGGGGGCCGAGCAGCTGGGCGTGACCGAGAAGGGGGCCGGGAGCTGGGAGCGGATCGACGAGATCCCCTTCGAGCCGGGGCGCGGCTACCACGCCGTACTCGGCAAGGGTGACTCCGGCCCGCTGCTGAGCGTCAAGGGTGCTCCGGAGATCATGATCACCCGGTGCACGTCCATACTTCGTGACGGCCAGGTGGTCCCCCTCGCGGACCATCTCGTGGCGGAGATCGAAAAAGAGCTCGACCAGCTCGCCCGGCAGGGCTATCGGGTGCTCGCGGTCGCGGAGCGCCCCGCCTCCAGTCGTCGTGATCTCGACGAGTCCCGCATCCAGGAGCTGTGCTTTCTCGGGTTCCTCGGCCTCGCCGACCCCGTGCGGCCCACGGCCGCGGAGAGCGTCGGCCGCCTCACCCGGGCGGGCGTACGCGTTGTCATGATCACGGGCGATCATCCGAGCACGGCCGAGGCGATCGGCGTCGAGCTGAACGTGCTGAACGGCGGGCAGGTGATGACGGGGCCCGAGCTGGACGAGATGGACGACGACGCCCTGGTGGAGGCGCTGCCCGAGGTGACGGTCTTCGCCAGGACCACTCCGGCGCACAAGGCGCGGATCGTCGGCTGCCTGCGCCGGACCGGCAAGGTGGTCGCGGTCACCGGCGACGGCGCCAACGACGCCCCCGCGATCCGGGTCGCGGACGTGGGGATCGCCCTCGGCTCCCGCGCCACCCCGGCGGCGCGGGCGGCGGCCGACATCGTGGTGACCGACGACCGCATCGAGACGATCGTCGACGCGATCATCGAGGGCAGGGCGATGTGGAGCTCGGTCCGCGACGCCCTCAGCATCCTGCTCGGCGGCAACATCGGCGAGATCGTCTTCGCGGTCGGGTCCAGCCTGGTCAGCGGCGGGAACGTGCTGAACGCCCGGCAGCTGCTGCTGGTCAACCTGCTCACCGACATGCTGCCCGCGATGGCGGTGGCCTCCAGGCCGCCGACGGCCACCAGCCCGGAGAAACTGCTCGACGAGGGGCCCGAGGCCTCGCTGGGGGCCTCCCTGACCCGCGACATCTACCTGCGTGCCGCCACCACGGCGAGCGCGGCGGGTCTGGCCTGGGCGATCGGCAGGGTGACCGGTACGCGCGGGCGGGCGAACTCGATGGGGCTGGTCGCGCTCGTGGCGTCGCAGCTGCTGCAGACCCTGGCGATGGGCAGCCGGGATCGCATGGTCGTTCTCGCCTCGCTGCTCTCCCTCGGCGTTCTGGGGGCGTCGGTCTCGCTCCCGTGGCTCTGCCGGTTCTTCGACTGCCGCTACCTGGGGCCGGTGGGGTGGACCGTCGCCCTGGGGAGCGCGGCCGCCACGACGGCGGCCGGGGTGGCCTTCCAGGCGTCGAGGCGGGGTTCGTCACCGAACGTTCACCAAACGGTAACCTCGTGACTGGTGACTTAGACTCCTTTGGTATGAATTATCGCCTTAAGACCCCTTTCTCCCTGTGAGGTTACTATGTCCGGATTCATCTCCACCGTGATCGCGAAGGCCGCCGTCATGCTGATCGAGGCCCTGCTCACGCGCATCATCCAGTCGCTCGTCGTCTCGCTGGCCAGGACCGGCAACCTTCAGGTCGCCTGATCCACCCCTGACGGCACGGAGCCCCGGGGTCCCGCTCAGCGGCCCCGTGCGGCGATGAGCCGGGCGACCTTGAGATGCTCGGCCGAGCGAAGCACCCGCTCGGCCTTGGCGGGGTCGGCGACCGGCGCCTTGTTCAGCAGGCCGCGAGCGGCCTTCAGCTTCAGCAGTCGCCGGACGGACTGGTCGAGCCGCGCCTCGGAGATCTTTCCGGACCCCACGGCGGCGAGCAGCGCCCGATGGGCCTCGCGGTAGTCCGGCGGCATGAGCAGCAGGTCCACCCCCGCCTGAATCGCCCGTACCGCGACCTCCCCGTCGCGGTACTTCTTGCGTACCCCCGCCATGTCCAGCGCGTCGGTCGAGACGACCCCGTCGAAGCCGAGCTTCTCGCGGAGCAGCCCGGTCAGGATCGGCTTGGAGAGGGTGGCGGGGTCCCCCGAGGGGTCGAGCTTCGGCATCACGACGTGCGCGCTCATGATCGCGTCGACGTCCTTGCCGATCGCCGCGGCGAACGGCGGAGCGTCCAGTCTGTTCCACTGGGACCGGGAGTGCTTGATCACCGGCAGCCCGGTGTGGCTGTCGACGGTGGTGTCACCGTGACCGGGAAAGTGCTTCGCCGTCGCCCCGATTCCCGCGTCGTGGAAGCCCTGTACGGCGGCGGCGACCATCGGCGCCACCTTCTTCGGGTCGGAGCCGTACGCGCGCGGGCCGATCACCGGGTTGCGCGGGTTGAGGTTGACGTCGGCGACGGGCGCGAAGTCGAGGTTCACGCCCAGGGCGCGCAGTTCGGTGCCCGTCACCTTGGCGGCCCGGCGGGCCAGCGAGACGTCGCCGGTCGCGCCGATGACCGAGGCCCCGGGCAGGGGGGTGACCAGGGGGGCGAGGCGGGAGACCTTGCCGTTCTCCTGGTCGATGCCGATCAGGAGCGGGATCTCGGGGGACGCCTTCTGCAGCCCGTTGGTCAACGCCACGACCTGCCGCACATTTTTCACGTTGCCCGCCCAGGGAAAGAGGATCACCCCGCCGGGGCGATAGCGGGCGACCATCTTCGCCGGGGTGTCCACGCCGAACCTCGCCTGGTTCTCCCCCGACGCCGTGTCGGCCGACGGGCCGTAGAGCACGGGCATGAACAGCTGGCCGACCTTCTCCTCCACGCTCATCGCGGCGAGCACGCCCTCCACGCCCGGCGCCTCCGCCGTCGCGGAGGCCGCGGGGGGAGCGGAGGGATCTGGGGTACCGGGGGTCTCAGGGGTCACAGCGGCCCCGGGGGGCCCGGGGGTCACAGCGGTCGTGCCGGTGGGTGCCGCCGCGTCGGCGTTCGCGGGGGTCTCGTCCGCCCGGGTGGCACCCGAGGTGGGTGGAGCGGCCATCCCCGCCTCGGCGCATCCCGCCATCATCGTCGCGATCACTGCGATACCCGCCACACGTGTCCACCGAGCCATGCCGCTTACGCTATCCGGGCTCGCGCACCACTGCCTCCGCATCCACCCGGTCACCACCGGCCCCACGCCCCTCACCCGCCGGGTCCTCGCCACCTGTGAAGGGGATCCGCCCACGTCAGAGGCCGAGATCGGCGAGGCCGGGCAGGTGCGAGCGCGCCTCGGCGCGCGCCTCGCCCGCGGAGGAGGCGGCCCGCGCCGCGACGGCGGCGAGGTGGCACTGTTGCCGCGTGTGGCGCGCCAGCGCGGCCCGCACGGCGGGCAGCGACGGGGCGGACATCGACAGCGAGGTCACCCCGAGCCCGACGAAGACACAGGCGAGGGCGGGATCGGCCGCGGCCTCACCGCAGACCCCGCACGGCCTCCCGCGCTCGGCGGCGCCCGCCGCGGCGAGGGCGACCAGGTCGAGCAGCGCGGGCTGCCATGCCTCCTGGAGCCCGGCCAGCGCGCCCAGCTGCCGATCGGCGGCGAGGGTGTACTGGGCGAGGTCGTTGGTGCCGATGGAGAAGAAAGCGGCACGGACCGCCAGGTCGGCGGCGCGCAGGGCCGCCGACGGGATCTCGATCATCACGCCCGCCGACGGCAGCCCCGCCGCGTCGCAGGCGGCGGCGAACCAGGCGGCCTCCTCGGCGGTGGCCACCATCGGCGCCATCACCTGGAGCCTCGCCGACGAACGGGAGGCCGCCGCGGCCAGCGCGGCGAGCTGGGTGTCCATGATCTCCGGGTGCGTCCTGAACAGCCGCACCCCGCGCTCCCCCAGCGCCGGGTTGGGCTCGTGCGCTCCCGGTGGCAGGAAGGCGAGGGGCTTGTCGGCTCCCGCGTCGAGGGTCCGCACGACCACCCCGCCGCCGGGGAAGGCGTCCAGCACCTCCAGGTAGGCGGCCTCCTGCTCCTGTTCTGAGGGCGCCTCGGCCCGGTCGAGGAAGAGGAACTCGGTCCGGTACAGCCCGACCCCCTCGGCCCCGTGCTCCAGCGCGGCGGCCACGTCGCGCGGCCCGCCGATGTTGGCGAGCAGCGGCACGGCGTGCCCGTCGGCGGTCCTGCCCGGCCCCTTGGCGGACGCCTGTCCCGCCTTCCGCGCGGCGGCGGCCTCGCGCGCCCGGAGGACCTCGTCGTCGGAGGGCTCGGGCCGTACGAGGCCCGAGGCACCGTCGACCAGCAGCGGCGTCCCCGGAACGATCGAGGTCACCCCCTGGCAGGCCACCACGGCCGGCACCCCCAGGGCGCGGGCGAGGATCGCGGTGTGGCCGGTGGGTCCGCCCTGCTCGGTGACGAAGGCCGCCACCACGTCGGGAGACAGCAGCGCCGTGTCGGCGGGCGCCAGGTCACGGGCGACGAGGACGTACGGCTGCCCGGTGCCGGTGGGCACGCCGGGCATCGACCTGCCCTCGATCACCGCGACGACACGGTCCCTGATGTCGTCCAGGTCCGCGACGCGCGCGCCGAGGTATCCCCCGGCCGCGGCGAGCAGGTCGCGGTAGTGGCCGAACGCCTCGTAGACCGCGCGGGCCGCGGAGGTGCCCGCCTCGACCAGCCTCGCCACCCCGTCGGCCAGGCCGGGGTCGCGCGCCATCATGGCCTGCGCCTGGAGGATCTCCCTCGCCTCGCCTCCGACGCGGACCCCCCGCTCCTCCAGGTCGGCGGCGACCCGCTCCAGCGCCCGCCCGGCCCTGGCCAGCTCCGCCTCGGCGTCCCCGGCGTCCCCGCCGTGCCGGGAATCAGGGTCGGGGACGGTCGCCTCGTACGCGAGCACGTGGGCGGGGCCGACACCGACCCCTGGGCTGACCCCCACCCCGGTGAGTGTGCTCACGGCGCCGACGCGATGTCGGCCAGCCGGTCGACGAGCTCGTCGGCCCCCTCACCCTCCGCCCTGATCACCACGGTGTCGCCCTCCCTGACGTCGAGCGAGAGGACCCCCAGGATGCTCTTCGCGTTCACCGGCTCACCGCCCCCCTTGGCGACGGTGACGTCCAGGGACGCCTTGGCGGCCGTCTGGACGAACGTCGCGGCGGGTCTGGCGTGCAGGCCGACCTCCGACTTGACGATGACTTGGCGCTCGGCCACGTGTTCCTCCCGAGAGTCCTCTCGCGGTCTAGACCGCGAGATCGTTGGGCGACAGAGGCCAGGCGACCCCCGTCAGGTCGGTGACCACGAGATCGGCCCCGGCCAGCTCGGGGCCCGCGTGCGTGGTCGCTATGCCCACGCACGCCATGCCCGCCGCCTTCGCCGCCGTGATCCCGGCAATGGAATCCTCGAACGCCACACAGTGTGCCGGATCGACCGACAGGCGTGCGGCGGCCAGGAGGAATCCCTCGGGATCGGGCTTGCCCACGATCACGTCGTGGGCGGACACGATCGTCTCCAGCAGGTCGCGGACACCGACCTGCGCGAGCCGTTCCTCCGCCCAGTCACGGTCGGCGGAGGTGACGACCGCGACCGGCGAACCGTGCGCCGCGACCCTGCGGACCAGTTCGGCGGCGCCGGGCACCGGCACGATGCCGGGCAGGCCTGGATGGTCCTGGAAGGAGAAGACCTCCTCGATCAGGTCGTCGATCCGCTTACCGGGGAAGAGATGGGCGCGCTCCGTCAGGACGTCGCGCCCACGCCGTCCCATGAATCCGCGCAGCACGATCTCGTCGTGGACCACCCCGTGGCTGTCGAGCAGCATCGACCACATCGCCATGCTCCGCCGCTCGGTGTTGATCAGCGTTCCGTCGAGATCGAAGAGTGCCGCCTTCACGGGCGGTCTCGCTGTCGTCGCCACTTCTCGTCCCCACTCTCGGCTTCGCGGCCGGTGTCGCACGGCCGGTGTCTCGTGGTCGCTTCCGCGAGCTCTCAGACCGGATCGTCCCACTCGAAAAGGTCGTCCCCGGCGTCGACGGCCCCCGTGGCGAGGCCGGTGACGGCACTCGCGGCGGCGTCGAGCGCCACGACCGGGCAGATCGGGCAGCGACCGCCGGCCTCGATCCCGGCCGGATCCCACGCCACCACCGGCTGCCCCGCGCTCACCCGGTCACCCTCGGCGGCCAGTGTCTCGAAGCCCTCGCCCCTGAGTTCGACCGTGTCGATGCCGAGGTGGACGAGGACCCCCCGGCCGTCGTCGCCGACGACCACGAACGCGTGCGGGTGCAGCTTGACGATGGTGCCCGCGATGGGAGAGAGCACCCTGCCGGGTGCCCTGTCCGGCTCGATCGCCACACCGGGCCCGACCAGTCCTTCGGAGAAAACCGGGTCGGGCACCGAGCCGAGCCGCACGGCCACCCCCGCGACCGGTGCCAGAACTGTGGTCACCGTTCCCCCCTCGGCCTGCCGCCGCCCGCGAGGGCGGCCCGTCCCTGACCCTGCCGCCCCTGCCGCCCGCGTCGCCCGTACCACTCGGGCCGTTCGGGCCGTTCGGGCACACCCCCGCCGTGAGAGCGTCCTCCCCTGCCCTGATCGGCCCGTGCCCGTGCCCATGTCCATGTCGGTCGTGTTCAGCCGATGATGTCCTCGATGTCGCTGGCGATCGTGTCGGCCTCGGGGCCCACCACCACCTGGACGACGTTGCCCGCCGCCATCACACCGTGCACGCCGGCCGCCCGCAGGGCGGCCCGGTCGACCCTGGAGGCGTCGCGCACCTCGGTGCGGAGCCGGGTGATGCACGGTTCGATCTCGATGATGTTGTCCGCCCCACCGAGTCCAGCGATGATCGCGTCGGCGTCGGCCGCCATGTCGCCCTCCAGATGTGATCACCCTGTCCCCAAGGCTATGACCAGGCTAAAGGACATGTCACGATCAGTCGGTCTGGGTCACCTTGTTGAGACCTCGGGGGGAGTCGGGGTCGATCCCCAGCCTGCGCGCGAGCGCCTCGGTGAGCAGCTGACCTGGGACGATGAGGCCCAGCGGCGCGACCCACTCGGGAAGGTCGGGGCCGTTCAGCGCGGCGGTGGCGACCGAGGAGAGCGCATCGCCGCCGCCGACCGTGTACGCCGAGGCGCCCGCGCCGGTCACCCTCTCCGCGAGCGCCACGGTGCCCGCCAGGGTCGGGCCCTCGCCCGCCGCGACCAGGATGGCCGGGGTGTCGGAGTCGACCACGGCGATCGGGCCGTGCAGAAGGTCGGCGTACGACAGGCCCATCGCGTGCAGGTAGCAGGCCTCCTTGAGCTTGAGCGCCACCTCCAGCGCGGTGGAGAAGGCCAGACCCCGGCCGGAGACCACGACACCCGGCTTGTCGGCCAGGCCCTCGACGATCGCCTCCAGGTCGCCCGGGTCACCGATCAGCTTCTCGACCGCGTCCGGCACCCGCCGCAGGTCGGCGGCGTCGACGTCCGCACCGAGCCCGAGGGCGAGCACGGCGAGCGCGGCGAGCGCGGTGGTGTAGGTCTTGGTGGCGGGGACGGCCTTCTCCTCGCCCGCGACCGTGCACAGGGCGAGGTCGGCGGCCTGCGCGAGGGGGGTCTGCTCGCCGCCGTTGGTGATGGCCACGGTCCTGGCGCCGCAGTCCTTCGCCCAGGCGAGGGTCTCGACGATCTCCTCGGTCCTGCCCGACTGGGAGAGGGCGACGGCCAGCACACCGTCGAGGTCCAGCCTGCGCCGGTAGGTCGTGGCGATCGAGGGAGCGGCGAGCGTGGAGAGCCTGCCCGTGTGCGTCTCGGCGAGATAGCGGCCGTAGACCGCGGCGTTGTCGGAGGTGCCGCGGGCGATGAACAGCAGCTGGCGGGTCTGCCCGGCGAGCCGCTCCACCTCCCCGACCCTGGGGAGAAGTGCGTCGAGCGTGGCTCGCAGCGCGGCGGGCTGCTCGGCGATCTCGCTGCGCATCTTGGTCGTCATCTCGCGCTCATCCTTCGGTTCGGACGGACGAGACCGGGCCGTTACCGATCCGTCTCCGGTCCGTACGTTGACACCCTTTTCCGGCCTGTGGTCTAGTCCGGACTAGACCAGTACGAACCATAACTCATGAGGCATCTCAGATCGAGGGGGGAGGATCCTGTGGCCCGGATCGATCCGGACAGCCCGGTGCCCAAATACTTCCAGCTCCGGGAGATCCTGCTCGATCTCATCGAGAACAACGAGCTGGCGATCGGCACGGCGATCCCGTCGGAACGCGAGCTCTGCCAGCGCTTCGGACTGTCCCGCATGACCGTGCGGCAGGCCGTGGACCACCTCGTCTCCGAGGGCAGGCTGCAGCGGGTGGCGGGCAAGGGCACCTTCGTGGCCCGCCCCAAGATCGAGATGTCCCTGCGGCTCACCTCCTTCAGCGACGAGATGCGCGCCAGGGGCATGGAACCCGGCTCCCGCGACCTGGACCGGCGGGTGGTCAGGGCGAGCGCGCACCTGGCGCGGGAACTCGGCATCCAGCCGGGCGAAGAGGTTCACTTCATCGAACGGCTGCGGACCGCGGCCGACGAGCCCATGTGCATCGAGCGGGCCCACATTCCCGTCTCCCTCGCGCCCGACCTCGACACCCACGACCTGACGGGCCGCTCCCTCTACGCCCTTCTGGAGACCCGCTACGGCCTGGTGCTCGACGCCGGAGAGCTCACCATCGACGGCGGCATCGCCGATCCCGGTGACGCCGACCTGCTGAAGCTGCCGCGCGGCGGGGCCGTGCTGCTACTCCAGCGACGTTCCTTCGCGGGAGGCGTCTGCGCGGAACTCGGGGTGTCCACCTATCGCGCCGACCGCTACCAGCTCCGTACGATCCTGGAGATACCGACCCGCCGCAGCTGACCACGCTTCTCGGCCACAGCCGAGACCCGCCACCGATCCCGCTTCTCGACCACATCCGAGACCGGCCACCGGCCTCGACTTCCCGCGCACGTCCCGTCCACCGCCGACCTCGCCCTCCGACCTCGCCCTCCGACAACGTCCCATCCGCCGTGCCCGTACCGCCACCGTCACCCCCCGCCCACCGCCCCTTCGCCGCCCTCCTCCCTTCCAGCCTCTGGAGGAAAGCCCGATGAGCCCTCTCTCGGCGGACGCGGGTCCGCCCGCCGCCCACCCGCGCGGGTCCGCGGCGATGAGCGTGCTCCAGCGCCTGGGACGGTCCCTGATGCTGCCGATCGCGGTCCTGCCGGCCGCGGGTCTGCTGTTCCGGCTCGGGCAGGACGACCTCCTCGGCCGGACCGACAGCGCGCTGCTCGACGACGTGGCCCGGGTCGTCGGCACCGCGGGCGGCGCCCTGTTCGACAACCTGCCCATCCTGTTCGCGATCGGCGTCGCCATCGGGTTCGCCCGCAAGGCCGACGGCTCCACCGCCCTGGCGGCACTCGTCGGCTACCTGGTCTTCCACGCCGTGAGCATGAACATGTTCTTCATCCTCTTCGACGCCGATCTGAGGGGGCCCATCACCACGGAGGTGTTCGACAGGAGCGACCCCGGCGTCCCCGACACGGTGCTGAACCTCGGCGCGCAGAACCCGACCCGGGTGCTCGGGGGGATCGTGATGGGCCTGGTCTCGGCCCTGCTCTGGCAGCGCTACTACCGCACCAAGCTGCCGACCTGGCTCGCCTTCTTCGGTGGGCGTCGCCTGGTGCCGATCCTCACCGCCTTCGCCGGGCTCGTGATCGGCGTGCTCTTCGGCTTCGTCTGGCCGTTGCTGGGCGGCTGGGTCCGCGCCTCGGGGGCCTGGCTCGCCTCCAACAGCGAGCTCGGCGCCGGGATCTACGGCATGATCAACCGCGCCCTGCTCCCCCTCGGCATGCACCACATCGTCAACAACGTGATCTGGACCCAGGTGCCCGAGTGCGTGGTCGACGGCAAGAAGCTCGCCGGGGACCTGATCTGCTTCAACAACGGCGCCGTCGGCTACGGCGGCTTCGAGGCCGGCTTCTACCCGGTCCTCATGTTCGGCCTGCCCGCCGCCGCGATCGCCATCTGGCGGGCCGCGCCACCGCACCGCCGCACCGCGGTCGGCTCGATCATGATCTCCGCGGCGCTCACCGCGTTCCTCACCGGGATCACCGAACCGATCGAGTTCGCCTTCATCTTCGTGGCGCCGGTCCTGTTCGTGATCCATATCGTGCTCACCGGCATCTCCATGGCCGTCGCCTCCGCCCTGGGCGCCAAACTCGCCTTCAGCTTCTCCTCCGGATTGATCGACCTCGGCCTGTACGGGACCGCGCCCAACGCCCGGGGGATACCGATCATCATCGTGATGGGGCTGTTCTACGCGGTGATCTACTACACCGTTTTCACCTTCCTGATCAGAAGACTGAACATCATGACCCCCGGCCGCGAGCCCGAACCCGACGTCGACTCCGGGGAGTCCTCCGCCCCGGTGCGGGGAGGCGCGGACGGTGGCCGGACACGGGGAGACACGGAGAGCGGACCGCCCCTCTCCTGCTGAGGTGCGCCGAGTGGTTTCGGCCGTCCGTCGGCGATCACGGCTCTGGCCACAACCCGCCTCATCACCGGAGGCGACCGCTCCAACCTGAGGCGACCTTCTCCGCCCAACAGGACGAAGCGACCGCGATTTCCGGGAAGTTGGCGGGCCGCGTATCTGCACAGCGGGCCGGAAACTCCCTGATGTGTTGATTTCCCCGCCCCCGGACCAGCACATCGGAGCCCTCATGCCGCCCCCACGACGCCCGGCAGCACTCCCCAGAATCGCCCCCTCCCCCGCCGCGGAACCGCCCTACGACGACGACCGCCCCACCGGGAACGCCCCGGCCGTACCGCCGTACGTGCAGGGCACCCTCGCTCTCGCCCTCGATCCCCGAGAGCCTGGCTCCTCGGCCGGGAAACCGCTGGTCTGGGGCCCGCCCGGCGCGGTCCCCGACGAGCGGAGACTGCGGGCCCTCGCGCAGGCCGTCGCCGAGATCCTGTCCGGAAGACGCCCCCCGGCGAGCGTCTCCCGCCACCTGACCGGCAGGGTCCTGGCCGAGCTGGCCAGGAGCGGGAAGGTCATCGACAGTGCGCGCCCGCCCCGGGTCGGCAGGGTCCACGTCTCCCAGCCCGAGGACGGGATCGTGGAGATGTGCGTCGTGGTCGACTGCGGCGACCGCTCGCGCGTCCTGGCGTTGCGGCTGGAACGCAGGGGCGTGCGCTGGCTGTGCACCGAGTTCGAGACGGCCCCCGACCGCGTCCCGCGCCGAGGGCCCGCGACGCCCAGGCCCACCGCCGCGTCCGCAGCTCGTCCCCGAAGGCCGTGAAGGCCGTGAAGCCGACGACCCCCTGACCGGCCCGCTCGCGACAGAGTCCGCCGCACGCGTCGCTCGTTCCAGGAAATCGTGGCCGGCCGCTCCCACGCGGAGCCCGCCACGCCCGTGACCGCTCGTTGCCGGAATCCGTGCGGCCACCGCCCCCGGCCCGCCGCACTCCGCCCGGAGCGGACGAGATCCGGACATGCCGGAGGGCCCGCACCGTGGTGGTGCGGGCCCTCCGGCGACGGTCAGACCTCGACGTTCTTGGGGTCTCCGTGGCAGCGCTTGTACTTCTTGCCGGAGCCGCAGGGGCACGGGGCGTTGCGCTCCACGTTGCCGTAAGCGTCGCGCTGTGCCTTGGTGCTGACCCGGGTGTGCTCCACCTCGCCGCTCTCGCCGGGAGCCGTGTACTCCAGCTCGGCGGGACGCTGCGGGCCGCGCAGGCCACGGGCGATGATCGAGCGGGTCTCCGCGAGCGCGGCGTCCTCGGAGTGGTCGTGCTCCTCGACGATCGGGTTGCTCTGGACCTCGACCTCAAGGTTGAACAGGTAGCCGACCGACTCCTCCTTGATGCCCTCAAGCATCTGGGAGAACATCTCGAAGCCCTCACGCTGATACTCGATCAGCGGGTCGCGCTGGGCCATCGCCCGCAGGCCGATGCCCTCCTGGAGATAGTCCATCTCGTAGAGGTGCTCGCGCCACTTGCGGTCGAGGACCGACAGGATGACGCGGCGCTCCAGCACCCGCATCGCCTCCGGGTCCATGGCCTGGGCGTTGATCTCCTCTTCGCGACGGTCGTAGGCGGCCATCGCGTCGGCCTTGATCCGCTCGTCGAGGAACTGGGCGGTCAGCTCCTCGCGTCCCCCGGCCTCCTCGATGAGCTGCTCGGCGGTGATGCTGATGGGGTACAGCTGGCCGAGGGCCTTCCACAGCTTGTCGAGGTCCCACTCCTCGGCGAAGCCCTCGGCGGTGGCGCCCGCGATGTACTCGTCGATCACGTCGTTGACGAAGCCGCGGATCTGCTCGTGCAGGTCCGCGCCCTCCAGCACCCGGTGACGCTCGGCGTAGATCACCTTGCGCTGCCGGTTCATGACCTCGTCGTACTTCAGAACGTTCTTACGGATCTCGAAGTTCTGCTGCTCGACCTGGTGCTGGGCGGAGGCGATGGCCTTGGAGACGATGCCGGACTCGATCGGGACGTCGTCGGGGATGTTGAGACGCGTCATGATCATCTCGACCCTCGCCGAGTTGAACAGGCGCATGAGGTCGTCTTCGAGCGAGAGGTAGAAGCGCGACTCGCCCGGGTCGCCCTGACGGCCGGAACGACCGCGGAGCTGGTTGTCGATGCGCCGCGACTCGTGCCGCTCGGTGCCCAGGACGTAGAGGCCGCCGAGCTCGGTGACCTCGTCGTGCTCGGCCTGCACGGCCGCCTTGGCCTTCTCCAGCGCCTCGCCCCAGGCCTTGTCGTACTCCTCCGGGGTCTCGACCGGGTCGAGACCCCGGCTGCGCAGCTCCAGGTCGGCGCGGAAGTCGGGGTTGCCGCCGAGCATGATGTCGGTGCCTCGACCGGCCATGTTGGTCGCCACGGTGACGGCGTGCTTGCGGCCCGCCTCGGCGATGATGGCCGCCTCACGGGCGTGGTTCTTGGCGTTGAGGACCTCGTGCTTGACGCCCTTGCGCTTGAGCTCCTTGGCGAGGCGCTCGGACTTGGCGACGCTCGTGGTGCCGACCAGCACCGGCTGGCCCCGCTCGTAGCGCTCCTTGATGTCCTCGACGCTCGCCAGGAACTTGGCGTCCTCGGTCTTGTAGACCACGTCGGCCTGGTCCTTGCGGATCATCGGCCGGTTCGTCGGGATCGGGACGACGCCGAGCTTGTAGGTCTGGTGGAACTCGTTGGCCTCGGTCGCCGCGGTGCCGGTCATGCCGGAGAGGGTCTCGTAGAGGCGGAAGTAGTTCTGCAGCGTGATCGTGGCGAGAGTCTGGTTCTCGTCCTTGATCTTGACGCCTTCCTTCGCCTCGATGGCCTGGTGCATGCCCTCGTTGTAGCGGCGTCCGTGCAGGACTCGACCGGTGAACTCGTCGACGATCAGGACCTCGCCGTCGACGACGATGTAGTCCTTGTCCTTCTTGTAGAGCTCCTTGGCCTTCAACGCGTTGTTGAGGAAGCCGACCAGGTGGGTGTGCTCGGGCTTGTAGAGGTTTTCGATGCCGAGCCAGTCTTCGACCTTCTCCACGCCGGACTCGAAGATGCCGACCGTGCGCTTCTTCTCGTCGACGGCGTAGTCGCCGGTGTTCTCCTCGCCGTCCTTGCCCTCGGTGCCCCTGCGGAGCCGGGGGACGATCTTGGCGAACTCGGCGTACCACTTGCCGGACTGCTCGCCGGGGCCGGAGATGATCAGCGGCGTCCTGGCCTCGTCGATGAGGATGGAGTCGACCTCGTCGACGACGGCGAAGTGGTGGCCGCGCTGGACGCACTCCTCGAGCGACCACGCCATGTTGTCGCGCAGGTAGTCGAAGCCGAACTCGTTGTTCGTGCCGTACGTGATGTCGGCGTTGTACTGCTTGCGACGCTCGTCGGCCGGCATGTTGGCCAGGATCACGCCGACTTCGAGACCGAGGAAGCGGTGGATACGGCCCATCTCGTCGCCGTCACGCTTGGCCAGGTAGTCGTTGACCGTGATGACGTGGACGCCTTTGCCCGAGATGGCGTTGAGGTAGGTGGGCAGCGTACAGGTGAGGGTCTTGCCCTCACCGGTGCGCATCTCCGAGATGTTGCCCATGTGCAGGTTGGCCCCGCCCATGATCTGCACGTCGAAGTGACGCTTGCCCAGAACCCGCCTGGACGCCTCACGAACGGTGGCGAACGCCTCGGGAAGCAGGTCGTCAAGGGATTCACCCTCGGCGTAACGCTGTTTGTAGTCGTCGGTGAGCGCGCGCAATTCGGCGTCGGTCAAGCTCGTGAAGTCGTCTTCGATGGAGTTGACCTGGTCGGCGATCCGCTTGAGCTTACGCAGAAGCTTGCCTTCGCCGGCGCGAAGAATTCTATCGAGAAAGGCTGGCACTTTAGGTAAAGCTCCTCGCAGGTCTTCCGCGGCCGGACCGGCCCGGCTGAGGACGAGACATGGTTCTCCGCTGCCATCGTAGGCGGTTCCGCCACCAGACACAGCCACCCTCAAAGACGCTCTTGTGGCCCTGGGAGTTCCTTGCCCGCTTCTTTGAGAGAGTACGACCAGCTTCATAGGGTATGTCGCTCTTTGCCGCGTCCGCGAGGGATTCGCGCGGGCGCGTCGCCATGCCTGGTCACTGCCTGGGAGGAGGAGTCGTGATGACGGAGGACACACGTCCGGCAGGTGGCGGGACCCACGAGGGTCAGGGGGGCGACGGCGGTCCCGCGCTCCACAAGGGCTCGGGGGGCCACGGGGGAAGGGCGTCGTCCTGGCTCGCGGTGACCGTGATCCTGCTGGGCTTCACCGTCGCGGGGGTCGCCCTCTGTCTGGGCCCCAACTGGTTCGTCTTCTGGATGGGTGCGGCGGTCTGCGCCATGGGCGGCGTTCTCATCCTGGTCTTCCGCGTCTTCCAGGACATCGTCGTCGAGGCTCCTCGCAGGATGAGCGGAACCGGCCGGAGCGTCCTGGACTGACCGCCCGGCGCGGCGGGGTTCGCCCCGGTTCATCCCCGGACGCGGCGGGCGCGCGCTCATCCCCGCCCGCCCCGGGGTTCACCCCGCCCGCTCCGGACGCGCCCCCCTGACACCGGCGTGGCCGCGTTGTCGGTGTCAGGCGCTAGCCTCGGCCCACGACGTGTTGTCTCCCCCTGGGGCGGTCATGCAGCTCTCCCTTTCCTCCGACGAGGCCCGCCGCGTCATCCTGCGCGCCCAGGGGTTCCTGGGCGCCGAGTCCCGGCGAGGCGGCGCCCCCGCGACCCTGCGCCGTCTGGGCGCCGTCCAGCTCGACACGATCTCCGTGCTGGCCCGCTCCCACGAGCTGGTCGCGTACGCCCGCCTCGGCGCCGTCGGCAGGCAGGAGGTCGAGCGGGCCTACTGGGACGAGCCCGCGCGGGCCTTCGAATACTGGTGCCACGCCGCCTGCATCCTGCCGATCGGCGACTGGGCGCTGTACGCCTTCAGACGGAGATACTTCCGCGCGAGGAAGTTCCGCTGGCACGAGGTCCCCGACAGCGTCGACAAGGTGCTGAACCTGGTCCGTGAGAGCGGCCCGGTCACCACCGCCGACATCGGCGGCGCCAAGAAGGGCGGACCGTGGTGGGACTGGTCGGACTCCAAGATCGCCATTGAGTGGCTGCTCGACACCGGCGAGGTCGTCTGCACGCGCAGGGTGGGCTGGCGCCGCGTCTACGACCTGGCGGAGCGCGCGGTCCCCGCGGATCTGCTGGCCGAGGAGTTGTCCGACGCCGAGTGCGTCACCCGTCTCGCCGGGATGGCCGGGGTCGCGCTCGGCGTGGCCACCCGTGCCGACCTCGTCGACTTCCTGCGGCTGAAGGCCCCGGAGGCACGGCTGCTCGACGCGTGCCTGCTCGACGGCTCCACCGGGCTGGTGCCCGTCCGCGTCGCCGGGTGGCCCGAGCGGTCCGCCGACGCCTGGGCCGACCCGGCCGCGCTGGAGACCGAGCCCAGGGGCCGTCACCGCACGACCCCGCTCTCCCCGTTCGACTCCCTGGTCTGGGATCGCGCCCGCACCGCCCGCGTGTTCGGCTTCAACCACCGCCTTGAGGCGTACGTGCCCAAGGAGAAGCGCGTCCACGGTTACTTCACGATGCCGGTCCTCGCCGGGGGCCGGCTGATCGGGCGGATCGACCCGGCCCGGGAGGGGGCCACGCTGGTGGCCCGTCAGGTGAGCCTCGAAGGCGATGTCACACCGGCCAGGGGCGCCGCATCGCTGGCCGGAGCGCTCTGGGAGGCCGCGAGCTGGGTCGGCTGCGAGGCCGTCCGGGTCGAGCGCGTCGATCCTCTCCTGGCCGGCCCCCTGCAGGACGCCCTGAAGGACGGCGCCCAGGGCTGAGCGCGGTGACCTCGCGGCCCGGCCCGCGAACGTGATGCCCGGGGCCGGGCGCGGTGACCGCCGGGCGGTCACCGCACCGGGCACGCGTCAGGTGATCTCAAGCATCCGCTCGCGGACCGCGTAGACCACCGCCTCCATCCTGGAGTGGAGCTGAAGCTTGTCCAGGATGTTTCTGACGTGGTTCTTCACGGTGTTCTCCGAGATGAACAGCTGCTTGGCGATCTCGCGGTTGTTCATGCCCTTCGCGACGAGACGGAGCACCTCCATCTCCCGGTCGGTCAGGCGCGGAACGGGGAGTTGCGGGGGGCGCTCGGCCTCCTTACGGCTCATGTTGGCGAACTCGCTGATGAGTTTGGCGGCCATCGCCGGATTGATCAGCGACTGTCCCTCGTGGACGCCGCGGACGGCCTCCGGGACCTCGTCGAGTTGGACGTTCTTCAGCAGATAGCCGGTGGCACCCGCCTTGATCGCCTCGAAGAGATCCTCCTCCTCGTCACTCACGGTCAACATGATGATCCGTGTGCTCGGCACCGAGGCCTTGATCTCACGAGTGGCCTCGATACCGCTCCTCCGTGGCATCCGGACGTCCATGAGCATGACATCCGGGGTGAGGCGGTCGGCGAGTTCGACCGCCTCCTGCCCGTCGCTCGCCTCGCCGACAACCTCGATGTCCGTCTCCGCGGCCAGCGCCATCTCCAGACTGCGGCGGATCAACGCGTGATCGTCAACGATCAGCACGCGGATCGGTTCGCCGTGTCCGGACGGGCCGGTTGCGTCGTCGGGTTCCGTCACGCCTCCTCCTCGGGGGGCCAGAGCCGGTGGACCGCCATGATTACACGGGTTTCATGGTCCTCGGTTGGTCGGAGAGGATCTTCGAACGCGTTCTTCAGGGCTCAACGAGCCGCAGCACGCCGTAGTTGTACCCCTGTCGGAGGTATACGACGCTTGGCTGCCCGCTCTCCTTGTCACGGAAGAGATAGAAATCGTGTCCCACGAGTTCCATCTCAAGAAGGGCCTGATCGACGGTCATCGGATCGGCCTCGTGGAACTTCTCCCTGACCATCAGCGGACCGTCCCCGTCCATCTGGATCGGGATGATGCTCTTGTCCTCCGTGACGTCGGCGTCGGCCTCGCTCTTGGACGCGGCCGGCGACTGCTCGGTGAACAGATGAGCCGGGGCGGTGTCGAAGGATTCGGCGAGCGCGGTGGCCGTCAGTTCGGCGACCGAGGGCGGGCAGTGGTTGCCGTGATGGATCTTCCTGCGGTCGGCGAGCCGCCGCAGCCGTCCTTCGAGCTTGCCGAGTGCGATGTCAAGGGCGGCGAATCGGTCGTCGGCCGAAGCCTCCGCCCGGATCGCGGGACCACGTGAATGAATGGTGAGCTCGACGCGCTCCCGCTGGTCGACGATACGCGGATTACTTTCCTTGGACACCTCCACGTCAACGCGGATGAGCTTGTGGTCCAAACGCTCGATCCTGGCCAGCTTGGTATTCACCTGGTCTCGGAATCGGTCACTCACTCCGGTGTGCCGACCCTTGACGATGATCTCCATGCACAGCCCCCCTTCGAACCTCGACGGTGGTATTGCGACACCCGCTCGGCCGACCTGGTCTTCGTCCCCACATCCGCCTGCTGAGGGTTTCGCAGCTCTTTGCCACTACATGCCCTTCTCTTCTGGCAAGGAACATCTGGCTCCCTGGGAAGGCAGGACTTACCTCTAAGCCGCACCGTGATCGATCGACGAGAAGTCGTCTTACGTGGACCGTTTCGCCTGCGGCTGGCATCGGCTAGCCGGGCCGGCCTCCTCGCGGAGGTCGGTCCGGTGCAACCACGGACCCGAGCGGGTGCCATGGCTCAGACGCTATCCGCATCCCGGCCGAATGTCAGCCTGACCGTGGGCCAAAGGATCACTTTGCGTAATCCAGGACCGGGCGACCGGCTCCGGGGCTCCCGCTCCTGGAAGGCGACGGCGGGAGCGGCGAGGGCTTCTCACGTTCTTGAGCAGCCATGAGGGCATCGTCGAGACGGTCAGGACAGTGAGGTGTGGCGTCGAGGTGACCCCACGATCGGGTCACCACCTCACCCTGCGTCACGATCCGTCGCGATCACCGGTTTTCGATCTCCGGCGTGTCGCGGCGACCGTGGCGGCGAGGGAGGGCGTGAGCCCCGCCTCCCGCATCGCCCTCGCCGCCTCCGCGAGCGTCGCACCGGTGGTGACGACGTCGTCGACCAGCACAATCGCCTCCGTACCGCCCCAGGAGCGCGGCACAGGCGCGTTGCGGCCGATCGTGACCGTAAAGGCGGAGGAGAGATTGGCGGCCCGCTGGAGGGAACTCAGCCCCGCCTGGTCGGCGACGCGGCGGCGCTGGGCGAGCACCCGTGCCACGCTCGCGGGCCAGCCGGCCTCGCGGAGGTAACCGGCCGCCAGCGTCGCGAGCCGGGCCACCGGGTCGTGCCCGCGGCGCCTCAGGGCCGGGCGGGCGCTGGGCACCGGCACCAGCAGCACCGGCCGCTCGCCGGCCGCCGTCGCCACCGCGAGGGCGAGGGCCCCGGCCAGCGGAGGGGCGAGGGCCGTGCGACCGCGCTCCTTGTAGGCGATGATCGCTCGCCGCACGGCGGGGGTGTATTCGGCCGCCGACCAGCACTCGGGCGTGCCTGGCGGAACGGGGTCCGGCATCCGGAGGGCGGGCGCCCCGTGCAGCTCCTTCGCGCAGCGGGGACAGACGAGGGCGCCCAGCGCGTCGCATCCGGCGCAGCGGGGCGGCAGGATCAGGTCGAGCATGGCGGTCGTCACGGATCCAAGGTTGCATACGGCACCGACAAAAAAGCCCAGCCCAGGGTACCGGAGGGGGGTTCGGTCCCCCACCGGAGGCGATGGAAGGAGTCGCTCGACTCAGCTCAGGGGAAAGGCCGGGAAGGCGGGACCGTCCTCCGTGAAGTCCGTGGTCCCGGTCTCGTTCTTGACCAGCGACTCCCACCTGGTGGAGTTCCAGAACAGGACCTGCCGGGCCCCCTGCTCGTCCCTGGCCCCGGCGAGCAGGGTGCTGTCCAGGGCGGTGATGCTCTCGATCCGGGAGTCGAAGGGCAGCGACTTGGGCTCGGCGGAGACCGAGGCCTCGAGCAGTTCCGACTTGCCGGTGAGCGCGTACAGGGTCTTGCCGTCCTTCCAGGCGATGTCCTTGATCGTCCGGTTGCCGTCGGCGTTGACCACGGTCTGCAGGTTGGTGACGCGGGTGTTCTCCCGCTCTCCGATGACGGTGCCGACCTGGACCTGCTCGCCCAGCCCGTCCTTGACGATCACGGCGACGTGCACGCCGTCCCGCGCGACCTTGAGCGACTTGACGTACAACGTCTCCAGGTCCGGGGCCGACACCCGGTACCGGTGTTTGTTGTCGCCGTCGTGCCGGGTGATGACCGAGGCGTGGTCGTTGGGCCGGTCGACCGTCCAGAGCGTGTGATAGCGGTCCCAGGCGGGCGGGGCGAGGGAGACCCCCGTGCTCCAGTCGCGCCACTCACCGCCCGCGGCGAGCGGCGCGACGGAGACGCTCCTGCCGTCTCCGGAGAGCACCGCCACCTGCTGTACGGGCTGGCCACTGATCGCGGGGTGGGTCCCCACCCCCTTCTGACCGGCCCTGCCGGGCACGGGCCGCCCGACGTTCTCCTTGTCCAGCAGCTGCAGCGCGCCACCCGCGAGATAGAACGGGTAGACGGCGTCGGGGGTCGTCCAGGGGTCGAAGTTCGAATGCTCCTGAGCGTCGATCTGGAGGGACGCGTCGGGATAGTACGACTCGCCGTTCACGGTGACCTCGAAGCCCCAGCCGCCCTTGGTGAGCGCGGCGAGCGTCGCGGCGAGCTGGGCCGACATCGGGTCGATCAGGTCGGAGTCCACCCGCCTGGTGAGGTCGACGACGACCCGGTTGTTCTCGATGGTGACGTCGATGAGCTCGGTGCCGGTGAAGGCGGTGCGCACCGCGTCCTTGAGGGAACTGCTCGGCCCCCTGATCAGCCGCTCGACCGTCGTCTTGGCGAAGTTGGCGGCCGGGTCGATCGGCACCCGCACCTGGTCGACGACCAGGCCCTTCCACTGGGAGTCGAGGAAGTACAGGTCGACGGGCAGGTAGCCGCGGGCGACGTCGGCCTCGGACAACAGAAGCCCGTCGGGGGCCGCGCTGATGCGCCACTCGCCGTTCGCGTCCTTGGCGAGGGTGAACGCCTGGTTCAGCGTGCCGCCGCTCGGGCGGTATCGACCGTCCTGGTCGATGATCGCGGTTTTGCTGCCCTTGAGCGTCACCTGGGCTTGCTTGTCCTCGTCGCGGGGGGGCGCGAACTTCTCGTACGTGCCCTGCCGGTAGACAGTGACGCCGCTGCGCGGGTTCCACTTGGCGGCGAAGTCGCCGGTGAGGTATTCGCGGGCGACCTGGAAGGCGGGGTCGTCGAGGCTCGCCATCGCCGCGCGGAAGCCGGTGACGACCTCCTCCGGCGACCAGCCGGCCTTCGGCGGCATCGCGATGACCCGCGCGTACGGGTCGCCCAGCGGGTTGCCCTTGCGCTCGTTGTCGACGGCGACGACGGACTTGCCCCCGGTGGGGATGACCGAACAGGCGCTCACCGCGTAGACGAGGGCGATCGCGAGGATCACCGTCCCCGCGTTCCGCGCGCCTCCCCTCAGCGCCGCGTACCGCCCCCCGCGGACACCGGTCCGCGCGGCGCCACCGACCGGCTCGGGCCGTCGCCGCGCCCTTCCGCCGACGGTCCGCGTCGCGCTCCCCACAGGCTCCGGCCGGCGTCGCGCGCCTCCCGTCCTGCCCGTGCTGCCCGCCCTAGTCCGCATCGCGTCCCCCGTCGGCCGCCGCCGGCGACAGCACCGGCGTCATGTGCCCTCGCCAGGTGCGCCGCATCTCCACCTCCGGGGGTACGAGCGGCAACGGCGAGCCCCGCAGCACCGCCCCCGCCACCCTGGGCAGCGAGAGCCGGAACTGCGAGCCCTCCCCGTGCGAGCCCCACGCCTGCAGCCAGCCGCCGTGCAGGATGGCGTCCTCGCGGGAGATGGCGAGCCCCAGGCCCGTACCGCCGATCGTGCGCGCCCGGGACGGGTCCGCCCGCCAGAAGCGGTCGAAGACCAGGTTCTCCTCGCCGGCTCTCAGTCCCACCCCGTGGTCGCGTACGGCCACCGCCACCGCGTCCCTGTCGGCGGCGACCGAGACGACGATGTCGCGGCCCTCTCCGTGCTCGATCGCGTTGAACAGCAGGTTGCGCAGGATGCGCTCGACCCTGCGGCTGTCCATCTCCGCCATGCACGGCTCGCCGGGAAGGCGCAGGTCGAAGCGGGTGGAGTGGCGCTCGGCCAGCGCCTCGGAGTCGGCGACGGCGCGCAGCACCACGTCCCTGACGTCCACGGAATCGACGTCGAGGTCGGCCGCGCCCGCGTCGTAGCGGCTGATCTCCAAAAGGTCGGCGAGCATCGCCTCGAACCGGTTGAGCTGGTTCTGCATCAGCTCCGCCGACCTGGCGGCCATCGGATCGAAGTCCTCGCGGGCGTCGAAGAGCAGGTCGGCGGCCATCCGCACGGTGGTGAGCGGGGTACGCAGTTCGTGCGAGACGTCCGAGACGAACTGGCGCTGGACCTGGGAGAGCTCCTCCAGCTGGTGGATCTTCAGCGCCAGGTTGGCGGCCATCTCGTTGAAGGAGGCGGCCAGCCGGGCGAGGTCGTCCTCGCCGCGCACCTTCAGCCGCTCGTCCAGGCGCCCGGCGGCCAGCCGCTCGGCGGCCTGCCTGGCCAGCCGCACCGGCGTGACGACCTGGCGGGTGACCAGGGAGGAGATCACGGCCAGCAGCAGCACGAGGCCGGCGCCGACAAGGATGATCATCTGCTGCACCGAGGCGAGGGTCTGCTCCTCCTTGTCCAGCGGGATGAGGTGGTAGATCTCGTACGACGAGTCGAGGCGGGTGCCGATGATCATGCCGGGCACGGGCTGCTCCGGCTGTCCCTTGTAGTACAGCGGGGTGTACCAGGTGCTGTCCTCGCCGGCCTCCTTCTTGAACAGCTCCTCACGCTGCCTGGGCGGGATGCTGACGGGGTCGATGTCCGTGGTTCCGTAGAACGCCCCCGGCAGCGTCTCGTTACGGATGATCACCGAGTAGCGGCTCGCCGAGCCCGCGCGCCGCGCGAGCGCCTCCGTGGCCTGGCTGAGCGGGCTGCTTCCCACCGGCTGCAGCGCCTGGCCCGGCTCCGCGGCCTGCTTGGCGGCCTCGGCCGCCGGCTGGCTGAGATAGCCGAGCACCGCGTTCCTGTCGGCCTGCGCCTCGCTCTTGGCCGCGCTCTCCCTGGTCTCCAGGGTGGTCCTGATGATCTGCTGCATCAGGAAGACGCCGAGTACGGCGACGACCACGATGGAGATGACCATCGTGCTGGTGACCACGCGCAGCTGGAGCGAGCGCCAGAAGACGCGTCGCGCCCGGCCGGCGACGCGCCGGACACGACGCCGGACACCCCGCAGCAGCTGGCGCGGGGTGCGACGGCGTTTCTTCGGTGCGGGAGGCATCTCGGGGGTCCGGGGAGGAGGGCGGCTAGGCCGGTCCGGCCTTGTATCCGACCCCGCGGACCGTCACGACGATCTCGGGGTGCTCAGGATCCTTCTCGATCTTCGCCCGGAGCCGCTGGACGTGCACGTTGACCAGACGGGTGTCGGCCGCGTGGCGGTAGCCCCAGACCTGTTCGAGCAGGACCTCGCGGGTGAAGACCTGGCGGGGCTTCCTGGCGAGGGCGACCAGCAGGTCGAACTCCAGCGGGGTGAGATTGATGGTCTCCTCCTCCCGCTTCACCGAGTGCCCGGCGACGTCGATCGTGATGTCGCCGATCTGCAGGATCTCCGGCGTCGGCTCGTCGGTGCGGCGCAGCCGGGCGCGGACCCTGGCGACGAGCTCCTTGGGCTTGAAGGGCTTGACGATGTAGTCGTCGGCCCCCGACTCCAGCCCGAGCACCACGTCGATGGTGTCGCTCTTGGCGGTCAGCATGACGATCGGCACCCCGGACTCGGCCCTGATGCGGCGGCAGACGTCGATCCCGTCGGCCCCCGGCAGCATCAGGTCGAGCAGGACCAGGTCCGGCCGGGTGTCGCGGAACGCGTCGAGTGCCTTGTCGCCGTCGGAGACGAACGAGGGTTCGAAGCCCTCTCCGCGCAGCACGATACCGAGCATCTCGGCGAGAGCCGCGTCGTCGTCGACGACCAGCACGCGTCCTTTCATGGCCCCTCATTCGGTTTACGCAGTTCGGGAGTTATCGTGATAAATCGGTCGATCATCGAAGATTACCCTCGTCCGCCTACTGGATGACACCGGCCAACGACGGGGCGTCCAACTGACGAATTTTAGGCGCACTCAACGTAAAACGTGCAGTTACGCCCCCCACGGCCGCCGCCGACCCGGTGACTGCGGGCACCGGGCGGTGATGACCACGTTCACAGTCTGCGGTAAACCACGGTGTCTCGGCCATCCCTCCGGCATCTCCACCCTCCTTCAGGGGGATGAAACGTTCGTGTGATCACCCGATCACCACGGATGGTGTGTCCACATGCCAGGATTGGGATATGTCAGACGGTCACGGCTCCAGTCCCGGCGATCCCGGCACGCCCACGGGCTGGGCGTCCAACCAACCCCCGCCGTACGGCAACGCCCAGGGATCCCCGTGGACCGCCCCCGGCCCCGCGCCCGATCCTCCCGCGCCGCCGCAGGGGCCCCCTCAGGGACCCTGGCAGCCCCACGGCCAGGCACCATACGGGCAGCCGCCGCACCAGCAGCCGTACCAGCAGGGCCCCTACGGGCCGCCGCCGTACGGCGCGCACATGCCGCCTCCCGCGATGCGCCCCGGCATCATCCCGCTGCGGCCGCTCGGCGTGGGCGACATCCTCGACGGGGCGATCAAGCTGATGCGCTCCAACCCCAAGAGCGTCCTGGGCCTGTCGGCGATCGCCGCCGCGCTGGGCGCGATCCCCCTCGCGATCGGGCAGGTGATCGCGCTCGAATCCATCACCCCGCTCCTGGAGAACCCGAACGCGGCCCCCGACGAGGGGAGTTTCCTCTCCCAGTACGGCGGCAGCCTGCTCTCCTACGCGATCCAGTTCGTCGCCGTGACGCTGCTCACCGGCGTGATCACCCGCATCCTGGGCCGCGCGGTCTTCGGCGGCAAGATGACGGCCAGCGAGGCATGGACGCTGACCCGGAGCCGGGTGCCCACGCTGTTCGGGCTCGTCGTCGTCAACCTCGTGATCCTGCTCGTACCGATGGCCATGATCATCGGTGTGTTCTTCGCGCTCGGCTCGGCGGGGGCCGGTGTCGGGGTGATCGCGATCGTGGGCGTGGTGGCGGTATTGGCCTACGTGGCCTACGCCTTCTTCGTCAGCACCCGGCTGGTGCTCGCCCCCGCGGCCGCGGTGCTGGAGCGGCGCGGCGTCGTCGACTCGTTGCTCAGGTCCTGGCACCTCGTCTCCGGCGGCTTCTGGCGAACGCTCGGCATCGTGATCCTCACCCAGATCATCGCGTTCCTCGTCGGCCAGCTGCTCTCCTTCCCCTTCGTCCTGGGCGGGAGTTTCCTCGTACTCCTCGGCGAGAGCTCGGACGGCGCGCGGATCGCCGCGGCGATCCTCATCGCGGTGGGCGTCACCCTCGGCTCGATGATCACCTATCCCCTCCAGGCAGGAGTGAACGGCCTGCTCTACGCCGACCGGCGGATGCGCTCCGAGGCGTTCGACCTGGTGCTCCAGACCGCGGCGATCGAGCAGCGGCGACAGGGCTGGGTCCACGCGTCGGCCGACGATCTGTGGGACCCCTCCATCACACCCGCGGGCCCCGCGCGGCACGAGCCCCCCGGCCAGGGAGCCCCGTGGCCCCATTCCTGACGTCCCCCGTCGACATCGGGCGCGAAGAGGCGCGGCGCCAGGCGATCCAGGAGCTGCTCAGATCCGAGTACGCCAAGGAGTCCCTGCTCGACCGCGTCTGGCGCAACATCAACCAGTTTCTCGGCGACCTGCTCGACCAGGAGTCCATGGGCACCGTCGGCAGCCTGGCGGCACGGGCGGCCCTGCTCGTGATCGTGATCGGGATCGTCGTCGCGCTGCTCCTGGTCGCCCGCAGGACCGCCGGGGGCGGCGGCACCCGCGAGGGCGGGATCTTCGGCGACCGCCGCCTCAGCGCCGCCGAGCACCGCGAGGCCGCCGAGCGGCTGGCGGCGGAGGCCCGATGGGCCGAGGCGGTCCGCGAACGGCTCCGGGCCGTCGCCCGTGATCTGGAGGACCGCGTGATCATCGACCACACCCCCGGCCGCACCGCCGACGAGCTCGCCGTGGAGGCGGGCCGAGCCCTGCCCGCGCTCGCCTCCGAACTCGCCGCGGCGGCGCGGGTGTTCGACGACGTGACCTACGGCGAGGTGCCCGGCACCCCCGAGGCGTACGGGATCATGCGCGACCTCGACGAGCACCTGCGCACGGCCCGCCCCGCGCCCGTCGTACGGGCGGACGCGCCATGAGCCTCGCCCCGCCGGGAAGGACGGGATCGGCCTCCGCCGAGGACGCAGGGAACGCAGGGAACGCAGGGAACGCAGGGAACGCAGGGAACGCAGGGAACGCAGGGAACGCGACGCGCGCCTCCGCGACGACCTCCACCTCGCCGACCGCGGGCGGCCTCTGGCGCGGCGGCAGGGGCATCCTGCCGGTGGCGTTCCTCGTGGTCGCCGTCGCCGTCGCCGGCGTGCTGCTCGGAGGCTCCGGCGGACCGGAAAGACCCCTCGACCCCGCCGACACCTCGCTCTCGGGAGGCAAGGGCCTGGCCCGGCTGCTGCAGGCGAACGGGGTGCGGGTCACCCGGGTCACCTCGGCCGAGGAGGCCTCGTCACTGGCCGAGCAGGCGGGCCCCGAGGGCAGCACCCTGCTGGTGAGCCGGACCTTCCCGCTCGACGAGGACGAGGCGGAGCTGCTCGCCGCCGCACCCTCGGACCTGCTGGTGGTGGGCGTACCCGAGCACCTGGACCTGCTCGCGCCCGGGGTGGCCCCGGTGGGTGAGGCGCGGGCGCGCTCCCGCGAGCCCCGGTGCGCGCTGCCGGCCGCGACGAGGGCGGGCAGCGCCTACAGCGGCGGCGTGACCCTCACCCTGCCCGCCGGGGCGATCGGCTGCTACCCGGCGGGCGGGAAGCCCACCCTGGTCTCCCACGGCGTGGGGGACCGGACGGTCACCGTCGCGGGCGACGCGCAGTTCATGACCAACCTGCGGCTCGCCGAGGACGGCAACGCCGCGCTGGCGACGAACCTCGCCGGCGGGCGGCCCACCCTGCTCTGGCTCACGCCTCCCGAGGCCACCCCCCAGGCGGGCGACCGCAAGGAGGGTTTCTACGACCTGGTCCCCCCGGGGGTCAAGTGGGCCGTGGTCCAGGTGTTCCTCGCGGTGCTGCTGCTCGCGCTCTGGCGGGGCCGCAGGCTCGGTCCCGTGGTGGCCGAGCGGCTGCCCGTCGTCGTGCGGGCGGCCGAGACCGTCGAGGGACGTGCCAGGCTCTACCGGGCACGGCGGGCCCGCGACCGGGCCGCCGCGGCCCTGCGCGCGGGCTTCACCGACCGGGTCACCCCCCGCCTCGGGCTGCCACCGGGGACCGGCCCCGACGCGCTGGTGAACGCGATCGCCGAGCGGACCGGCCAGGCGGCGTCGCACGTCGGCGCCGCCCTGTACGGACCTCCGCCGGTCGACGAGGCGGGGCTGGTAGCCCTCGCCGAATACATGGACATCTTGGAAAGGCAGGTCGGAAAGTCGTGACCACACCACCGGGGAACGACGGTCTCACCGAGGCGGCCTCCGTCGCGAGGACCGCGCCCGGCGCATCCGCCGTACCCGCCGCGCAGAGCGCGGACCAGGCCAGGGAGGCGCTGGGAGCCCTGCGCGCCGAGGTCTCCAAGGCGGTCGTCGGCCAGGACGCCGTGGTCACCGGGCTGGTGATCGCGCTGCTCTGCCGGGGCCACGTGCTGCTCGAAGGCGTGCCCGGCGTCGCCAAGACCCTGCTCGTCAGGACACTGTCGGCGGCGCTCTCACTCGACTTCAAGCGGGTGCAGTTCACCCCCGACCTCATGCCGGGCGACATCACCGGCTCGCTGATCTACGACGCGAAGACGTCGGAGTTCGAGTTCCGCGAGGGGCCGGTCTTCACGAACCTCCTGCTCGCCGACGAGGTGAACCGCACGCCGCCGAAGACGCAGGCCGCGCTGCTCGAGGCGATGGAGGAGCGTCAGATCAGCGTGGAGGGGGCGGCGCGCGCGCTGCCCGACCCGTTCATCGTGGCCGCCACCCAGAACCCCGTCGAGTACGAGGGCACCTACCAGCTGCCCGAGGCGCAGCTCGACCGGTTCCTGCTCAAGCTGACCGTCCCGCTGCCGCCTCGCGACCAGGAGATCGCGGTGCTGGAGCGGCACGCGCTCGGCTTCGACCCGCGCGACCTCTCGCACGTCAAGGCCGTGGCAGGCGCCGCCGACCTCGCCGCGGGACGCGCGGCGGTCGGCAAGGTCCACGTGGGCCCCGAGGTGCTCGGCTACATCGTGGACATCGCGCGGGCGACCCGCCAGTCGCCCTCGCTCCAGCTCGGTGTCTCCCCGCGCGGCGCCACCGCGCTGCTCGCCGGGGCGCGGGCCTGGGCGTGGCTGTCCGGCCGCACCTACGTGACGCCCGACGACGTCAAGGCGCTGGCCAGGCCCGCGATGCGGCACCGGATCCAGATACGTCCCGAGGCCGAGCTGGAGGGCGCGACCGCCGACGGCCTCATCGACGCCATCCTCGCCTCCGTCCCCGTCCCCCGCTGACCATGGCGCTGACAGGACGGGCCGCGCTGCTGGCGCTGCTGGGCACCCTGGCCGTGCTGTTCGCCCCCCGGCCCGGGCTCGCGGTGGCCGGGGTGGCGCTGCTGATCGTGGCGCTGGTCGCGGTCGACCTGCTGCTGGCCGGGAGCGTGCGCCCGCTGCGCTTCACCCGCTCGGGCGAGCGGCTGGTACGGCTCGGCGAGTCGGTCACGGTCGAGCTGATCGTGGAGAACCCCGGCCCACGCAGGGTGCGCGGCGTGCTCAGGGACGCCTGGCCGCCCTCCGCGGGCGCCACGCCCCGGCACCTGCCGCTGGACGTTCCCCCCGGCGAGCGCCGCCGGCTGGTCACGACGCTCACCCCCACCCGCAGGGGCGACCGCGAGGCGGTCACGGTGACGGTGCGGACGCTGGGCCCGCTGGGTGTGGCGGCCCGCCAGGGCTCACACCGGGTGCCCTGGTCGGTCAGGGTGCTGCCGCCGTTCCTCAGCCGCAAGCACCTGCCCGCCAAGCTGTCCAGGCTCAGGGAGCTGGAGGGCCGGCACCCGTCGATGATCCGGGGGCAGGGCACCGAGTTCGACTCGCTGCGGGAGTACGTGGTCGGCGACGACGTCCGCTCGATCGACTGGCGGGCCACCGCGCGCCGCGACGACGTCGTGGTCCGCACCTGGCGGCCCGAGCGCGACCGCCGGGTGCTGATCGTGCTCGACACCGGCCGTACCTCGGCCGGACGGGTGGGCACCGCCCCGATCCCGTTGGCCGGGGAGGTGCCGAGGACCGGCGCCGGGAGCGGGGCGCGGGTCGTGCCCGGCTGGCCCCGCCTCGACTGGTCGATGGACGCGGCGCTGCTGCTGGCCGCCCTCGCCTCCCGGGCGGGCGACCGGGTCGACTTCATGGCCCACGACCGGGGGGTGCGCGCCTGGGTGTCCGGCACCGGCCGTACGGAGCTGCTCTCGTCCCTGGTCAACACCATGGCCCCGATCGAGGCCGAACTGGTCGAGGCCGACTCCGCGGGGATGGTCGCGGCCGTCATGGCGCGGGCCAGGCGACGTTGCCTGGTCGTCGTGCTGACCGACCTCAACCCGGCGGCGCTTGAGGAGGGGCTGCTGCCCGTCCTTCCCCGCCTCTCCTCGCGGCACCTGGTGCTCCTGGCCGCCGTCTCCGACCCCCAGGTGGCCGAGATGGCCGCCGGGCGCGGCACCTCCGAGCTGGTCTACGGCGCGGCGGCGGCCGAGCATCTGCGCGCGGGACGGCGCAGGATCACCACCCTGCTGCGCCGTCAGGGGGTGGAGGTCGTGGACACCGCCCCCGACCAGATCGCCCCGGCCCTCGCCGACGCCTACCTGGCGCTGAAGGCGGCCGGGCGGCTCTGAGCCGCCCCGGCACGCACCGGCGCCCAGTCGGCGCGGAGCCGCGGGGGTTCGACGCCCGGGGCCGCGTGGCGCTCACGCGGCACTCCGAGCCACCGGAGTCCGGCCTGGGCCGGGCACTCCGCCGGGGCCGAACGCTCAGCCGGCGCGCTCAGCCGGCGCTCGGAGCCAGGTCGGGGGCACGTTCGATGTCCCCGCTCTCGCCCGCGACCACGGCGCGGCGGCCGAAGAAGATCACGTAGGCGAGGAACGCGACCTCCGCGACCACCCCGATGCCGATCCGTGCCCAGGTGGGCAACCCCGAGGGCGTGACCAGGCCCTCGATCAGCCCGGAGACGAACAGCACCACGACCAGGCCGAGGGCCACGCTCATCACGGCCCTGCCCTGCTCGGCCAGAGCCTCCGTGCGCCTGCGCGGACCGGGGTCGACGACCGTCCAGCCGAGGCGCATGCCGACGGCCGCGGCGAGGAACACCGCGGTCAGCTCCAGCAGGCCGTGCGGGGTGATCAGCCCGAAGAAGATGTCGAGCTTGCCGCGCGAGGCCATCAGCCCGGCGGAGACGGCCACGTTGAGCGCGTTCTCCCACAGGACGTACGGGATCGGCAGGCCGAGCAGGACGGACATCATGATGACCTGCATCGAGACCCAGGCGTTGTTGACCCAGACCTGTCCGGCGAACGAGGTCGCCGGGTTCTCCGAGTAGTAGTCGGCGAAGTCGTGCTCGACGAGTTGGGTGATCTCCTCCGGGGTGGCGATCGCCGCCTGGACCCCGGGGTTCTCCCCCACCCAGACCGCGACGACCGTGGAGACCAGCAGGAACGCGACGCCCGTGGCCAGCCACCAGCGACGGGCCCGGTAGGCGACCACCGGGAAGGAGACGGTGAAGAAGCGGACGAACTCCCGCCAGGCCGGGGTGTGCGCCCCGGTCACCGCGGAGCGGGCTCGGGCGACGAGCGCCGACAGGCGGCCCACCAGGATGGGATCGGCGGAGGCCGAGCGGACGAGGGACAGGTGCGTGGCCACCCGCTGGTAGAGGTCGACCAGCTCGTCGACCTCGGCGCCGTCCAGCGAGCCGCGACGCCGGACCAGATCCTCGAGACGATCCCAGGCGGGCCGGTGCGCGGTGACAAAGGCGTCGATGTCCACGCGATCAGCCTATCCAGTCGAAGGTAGGGTGCTGGTTGTGTCCGATGTCGTAACCGGCGAGGCCGTGGTCGTCGAGGTCCGCGTGGCCCAGCTCCCGAGCAGGGCCGCGGCACTGCTGATCGACATGGCGATCCAGATCGTGACCCTGCTGGGGGCCTCCCTCCTCGTCGGCAACCTGGGATTCCTGGACGATCCGGCGCTGACGACGATGGTCTACATCGTGCTCACCGTGCTCGTGGTCGTCGGCTACCCGGTGACCTTCGAGACGCTCACGCGTGGGCGCAGCCTGGGCAAGCTCGCGCTGGGGCTGCGGGTCGTCAGCGACGACGGCGGTCCCGAGCGGTTCCGGCAGGCCCTGTTCCGCGGGCTGGCGGGGGTCCTGGAGTTCTGGATGCTCAGCGGTGCCCCCGCGCTGATCAGCTCGCTGATCTCGGAGAAGGGCAAGCGGCTCGGCGACGTCTTCTCCGGCACCATCGTGATCTCCGAGCGCGCCCCGCGGCAGTACGGGCCGCCGCTGGACATGCCGCCGATGCTCGCCCCGTGGGCGGCGACGCTGGAGCTGTCGCGGCTGCCCGAGCAGGTGGCGGCCACCGCACGGCAGTACCTCATGCGCTGGCACGACCTCGCCCCGGCCGTCCAGCACGAGATGGGCGTGCGCATCGCCACCGAGATGTCGGCCTTCGTCTCCCCGCCCGCCCCGCCGGGTGTGCCGCCGTTCGCCTACCTGACCGCCGTCCTGGCCGAACGCCGTCGCCGCGAGCAGGCGCGCCTGGCTCGGCGAACCGGCGGGCACCGGCCGGAGCGGCAGTGGACAGGTCAGCCGCACCCTCCCGCCCCGTACGCCGCTCCGTACGTCCCCGTTCCTTACGCGCCTCCCGGATCGGCGCCTCGGCCCGACCACCGGCCGTCGCAGCCGCGGATCCCCCTGCCGCCTCCGGCGGGGTCGCCCCACCCGGCACCTCCCCCGCCCACGTCCCCGCCTCCCGCGCGGCGGCCCGACTCCACGCCCGGCGGCTTCGTCCCCCCCGCCTGACTGACGGCTTCCGCACCCTCACTCCCCGCAGGCGGGCACTCACGCCGGTGAAGAGCGTCGCGCCGGATCACAGAGCCGGAGCACAGAGCCGGAGCACGGAAAAGGGGCGGCGGGAAGGCCCGCCGCCCCTCACGCACGTCTCGCGGGCGACCGCGTCCCCTCGGGGGCGGGCCGCTCGGACGGTCAGTGGTGGCCGTGCTCTCCGTAGGAGGCCTGGGTCTGCACGTTCAGCCGGTCCATCCGGACGTTCTTGGCCGGGTCGGTGCGACGGTCGTCGATCCTGAGGACGTCCAGCCCTCGGTAGAAGTCGCTGGCGTAGACGTAGCCGTTGTAGTAGTACGCAGACCAGATGCCGCCGCCTCCGCCGTCGGGCTCGGGGCCGCGCTCGAAGTAGCCGATCTCCTTCGGGCGGGCCGGGTCGCTGAGGTCCACGAAGGAGACGCCGCCCTGGTACCAGGCCTGGACCATGATGTCCTTGCCCTTGACCGGAATGAGCGAGCCGTTGTGCGCGACGCAGTTCTCGCTGTCGGCCTGGTGGCGGGGAATCTTGAAGTAGCTCTTGAAGACCAGCTTGCCGCGCTTGATCTCGTAGATGGCGTCGGCGCCGCGGTTCGGGCCGATCGCCTCGTTGCAGGTCGCCGCGCCGCCACCGCCGAGCTCGTCGGTGAAGATGACCTTGTCGCCCCTGTTGTTGAACGTCGCCGAGTGCCAGAACGCGAAGTTCGGGTCGGTGGTCCGCGCGGTGATCACCGGGTTCTCCCGGTCGGAGATGTCGAACAGGACGCCGTCACCCATGCAGGCCCCGGCCGCGATGTTCTTCTCCGCGTAGACGGTGATGTCGTGGCAGCCGCTGGTCGGCAACAGCAGGCCCGGCTGCGTCTCGTTGCCCCCGTCGGGGAAGATGACCGGCGTCTTGACCACGGCGGCGGCGGTCGGGTTGCGCAGCGGCACCTTGATGATCGAGATCTTGTCGTGCGGCGGCAGGCAGTCGGGGAACGTGTCGCTCGGGTTGTAGGAGGAGACGTAGAGGTAGACGTTCTTGCGGTCCCCGGTTTTACCGGGAACAAGGGTCAGGGTGTGGGAGCCGCAATTGGTCTCGACCGACTTGATGTACTTGGGGTTTTTCTTGTCCTTGATGTCGAAGATCCGGACACCCTCCCACGACTCCTTGACGCTGGCCGGTTGGCCGACGCTGTTACAGGAGTCGTCGCTGCGGGAGTTGTCGACCGCGGCGAACAACAGGTCGTCGTAGACCGACACGTCCATCTGGGAGCCGGGGCACAGGACACCGCTGACGAGCTTGGCGCGCTTCGGGTTGCTGATGTCGTAGATCGAGAAACCGCCGTAGTTGCCGACGTAGGCGTAGTTGCCCTGGAAGGCGATGTCGCTGTTGACGGTGGTCTCAAGGCCGGGAAGCTTGGGCAGGGTGCCGACGTGTGTCACGTTGGGGCTGGTGACGACCTCGCCGGGTGGAGGGATGTCGGCGGCCTGGGCCGAGACCGTGGACGTCAGCATCGCGGCGGCCGTGGCCACCACCGCCAACGCCCGGACGACCCTTCGGGGAGCGAACACTGCGGGTGCCTCCTTGAAGCGGACATAAGGCATGCATAAATTAGCAAACCGTCCACCTTGACGCCCGAGTCAACATCACATGACTTTGTCACAATAAAATTTGATTCAACCTCTTTACTTACTCTCCGGATAAGTTTAGTGTCTTCCCCCTTTTTTGTGGCTCACCGTGGGGTTCCGGCATGAGCGACGGTCGCCGGGCGCCCGTCCGGCGCCCGGCGACCGTCACGTCAGAGGTCAGTGACCCTTGTCGGGCTGGTAGGAGTCCTGGGTCTGCGGGTTCAGGTCCTTGAACTTGACCTTGTCCGCCTTGTCGAGACGCTTGTCGTTGATCTTCAGAACGTCAAGACCAAGGTTGAAGTCGCTGCCGTAGACGTGGCCGTTGTAGTAGTACGCCGACCAGAATCCACCGCTGAGCGGGTTGGCGCTGTCAGGGCCGCGCTCGAAGAAGGCGATCTCCTGCGCGTTGGCCGAGTCGGTGAAGTCGACGACCGAGATGCCACCCTGGTACCAGGCCTGGACCATGATGTCCTTGCCCTTGACCGGGATGAGCGAGCCGTTGTGCGCGACGCAGTTCTCGTTGTCGGCCTGGTGGCGGGGGATCTTGAAGTAACCCTTGAAGGCGAACTGGCCGTCCTGGAGGTCGTAGTAGGCGTTGGCGCCACGGTTCGGGCCGATCGCCTCGTTGCAGGTGGCCGCGCCACCGCCGCCGAGCTCGTCGGTGAAGACGACCTTGGTGCCCTTGTTGTTGAACGTCGCCGAGTGCCAGAACGCGAAGTTCTCGTCGTCACGGACCGTGGCGGTGACCTTCGGGTCGACCGGGTTGGAGATGTCCATCAGGATGCCCTCGCCCATGCAGGCTCCGGCGGCGATGTCCTTCTCCGGGTAGGCGGTGATGTCGTGGCAGCCGCTCGTCGCCGAGGTGCGGTAGGGGTACGGCAGGCTCTCGCCGGGGTTACCACCGTCCGGGAACAGAACCGGCGTGGCGACGACCGCGGCGGCCTCCGGGTTCTTCACCGGCACCTTGATGATCGAGATCTTGTCGTGCGGCGGCTGGCAGTCGGGGAACGACGCGTTCGGGCTGTAGGAGGAGACGTAGACGTAGACGTTCTTCTTGTCCCTGCCCTTGCCGGGGACGAGGGTCAGGGTGTGCGAGCCACAGTTGGTCTCGACCGCCTTGACGTACTTGGGGTTCTTCTTGTCGCTGACGTCGAAGATCCGGACACCCTCCCACGACTCCTTGATCGCGGCGCTCTGGCCGACGCTGCTGCAGGAGTCGTTGTTGCGCGAGGAGTCGACCGCGGCGAAGAGCAGGTCGCCATGGACGGACAGGTCCATCTGGCCGCCGGGGCAGACCACCGAGCTGACCACCGAGGTCTTCTTCGGGTTCTTGATGTCGTAGATCGAGAAGCCGCTGTAGTTGCCGACGAAGGCGTAGTCGCCCTGGAACGCCATGTCGGTGTTGATGTCTGTCAGGTTGGCCGGCTTGGGCACGTTGGTGACGTGCTCGACGTTCCCGCTCTTGGCGATCTCGCCAGGCGCCGGGATATCAGCGGCCTGCGCGGGTACCGCGGCCAGAACCGTGGCGACGGCGAGGCCGGCCACGAACAGGAAGCGGCCGGTCAGGCTCTTCCCTGGGGGGGTGGACACTTTGTACCTCCTAGCTGCATGCACTGATAAAGCGTGCATAAATGTCTGAATCGTTCATCCTGCGCGGCCGGTCAGGCAAGCCGTCACAGTGTCAGCAACTGTTTCCGACATGCAGTCTTTACGAACACCACCCGGAGGGGTTACGGTCTTGCGGCACTGGACATACAGCCCGAAACACCCCACATCGCCCGCGCGACGTCTCTCTCCTCATATCACCCCGACCCGTTAGGGTTGGGGTGATCCACAGCGGACATGATGGACGTGGCGTTCCTGCCGGGACAGGGCGTGCCGCGTTCGCGTGGATGTTCACGTGGAGCTTGAGGCGCGCCCGGTCCGCGGATCGCGGATCCGGCCGGGCCCGGAAGCCGATAGCCCCGGGCCGCGGAAGGACGGTAATGAACATTCACGAAGGAGGCCGGGTGCGCGTCGCGCTCATCGCCGTGGTCGCCGTCCTGTCCCTCGGCGCGTGCACCTCGGAGCCGGAGGCCCCCGCGATCCCCGAGGCCGCCGCCTCGGCGCCGGTGATCGTCCCAGGTAGGCCGGGTGAGGTCGCCAGGACCGTCGGCCCGAGTGAGGCCGCCACGCTCGTACCCTCGCCCACCGTGAACGCGGCCGACGTGAAGTACCTCCAGGACATGATCGTCCACCACCGCCAAGCCCTCGACATGGCCACCCTCGCCCCGGCCAGGGGCGAGCACACCAGGCTCAAGGGCCTCGCCTCCCGTATCAAGGACGCGCAGGGGCCGGAGATCCAGTTCATGACCACCTGGCTCCAGCAGCAGGGGCAGCGGGTCCCCGAACACCATGCCGGGCACGGCGACATGCCCGGTATGGCCACACCGGAGCAGATGGACGCGCTCAAGGCCGCCTCGGGCAAGGACTTCGACCGGCTCTTCCTCCAGCTCATGATCGCGCATCACCAGGGCGCGCTCGCGATGTCCGAGCAGGTCCTGACCTCCGGTTCACACGTGCGGGTCGAGGAACTGGCCAACGACATCTCGGTCACCCAGAGCGCCGAGATCCGCAGGATGCGGGAGATGCAGGCCGAGCTCTGACTCGCCCCTTCGTGGACGGCTCGCGAGGATCGCGCCGTCCCGTCCTCGTACCCCGCCTCCGCCTGGCACCACCCCTGACCACGCACCCGGCGCGGACCGCCGTCGCCATGACCGTACGTCGCAGCCCTGCGGCAGGGGGACCAGCGTCTTGATCGGACCGGCCCCGGCCGCGAAACAGGCATAGAACGAACACGGAACGGATACGGAAAAAGCACGAATCGGCGAATCAGTGAATCGCCTGCACCGACAATCGGACTGACAAATCATGACTTTGTCAGAACAAAATTTGATTCATCTCTTTACTTGATCCTCGGAAAAAATTTACAGGACACCTTCTTTCCTGTTCGCCCCCGCTTGGGCGACGGTCAATACCAAAGATCGGTGACCATTGTCCCCGCCGTCGAAACAGCCGCCCGTCCACGCCTTTCCCGCCCCCCTCCCCGGGCGAACGCGCCCCGGCCGGGAGGGGGAACGACGATCAGCCGGAAGCGGGACCGCCCAGCTGGGCGAGGAGCTTCTGCATGCGGTCGATCTCGATGCGCTGGTCGGCGTCGACGTGGGAGGCGTAGGTGAAGATCTCCGTTTCCTGGCCGCCACCGTCGGCGAACAGCTTCTCGACCATCTGGAGCGCGCCCGTATGGTGGATGATCATGTATTGCACGAAGAGCCGGTCGAAGTCCTTGCCCGTGGCCTTCTTCAGCTCGGCGAACTGCTCCTCGTTCAGCATCCCGGGCATGAGCTCCCCACCTGCGCCGGAGTGATCGTGGTTCGCGTCCGGCACCTTCTGGTCGCGGTCCTGGAGCCAGCGTCGCATCAGCGCGACCTCGTCCTCCTGGGACGCCTGCATCCGCTGGGCGATCAAGGTGATATCCCGGTTCTTGCTGCGGGAGGGCACGAGGTCGGTCATCCGCAGCGCCTGGGCGTGGTGCGGGATCATCCCCTGCATGAAGAGCACGTCGGCGGCGGTGAACAGGGTGTCCGCGACCGTTGGCATCGAGGAGGCGGCGAGCGTCTGTCCGCGATCTCCCGGCGCTCCCGGCTGAACGATCACTGGAGCGGCCGACGCCTTGGGCGACTCCGTGGTGCATCCGGCGAGCATGCCGACCGCGATCACGAACATGCTTACATTTCGCCATTTGGGCAGTGAAGTCATTATGTGAACCCCTTGCACCCTTCTAGGTAGCGGCCATCCGGAACAGTAGATATGTCAGGGTATAGAACATCAAGGCCGCTTCCGTTACAGTTCGGCGTGTAACACCAAAGTGGATCTCCCCCCCAGCTGGCGTCACAAAGAGGCACCGGCAGATCCCGGGTCGCCCTTCGCGATAGATCACCTAGGGAGGGGATGCCCGAAAGAAAGGGAAGCGGCCCGTGAGAGGTAGCCGTTCGGCGCGTGGGGGACGTGCCAGACTACAAAAGCTCGGGATGATCGCGATAGGTGCGGTGTTGGCAGGACTCCTGCCGGCCACGGCCTCCGCGGCGGCCGACGTCGACCCCCGCATCGGTCTTGGTGCCGGATGGTTGGACGCCCAGGAAGCCATCAGCAACCTGGAGAAGACCTCACACCTGGACAGGCCGGAGGGCTTCTACGTACCCTCCAACCCAGGCAGCGGTGGGTATCTCAACTCCGACCTGGCGTTCAGTGGGAACTACGCGTTCTCCGGTAACTACAACGGTTTCAACATCTACGACATCTCCACGGGCAGCACGCCCGTTCTGAAGACGTCGGTGGTCTGCCCCGGCGGGCAGGGCGACCTGTCGGTGCAGGGGAACCTGCTCTTCATGTCGGTCGAGGAGACCCGCGGTCGGATCGACTGCGGCACCCAGGGGGCCACCGGAACCGTCAACCCCGACAGGTTCCGCGGCGTCCGTATCTTCGACATCAGCGACATCGAGCACCCGACGCAGGTGGCGGCGGTGCAGACCTGCCGTGGTTCGCACACGCACTCGCTGGTGACCAGCAAGAACGAGCCGGAGAACCTGTACGTCTACGTCTCCGGCACCTCCAGCGTGCGCTCCGGCCAGGAACTCGCGGGCTGCGCCAACACGGCGGCGACCGACCCGGCCACCTCGCTGTGGCGGATCGACGTCATCCGGGTTCCGCTCGCCGCTCCGCAGAACGCCGCGGTCGTGAGCAACCCCCGGATCTTCACCAACGAGGAGACCGGCGCGATCAACGGGCTGCAGAACACGCCGCCCACCCCGCAGCACCCGGCCGGCACCAACTGGTCGCCGTCACCGGTCACCAACCAGTGCCACGACATCACGTCGTACCCGGAGATCGGTCTCGCCGCCGGCGCCTGTGCGGGTAACGGCATCCTGATCGACATCTCGGACCCGACGAACCCGAAGCGGCTCGACGCGGTCTCCGACCCCAACTACGCGTACTGGCACTCGGCCACCTTCAACAACGACGGTACGAAGGTCGTCTTCACCGACGAGTGGGGCGGCGGCTCCGGTGCGCGCTGCCGGACCACCGACCTGCCGTCGTGGGGTGCGAACTCGATCTACGACATCGTCGACGGCAAGCTCGTCTTCAAGAGCTACTACAAGCTCCCGGCGCCGCAGACGACGCTGGAGAACTGTGTCGCGCACAACGGGTCGCTCATCCCGGTCCCGGGTCGTGACGTCATGGTCCAGGCCTGGTACCAGGGTGGCCTGTCGGTGTTCGACTTCACCGACTCCGCCAACCCCAAGGAGATCGCGTTCTTCGACCGCGGCCCGGTCAGCCCGACCTCGCTGGTCACCGGTGGCTTCTGGTCCGCCTACTGGTACAACGGCCACATCTACGGTAACGAGATCGTGCGCGGTTTCGACACCTTCAAGCTGAAGCCGAGCGAGTCCCTCACCCAGGCCGAGATCAACGCCGCGGCCGCCGTGAAGACCGACAGGATCAACCCGCAGAACCAGACGAAGTTCACCTCCGGTCTCTCGATGGCCCTCACCGCGCAGGCTCGTTGTGTGGGTACCACGGCGCACCTGGCGGTCACGGCCGTCAACAACGGCACCGTGCCCGCCGACATCGCCCTGTCCACCCCCTACGGCACCAAGACGTTCGCCAACGTGGCCCCGGGCAAGCAGGCCTACCAGTCCTTCAACACCCGGACCGCGCAGCTCGCCGCCGGCACCGCGACCGCCACGGGCGCCGCGACCATCGGCGGCCAGGCGGTAACCGCCGACCACAACACCGCCTACAACACGCTCAGCTGCTGACCCGACCTCAACGGCGACACGGCACACACCCTTGAACGTCGCCACTTTCAACCGGGGCCGGCCGACATGCCGGTCGGCCCCGCCCCCCATAAACGGAGCAAGCCCATGAAGTCCACCCGCACCACCCGGGTCATCGCCGCGTCCCTGCTCGGCCTCGCCCTCGCCGCCACCGCCGCCCCCGCGATGGCCTCCGCCGACCCCGACGAGGGCATCGAGGTCTCGGTCACCATCGACCCCATCCGCGTCCCCGGTGAGGTCTCCATGACCGTCGCCGACAACAACGGCGTCACCCTCACCGAGAACGGCACCAACGCCGCCGCCCGCCAGTTCACCGGCACCCTGCCCACCGTCACCGTCACCGACACCCGCCTGCCCGAGGAGATCCCCGCCGGGGACTTCTGGGCCGTCGTCGGCCAGGCCAGCCAGTTCACCGCCACCGGCGGCGGCACCGCCACCATCGGCCCCGAGTACCTCGGCTGGGCCCCCCGCCTGATCAGCGAAACCGAAACCGGAGCCGTCGCCGCCGGCGAGCCCGTCTCCAGCGTCATCTCCGACGGCACCGGCGCCCCCAACGTCGGTCTCCAGGGACAGGAACTCCTCGTCTCCACCGCCAACTCCGCCGACGAGATCGGCACCTGGGAGGTCAACGCCGACCTCGCTCTGCGCACCCCCGTCGACGTCACCGCCGGCGAGTACAACTCCACCCTCACGCTCTCGCTGTTCAACCAGTCCTGAGCCGACGGGTAGCCCGTTTCCGCCCGCCGCGGCGAGACCACGTCCACTGTCGTGACGAGTCATGAGAGGGAATCCGGCACCTCCCCCCACACCCGCCGGCACACCGTCACATGACGACCGACGACAACCGACGCGATACCCGCCGGCCTTCCTTCCGGCGGGTACGACACCGCTGGACGGGCGTGTCACGACTCGGCGCCGGTGGAACCCCCCGGTTCCACCGGCGCCACCGCCTTCCCTGACACCTGACCGTCCGCACCCCGGGTGCGCTTCATGGTCACCAGCCGGGGCACCGTTCGATCCCCCATGTCCACGGGGGTTCGTGCGGCACCATCGACACGGCCTTAGGGCGCTATATACCGAAAAATCCTTAGAAACCATACCGTTATCTAAAAGTCCAAATTCGGGCTATATGACCGCTTGACGAAAAACGGAACGTTGCAAAAGACTGCCTTCGACTTGCGTGCGCCCCGCCAGGCCGACCCCCTACCTGGCAGCACGCCAGATGGAGGATCAGTGAGAGGCGCTGCCTACAGCAGACGAGTTCGACGTTCCCTCGTCTTACTCGCACTACCCATAGCGATCACTGTCAGCTCGCTCCCGGTGCTCGCCGATCCGGGACCGCCGGTGAGCGACGTCGCTCCTGATCGGCTGCCCGCCACCGAGCAGAACGGTGTCGCCCTGATCAGGATCGTCGTACCCGACCAGTCCGACGTGGACCGGCTGACCGACATGGGGGTGGACCTGGCCGAATACAAGAAGCCCCTGGACGACGGCATCGAGGTGCACGCCGTCCTCAGCCCCGAGGAGGCCGACAGCCTCAGGGACCAGGGCTTCGACCTTCGCGGCGTCATCTCCGACGAGAGCGACTTCGCCGCCAACAAGGTCGAGCGGTCCAAGGCTCTCGCCAAGAGCACCGCGGCCGAGGCCGCGGAGGACACTCTCACGGTCCTGCGCGCGGAGTGGTTCACCAGTGTGGACAACCAGCGCTTCCTGTCGGTCGAGGTGAAGTCGAGCGCGACCGACGCGCAGACCGTCCTCACCACCACCTGGGACAGCGGCAAGAACACCGCCCCCGACTCGGGCGGCACGGCGACGATGTCCCGCTTCACCGACGCCGGCCAGTACATGTACCACCGGTTCACCTCGCCGCTCGCGGTCGACAAGGAGCCGTCCAAGGTCACGGTCACCAGCAACCGCGGCGGTTCGGTGACGGCGAAGGTGACCAAGTGGCTGGGTGCCACGCGCAAGCCGCCGAAGCCGCACTACGTCTCCGACTTCGTCGACCGCTACATGGACCCGACCGAGATCACCGATCGGATCGTCGGCCTCGCCGCCGAGTTCCCGAAGATCTCGGAGATCGTCGACCTGCCCTACAAGACGAACGGCTACCGCCGGTCCGCCCAGGCGCAGTTCGGCACGGCCACGGCCTCCATCGTCTACCTGAACTCCAGGAGCTACGGCAGCGAGGGCGGCAACGACATCACCGCGGCGCTCGTCAACCCGAACGCCGCGGACTCCCCGCTCTCGGTCACGGTCAACGGCAAGGACATCGTGGTCAACCTGGCCACGGACGCCTCCGGCGCGATCACCAGCACCGCCAAGCAGGTGGTGGACGCCGTCAACGCCAACTCGGCGGCATCCGCTCTGGTGACGGCGAACACCTACCGCGGCAACGCGGGCGCGGGCGTGGTCGCCGCCGCGGCGGCCGTACGGCTCACCGACTTCCTCACGGCGCCGGCGAGCGTGTCACGCGACCCGTTCCAGATGAAGGTCCTTCGCATCGGCAAGAAGCGGGACCGTTCCAAGACCGGCGTGTTCCTCTACTGCCAGGAACACGCTCGTGAGTGGGTCACCCCGATCACCTGTCTGGAGGCCGCCGAGCGGCTGCTGCGCAACTACGCGCAGGACAGGGAGACCAAGAAGCTCGTGGACGACCTCGACATCTTCGTGCTGCCGACCACCAACCCCGACGGCTCGCACTACTCGATGTACGACTACAACATGCAGCGCAGGAACATGACCAACCACTGCGCCGACAACGCGTCCGACCCCGCGCGCCGCAACTCCTGGGGGGTGGACCTGAACCGCAACTTCTCGGTCGGCGCCTTCTCCGACGGATACAACGGCGCCTCGGCGACCTGCACCAGCGACACCTACGCCGGCCCCGCCAAGCTCTCGGAGCCGGAGGCCCGCAACGAGGTGTGGCTCACCAACGAGTACCCGAACATCAAGTTCGCGATGAACACGCACTCCTACGGCGGCTACTTCATGTGGCCTCCCGGCGCCTACAAGACCGCCGGACGCGAGGTGCTGCCGCGGGTCGACTTCGGTACCGAGAACTACTTCTGGTCCGCCTCCGACCACATCCTGTCCGCGGTGCAGACCCACCGCGGCACGGCGATCTGGCCGGGCCGCACCGGTCCCGTCACCGACGTCCTCTACTCGGCGGCCGGCAACAGCGCCGACGAGCACTGGTACAACCGGGGCATCATCGGCTGGGACTTCGAGGTCGGCGCGGACATCTACGACCCGGCCACCCAGCGCTTCACCGCGGTCGGTTTCCAGCCGCCCTTCAGCGAGGGGCACCAGGAGGCGATGGAGTTCGCCAACGGTCAGATCGCCATCCTGGAGGTCGCCCGTGCCTTCGCCGAGGACCAGAAGCGTCCCACCTCCAGCCTGAAGATCACCGATAGGACCGAAGGCTCCACCACGTTCACCTTCGAGGTGAACGAGCCCGCCAACGTGTACTACACGCTGGACGGCACGCGGCCGACGTTCGACTCGCTGAAACTGCGGGCGGCGGGCATGCGTGAGGCGGCCCAGAAGATCACGGTCGACAAGACCACCGAGGTGTCCTGGTTCTCCGTCGACATCGCCGGCAACGTCGAGAGGAACTACAAGCCGGAAGGCAACGGCGCCAACTACGGCAAGCAGACCGTGAAGGTCACCAACAAGGCGCCGGTGACGACCGCGACGGTCGCCCCGGCCCAGCCGGCCGGAGGCTGGTTCACCGGTCCGGTGTCGGTGACGCTGTCCGCGACCCCCGGGAAGGACGGGAAGAAGGTCGACCGTACCGAGTACCAGCTCGACGGCGGCGCCTGGACCACGTACACCGCGCCGGTCGCCATCACCGGCGACGGCTCGCACGAGCTGGCCTACCGCTCCGTCGACAAGGGGGGCAACGTCGAGGCGACCATGACGCTCACCGTCAAGATCGACGCGACGGCGCCGACGACGACCTCGGCCGTCGGCTCGCAGGACAACGGCGGCGTGCCGGTCACCCTCTCCGCGACGGACGAGACGTCCGGCGTGGAGAAGATCGAGTACTCCCTGGACGGCGGCGCCTGGACGACGTACACCGGGACGGTCATCGTCTCGGGGCAGGGGCAGCACGAGGTGCGGTACCGCGCCGTCGACAAGGCCGGGAACGTCGAGGAGATCAAGGCCGTCGAGGTGCCGGTCGCCCCGACGCTCCCGCTCACCGTGACGGCGGAGTCCCGTTGCGTGGGTACGACGGCGCACCTGGCGGTCACGGCCGTCAACAACGGAACCGCACCCGCCACCATCACCCTGTCGACCCCCTACGGCTCCAAGACCGTCGCCGACGTCGCCCCGGGCAAGCAGGCATACCAGTCCTTCAACACCCGGACCGGGCAACTCGCCGCCGGTACCGTGACCGTCACGGGCGCCGCGACCATCAACGGCCAGCCGGCCACCTCCACCTACGACACCACCTACAACACGCTCAGCTGCGGCTGACCCGATCCCGACGCCGACCAGTGAACGCCATCTTGTTCAACCGGTCCTGAACCAATGGCGGGGCAGAACGCCACCCCCCGCTGTGCGTGTCCGGGACGTGTGCGAACCTAACCCACACGTCCCGGATGTTCACCATGAAACAGGAGATACCACCGTTGTTCACGAGCAGTTCGCGGAGGGCACTCGCCCTCTTCTCCGCCCTCTGCGCTGTCGGCGCGACCACCTTGACGGGATACGCCCTCCCGGCCGCCGCCGCGGGCCCGGGGGACATCACCTGGTCGGTCGCGCCGGCCGACGCCAAGGGCCCCGACGGCCGCAGCGCCATCGACATCGAGCTCGCCGGTGGGCAGGAGGTGACCGAGCACATCGCGGTCACCAATCGCTCCACCAAGGAGGTCGCCTTCGCGATCGACGCCAACGACGGCTACCTGACCGCCAAGGGACTGTTCGACATGCGGCCCTCGGACGCCACGCCGACCGACGGCGGGGCATGGATCAAGATTCCCGAGCGGGTGACGATTCCCGCCGGTGGCACCGCCGTCGTGCCGGTCAAGGTCTCGGTGCCGAAGAACGCGACGCCGGGTGATCACCCCGCGGGGGTCACGGCGTCCGTGGACACGATCTCCGGCCAGGTCAGGGTCCAGAACCGGGTGGGGGTCCGGATGAACCTCCGGGTGACCGGCGACTACGTGGCCAAGGTCGCCGTGACCGGCCTGCGGGCCGAGTACAAGGGATCGTGGAACCCGTTCTCCTCGGGGTCCATCGACATGACCTACACCGTCACCAACGAAGGCAATGTCCGGGTGGCCGCGGACACGAATGTCCAGACGTCCGGATTCGTCGGCGAAAGCGGATGGAAGGACACCTCCGACGCCAAGACCAGAGAGGTCATGCCGGGCGGCAGGCGCGAGTTCACCGTACAGGTGACCGGCGTCTGGCCGCTGGGACCGATCACCTCGCAGGTCGTGGCGACCCCCACGGTCGTGGGTGAGTCGATCCAGGGCGTCGCCGCCCAGCAGACCACGGTCGACACCTCGCTCTGGGCGTTGCCGTGGCCGCAGCTCGTCTTCCTCGTCCTCCTCGTTCTCGCCTTCCTCGTCGCCCGGACGCTGCTTTCCCGGCGCCGCAAGCGCCGCGAGCAGCAGGCCGCGATCCTGCGCGAGGCGAGCGAACTGATCGCCCAGTACGGCAACAAGCCGGAGAAGTCATCGTGACAGCGTCGTGGCAGGGGGTTCTCCCCGGCCCGAGGCCGCGTGCGCGGCGTATCCCGTCTGTGACCGAGGGAAAGGAGGTCAGGAACCGAGCCGCCAGGAGTGGAGGTACTCCTCCTGGTCAACGGTGAGATCGTCCATCTCGATCCCGGCCGCGGCCAGCTTGAGCCGCGCCACCTCCACGTCGACCTCTCCCGGCACGTCGTAGACCCCCGGCTCCAGCCGCGCCCGCTCGCGGACCAGCCACGCCACCGAGAGCACCTGCGCGGAGAAGGACATGTCCATGACGGCGGCGGGATGCCCCTCGGCGGCGGTGAGGTTCACCAGGCGGCCCTCGGCGAGCAACAGGAGCCTGCGGCCGTCGGCGAGCACGTACTCGTCGGTGTTGGGGCGGACCCCCCGGTGGACGGCGTGCGCCAGGTCGTCCAGGGCGCGGACGTCGATCTCGACGTCGAAGTGCCCGGCGTTGGCCAGGATCGCCCCGTCCTTCATCTCCGCCAGGTGCTCACCCCTGATCACGTCACGGTTGCCGGTGACCGTGACGAACACGTCCCCGACCCGGGCCGCGGCCGCCATCGACCGTACGTCGTAGCCCTGCAGTAAGGCGTCCAGCGCCTTGACCGGGTCGATCTCGGTCACCACGACCCGCGCCCCCAGGCCCCTCGCCCGCTCGGCGACGCCCCGGCCGCAGTAGCCGAATCCGGCGACCACCACGGTCTTGCCCGCGAGCAGGGTGTTCGTGGCGCGCATGATCCCGTCGATGGTCGACTGACCGGTGCCGTAGCGGTTGTCGAACATCCGCTTGGTCCGCGTGTCGTTGACCGCCACCACGGGAAACCTGAGCGCCTTCTCCGCGGCCATCCGCCGGAGCCTGATGATCCCGGTGGTGGTCTCCTCGCACCCCCCGGAGACCGTCTCCAGCAGCTCGGTCCGCTCGGTGTGCAGGATGTTGACGAGGTCACAGCCGTCGTCCAGGACGATGTCCGGCACGATGTCGAGCGCCTGGTGGATGTGGCGGTAGTAGGCGTCCATGGTCACCCCGGCCCGCGCGTGCACGACGACGCCGTAGTCACGGAGCGCCTCGGCGACGTCGTCCTGGGTGGACAGGGGGTTCGACGCGGCCAGCGCGATCTCGGCCCCGCCCGCCTTGAGGGTGCCCATGAGCACGGCGGTCTCGGCGGTGACGTGCAGGCACGCGGCGATCCGCAGCCCGTCGAAGGGCCGCTCCGCGGCGAACCGCTCGCCAAGGGCGGTGAGCACGGGCATCGCCCGCGCCGCCCACCCGATCCTCAGCTCCCCCGCGGCCCCCAGGGCGCGCTCAGCGCTGTCCACATCTCTCCCCAGATCTACCCGAACCCCGAAATCGCCGGAAGGCCCCCGCGAAGCGGCGGGGGCCCGGCGAAACTCGACCGCGGATGTCAGTAACGGTAGTGGTCGGACTTGTAGGGGCCCTCGACGTCCACGCCGATGTATTCGGCCTGGGCCTTGGTGAGCGTGGTGAGCTTCACGCCCAGGGCGTCGAGGTGGAGGCGCGCGACCTTCTCGTCCAGGTGCTTGGGCAGCACGTAGACGCCGACCGGGTAGTCGTCGGTCTTGGTGAACAGCTCGATCTGCGCGATCACCTGGTTGGTGAAGGAGTTGGACATGACGAACGAGGGGTGGCCGGTGGCGCAGCCCAGGTTCATCAGACGGCCCTCGGCGAGCACGATGATCTGCTTGCCGTCGGGGAAGCGCCAGGTGTGGACCTGCGGCTTGACCTCGGTCTTCTCGATGCCGGGGATCCGGGCCAGGCCGGTCATGTCGATCTCGTTGTCGAAGTGACCGATGTTGGACACGATCGCGTTGTGCTTCATCCGGGCCATGTGGTCGGCCGTGATGATGTCGAAGTTACCGGTCGTCGTGACGAAGATGTCGGCGATGCCGACGACCTCCTCCAGGGTGGTGACCTGGAAGCCGTCCATCGCGGCCTGCAGCGCGCAGATCGGGTCGATCTCGGTGATGATGACGCGGGCGCCCTGGCCCTTGAGCGCGTCGGCGCAGCCCTTGCCGACGTCGCCGTATCCGGCGACGACCGCCACCTTGCCGCCGATCAGCACGTCGGTGGCGCGGTTGAGGCCGTCGATCACCGAGTGGCGGCAGCCGTACTTGTTGTCGAACTTGGACTTGGTCACCGAGTCGTTGACGTTGATCGCCGGGAAGAGCAGCGTGCCGTTCCTGAACATCTCGTACAGGCGGTGCACACCGGTGGTGGTCTCCTCGGTGACGCCCTTGATGCGCGCGGCGACCTTGGTCCAGCGCTTCTCGTCGGTGACCGTGCGGCGGAGCAGGTCGAGGATGACGCTCCACTCCTCGGGGTCGTTCTCGTCGGCGCTGGGGACGGCACCGGCCTTCTCGTACTCGGCCCCCCTGTGGACGAGCAGGGTGGCGTCGCCACCGTCGTCGAGGATCATGTTGGGGCCGTCGTCACCGGGCCACGTCAGAGCCTGCTCGGTGCACCACCAGTACTCCTCCAGGGTCTCGCCCTTCCAGGCGAAGACCGGGACGCCCCGCGGGTCCTCCACGGTGCCCTCGGGGCCGACGACCACGGCGGCGGCGGCGTGGTCCTGGGTGGAGAAGATGTTGCAGCTCACCCAGCGGACCTCGGCGCCGAGCGCGACCAGGGTCTCGATGAGCACGGCGGTCTGGATGGTCATGTGCAGCGAGCCCATGATCTTCGCACCGGCCAGCGGCTGGGCCGCGGCGTATTCCTTGCGGATGGCCATCAGGCCCGGCATCTCGTGCTCGGCGAGCTGGATCTCCCGGCGGCCGAAGGCCGCGAGAGAAAGGTCGGCGACCTTGAAGTCCATGTGGTTACCCCTCTGGTTGATGGGCGGCGTTCGCCTCACACCCTCGCCCGTCGCGCTCGTCTCGCGATCGTGCTTCGCTCTGGGGCCGGGCCCGCCGTTCCATCGGAACAGTCGATGTCTGGGAGTTTAGGCGGCCGGAACGGCTCCGCGCACCCTCTGAGCGAGTAACCTGACACAAGAATGTAAGCTTTTCTGGGAAATCACCGGAAAGAGGGCACCATGCGGATCACCGAGGCCGCCAGAAAGCTGGGCATGTCCCCCCGGATGCTCCGCTACCGCGAGGCACTCGGACTGCTGCCCCCGATCAGGGACCGGGGCGCGCACCGGCGGTTCGGCCCGGAGGAGCTCTCGGCCGTCGCCCAGAGCGTCGAGTTGGAGAAACGGTTCGACGTCTCCCCCGCCGAGCTCGCCTTCGCACTGCGCACACTGAGCGAACCCGCGGTCGCACAGGCCGTACGGGACCTGGGGCTGCGGATCGGCCGCCTGCAGGCACCCCGCAGGGCACTGGACTTCGAGAAGGAGAAGGCGCTGCGCCTGCTCCAGCGCCGCACCCAGCGGTGACACCGCGAATCCCGGACGACTCCCACGGGTCCGGAGCCTTTCACGGCCCCGGACCGTCCGGTGAGGCTCAGACGCGGTCGGCGACGCCGGCCCTGTCGAGATCGGGCTCCAGATAGATGACGCGCGCCTCGGGAACGGCGGCGCGGATGCGCTGCTCGGCCTCGTCGATGCCGCGGGCCACCTCGGCGGCCGTGTCGTCGTGGTCCACCGCGATCTTGGCGGCGACCAGGATCTCCTCGGGCCCCAGGTGGAGCGTGCGCATGTGGATGACCCGGGTCACCTCGGGCGCGCTCTCCAGGGCGTCCGCGATGCGGGTCTGAACCTCGGGCCCCGCGCTCTCACCGATCAGCAGCGACTTGGTCTCGATCGCCAGGATCACCGCGATCACCGCGAGCAGGGCGCCGATCATCATGGTGCCGATGCCGTCCCAGACGGGGTCGCCGGTCACCACGGCCATCGTCACGCCGAAGAGCGCGAAGATCAGGCCGAGCAGCGCGCCCAGGTCCTCCAGCACGATGACCGGCAGCTCGGGCGCCTTGGAGCGGCGGATGAACTGCACCCACGACTGCTTTCCACGGACGTGGTTGGACTCGATGATCGCCGTCCTGAACGAGAACCCCTCGGCGATGATCGCGAAGATCAGCACGCCGAAGGCCCACTGGGGCGACGTGAGCTCCTCGGGAGCGTGGATCTTGTGCCAGCCCTCGTAGAGCGAGAACACCGCGCCGATGGTGAACAGCACCACCGCCACCACGAACGCGTAGAAGTAACGCTCCCTGCCGTATCCGAAGGGATGCTGGGGCGTACGCGCCCGCTGCGCGCGCTTGCCGCCCAGGAGCAGCAGCGCCTGGTTGCCCGAGTCGGCCACCGAGTGAACCGATTCGGCGATCATCGATGACGAGCCCGTGAAGAGAAACGCCACGAATTTGGCCACGGCGATCGCCAGGTTGGCCGCCAACGCCGCGATGATTGCCTTAGTACCGCCGCCCGCGCTCACGGCAGCCTCCACTCAGCTGGTTGGTAGGGAAAGACAAGACAAGGGATCCTATTGCGAAACCCTGGCCTTGAGTCCTGTGATGGCCGACACAGTTGCCGGGTCGATCCCGTACCCGAGCGCGAGGTACGTACTCGCGAAATCTCCGAGCGCGACCAATGTCGCGAGCCGCTCCAGCGGATGCGTCCCCTCCGCGGCGATCTGCGTGACCGGGACGCCGCGATCCTCCGCCAGCCGCACCGACGCCTCCCGCTGCCGTACGACCCGGGGGTGCTCCTCCACGTCGCGGAGCACGAACAGCCGGAGCGATCTGCCGCTCTCGTCGGCGAAAATGTCCCGCTGGGCGAGCGGGCCGTCGAGGACGGCCACCTGGTCGTGACCGGCCCCGGGTAGTTCGCCGTACATCGCCGGGTATTTACCGTTCGTATTGAGCGCACCGGCCCACCGGCGGGCCGCGACGGCGGCCAGCGGGGAGGATCCCCAGATCATCGGCACGGTCTCGGCGAACTCCATCGCGAGCGACTTGCCGGGATTGATGAACGACTCGCTCGCCGGGCGGCAGCGGTGGGCGAGATCCTCAAGGCGCGTGGCCACCTCCTCGAACACCTCCTCCCCGGCTTCGACCAGGCCGAGCCGGGCGGCGGCGACGATCAGCGGGACCGACGCCGCCCACACCGCGGCGCGCGCCTGCCCGCCGCCCGCGACGGGCACGAACGGCGCTCCCGCCTGCCTGGCGATCGCGTGCAGCGGCGAGTCGGGCCCGCCGACGGCGAGCAGGCGGCAGCCTCTGCGTACGGCCTCGGCGGCGACCGCGAGCGTCTCCTCGGTCCTGCCGGAACGCGACACCGCGATCACCAGGTCGGTCGCGCCGATCCAGCCGGGCAGCCGGTAGGACCTGACGGTCACGATCGGCAGCGGGGCGCCGTGGCCGCACACCACGTCGAGGATGTCACCGGCGATGCCCGAGGAGCCCATACCGGCGACCACGACCGCCCGGGGCCTGCCGTCCTCGGCGAGCGAGGACAGGCCCGACTCCAGGGCGGCCCTGCGGGAGGTGCGGACCTGCGCGGCCGAGCCGGCCACCGCCCGTAACATGCCCGCCGGGTCTCCCTCGATCAGCCATTTCTGGTCGTCGAGCCGATCGGGCTCCCAGTTCACGACTTCCGGGCCTCGTCGACCAGCAGGACCGGGATGTCGTCCCGTACCGGATAGACCAGGCCGCACGAGGCGGAGGTGCAGGACAGCTCGTCCACCTTGGGATCGGCCCTCAGGGGGGACTTGCAGTTGGGGCAGGCAAGGATCTCCAGCAGCCAGTCGTCGATCTTCACTCGTTCAGCTCCTCACGACAGCCAGGACCTCGTCCCTGATCGCTGCCATCTGAATCTCGTCGGCCGCCTCGGCGTTCAGCCTGAGCAGCGGCTCTGTGTTGGAAGGACGGAGGTTGAACCACCATCCGGGGCCGGAGACGGTCAGGCCGTCCAGCTCGTCGAAGGTGACGCCTGCGCGGGCGGCGAAGATCTCGCGGACCCGCTTCGTCGCCGCATCCTGGTCGGCGACCGTGCTGTTGATCTCCTCGGAGGCCGCGTACCGAGTGTATTCGGCGAGGATCTCCGAGAGAGGCTTCTCCTGCTCGCCCAGCGCGGCCAGCACGTGCAGCGCGGCCAGCATGCCGGAGTCGGCGAACCAGAAGTCCCTGAAGTAGTAGTGGGCGGAGTGCTCGCCGCCGAAGACCGCGCCGGTCGCGGCCATCTCGGCCTTGATGAACGAGTGCCCCACGCGGGTGCGGACCGGACGGCCGCCGTGCTCGGCGACGATCTCCGGAACGCCCCTGGAGGTGATCAGGTTGTGGATGATCGCGGCCCCGGGGTGCCTGCCCAGCTCGCGGACCGCGACCAGCGCGGTGATCGTCGACGGGGAGACGGACTCGCCGCGCTCGTCGACGACCCAGCAGCGGTCGGCGTCTCCGTCGAAGGCGAGCCCGATGTCGGCGCCCACGTCGAGCACGGCCTTCTGCAGGTCGCGCAGGTTGTCGGGCTCGATGGGGTTCGCCTCGTGGTTGGGGAAGGTGCCGTCGAGCTCGAAGTAGAGGGACGTCAGCTCGACGGGCAGCCCCTCGAACACCGTCGGGACCGTGTGCCCGCCCATCCCGTTGCCCGCGTCGACCACCACTCGCAGCGGCCGGATGCCCGACAGGTCGACCAGGGTGCGCAGGTGGTCGGCGTAGCCGCGCAGCAGATCGCGCTCGGAGACCTTCCCGCCCCCCTCGCCGCCGAGGATGCCCGAGGCCAGGATCGCGGCGGCCCGCTCGCGGATCTCGACGAGCCCGGTGGCGCCACCGATCGGCACGGCGCCCGCCCTGCACATCTTCATGCCGTTGTAGCGGGCCGGGTTGTGGCTCGCGGTGAACATCACCCCGGGCAGGCCGAGGCTGCCACTCGCGTAGTAGAGCAGGTCCGTGGAGCCCAGGCCCGCGTTGATCACATCGGCCCCCCGCGAGGTCGCCCCCCGGGTGAAGGCCGCGGCCAGCGGCACCGACGACTCGCGCATGTCGTACGCCACCACGGCGGTCTTCGCCCCGGTCACCTCCACGAAGGCCGCGCCGACCGCCTCCGCGGTCTCCTCGTCGAGCTCGTCCGGCACGACGCCACGGACGTCGTACGCCTTGAAGATCTTGGCGAGGTCGCCCACTCCAGCTCCACCCCTTGCGTCGTGTCTCGTGCTCCCAGCCTAGTAGGGTCAGCGGTCGCGCTGGGGCTGTGCGGAGCGAAGCACTCGCAGGTGACCTCGGCGGCCGACCTCGACCCCCTGGCCGACCGGCTCGGTGCCGCCGCTCGGCGTGGGCCTGGCCGCCTCGCGGACCGCGTTCGCGAGGGCCTCCAGGTCGTCCGTGCTCGGCGGCGCGCCATCGGTCGGCAGGCGCACCACCTCCCAGCCTCGGGGGGCGGTGAGCCGCTCGGCGTGCTCGGCACACAGGTCGTAACAGTGCGGCTCGGCGTACGTCGCCAAGGGTCCGAGAACAGCGGTCGAATCGGCGTAGACGTACGTGAGCGTGAAAACGGCAGGCTGACTGCACGCGGTGCGGGAACAGCGGCGGACGGGGCTCACGGTGGGACCGTATCCGGTAAGCGTCCGAGGCGCCACTATCTGAGCGCTCTTAACGAGCGTGTCGCCACAATTCGGACACGTGTCCCGGGTTCCACCTGCCTGTACGGCTTACAACCGTTCGCCGATTCCCGGTGTTTCTCCGGGAGGAGAAACGAGCCGCCGCGGGCGGCGTTCCCCGACGGGGTTCTCGTCCCACCGCTGTGCGCCTGACGCGAACGACAGGATCTCCCGCACGCCCCCTCCCTCCCGCGCCCCTCCCCTGCCGCTCCGCCACATCACTCCTGTCGTCCGCGCGCCTCTCCTCGGCATCCCCCGTCACCCGCGCCCCCGCCGTCACCCCTTCCGTCCGCCCGCACTCCGGTCACGGCACCTCCCGCCCTGGTCCGGGTCACGTCTAAGCTGGGGCCGTGAGCCCGGCACCCGGCAGACCCCGCCCTCCCCGCAGGCGCGACAGGCATGGTCGCGGCCTGCGCGGCCCGCTGGCGCCCTCGCACGTGCCGATCGCCAAGGCCCGCAGCGAGCGGTTCGACGATCTCGTCCTGGACGCCGTCGACCGGCTCAAGCCCCGGTGGGCCAAGCAGTTGTCCGCCGTGGAGTTCGCGGTCGAGGAGGTCCCGCCGATCAGCGAGCTGGGCGACGGTCCCGGACTGCTGAACGGCGACCCCATCCCCTTCGGACGCTCGGAGCCCGCCGCGGGGAGCCGCCCGGCCGTTGTGATCATCTACCGTCGCCCGCTGGAGAGCAGGGCGCGCGACCGCGACCACCTGGGCGCGATGGTGCACGAGACGGTGGTCGAGCAGGTCGCGGGCCTGTTCGGGCTCTCCCCGGAGTCGGTCGATCCCGGCTTCGACGATCACGACTGACCCGCCGCGCCGGAGAGGGCCGTCCCCGCCGTGTCCCGAGGCGGCCACGACCGACCCGGCACGACATGGGAGACCACGACGCTCCCGTGGCCTTCCGGCGCAGGACCCCGTTCAGGACAGGACGGTTCAGGGCAGAACGGTTCAGGGCAGGACGGTCGCGGCGGACTCGGCGATCGGCGGGACCAGCGCCCACAGGCGGGCGGGGGCGAGCGGCTGCACGGTCAGCGCGGGCCCACCCTTGAGCCGTTCCTCCAGGACGCGCCCCCCGTAGACCGGTCCCGACCCGGGCAGCGGTTGCACGACCACCGCGAAGGGCCCTTTCACCTTGGTGAGCGCGACCTGTTTGGTCCGCTCGGCGGGGATCTCCACCTGGAACGGCTCGCCCGGCTCGCCCTCGCGCGGGACCACCTGCACGCTCACCAGGCCGGCCGTGTCCGGCGCGGTCAGCAGCAGCCGGGAGCTCACCTTGCCGCCCGTACGGTTGTCGGCGACGACGCTGCCCAGGTCGATGGGGGCCGCCCCCGCCGTGAAGGCCACATCGGTCTTCGAACCGGTGCCGGTGGCGACGAGCCCGGCGACGATCGGGGTGTCCGAGGTGAGCACCAGCGCGGACGGCTGGCCGCCGATCCCGCCGGACAGGTCGAGGCTCGTCACGGAACCCGCGGGCACCTCGACGAGTTCGCGGCCCTGGAGCGCGTACGTCCCTTCGGGGGTGAGTGCCTTGACCTCCACCAGGGTGTCGAACTCCTCTGCGGAGGCGACGATCAGCTCGCGTTTTCCGCCGCCGCCGGGAATGCCCGGCACGACGACGCGGGTGGCGGGGGGCGCGGAGGCGGGCAGCCAGTCCACGCCCCGCCCGTCGTTCATGATCGCCCGTGCCGCGGCGGTGACCCGCCCCGCGCTGGTACGGACCTGGATCGCCACGACGAGCGCCGAGGGGGCGATGTCCACGACCTTGATCGAGCGGCTCTGGCCCGGCTTGAGGGTGAACACGCCGCCCGAGTCGTCGAACACCGGCCCCTCGCCCGTGTAGACCATGATCTCCGCGATGGCCGGGGCGAGATCGGCGTTGGTCAGGTACAGCGTGACGTCCGCCGCGGCCGGCCCCGGCCCGACCAGCCAGGTGCTCGCCGTCGGCTCCGTGCAGCGTGTCCCCGCCAGTCCTCGCTGCTCGCCCGACTTCTCCCTGCGGGTCTGCGAGATCTCCAGACCGGCGGCCATGCTCCCGGTGGCCGCGACGACGAGGGGCGGCGACGAGGCCGGCACCTCGTCGTGCCAGAGACGTCCGGGGACGTCGACGGTGGCGAGGCTCTTGTCGCCCGTGACGAGCGTCGCGGAGCCCGGCTCCCGGCTGCCCGGCGGGACGACCACCCCGACGGAGGTGTCTCCGGGCGCCGGGCAGACGGCCGTCACCGAGGCGACGGGCACCTTCTCGAACCCCGGGGCGGTGACGACGACGGCCTGCGGCTGGGTGGCGTAGGCCACCCCGTACAGGGCGAGGAGGGCCACCAGGACCAGCACCAGCAGGCTGAACCGGTTCTCGATCAGGGATTTCACCGGGCGGCCAGCTCTCTGCGAGGTTCGGGCAGGTTCTGGGGGAGCGCGGGCTCGTCGGACTCGGTACGCGCCCCGGGTGCGGCCAGGACCAGGACGACCAGCACCAGCGCGGCCTGGGCCCAGAGCCAGCGGCCGTGCCAGGGGTCTCCCGGCGGGGGCACCGGAAGGGCGATCGGCTGGGTGAGCCGCCACACGCCGACCGAGCGGGACAGGCTCATCCTCGCCAGCGAGGGCTGCGAGTCGAGCGCGTGGCTGATCTCCGGATCGACGGGCGCGGTCACCACGACGAACCGCACGCCGTGGGCCGCGAGGACCCGGGCGTCGTCACCGCCCCTGCCGGACACCAGCCCCGCCGCGGCGAGCCGGACCAGCTCCCTGGGCCCTTCGGGGACGGGGATGTCGGCCTCGCCGACCACCGGGGTGCGCCCGCGCAGCACGGTGAAGAGCAGACCGCCCGTCGAGGAGCGCAGCAGCAGGGTCCGCTCGCCGCCCGAGGAGTTGTTCGCGGCGAGGGCCGGCATGACGTCGCGTACGGTCCCTCGGAGCGGGCCGTCCACGCCCTTCACGATCCACATGCCCGCCGCGAGCAGCGGCGTGGAGAACGCGACCAGCACGACACCGAGCGCGGCGAGCCTGCGCACTCCCCCCGCGGCCCGGAACTCCACGATCCTGTCGGCGGTGAGCGCGGCCACCACGAGCATGCCGGTGGCGGCGAAGGCGAGCGGCACCCCCGGCCACGCGGGGGCCTCGACGTCGCCGTTGATCGAGGTGACGGTGGTCCTGCTGACCAGGATCGCCACCAGCACCCCGAAGAGCGCGACGCCCCAGCCGACCGCGATCACCATCCGGTTGCGGCGCATCAGCAGCGCGAGCAGGCAGGCGGCGAGGAGACCACCGGTCACCCAGAGCGGCGGCATGCCGGGACCGCCGGGGCTGAGCAACAGCAGCGACCCGGCGGGCAGCGCGGGGTCGACCAGCTCCGGCTGGTGCAGCCCGGCCTCCAGCAGCAGCTGCCCGGGGGCGGCGACCACCTGGAGGAGCCAGGGGAACAGCAGGGCCACGGGGACGGCGAACGCCACGAGCATCGAGACCGCGACGCCCCTGCGCGGGAAGGCGAGCGCCGCCAGCGCGCCGAGGATCGCGGTCAGCGGGTAGACCAGCGGGGCGAAGGCCGTGCCGACGGCGAGGAGAAGTCCCAGGCCCCAGGCGGCGCGGCGGGCGCGACGGCGCTCCGCGGTGAGGACGGCGGTGGCGAGCGCCGCGTAGACGGGCAGCAGCACGAAGACCACCGCGGTGCCGAGCCGTCCCGCGGCGACCGCGCCGGTGGCGACAGGCAGGAGGGCGTACGAGGAGGCGAGCCAGACCCTGGTCCAGCGGCCGGGGATCATCGACCGGGTGGCCGCGTACGCGGAGATCCCCGCCAGCGGCACGCAGCCGAGCAGCAGCAGCGACACCGCGAGCCACGTCTTGCCGAACATCAGCGTGGAGAGCACGGCCAGCACCGCCACGTACGGCGGGGCCCACGCGTCGGTGCCCAGTCCCACCTGGTGGTAGCTCGCGCGGTAGAGGTCCCACAGGTCGGAGGCCCCGCCGATCACCGGGACGAGCGCGCCGCCGCCCAGCCTGGCCCCGCCGGTCACCGCGCGCTCGGCGACCAGCGTCACCAGGACGAGCGCCAGGAAGAGCAGGACGCCGGGGTTTCCGAAGACGCGCTGCATCACCCCGGCGTCGGTGAGCAGTTCCTCGCCGTCCTCCTGCGCGTGCGGCGAGGCCGCCATGGCGTGGTGGCGTCCCGCGGACTCCACGAACCCGCCCCCGGCCAGGTAGCTCCGTGCCCTGTCGGCGAGCCGGCGGTAACCGGCGCCCGGCTGGGTGAGGAGCCGGCTCACCGCCGCGTACCCCTGCCTGCGGCCCTTCGCCCGCACCCGCCTTGCCTTGATCATCCGGATGGGGTGACCGAACACCGAGCCGAACGCGAGAAACTCGTCCAGCGCGTTGGCGGGCTGCTTGGCCACCAGGAACAGCACCGTACGGAAGATCGACCCGAAGGCGTTGCGCACCAGTGCCCACAGCAGCGGGCGCAGGGGCAGGTTCGCCATGACGACGAAGAGCGCGTTGCGGCGGTCCAGGCGGCGGGGGTGGTCCCCGCTCGCGGTGATGCGGCGCCGCCGCCGGGTGGCCGCCTCCGCGTGCCAGGCGACCGCCCCCGTGACGTTCCGCACGCGGTGTCCGGCGTTCCTGACGCGCCAGCACAGGTCGAGGTCGTCGCGGAACAGCGGCAGGGCGGGATCGAGCCCGCCGACCTCCTCCCAGACGTCCCTGCGGACCAGCATGCCCGCGGTGGAGACCGAGAGCACGTCCCTGGTCCCGTCGTACTGCCCCTGGTCGAACTCGCGGGGCTCCAGCCCGGTGTCCCTGCGGCCGGTACGGTCGACGGTGACGCCGACCTCCAGCAGGAGCCGCCGGTCGAGCCAGTCGCGGAGCTTGGGCCCGAGCACCGCCGCCTTGGGGTCCTCGTCCGCGGCCTCCAGCAGGAGCCGCAGGGCGTGGACGTCCGGGGCGCAGTCGTCGTGCAGCAGCCAGATCCACTCCTGTCCGCCACCGGGGCCGAGCCGGTCGAGGACCTCGGCGACGGCCTCGCCGAAACCGGTCGAGCGCGGCAGGGTGAGCACCGCCCTGGAGCCGAGGGCCGCGGTGAGCAGCGCGGCGCTGCCGTCCCTGCTGCCGTTGTCGACCCCGACGACCCGGTCCACCGGGCGGGTCTGTTTGAGCAGGGCTTCCAGGGTCTCCCCCAGCCAGCGGGAACCGTCGTGGGAGACGACGATCGCGGTGACGGTGTGCTGGGGGCGCTGGGGGTGCGGGGGGTCGGTGATGGACATATGTCCCGTGTTCAGGAGTGGCGGGAATCGGCGCGCTAACGATACGGCACCCTCTGTCGGACTATGTCTTACACCTGGTCGCGGGCATGAAAAAAGGGTCACGTGACCGACGGTCACGTGACCCCGTGGACATATTCGTCAAACGCCTCCTAGAGGCGTCATGCACTTCTGCCAGACCGATCAAGCCTCTTCGCCACCGCTTCGGCGCCTCGGTCTCGATCGGTTTTCATGGTGTTCATGGTGTTTGTCGTGTTCATAGTGTTCGCCGGTGCCCGGACGTCCAGAGCGTCCGGACGCCAGAGCGCTCAAGCCTTCCGGCCACCCGGTCTCCGGACGGCTCAGACCGCCTCACGCTTGATGCGGCGGCGCTCACGCTCCGACAACCCACCCCAGATTCCAAACCGCTCGTCGTGTTCGAGTGCGTACTCAAGACACTCGGCACGCACCTCGCAGGAGCGGCAAACCTTCTTGGCCTCGCGGGTGGACCCTCCCTTCTCCGGGAAGAACGCCTCCGGGTCGGTCTGCGCGCACAAGGCGCGCTCCTGCCAGCCAAGCTGCTCTTCAGCGATGCTCTCCTGTGCGATGACCAGGTCGGCCACTGCACACCTCCCTGCCGCAAGCCCGCAAAATTGGAGCCCCCCTATGAACGCCTCCCCCTTACCCACCCAGAGGAAGGCGTAACAACACGTGTGTAATTACACGCGTGTGCTCGGTGTGGCGTCAAGCGGCATGCTGGTATCCGGGGAAAGACCTGCTCTCCCCGGTTGTGGGTCGTGTGCCTGCCACGACGGCAATTGCACCAGGTGATCGCTTCGACCGCCAGGGGCTCAGTGCTCTCGGCGGTCGGAACCGTACCAGGACATGTTCTGATCCTGACCGGGGCCCACCCTCTCTCTATCCGTGGTTTCCTCATCCGTGACCTGACCTGGGCGTTGTTCGGGCTTGTAGATCGCCGTGGGGTCTATCGGCTGCGAGTCCCACGTCCTGGCCGCGGGCGAGGGACCGCTCAGCGGGTCTCCCTGGTAGGCGCTCGGGTCGAACCGGACCGTCGTCTCCGACTGGGGGTCCCACTGGTGGGACCCGTACGGCGCCTGGGAGTCCTGCGGAGCCTGAGGGGTCTGTGAGGGCTGGGGACTCTGCGGGGGGCGCGGGGCCTCAGGGGTCTGCGGGTGCCCGAACGGGCCCTCGTACCCCGGGGAACCGTACTCGGGAACGCGCAGCTGCGGCTCGGTGCCGCCCTGCTGGGCCTGCTGCTGGTAGCTCTCCGCCTGCTGGTACGCCTGGGCCATCTGCTGGGACCTGAGGTCCACCGGGTCGGGCGCCGGGTATGCCGGGCTCTGCTCGCCCTGACGGCCGAACTCGGCGCCGGAGTAACCGGTGAACGGCTGGCCGTAGTTCTCCGGCGGCTGCGGGAAGGACTGCGGCGGGCCGTCGAACGGCGGGTGCTGCCGGCTGTCCGCCGTCCGGCCCTGGTGCCCCTCGGCCTGCTGCTCGGGCTGGTGCCCGTAGCCGGGCGACTGCGGCTCCGGCTGCGGGTAGGACTGCGACTCCCGGTGCCCGCCGAAGCCCGGGACCTCGGACCGCTGGTAGCCCTGCGAGTCGGCGGGCGGGTATCCCTGCGGATCGGGCTGCGAGTAGCTCGGCTGCTCGGGCTGCGGGTAGCCCGGCTGCCGCGGTTCCTGATCGTACGCGGGAGAAACCGGCGAGACCGGGGACGTCGGAGGCTCGTCCTGGCGTCCGAAGAGCGGGTCGGACTGTCCGGAAGGAGCGGTCTGCCCATAGTCGGACCGCAGCGGGTCCGACTGATGACCGTACGCGGACGAGTCGGCCTGCCTGCCGAAGTCCTGCGTCCCCTGACCGTACGACGAGGACGACGAGGGCTCGGCGTACTGGGAGGGCTCTGAGTACTGGGAGTAGCTCGGCAGCCGAGGGCTGGAGTGCCGCCCGGATCCCGACGGCTGCGCCTCCTGGCCGTACGCGGGGGGAACCGGCGAGGCCGGGGACTCCGGGAACGCCGGGGACGCCGGAGATTCAGCCTGCCTGCCGAAGTCCTGCGACTCCTGACCGTACGACGAGGAGTCGGGGAACTGCGGGTAGCTCGGCAGACGGGGTTCCGTCTGGGCGTGCGGCTCCACCGGGGCGGCGTAGATCGGCGGGTCGTAGGCCGCGGCCGGGGGATCGTACGGCTTGGCAGGGGCCGAGGGCTGGACGTCCGCCGCGACGTACGGGTTCGGGGTGTAGCTCTCCACAGGCGAGGCGGGCTGCGGGTGGTTCTGCTCCTGCTGCGCGTACCCCTGCGGCTCCTGCTGCTGGGACGGCTGAGCGTAGGGGCCGGGCTGGGCGGCGTAGGACTGGTTCTCGGCGGGCGGCGGGTAGGGGGCCTGTGAGTATCCCTCACCGGCCTGCGGCGCGGGGGACGCCTCCGGCCGGCCGTATCCCTCCTGGGCTCCGGTGGAACTGTGCGCGGGCGCCGGCGGGAGCGCGGGGCGCTCGTACGGGGGCTGCGGAGCCGGGACGGGCGGGGCCTCCTGCGGGTGTCCCTGGCCGCCCTGCGGCTCCTGGGCCTGCGGATACCCCTGGCCGCCCTGCGGCCCCTGGCCCTGCGGATACCCCTGGCCGCCCTGCGGGGGCATCTGCCCCTGGGGGCCGTGGGGAGGGGGGCCGCCCTGGGCCTGGGGGTACGCGCCCTGCGGAACGCCCTGTCCCGGAACGCCCTGGGGGCCCTGGGAGGGAGCCTGCTGCCCGGGGACGGGCGGCCGGCTGTAGGCGTACCGCTGCTCCTGCGGGTCCGGGGAGTGGCCGAAGCCGCCACCGGCGCGGAAGGGGTCCTCGCGCGGGCCCGGCGGGATCGCCTTCGGCAGCACGTACAGCAGCGCGACCACGGTCAACGCGAGGGCGGGCAGGTTGACGAGGAAGAACTCGACCTTCCCCAGGAAGCCCTCCGCGCCCCCGAACAGCCCGCCGAACAGGCCGATCAGGCCGAACAGCGCGGAGAGGCCGAGCGTGCCGGCCACGACGAGGGCCATCACCTTCAGCCGCTCGATCACCGGGCCGAAGTTGGTCGCCAGCAGCACGGCGCCCACGAGCAACGCGGACGCGACCGGCGAGGTGAACTGCCCCGTGAAGTCCGACGAGCGCTCGGCGAAGGAGGACGACGGCCCACCCCCGAAAAGCAGGCGTTCGATGCCGACGAGAACGCTCGCGGACCCGAAGGCGACCATGAGCCACGCGGCCGGTTCCCGGAGCCGGCCCGCCTCGACATTGATCACAACTACCCCCAGAGGGTCTTTAGGTAAACCCGGGTCAGTTTTGCACATGGCTGACTTTGCTGCCGGTGGTCCCGGGAAGCCCACCAACCCCACAAATACTTTTTTGACACCCTATAAGCCCACATTTCGGGCGTCCTACCAGGCGATCCGGCAGGGCGGGCGCCCCGCATAACGATCATGAAAAGAGTAGTGTGAATCGCCCGCCGGTACCCCGACAACGGGTCAGGTGACCTAGTGGAACACTGGACGGCATGCGCATCGTCTCCCTCGCCGGCGGAATCGGCGGCGCCCGTTTCCTGCGCGGCCTGCTCACCGCGGCCCCCGATTCCGAGATCACCGTCATCGGCAACACCGGTGACGACATCAGCCTCTACGGCCTGCGGGTCTGCCCCGACCTCGACACCGTGATGTACACACTGGGCGGCGGCATCGACGAGGAGCAGGGGTGGGGACGGCGGTCCGAGTCGCACGTCGTCAAGGAGGAACTCGCCGCCTACGGCGTCGAGCCGCAGTGGTTCGGCCTCGGCGACCGTGACTTCGCCACCCACATCGTGCGCACCCAGATGCTCGACGCCGGATACCCCCTGTCCGCGGTCACCGAGGCGCTGTGCGCGCGCTGGCAGCCGGGCGTACGCCTGATCCCGATGAGCGACGACAGGACCGAGACCCACGTCGTCGTCTCCGACGAGCGGGGCCGTCGCGCCATCCACTTCCAGGAGTGGTGGGTGCGGCTGCGCGCCTCGGTCCCCGCCGAGCAGATCATCCTGGTCGGCGCGGACGACGCCTCCCCCGCCCCCGGAGTGCTGGAGTCCATCGCCGCCGCGGACGCGGTCATCCTCCCGCCGTCCAACCCGGTCGTCAGCATCGGCACGATCCTGCAGATCAAGGGCGTCCGCGAGGCCCTTGAGGGCAAGACCGTCGTCGGCGTCTCGCCCATCGTCGGCGGCGCCCCCGTCCGGGGCATGGCCGACGCCTGCCTGACCGCGATCGGCGTGGAGACCACCGCGCAGGCCGTCCTCGAACTGTACGGATCACCGCTGGTGGACGGCTGGCTGGTCGCGGAGGAGGACGCCGGGGTCGCCCTCGACGGCGTCGACGTCGAGGCCCGCCCGCTGATCATGCACGACGTCGAGTCCGCCGCGGCCATCGCCCGTGCCGCCCTGGACATGGCCGTACGGCTCGCGGGCCGGCGCGCCGCCCCTCCGGCGCCGTACGAGGGTTCTCCCGCCGCGAACGGATCCGGCGCGTCCGCGACCCCCGAGGAAGGTGTGTGATGAGCCGGTTCAGGCGCGGACAGGAGGAGTCCTCGGACGTCAAGGTGGAGGTCTTCGCGGTTCCCGGCATGCCCGAGGTGCGCGAGGGCGACGACGTCGGCGAGCTGATCGCCACGGCCCTGCCCGACCTGCGCGACGGCGACATCCTCGTGGTCACCTCGAAGATCTCCAGCAAGGCCGAGGGCCGGGTGCTGCACGACGCGACCCGCGCCGAGGCCGTCGAGGCGGAGACGCGGCGGGTGGTCGCCCGCAGGGGTGAGACCGTGATCGCCGAGACGGCGCACGGGTTCGTGATGGCCGCCGCCGGGGTCGACGCCTCCAACACCCGTCCCGGCACGGTCGTCCTGCTGCCCACCGACCCGGACGCCTCCGCCTCGGCCGTCAGGGCGCGCGTCAGGGAGCTGCTCGGTGTGTCGGTCGGCGTGGTCATCTCCGACACCTTCGGCCGCCCGTGGCGCAACGGCCAGACCGACCTCGCCGTCGGCCTCGCGGGGGTGACGCCCGCGCTCGACTACCGGGGCATGTCCGACGACCACGGCAACCCGCTCGAGGTCACCCTGACCGCCGTCGCCGACGAGTTCGCGGCGGCCGGGGACCTGGTCAAGGGGAAGGTCTCGCAGACCCCGGTGGCGGTGATCAGAGGTCTGGCGGAGTACACCACGGAGGAGGACGGTCCGGGAGTCGGCGAGCTGCTCCGCCCGTCCGCCGAGGACATGTTCCGGTACGGTTCGCGCGACGTGGTCTTCGCCCGCAGGACCGTCCGCGAGTTCTCCGCCGACCCCGTGGACGGCGCCAAGGTCCGCAGGGCGGTCGAGGCCGCGATCGCCGCACCCGCCCCGCACCACACGACCCCGTGGCGGTTCGTCCTGCTGGAGTCGGCGGAGACCCGCGAGAAGCTGCTCGACGCGATGCGGGAGGCCTGGATCACCGACCTGCGCGGTGACGGATTCTCCGAGGAGTCGATCGCCAAGCGGGTGAGGCGGGGCGACGTGTTGCGCGCGGCCCCCTGTCTGGCGGTGCCCTGCCTGGTGATGGACGGCTCGCACACCTACGGCGACGCCCGGCGCGATGCGGCCGAGCGGGAGATGTTCGTGGTCGCGACCGGCGCGGGGGTGCAGAACTTCCTGGTCCAGCTCGCGGTGGAGGGCCTGGGATCCGCCTGGGTGTCGTCCACCATGTTCTGCCGCGACGTGGTCAGGCAGGTCCTCGACCTGCCCCTGGACTGGGACCCGATGGGCGCCGTCGCCATCGGCCACCCCGCCGCCCCGCCGAGGGACCGCGCCCCCAGGCTCGCGTCCGACTTCGTCGTCGTCCGCTGACGGGAGCACCGGGTCGGCCGTTCGGGCGGACCCGGCGACCGCGACCGCCGCCGGCGACAGACGCACGCCGGCGGCACGCCGGCGGCGCTCGACGTCGGCTGCCGCGCGGTGTCCGCCGGATGACGACAAACCGGGACCTCTCCCTACATATGGCTACAGAGGGAGTGCCGATTGCGCCGACGAACCTTCCGCGAAGACGGCCAGACGTAGAACTTGTTATGACTTCGCCGAGGGCTCCAGGGAGAGCAGCGGAAGCGCGTTGGGGCGGACGCTGCGGCAGACGCCGTCACTCGCCCTCGCCGCAGCCACCCGCTCGGCGTCCGGCACGCCGTAGGAGGTGGTCCGCTGCCGGAGCGGCCTCCCGGTCGGGGCGACCATCGCCTCGATCTCACCGATGGTCTTGAAGGAGCCGTTCTCCGACCCGGCCATCCTGCTGATCGTCTCCTCCATCAGCGTGCCGCCGAGATCGTTGACCCCGCCGAGCAGCACCTCGCGGCAGAGCTCGTCCTGGAGCTTCACCCACGAGCACTGGACATTGGCGATCGCGCCGTGCAGCAGGACGCGCGCCAGCGCGTGCACGGCCCGGTTCTCCCGCGCCGTCGGCCCCGGACGGGCGATCCCCGCCAGGTAGATGGGCGCGCTGTGGTGGACGAACGGCAACGGCACGAACTCGGTGAACCCGCCGGTCTCCTCCTGGATACGGCGGATCAGCCGGATGTGCCGCACCCAGTGCCCGTGGTTGTCGACGTGGCCGTACATCATCGTGGAGGTCGTCGGGATGCCGACCCGGTGCGCGGTGGAGATGACCTCGACCCACTCCCTGGTGGGAAGCTTGCCCTTGGTCAGCACCCAGCGGACGTCGTCGTCGAGGATCTCCGCCGCGGTGCCCGGGAGCGAGTCGACGCCCGCCTCCTTCGCGGCGACCAGCCAGTCCTCGACGGACAGGTTGGTACGGCTGGCACCGTTGATCACCTCCATCGGCGAGAACGCGTGGACGTGCATCTCCGGCACCCTGGCCTTGACCGCCCTCGCGATGTCGAAGTACGCGGTGCCGGGCATGTCGGGGTGGATGCCGCCCTGCATGCACACCTCGGTCGCCCCGGCCTGCCAGCCCTCCCAGGCGCGGTCGGCGACCTGCTCCAGGGAGAGGGTGTAGGCGTCGGCGTCGGTACGGCGCTGCGCGAAGGCGCAGAAGCGGCAGCCGGTGTAGCAGACGTTGGTGAAGTTGATGTTCCGGTTCACCACGTAGGTGACCTCGTCGCCGACGGCCTCCCTGCGCAGACCGTCGGCGATCCGGCAGAGCTCGTCCAGCGCGGCGTCGTCGGCGCCCACCCCGTTCTGGTCTCCCGCGAGGTCCAGCAGGACGAGCGCCTGGGCGTCGCTCAGGCCCGCCGGGTCGCTCTCGGCCCGGTTCAGGGCCTCCCGCACGTCGCCCCGCACGGCCGAGGTGGCCGCGGGCAGACGCTCCCTGAGCGCCTCCCAGTCGCCGTACACGCTGTCGAAGTCGTCGCGGCGGTCGGCGCCGCGCCCCTCGGTGTCGACCGCCGTGTGCAGGTCGACGCGGCCCAGGGAGACGAAACCGCCGTCGGGCTCCTGCCAGGGGCGGCCGGTCAGGACCGCGTCCTCGCAGGCGAGCCCGGTCTCGGGGTCCGCCAGGGCTGCGACGTGCGCGTTGAGCCTCGGGTCGAGCCAGGGCTCCCCGGCCAGCACGAACTCGGGGTAGATGGTGAGCCGCTCGCGCAGCGCGAACCCGGCCGCGGCCGTACGGGCGGCGAGGTCGTCGATCTGCGGCCAGGGCCGCTCGGGGTTGACGTGGTCGGGCGTGAGCGGCGAGACGCCGCCCCAGTCGTCGATGCCCGCCCTGATCATCAGCTCGTACTCGGAGTCGACGAGGTTCGGCGGGGCCTGCACCCTCATCTTCGGTCCGAGCACGAGCCGGGTCACCGCGATCGTCGCGGCCAGCTCCTGCAGGTCGGCGTCCGGCATGCCGCGCATCGCGGTGTCCGGCTTGGCGCGGAAGTTCTGGACGATGATCTCCTGGATGCCGCCGTACTCACGCGCCACCCTGCGCAGCGCGAACAGCGACTCGGCGCGGTCGGCGACCGTCTCCCCGATGCCGATGAGGATGCCGCTGGTGAACGGCACGTTCGTCCGCCCGGCGTCCTCCAGCACGCGCAGCCGCACGGCGGGATCCTTGTCGGGCGAGCCGTGGTGCGCCTGCCCCTTCTCCTCGAAGAGCCGCCGTGAGGTCGTCTCCAGCATCATGCCCATGGAGGGCGCGACCGGCTTGAGCCGCTGCAGGTCCCGCCAGGTCATGACGCCCGGGTTCAGGTGCGGCAGCAGCCCGGTCTCCTCGAGCACCCGCACGGCCATCGCGCGGACGTAGGACAGCGTGTCGTCGTAGCCGTGCGCGTCCAGCCACTCACGGGCCTGGTGCCAGCGGTCCTCCGGCCGGTCGCCCAGGGTGAACAGCGCCTCCTTGCACCCCATCGCCGCGCCCTGCCTCGCGATCTCCAGCACCTCGTCGGGGCTCAGGAACATGCTTTCCAGCTTGTGCGGGGCGGTGGCGAACGTGCAGTAACCGCAGCGGTCGCGGCACAGGCGTGTCAGGGGGATGAAGACCTTGCGGCTGTAGGTGATGATCCCTTGCCGGCCGACCGCCTCAAGGCCGGCGTCCCGCACCCTCCCCGCGTGGTCGAGGAGGGTCTCCAGATGTTCGTCCCGCGCGTGCAGCAGGACGGTGGCTTCGGTGACGTCGAGAGCTTTGCCGTCGCGGGCCCTGGCCAGAGCCCGGCGCATCGCGTTGTCGGTGGGGTGAGCGCTCATGACGGCACAGTACGGCGCGAGACGAGAACGCGGGGCGGCGGGTACCCGCTCACGGCCCACGGACTCCCGGCACAGGCCCCGGGCCCGATGCCCGCCCCACCCGAATGCCCGGACGCCGGACCTCGGCGAAGGCCCTGTCCGGGCGCAGGAACACCACCCGCACCGGACGACGGCGAAGGCCGGACACTTCAGTGTTTCTAAAGCATGTCGTCAAGCAAGTCTCGATAGACGTAAATACTTGCAGATGCATAAATTAGAGGCATCAACCGGAACCCCGCCCCTGCGGGAAACCCGCCCCGATCCTCCGTGGGACCCCCTCGGACCTCACCCGACAGGAGCCGACAATGCTCTGGTTTCTCCTCGCCCTCGCCGCCGTCGCCGTCCTCGCCCCGCTGATCGGAGCCGACACGCGCGACAGCCTCGACTGGCAACGCGGCGAACCCTTCCCCGACGAGGGAACCCGCAGAACGACCGGTGATCGCGCACCGGCATCCGAGGGAGCGCTCAGAACGACCGGTAGTCGCGCACGGGCATCCTCGGCCCGCGAGCGGGTGGCCGCACACCGCCCAACCCCAGCAGCCGGCTGACCCGGTGCCGGTGCCCCCGGTAGGGAGCGAGCAGCCGCAACATCCGCGCGTCGTCCACCCGCTCACCGCTGAGCGACCAGCCGACCAGCGCGGGCAGGTGGAAGTCGCCCACCGAGATCGCGTCCGCGTCACCGTGCGAGCGCTGGCGCACCTCGGCGGACGTCCACACCCCGATCCCGGGCAGCGCCCTCAGCAGCCGATCCGCGTCGGCGCTGCCCCCGACCGCCTCCAGCCGCCCCGCGTACCGGGCGGCGTTCGCGATCGTCCGGGCCCGCACCGCCTCCGCCCCCGCGCGGTGCCAGTCCCACGAAGGAATCGACCACCACACCTCGGGTGGCGGGAAGACCCTCATCCCCTCGGGCGCGGGACCCGGCGCGGGCTCGCCATAGCGGCCCAGCAGCCACCGCCACGCCCGCCGCGCCTCGGTGGACACCACCTTCTGCTCCAGCACGGCCGGGACCAGCGCCTCAAGCACCCGTGAGGTCCTGCCGATCCTCAGCCCCGGATGGCGTCTCGCCGCGTCACGCAGCACCTCGTGCCCGGGAACGAACCCCGAGACGTCGTCACCGTCGCCCAGCAGCGCGGGGAGCGTCTCCAGCATCCACTCCGCCCCGGGCCCCCACGCCGAGGCCGCCACCCGGCCGCCCGTGAGGGCCACCCGTAGCGTCCCCGGCCCGTCGGGCGTGCGCGAGGTCCGCCAGAAGGCCCCACCGGGCACCGACCTCAGGGTGGGGTCGCCGCTCCCGCGCCGGTGCGGGTCGAGTGAGAGCGCCAGGTCGACCGGCCAGGGCGGGCACCACTCGCGTTCCCTCACGAAGGTCCACGCGCCCCGGACGCTCAGATGTCGCTGGAGAAGCGGATCGCGAACTCGGGAAGCACGACGCCGGGCCAGACCCGGCTGCCCGCGAGCAGTTCGTTCCCCGAGCCGACCACGGCGCCGTCGCCGAGGACGACGTCCCTCAGGACCGCTCCAGAGTTGACGCGCGCGCCGATGCCGACCACCGAGTCGACCACGACCGCGCCCGAGTGAACGACGCAGTCGTCCCCGAGCACACTGCCGCCGATCTGCGCTCCCGACTCCACGATCGCGCGGGCGCCGATCACGGAGCCGCCGGAGACCTTCGCCTCCGGCGAGATCATGGCGCCGGGCAGGGCGAGGAAGTCACCGGTGGGTCCCGGCAGGGCGGGCGAGGCGAGACGGCCGAGCACCAGGTCGCGGGAGCCCTTCACGAAGGCCGCGGGCGTGCCCACGTCGAGCCAGTAGGAGGCGTCGGCGTAGCCGAGCACCAGGGCGCCGTCCTCGATCAGGCCGGGGAAGGTCTCACGCTCGACCGAGACGACCTCGCCCTCGGGGATCGTGTCGATCACCGAGCGGGTGAAGACGTAACATCCGGCGTTGATCCGGTTCGTCACCGGGTTGGGGGTCTTCTCCAGGAAGGCGGTCACCCGCCCTTCCTCGTCGGTGGGCACGCACCCGAAGCGTGAGGGATCCTCCACCTCGGTCAGGTGCAGGGTGACGGCGGCCCTCCTCGCCACGTGCGTCGCGATCTGGTCGCCGATGTCGTGACCGGACAGGATGTCACCGTTGAGCACGAGCACCGGGTCGTCGGGACCGCAGGTGAGCGCCTCCGCGGCGTTGCGGATGGCTCCGCCGGTGCCGAGCGGGACCTCCTCCGTCATGTATTCGAGCGCGAGGCCGAACGCCTCGCCGTCTCCGAACGCCTCGGAGAACATCTCCGCCCGGTAGGAGGTCGCGAACACGATGCGCCGCACCCCGAAAGCCCTCGCCCTGGCGAGCTGGTGGGCGAGGAAGGGCACCCCTGCCGTGGGCAACAGGGGTTTCGGTGTGCCGAGCGTCATCGGACGCAGGCGTGTCCCTCGTCCACCGACAAGGAGAATCGCCTCTAGATCGGGCAAGGGGGTCTCCATCATGCCGAGAGGTTAACCCACTACTCGATCGCGCGCTGATAGGAGAGCAGGTGCGCCTCCGCCGAGGCCTCCCAGGTGAACTCCTTGGCGCGGGCGATCCCGGCGACGGACAGCGCCTCCCTGCGCTCGGGCGAGGAGAGCAGCGTGCGCAGCGCCTCGGCGATGCTCTCGGCGTCCGGCTCGGTGTAGGCGACCGCGTCGCCCCCCACCTCGGGCAACGAGGTGCGGTGGGTGGTGAGCACCGGCGCGCCGCAGGCCATCGCCTCGAGCACCGGCAGCCCGAAACCCTCGCCCCGCGAGGGGAAGGCCGCGACCACCGCGCCGCCGAGAAAGCCGCACAGGTCGGAGAACGACAGGAAGCCCGGACGCAGCACCCGCACGGTCGAGGGGACCTTCTCCACCGCGGCGTCCACCTCGGCGTCGCGGATGCCCCCCGCGAGCACCAGGGCGGGCGGGTCGGGGATGTTCTCGACGGCCCGCACGAAGCCGCGGATCAGGTTCGGCACGTTCTTGCGCGGCTCCAGCGGGCCGAGGAAGGCGACGTACGGGGTGCCGTGCAGGCCGAGCCGGTCGGAGGCGTGGGTGATCTCCCGCTCGGACGGCGGGTGGAACAGCGCGGGATCGACGCCGTGGTAGGCGACGTCGATGCGGGTCGGGTCGGCGGAGAGGATCCTGATCAGCTCGTCCCTGGTCGCCTTGGAGGGCACGATCACCCGGGCGGCGTGCCGGACCGCCGTGCGGGTCGCGGCCCGGAAGAACGCCGCCTTGACCGCGTCGTGCTGCAGGGGCTCGGTGAAGCAGGTGAGGTCGTGCACGGTCGCCACGGTGGGCAGGCCGGGACTCAGCGGGATCGAGTAGTAAGGGGCGTGGATGACCTGGGCGCCGACCTGCCGGGCCAGAAACGGCAGACCCGTCTGCTCCCATGTCAGGCGGGCGGCCCGGTTGGTGATCCCGTGAGGCCCGGGCACAATCCGCGCGGAGGGTGCCAACCCGGCGTATCGGGCGGCGTCGGCGCGCTGGCAGACGACCGCGAGATCAGCGCCCGCTCTGTCCAGTGCGGCGACGAGCCCATCGACATACCTGATCAGCGCACCGCGATCGGCCGGAACCGCGGCCGCGTCGACGAGCACTCTCGGCGTCAAGAAGGATCGCCCCCCTCATGATCCACAGCGGGACGACCGTCCCCTTCCTCTTGTTTACTCTATTGCCAGAGTCGCTGAAACCGTGGGGGAAATCACACTGCTTTTCCCGAAGCGCGGTCCTTTCGGGATCCCTCGGCGCGGCGCGCGGTCAGGCCGGCGAGACCCGCGCAGAGAAGGTCTCCGAGGATGATCACGATCCGGGAGCAGAGCGCCACCGTGATCGCCGATCCCCGGTCCAGGACCGGCGCCAGCACGGCCACCATAGCCACCTCGCGCACCCCCGCCCCCGCCGGGACGACGAACGTCATGATCCCCAGACACCACGAGAGCGCGAACGCGCCGATCGAGAACAGGACCGCGGAAAGGCCGGAGGACCCGAGGTCGTGGACGATCGCCGCCAGGTGCAGCCCGTACGCGATCCAGCCGAGCAGCGCCCAGCCCAGCGCGGTGAGCATGCCCCCGCGGGTGAGCGGGCGCTCCAGCGGCTCGCGCCCCAGCTTCCGCAACCCGAACCCGAGGACCGCGTTCACCACCCTCGGCTCGAAGGCCACCGCGAGCACCGGGATGAGCAGGAACGCCCACGCGTACGGCGCCGCGGCCCCCGGCATCGCCGCCAGCAGGGTCACCCCCGAGACCACGAGCCCGCTGCCGAGCTGCACCGGCAGCGTCAGGAAGAATGCCGCCGCGCTCCGCGACCTGGGCACTCCCAGCTCCTTGCCCATCTCCATCTGGGCGATCACCGGCCACAGCGATCCGGGAATGTACTTGCCCAGCTGGCCCACGAAGAAGACCTTCGCCCCCGCGCGCAGCGGCAGCGGCGAGCCCAGGTCGGCCAGCAGCGCCCGCCACGTCATCATCCCGCCGCACAGCGCGGCGAGCACCGCGACGAGCGACAGCGCGAGGGACGTCCACGACAGCCGGGCGAACCCCGCGCGGATCTCCTCCCACTGGTCCACCACCACCCACGCGCCGAACCCGAGCGCGACGAGCAGGAACGCGACGCGGGCCACCCGCCTCAGGGTGGACCTGCCGGATCCGGCACCCGCGGTCACCAGAGCCCCGCCGAGGTCACCGCGGCGGCACGCCCCGGGAAGGAGATGTGGCGGGCCCGCGAGGAGCTCACAGGGGGCGTACCGGCTCGGGCGGCCGGCGCAGGGAGGCCCCGGCCGGGCGGCGGTCGCCCCTGGTCGCCACCCACAGGTAGGTGGGCACCACCGGCAGCAGCGCCCGCAGCACCGGGCGGGGCAGCCGCGACAGCACCCCGCCCGCGACCCGTCCCACCACGCCGGGGAAGAGCTCGTTCCCGGCGAACGCGGCCGGGGTGACGAGCACGGGGAAGGTGTAGTCCCACACCCGCAGGCCGCGCACCATCTTCCGCAGGCCCCTTCTGGTGCGGTAGCGCTCGTAGTAGCTGTCGGCCCGGCCGAAGAGCCGCACGTAGCGGTCGGCGAGCGCGGGCGGCAGATAGGACAGGAACGGCAGCTTGTAGTGCGGCTCCATCACCCCGAGCCGGTTGCCCAGCCCCAGGTAGAGGACGCCGTCCTCGGAGAGCACCCGGCGCATCTCGGCCATGATCGCGTCAGGGTCGACCACGTGCTCGTAGATGTGGTTGAAGACCAGCACGTCGATCGAGCCGTCGGGGAAGGGCAGCGCGGTGCCGTCCGCGCACACGAACTCGACCCGCTCGCCGAACCTCTGGGACGCCCTGCGCAGGCCCGGCACGTCGATGTCGACGCCGAACGTGTGGCTCGCGCCCGCCGAGGCCAGCTCGTCGGCGATGAAGCCCGCCGAACAGCCGATGTCGGCGACCGTCAGACCGGCGAGGACGTCGGTGTCCCTGCCGAGGAAGTGCCCGAGCACAGCGACGATCTTCGCGGCCTTCCTGCGGCGCTTCTCCTCGTCCAGCATCGCCGCCTGGAACTCGGAGTACTCAAGCTGGGCGACCCGCTCGGCGCTCATCACTCGCTCACCGCTCCTCTTCTTCCCCTCCACGCGACTCCGCGACTTCGCACGACGCCGCCCAAGAGTACCGGTGACCCGCGACCCTACCGTCGGGTAAGCAGGCCGTCGTACCCTTGGCGGATGCTCAGCCGACTGCGGTCAAGCCGCCTCCTCCGGGTGCTGCTCGCGCTGGTCGCGGTGGGCTTCCTCGGGTACGGCCTGGTCAGGAACCGCGAGGAGACGACGGCCGCGATCTCCCAGCTGTCGTGGTGGTCCCTCGGCGGCTCCTACCTCTCGGTGATGGCCGGGATCGGCTTCATGGTGCTGGCCTGGCGGACGGTGCTGGCCGGGATGGGCTCGCCGCTCCCCCTCGGAAGCACCGCGAGGGTGTTCTTCGTCGGCCAGCTCGGCAAGTACGTGCCGGGCAGCGTCTGGGCGTACGCCGCGATGATGGAGCTCGGCCGCGACCACGACGTCCCGCCCCGGCGCATGTTCGGCTCCGTCTCCCTCGCCCTGCTGATCTCCCTGGGCTGCGCGCTCCTCGTCGCGGCGGTCACCCTGCGCGAGACCATGACCCAGGCGTGGTACCTGCTGGCGCTGATCCCGGTGATCGCCGTCTGCCTGCACCCGGCCGTGCTCACGTTCGGGCTCAACCTGGCCCTGCGGATCGCCCGCCAGGAGCCCCTCGGCCAGGGCCGGCTGCTCAGCGGCGGGGCGGTGCTCCTCGCGGTCGCCCTCACGGTCACCGGCTGGGTGGTGTACGGCGCCCACCTGCTGCTCCCCATGGCCGACCTGGGCGCCCGGGGCGACTCCCTCTATCCGGTGGCGGTCGGCGCCTACGCGCTCGCCTGGGCGACGGGCATCGTCACGGTGATCGTCCCCGCCGGGATCGGCGTCCGCGAGGGGGCGCTGGTGCTCGCCCTGGCACCGGTGCTCGACTCCCCCAGGGCGCTGGTGGCCGCGGTGGTGTCGAGGGTGATGTTCACCCTCGCCGACCTGAGCTGGGCCGGGATCGGCTTCCTGTGGGGACGTCTCTCCCGTCCCGGGGGTCAGCGCGAGGAACCCGGGCCCGCCTCCGAGACCGGACCGGGCTCCGGATCCGGGCCGTCAGCCGGGGCCGAGACCGGGTCAGGGCCGGGAGCCGGATCCGGCTCGGGGACCGGGACCGCGTCCGGGCTCGGGTCAGGACCGGCCTCCGTGCCGGGAGTCGGGGCCGCCTCCGAGACCGCGTCCGGAACGGCGTCCGAGACCAGCGCCTCGACGTAGGAGGCCCAGTAAGGCTCGGGGTCGACGGCCTTGACCCCCGCGCGGAGCCGCTCGGGCTCACCAGGCCGGTAGAACGCGGTCAGCGCGGCACGCAGGCCCTCCACCGAGCCCGGTTCGACCAGCAGCCCGTCCACCCCGTCGGTGACGTGGTCGCCGAGCGTGCCCACCCTGCTGGCGATGACCGGCACCCCGTGCTCGTGGCCGAGCCACACCTGCTGGCTCGCCGTCCCGCTCCGGTAGGGCAGGACGAGCGCGTCCACGTCCGCGAACAGCCCCGGCAGGTCGGCCGAGGCCACGTATCCCGGCCGCAGCTCCACCCGCCCGTCCAGCCCCAGCTCGGCGGCGAGCGCCCGGGTCGTCTCCTCAAGGCCGCCCCAGAACTCCCCGGCGACCCGCAGCGACACCCCGTCGGGCAGCGCGCGGATCAGCAGGTCAAGCCCCTTGTACGGCCTGACGAGCCCGAAGAACAGCAGCCTGTCGTGCACGCCCTCGGCCGGCCTGTGTCCGCTGTGTCCGCTGTGCCCGCCGTGCCTGTCGGCCCCCGACGGGAGGTGCGGCGCCATCTCGGCCACCCGCACCGGCGTGGCCGCCAGCTCGCGGGCCTTGCCCGCCTGCCCCTCCGAGTGGACGAGCACCGTGTCCACCCGGCGCAGCAGCGCCTTCATCAGCGGCGTGTCGTACGGCTTGCGTTCGTGCGGCAGGACGTTGTGGCAGAGCGCCACGACCCGGGTCCTGCGGTCCAGGCCGTACAGGATGCCCAGGTAGGGCGGGACCTGCACCGGGCTGAGGACGACGAGGACGACGAGGTCGGCGCTCCTGAGCCGCCGCCCGGCGCGGACCCAGCCGTCCGGACGGCGCCAGTCGAGGTCGCGCAGGACGTTCGGGAACGGCTCGCCGTCGGGCACCTCGACGGTCTGCCGCCCCGGATACAGGAAGGAGGGGTACTGCGCCCGCCACGACTCGATCACCACGTCGTGCCCCGCGGCCCGCAGCCGGTGTGCCAGCTCGGTGGTGTGCGCGGCCCCGCCGCCCTTGTAGGGGTACGTCGGCCCGATGACGGCGATCCGCATCTACTCGCTCCTGGAGCGCACGATGAGGTCGGCCAGCAGCGCCAGCGAGCCGATGAGCAGGCCGGACAGGAAGATCACGATGGTGTTGCTGGTCAGGTAGAACCCGTAGCGGACGATGTCGACGACGCCCTTGACCAGGCCGATGCCGACCAGCCAGAGTGCGGGCGGCATGAGGACCTTGAGCGGGTTGAAGTACATCACCATCCGCAGCACCTGCAGGATGTAGCGGTAGGCGTCGGAGACGAAGCTGAACTTGGACTTGCCGGCCCGCTTGCTGTAGCCGATCGGCAGGTAGTAGACGTCGTGCTGGTTCGACAGGAACGACAGCGTGATCGTCGTGACGCAGGAGAAGCCGGGGGGCAGCAGCCGCAGATAGGGCTTGGCGACCGACTTGCGGAACGCCCGCAGCCCGCTGTTGAGGTCGGGGATCTTCTGCCCGGCCAGCCGCTCGGCCACCTTGCGGATGAACCACTTGGCCGGGACCCGCAGAAACTTGTGCGAGCCCTCCTCGCTGGTCCGCGCGCCCACGACCTGGTCGATCGTCGGGTCCTTCTCCAGGATCTGGACGAGCTCGGGGATCCGCTCGTTCGGGTACGTCATGTCGGCGTCGGTCCACACGACGATCTCGCCGCGCGCCTCCTGCGTGCCGATCCTGCGCACCGTGCCGGAGCCGCCGTTGCGGTGGAAGGCCCTGATCCGCATGTTCGGGAACCTGGGCGCGGCCTCCTTCAGCCTCGCCAGGGTCTCGTCGGTGGAGAAGTCGTCGACGGCGACGAGTTCGTAGGTGTATCCGCTGTGGTCCATCGCCTCGCAGATGCGCTCGACCTCGGCGATGACGTGGTCCTGCTCGTTGTAACACGGCAGGACGATGGTCACGTACGGCGTTGCGTCCACGGCTGATCCACTCTCGGGCTCTCGGGCATGCTCTCGACGGGCGAGGATACTCTGCCCGGACAGGCCCCGAGCGCACATCGCCTTTCCGGGACACCCCCTCGGGACAGCCCTGCCGGGATCGCCGGAGAGGCTCCCCGCAGGAGGAACCGATGCCCCGGAGGTCGCATACCGCCCCCGCCCGTGCACGGTCGCCGCCGGTGGGCCCGGCCGGCGACGCGGTACGGACTACGCGGGCGGGAGCGCGGGACCCTTGGTCAACCGGAGAGCATCGACCGGTAAGAGTGATGACGACTCCAGGCCATGGCTTCGACCGTGCAGCAACAGGATGATTCCACCGCAACTCAACCGTTAATCACTTAAAGTATCGACCCGATTACGTTTAATGCGATCAAGCTCTACCATCCACGACCATGCGATGGTTCGGGCGACGCAAGAAGATCGCCGATGACGAAGTCCTCACCGAATACGGAGATCGGGAAAGGCCGGTCAAAGGCAAGCCGTTCAAGGACCGCCCTGTCAAACCGCACATCAAGAACGCGGTCTCACTCATGCGGGGCCGGCTTCCGGTGGACGAGGCCGTCGCCAACTTCCCCAACCGCCGAGCTGTCGCCCGCAAAGGTGAGGGGGTTCGACACACCACAGCGGGACGCCTCCGTGAGGCCAAATTTCGCGTCGAATACACTCCAAACCAGTGGAATCAGGTTCACGTCTCTGTCGAAAATCTGGACGCGAAGCGGGAATGGACTGATGATGACAGTGCCCGCTTCAACGAATGTTTCGGCGAGCCGATATGGAAGGAGAGCGGCGATGAGTGAGCAGATCCATCTGCGAATCGGCGCTGAACCATGGCTGCCGGCAGACACGGCGAAGCTCGACAAAGTCGTGAACCACTACGACGTTCCACTCGCCGGAATCATCCAGCAGCACCGGAAGTACTACCTCTTCGAGTGCCTGGACGGGCATGGAAGCGACTCGAACCTCTGGGCCTATGCCGAGATCAGCCGAAGTGAGCGCCGGGAGATACTGAGGACACGAGGAGCCGCCGAGTTCCAGAAACTGTTCACCAGGATCCTCAGGTCACGATCGTTCACCGCGGCGGTGGCCATCGACCACGGGCTGGAGATGGCCGCATTGGTGGAGCACCAGCGCGACCGCGCCCCGGTGAAAGCGGCGACGACGGCCATCAGCCTCAAGGCCGACTCCGTGCGCGCCATCGACGTGCTCGCCACCTGCTGATCGGAGTGGGGTGACAGCCGTCCTGTCGTCTCCCCCGCTCCGGCAGCAGCGCACTGCTAGCGCTTGATCGTCTCGATGACGGATCAGGTTCTCGGGTCCACCCACGGGACGGCCATCCAGACGTCGGCGGCGAGGGACCAGGTGCCGTTGGGCGGGGTGACGAGGGAACGGTCGTCCTGGCGGGTGCGGAGGTTCATGATGTGGACGGGGGCGCCGTATTGGGAGAGCTGGCGGGACTCGGCGGCGAGCAGGACCGGGGTACGGCCGACGGAGCGGACCCGGGCGGCCAGGCGGGCGACGTCGGCGGCCTTGGGAAGGTCGGAGCGATAGATGGTGAGCCTGGCTGCGGGAAGGCCGCAGACGCCCCGGACGACCTGGGTGAAGCGGGCGGCGGTGACGCGCTCGACGACGAGCACCGAGGCTCGGGGCGGGAGGGCCGCGCACATGGCCTCGACCGCGGCGAGCTCGTCGCGGTCGACCGGGCTGAACGCCGTCCCCCCCGAGGTGATCACCGGCGGGACGAGGAAGAGGACCGCGCCGACCGCGACGAGGCCCCTGCGCACGCCCTGGCCGTACCCCGACCTCCGCACCCTGTCACGCGTCCAGCCCAGGCCCCAGACGGCGAGCAGGATCAGGCCGGGGATGACGACGGGGACGAGCCGCCGGGCGGCCCACGGGTGGTCGGGGGTGATGCCCGGCCGGTAGAGCGTGGTGACCGTGGTCCAGCCGATCACGGCGAGCGGCAGCAGCCAGCCGGGCGCCGTCCCCCTGACGAGCCTGCGCGCGAGCACCGCCGCGGCGAGGGTGGCCATGATCGCCACGGGGAGTCCGACGTACCAGATCACCCAGTGCGCCGAGTTCTCGTAGTAGAGCCGGGAACCGTCGAGCGGCAGGCGCTCGACCCGCTGGACCCCCTCGATGAACTGCGCGGTCATCCGGTCGCCCGAGGTGACGGGGGGCCGGATCACGGTCTCCAGCCACGGCCGGGCGGCGAAGGCCGCCGCGACCAGCACCACCAGTCCGGCGGCGATCTCGGGCAGTCTCCCGATCCCGGCCATCCGCCGCAACGGCGCCGCGAGCCACGGGGCGAGCACCGCCGCCACCACGGTGAGGACCACGACCGCGCCGCAGACGGCGAGCAACGGGATCAGCGAGTCCGACAGGTATTTCAGGTACGGCCTGGACAGCAGGTAGGCGGCGGCCAGACCCAGCCCGGTCCCCACCGCGAGCCCGCCGAGCAGCGGCATGCCCAGCCGTCCCCCGTCGCGGTTCCCCGCCCGGCTCAGGGCGATGAGCAGCCCGGCGTAGACGAGCACCGGGAGCACGTCGCGCAGCCCGTCGATCCTGATCAGGATGGCCAGCCCGAACACCAGCCCCGCCAGGGCGGCGCCCGTTCGCGCCATGCCCTCGCCGGGGCCGGGGCCGGGGTTGAGGCCGGAGGCGAGGCCGAGGCCGAGGTCGGGGGCGGAGACGGGGTCGGAGGCGGAGACGGGGGTGGGGGTGGGGGTGGGGCTGAGGGCGGGGGTGAGGGGCATGTGCGGCGGGGCGCCGGCGCCGACGGTGTGGGAGCGGAGCCTCGCCTCGGCGTCGTACAGCAGCGCGAGACCGCCGAAGAGCAGGACGAGGGACGGGATCTCGCTGAAGGTCGTCCGCGAGGTGTAGAGGATCGGCAGGCAGACGGCGAAGACCAGCGCGGCGAGAGGTGCCCAGCGAGCCCCGGCGAGCCGGGCGACGACCCCCGCGAGGACGAGCACGGCCGCCGCTCCCAGCACCGGCGGTACCAGCAGCAACCCCGCGATGTCCCCCAGCCAGGCGCCCACCACGTGCAGCATCGGCGCGCCCGGCATGAACTGCGGTACGACCGCGCCGCCGGAGACGTAGAAGCCCACGCTGTCGAAGTGGAGCGCCGGGTCGGTGCCGCCGAAGGCCCAGTCCTGGAAGGGGATCGGCAGCGAGCCGTGCCTGGCCAGCCAGATGCCGTACTGCGCGTAGGTGGCGGGGTCGCGACGGACGATCAGCTGCTCGCCGTGGAGCAGGCCGTTGAAGATCCCGGAGGCGAGGGCGACGGCGACCACCCCGGTCACCTGCCAGGCGGTCGCCTCGACGATCTCCGGCAGGCGGCGCAGGCCGTACCGGCACAGCAGCGCGATGGCCACCAGCCCCAGCGGGACCGCGACGAGCGGCCGGAACCAGCCGAGCAGCAGCAGCGGCAGCCCTGCCAGCAGCCAGCCCGCCAGGACGAGCACGGGCACGACGGAGACCACGGCGAGCACCCTGCCCGCCGAGGGCCTGCGCGTACGGTCCAGCCAGCCGATGGTCATGATTCGAACCGAGCGTAGTGCCACTTCCCGCCCGCACCGGGCACGCCGGGCCCGGCCGGACACGCGTCCGGGCGGGCACCGGGTTTCCGGCGAGGCCCGACCGGGGCCGGGCGGGCACCGGATGCGCGGACACGAGGGCCGGTGCGAGCACGGAGCCGGGGGAGAGCCGGTAGCGTACGCGCAGCGTGCGAGGAGGGGGACGAGTGATCGGGTGGGTGCGGGGTGGTCGCGGGGGCGCGGGCGGTCGCGGGTTTCCTGAGCGCCGCGGGCTCCCCGGTCGCCGCCGGCTCACCGACCATCGCTGGTTCCTGGCCGTGCTCGGCGCGGGGATCGCGCTGCGGGTGATCACCATGCTCGGCTACCGGCCCGCGCTCTGGTTCCCCGACTCCTACACGTACGTCGTCACCGCGCTGAAACCCCGGCCCGACCTGGTCCGTCCCGCCGGATACCCGATGTTCATGCGACTGCTCGAACCGTTCCACGAGTTCGCCGTCGTCGTGGCGGCCCAGCACCTGCTGGGGCTGCTCGTCGGCGTGCTGGTCTATCTCACCGCGCGGCGGCTGCGGGCGCCGGGCTGGGCCGCGACGCTCGCGGCGGTCCCCTCCCTCCTGGACGCCTACCAGATCCAGCTGGAGCACCTGCTGGTCTCCGACACCCTGTTCGCGGTCCTGGTCGTGTCGGCGGCCTGCCTCGCCGTGCGCGACTCCGTCGGATGGCGTACGGCGTGCGGGATCGGACTGCTGCTCGCGGCGGCGACGCTGACGAGGACCGTCGGGCTGCCGCTGGTGGCGCTCTTCGCCGCCTGGCTGATCTTCAGGGAGCGGGGGCGGGTGCTCGCGGCCGGCGTGATGATCGCCGCCGCGACGGTGCCGATCGTGGGGTACGGGGCCTGGTTCTACGCGACGTACCAGCGGATCGGCATCGTGGGCGCGAACGGCGTCTTCCTGTACGGCAAGACGATGACCTTCGCCGACTGCGACGTGATGCGCCCGCCGCCCGACCTGGCGGTGCTCTGCGATCCCCGCCCGCCGCACCTGCGGCCTCCCGCACAGGAGTACGTCTGGGCGCAGGACTCCCCGCTGGTCAAACTGCCCGGCATCACCTTCACCCGGACGAACGACACGCTGGCCGGGCGGTTCGCGTCACTGGCGATCATGAGCCAGCCGCTGGACTATCTCGGTTCGGTCGCCTCGGAACTGGCCCGCTCGTTCACCGTGGGCCGCCCGGTCTACCCGGATCAGGAGATCTACGACTACTACCGGTTCCCCGCGACACCGCCCGCGCCGCCGGGACGCTATCCGGCGACGGTGGGCGCCGAGGCCGCGAAGCGCTACGAGCGGGGACCGATCTCCACCCGGATCGTCGAACCGTACGCGGGCTGGATCCGTACCTATCAGGGAGTCGCAGGACTGCCTGGCGCGGCTGTCCTGGTGATTCTCCTGCTGCCGCCCGCGGCGGCGTGTGTCCGGCGCTTCCGCCCGGAGTCCACGGCGTGGGCGCTGCCCTGGTCGGTGGCGGTGGTGCTGCTGGTGCTGCCGCCGGCGGTGGCGGAGTTCGACTACCGGTACGTCCTGCCGGCCGTGCCCGCCGCCTGCCTGGCAGCGGCACTTGCCGTACGTAAACCTAATTTCAGTAACATTCCTACTAATGTCCGTATTTGAGTATGCTGGCCGCCGGATCCAAACATGGCGGTTGTCAGGGGGCGGTCTTGGCCAAGTTCGCATCATCATGTCTCCTGGCGCGTATCTCGTGATCTACCCTTTGGGCTCGATGACCGAGCATGAGCACCGGACGACGCCGCCGAGCGGAAGGATCGCATGAGCGACCACCGGCAGGCGGCCGTCAGAGACCGCCGGAGCGAACCGACCTCCCCCGGCCACCGCGGACCGCGGCGCTCAAGAGGGGACGCCCCGCCCCAGGGTCCGCCGGGAGACCTCCCGCCGCCTCCGCAGGAGAAAGCACCGAGGGGCCGGGGCCGCAAGCAGCGGCGGCTCAGCATCGGCGCCTGGGCCGGCATCGCGGCGACCGGAGTACTGGTGCTCAGCACCCTCGGCGGCTACAAGGTCTACCGCGACACCCTCGGCGAGTTCCAGACCGTCGACCTCAGCGGCAAACTCGGCCAGAACCGGCCGGCTGCCGTGAAGGGCGCCCTCAACGTGCTGATCGTGGGCTCCGACACCCGCGAGGGCGACAACCTGAAGTACGGCCAGAAGATGGCCGACGCGGGCAAGCGCACCGACACGATCATCCTCATGCACATCGCCCCCGACCGGGACAAGGCGACCTTCATCAGCTTCCCCCGTGACTCGGTCGTCGAGATGCCCCCCTGCAAGTCGGAGACCGGCGCGCCGGTCGCGGCCCGCACCGAAATGATCAACGCCGCCTACAACGAGGGCGGCATCACCTGCACGATCACCACGATCGAGTCGCTCACCGACATCCGCATCGACCACTTCGTCGAGGTCGACTTCACCGGCTTCAAGAACATCGTGAACGCTCTCGGCGGCGTCAGGATCTGCCTGACCAAGCCGGTCGACGACAAGAAGTCCAAGCTCACCCTCCCCGCGGGCTGGCACCTCCTCGCGGGCGAGAAGGCGCTGGGCTACGTCCGGCTGCGCAACTACGGCGACGGCAGCGACATCGGCCGCATCAAGCGCCAGCAGGTCTTCCTCAGCCAGGTGGTGAAGAAGGCGACCAGCAGCGAGCTGCTGAGCGACCCCGCCAAGATGCTGAACTTCATCACCACCGCCGCCAAGTCCGTCCGGATGGACGAGGAACTGGCCAGGGACACCAACACCCTGCTCCAGATCGGGCAGAGCGCCCAGAAGCTGACCGCGAGCGGCGTCAAGCTGATCACCGTCCCGTGGGGCCCCCACCCCGACGACCCGAACCGGGTCGCCTGGGTGCAGCCGTACGCGAACCAGCTGTTCGCCGCGATCAAGAACGACACCGAGGTCACCCCGCCCCCCGACCCCAAGGCCAAGCCGGCCGTCAAGCGCGAGCAGGTCAGGCTCCAGGTCTTCAACGGCACGGACACGCCGAACAGGGCGAGGGAGGTCGCCGCAGAGCTGGCCGACCAGGGGTTCGTGGTCACCCATGTCGGCAACGCCCGCCCGGCGACCGCCAACGTGCCCACCACCACGGTGCGCTACGCCAAGAAGGACGCCGCCGACGGCGCCTCGTACGGCGACGCGGTGGCCGCCAGGCTCTCCGGCGACAAGCGGACCCCGGTCGCGGGCAAGGTCAAGCCGGTCACCACCGAGAAGTACGTCCCGGCCGTGGCGCCCCCGCCCACCCCGGAGGGCAAGGCTCCGACCGGGCCGGTCATCCAGCTCGTCATCGGCGCCGACTGGCCGGGCGTCCGCGCCCTCCCGAAGATCCCCGACGCCCTCACGGACAAGGTCGTCGACAGCAAGACCAACCCCTGCAGCTGAGACGCCTCCCCTCACCCCCGGCCGCCCCGAGGGCGCGGCCGGGCCCGTGACCCCGTGGACAGTCACGATTCCCCGAGAACCGTCCGAATCAAAGTGCATGCGTGCGACAGAGGGCGCACAGTCGGTTTAGGGTTGGTCAAGGCGGCGAGGCGAACACCTGCCCGCGTCCCCGACCCTTCCCCTGGGCGCCCCGCCGATCTGCCCGACACTTCCCCCGGTCTCCGACAGATAGCTGAGCCTCCCCCTCGTGAGCGACATCCGACCCTTCCAGGTGCCTGCCCCCCAGGACGACGGCGGTTCCGACCCCGGCTCCGGTGGGGCCAACGGCGGGCAGGGCAGGAGGTCCGCTCCGTGGCCCACGCCCGGCCAGGCGCAGGCGTCCGGTGGATCCCAGCCCTCGTGGCCGGAGCCACCGGGACCGGTCACCTCCGGCGGGGCGTCCCGGCGCGACATCGGGGACGGCCGCGAGGAGAGCCCCGGCGAGGTCACCGAGTGGGGGGGCTACCCGGCGTATCGCGAGCCCCACCCCGGCGGGACCCGTGCCGGCGGACCCTCCACCGGCGAATCCCACCCCGGCGGACCCCACTTCGGCGAGACCCACCCCGGCGAGCCTCGTCCCGGCGGGTCCCCCTTCGGTGAACCCCGGCCCGGCGGATCCCCGTTCGGCGAGTCCTACTTCGGCGAGCGTCCCGGCGGCCCCTCGTTCGGCGGGGCCCACGGCTCCCACGACCCGCTCGACCTGTCGAAGCCCCTCGCGCCCGAGCCGGTCGTCCAGGACCCCTCGTGGGACCGCGAGGAGCCCGGCTGGGCACAGGACGGCCCGTCGTGGACGCGGGAGTCACCGTGGGCACAGGAGACGCCGTCGTGGGCTGAGGGGCCCACCCCTCCGCAGGGCGCCCCCCGTGCGCCGTCCCCCCGGCCCGACTGGGCCCCGCCGCCCATGACACCGCGCGTCCCCGCGCCGGCCTCCCCACCGCCAGGAGCCGCGCACCCTCAGGATCCCGGCTGGACGCCCGATCCGGGGCGGCCCCGGTTCCCCGAGGAACCTGAGCTCTCCGGGCTTCCCGGACGTCCCAGGCTCCCCGGGGAGCCCCAGGCTCCCGTGCGGTTCCCGGACGCGGAGGCCCCGAGACCCCGGCAGGAGCCGCGAGCGTCCGGTGAACGCCCCTTCTCGTACTGGGAGAACACCGCCAGGGACGGCGGCCCCTCGTACTGGGAGAACACCACGAGGGACGGCGGTCCCTCGTTCTGGAACCAGGGACCGCGGGCCGAGCAGGAGCTGCGGGCGGAGCGTGAGCGCGAGACGGTCGCCGAGGAGGAGCCCCCGGCCCCTCCGGTCAAGAAGAAGCGCGAGCCGTACCTCGACAACGTGAAGTTCGTCCTGATCGCCCTGGTGGTGATGGGCCACTCGCTCGTCCCCACCCTGAAGGCGCACTCGTCGGAGGCCGCGTACCTGTTCATCTACACGTTCCACATGCCGGCGTTCGTGCTGATCAGCGGTTATCTGGGACGCAACTTCTGGAACTCCAACGCGAAGATCAACAAGCTGGTCGACACCCTGTTGATCCCGTACATCGTCGTGGAGATCGGTTACGCGCTGCTCCGCTACGGGCTCGGCCAGAAGTGGACGCTGACGATCATTGATCCGGCCTGGCTCAACTGGTACTTGGTCGCCCTTGTCCTCTGGCGGATCTCCACGCCCATCTGGACGCGGATGCGACAGCCCCTGCTGGTCGCGGTCGTCATCTACCTGGTCGCGGGCTTCTCGGAGATCTCCGGCGACTTCAGCATCGACCGCTTCTTCGGCCTGCTGCCGTTCTACGTGCTCGGCCTGCTGCTCAAGCCGGAGCACTTCGACCTGCTCAAGCCCCTCTGGGTCAAGATCACCTCAGCGGTCGTCCTCATCGGCGCCGCCGGGGTGGCGATCCTCATCGCGCCCCACGTCCCGCGCGCGCCGATCTACTTCCGCTACAGCTTCAAGGCGATGGACATGTCCTGGTGGCTGGGCCTCGGCGTGCGAGGCGCCCTGCTGATCGCGGCACTCGCCATGACGGTGGCGCTGCTCGCGCTGATCCCCCGGGGCGAGACCTGGTTCTCCGACCTCGGCACCCGCACCCTGTACGCCTACCTGCTCCACGGCGTCGTGGTGGTCATCGCCAAGGACCAGGGCTGGCTGAGCTTCCCCTGGCTGTACGGCCCGCTGGGCGTGGCGGCGATCGCGTCGAGCTCGCTCGCCCTCGCCATCGTGCTGTGCCTGCCCGAGACCCGCAAGCTCTTCAAGTGGATGCTCGAACCCCGGCTCGTATGGCTCTACCGCCGCCCCTCCCCTCCCCCCGCCGCTACCACCGCACCGGCCGAGGGCGCACCCGCCGCCAAGGAGAGTTCAGCCTCAGTTCCCCGCTGATTAACGCAACACATCCGGTGATGACGGAACGAACACTCAACATCGGGACATGCGGGTATGCGTCGCGACGATCGCTCATCACCCAGAGGACGCCAGGATCATGCATCGGCAGATCCGGGCGCTCCTCGACGCCGGGCATGAGATCACCTATGTCGCCCCCTTCACCGACTGCAACGTCACCCCGGATCCCGGTATCCGCGCGATCGACGTACCCCGGGCGATCCCCAACCGCCGCAGACGCGCGCTGAAGGCCGCGCGGGGGGCTCTCAAGCGCGGGGTGGAGGGCGCGGACCTGCTGGTCGTGCACGACAGGGAGCTGCTGTTCCGCCTGCCCAGGCACCGTCCCGTCACCGTCTGGGACGTGCGCGAGGACATCGGGGACGGCTGGGGCGGCTGGGGCGTGACCGCCGCGCTCGGCCTCACCCTCCCCGGCCACCTGAGCCGCGCCCTGCCCGCGCTCGCGCGCCGGATCGGGGCCTCCCCGGAGCACCGCCTGCACCTGATCCTGGCCGAGGAGTCCCACCGGGAACGGCTCTCCGGCCCCCACCAGGTCGTTCCCGACACCGCCTACGTCTCCCCGTGCCCGCCCGCGCCGCCCGGCGGGAACCGGGTGATCCACGTGGGCCACCTCTCCAGGGCCGGAGGCGTGGGCGAGCTGATCGAAGCGGCGAGGCGGCTGCTCCCGCACGGGATCAGGCTCGACCTGATCGGCTCCGCCGACGTCCGCGTCAGGCCGCTGCTGCGGGACGCGCAGCGGGAGGGCCTGCTCGACTGGTACGGCTACGTGCCCAACCGGCACGCGCTGCGGATGGCCGAGGGGGCGATCGCCGGCCTGTCGCTCCCGCACGACGCACCCGGCACCCGGCCCGTACCCGCCAAGATCATCGACTACATGTCCAAGGGGGTCCCCGTCGTCACCACCCCCCTGTCCGCCGCCGCGTCCATGGTCGAGAAGGTCGGGTGCGGCGTCGTCGTACCCTTCGGGGACGCCGAGGCGACGGTACGCGCGGTGCTGGCGCTGCGGGACGACCGGGAAGGGGCGGCCGAGATGGGAGCGCGCGGCCACGCCGAGGCCCTCGCCCGCCACAACTGGCCGGATCACGCGGGCGCCTTCGTCGGGCGGCTTGAGGAATGGGCCGGCAAACCAGTGACGTCCGGCCGGGAGATTGGTGTACTGGAGGCATGGCACGCCATCTGATCCAGGGGCGCGAGGTCACCATGCCGGTCCGCGTCCGCGACGTCATGGTCTGCAGCGCGTCCTACCTGGTCCGGGCGGACGCCGCGCGGGCCGTGATCGCCTACTCGCACCTGGACGTCGCCGAGGTGTTACCCCGCAAGGCCCTGTGCACGCTGGTGTTCGCCGACTACCGCGACGGTGATCTGGGCCGCTACCACGAGTTCGGTGTCGCCTTCCTGGCGAGGCCGCCCGGCGCGGGCCACGTTCCCGGCGGAGGGCTGCGCGCGAACCTGTCCGAGCTGCGCCGCACCGGCGCCGGGGCGTTCGTCCACTGGCTCCCGGTCGACCAGGACTTCACCTTGGAGGCGGGCCGCGCCATCTGGGGCTTCCCCAAGGAACTGGCCGACATCGACCTGCGGATCTCCTCCCCCTACAAGCGGTGCGTCCTGCGCAAGGACGGCCGCCTGGTGCTGGACCTGCTGATCAAACCCGGCGTCCCGGTGCCGGGCACCGGGATGATGACCGCCCTCGACGCCTACAGCCACCTGGACGGCGTCACCCGCCGCATCCCGTGGTCGCTCTCTCCCCGCGGGGTCCGCACGCGTCCCGGGGGCGCTCTCATCCGCCTGGGCAACCATCCGATCGCCAAGGAGCTGAGCGAGCTCGGTCTGCCCAAACGCGCCCTGATGACGAGCACGATCTCCCACCTGGCCATGACCCTCGGTGAGGCCAAGGAGCCCTGAGGCTCCTCGTGAGAGGCCCGGCCGGACAAGGCAAGGCACGTCCCGGCCCGGCGGAGCGCTCGGAGACCCTCCCCCGGCGAGAAATCGGGCACCGGACCAGGCATCGGGCCTCGAAAAGGCCCTGACCCGCCCGCGCACGGCGAGAAGCCGCGCGGATCGGCGGGTCAGATCCTGTCAAGGACCCTGCGGTCGGTCGGAGGTTGGGTCAGACCCCGCCCGGAGGCGCTCACCCACATCCTCACCGTCAGGTGTCGAGCTCCAGGAGGGGCAGTTCGGCCCTCGTCGGCAGGCCCTGCCAGTCACTCGGCCCCGACGAGGCGAAGGCCGCGAGCAGGCCGCCCCTGCGCAGCCGGTCGGCCGGGTGAAGACCTTCGAGCAGCGCGCTGAGATAGCCCGCGACGAAGGCGTCCCCCGCGCCGTTGGGGTCGACCACGGGCGCGGAGAGGCTCGCGGCGTCGTGGCGTACTCCGTCGACCCGCACGCTCGCCCCTCGTGCACCGCGCGTCACGATGACCTCGCGATCCCCGGTGAGCGCGGGCTTGACCAGGTCGAGCTCGCTCTGCCGGACGAACAGCACGTCGGCGGAGCAGGCCAGCACGCTGAGGATCTCCTCCGCCTCGCGCAGGTCGGGCCAGAGCTGGTCGTGGTAGTCGATCGCCACCGAGACCGCGACCCCGGCGGTCCGCGCGGCGCGTACGGCCGCGTGCATGGCGTCGCGCGCGCTCAGCGCGGCGGTGATCCCGCTCACGTGCAGGATGCGCGAGGCCGCGATCCGGTCCACGGGAACGTTCCCCTGGGCCAGCCTGACGCCGGTGCGGTAGTAGGTGACCCTCGCCGCCTGGCCGAGCCTCGACTCCTTCAGCAGGATCCCGGTCGGGGACCCCTCGTCCACCCTGGCGTCGGAGACGTCCACGCCCTCGCCGCGCAGCACGGTGAGGATCCTCGCTCCCAGCTCGTCGCCGCCGACCTTGCCCAGCCAGCCCACCCGGTGGCCGAGCCTGGACAGACCGACCGCGACGGTGAACTCGGCTCCGGCGACGTCCAGCCTGGCCTCGTGCTCGTGGCGGATCCGGCCGCTGGTGACGACGCCGAACGCCTCGCCGAGGGTGTATACGTCCACTGCTGATCGAAGGTCAGACGATCGGCGGACGGCCGAGGCGGAGCATCCGCCAGGCGGTCTTCCAGCCCATGGGGCGACGTTCTCCCGCGGGCTCGCGGAGCCCTTCCGCGAAGCCCTTGAACCAGGCGCGCAGGGCGGGCCTGGAGCGCTCGCGGACGAGGGTGAGCACCATCCAGTTGAGGAGGTAGAGCGCGGCCAGCGGCCAGGGAAGGTTGCGACGGGCGAGCCAGACCCGGTTGCGGGCGTTGAGGCGGTAGAAGTCGGTGTGCCGGGTCGGGGGGACCTGCGGGTGGTACATGACCGTCTCGGCGTCGTACTCGATGCGGTATCCCTCGCCGAGGAGCCTCCACGCCAGGTCGGTCTCCTCGTGGGCGTAGAAGAAACGCTCGGGGAGCCCGCCGACCTGGAGGAAGGCCGAACGGCGGATGGCGCACGCGCCGCCCAGGAAGGTGGTGACCGGAGAGGACCGCTCGGGGTCGCCCGCGCGCAGGCGGGGAACGTGACGGCGCTGGCCGATGCCGCCCTCGGGATCCTTCACCCGGAAGGAGACGACCGCGAGGTCGTGCTCGGTGGAGAAGCGCTCCCGCAGGTGGGAGACGAGCCCGGTGTCGGCGTACCAGCCGTCGTCGTCGAGGAAGAGGACGACGTCGCCGGAACACTCCTCGACGCCTCGGTTACGGCCCGCGGGAATGCCCGCGTTGTGGTTCAGCCGCACGCTCCTGATCGAGGCCGAGGACCCCGCGGGCACGGTGACCGAGAGTTCGGGGACGTCCGCGCCGTTGCCGACGATGACCACCTCGACGTCACCGTCGACCTGGTTCAGCGCGGACTCGACCGCGCGGTCCAGCTCGGGGACACGGTTGCCCATGGTGAGGATGACGCACGAGATCTTCAACGGGTCATCGTCCTGACGCGTCGAGAGCACGTACGGAGCATACTTTCATGATCACCGAGTCTGCTGGGTCGGGAATTCTGGCAGGGCTGGAGTTTCCTGGTATACCGGGGCACAAGCGTATCGGAACCGCCGACGAACACCCGCCAAACAGCGGTGTGTTCGCACCTACGACGCGCCCGGACGCCATCCGGTTCCTCATGAAAGCCGCCTGGACGCCAGAATGCTGATCAGATGCAGGATCATCTGCAGCACGGCGACGACCACGCAGGCCACCACGAGGACCCTCGTCGCCGCCAGCCCCCCGTCGATCGCGTCCCAGATCGCGGCGACCACGATGAGGAGTGACAGCTCGACCGCCTGCACGATCCGGTGGAACTTCAGCGCCGCGGCCGCCTTGCGCGCCATGCCCAGCCCGCGCGACCGGAAGTGCTCGGCCGAGGCCTCGGTCGCCGCGACCAGCCCGGAGCGGGCGCGGGCCACGTCGACCAGGTCGGTCTCCGCCTTGATCAGGATCGCGCCGAGCGCGGCGGCGAACCCCGTCACGGTGTACCAGTCGGGCAGGACCTCCGACGCCCGGAAGCCCAGCCCGATGAGGATCGCGGCCTCGGCGAAGTAGTGACCGACCCGGTCGAGGTAGACGCCCGTGATGGAGGTGCGCCCGGTCCAGCGGGCCAGCTCACCGTCGGAGCAGTCGAGCAGCAGGTAGAGCTGGACCAGCAGGGCCGCGAGGACGGCCGCCCAGAGTCCGGGCAGCGCGAGCACGGCTCCGGCCAGCAGGCCGGTGAAGATCATCAGCCAGGTGGTCTGGTTGGGCGTGATCGGCGTCTTGGCGAGAAACCAGGTGACGTAGATCGACAGCTTGCGCATGTAGAGAGCGCCGGCCCAGTGCTCGCCGCTGTTGCGGTCCATGGTCGTGTGCGGCTGGGCCACCGCACGGAGCTCAGCGACCGACGGCCCGGACATAATCCTCCACCCGATCGCGAATCTCCGGCTCCGACAGGCGCAGGTGCTCAAGAATCGTGTAGCGGCCGGGACGCGTGGCCGGGGCCAGCGCGACCGCCTCGGTGAACTCGGCCGGGGACAGCCCCACATCGGCGGGGGTGACCGGCAGCTCGTGCCCGCGCAGGCAGTCGACGACCTGATTGAGCCTCCGTGAGTCCTCGCGGAGGAAGAAACAGAACGCGGCACCTATCCCGGCGAGCTCGCCGTGGTTGGAGGTGCCGGGAAAAAGCTGATCCACGGCATGCAGGATCTCATGATCTCCGCCACTCGAAGGACGTGAGGATCCGGCGACCACCATCGACATGCCCGACAGGATAAGCGCCTCGGCCAGCACGGTCAGGAACGCGTCGGACTCGATCGAGTCGGATCTGCCGATCACCGCCTCCGCCGCGGTGCGGGCCATCGCGCAGGCCAGGCCGTCGATCGGCTCCCCGCGCTCGCCCGCGCCGAGCTGCCAGTCCTCGATCGCCGAGAGGTTGCTGACCACGTCACCGACCCCGGACCTGACCAGCGAGGCGGGCGCGTCGTGCACGAAATCGAGATCGACCATGATGGCGAGCGGCATGGGGACGCCGAAGGAGCCCTTGCCCCCGTCGTGCGTGAGCGAGGCCACCGGCGAGCAGATCCCGTCGTGCGACAGGTTGGTGGCCACCGCCACCATCGGGATCCCGGCCAGCGACGCGGCGTACTTGGTCACGTCGATGGTCTTGCCGCCGCCGATGCCCACGACCGCCTCGTACGCCCCCTTGCGCAGGTCGGCGCCGAGCGAGATCGCCGCGTCGACCGAGCCGTCGGGCACCCGGAAGACCTGGGCCTGGCCGAGCGAGGGAGTGATCACCGAGGCGATCCTGTCTCCCTGGCCCGCGCCCACGGCCACCGCCACCCGACCGGAGGTCGCCACCCTGCTGTCGGCCAGCAACGTGCCGAGCTGGGCGACGGCGCCCCGGCGCACCTCCATGGACAGGGGCGCCGGGAGCATCCTGGCTAGTATCGGCACGCGATCTCCCGCGCCTTGGCGAGGTCGTCGTGGTTGTCTACCTCGACCCACGGGACGTCGCCGATCGGAGCGACGGCGATCTTCTCACCGCGGGCGACGAGCTCCTGGTAGCCGTCCTCGTAGTAGAGCTGCGGGTCGCGCTCGAAGGTGGCCTGGAGGGCGTCGGCGAGGCGGTCGCCGATGCCGGAACGGATGAGCGTGGCGCCGATGTACTCACCGGCGGCGGCGGCCGGGTCCATCAACTTGGTGATCAGCCGCAGGTGACGGTCGTCGTCGAGGGTCACCTTCATCTCCTCGTCGGCGAGCTTCTTGACGTCGTCGACCGCGAGCAGGATGTCGCTGGTCGCCGGCGCGGAGAGCAGCGTCTCCTCCACCGAGACGGGGTGCACCGTGTCACCGTTGACCAGGAGCACGCCCTGGTCGAAGTAGTCGCGCGCGCACCACAGGGAGTAGGCGTTGTTCCACTCCTCGGCCTTGTCGTTGTGCACGAGGGTGAGCTTCACACCGTGCCGCCGCTCCAGCTCGGCCTTGCGCTCGTGTACCGCCTGCGCCTGGTAGCCGACGATGACCACGACGTCACGAAGATCGGCCGCCGCGAGGTTGCGCAGCGAGATGTCCATGATCGTGGTGTCGCCGTCGACCGGCACGAGCGCCTTGGGCAGCGTGTCCGTGTACGGCCGCAGGCGTCGTCCGGCCCCGGCGGCCAGCACCATTCCCAGCAACGTGCACTCCTCATTCGGGTGAGAGCCTCCCGGCGGGCACTCCTAGGCCCCAAAGATTAGTTGCCTTCACGCCCTGATCGTGTAATCGGGCATTTGCCGGGCGTTCTCAATCGTGGGTGCCGAGGTCGGCCGCGTCCACCCCGAACCTCGGGGCGGCCAGCCAGCAGGTGACACTTTCCCAGGAGAAGAGGCACCACAGGTAGAGCGAGAGCAGGGCGAACATCAGCGTGACCTGCCCGGCGAGCCCGCCGAGGGCGATGAGCAGCATCCGGCCGTCCCAGCCGAGGCCGGATGTGGCCAGCCAGGCGGGCGGGTAGACCCGCTGCCTCAGCCGATAGACGACGTCGTAGTGGTGGAAGGCCATCGCGCCGAGCAACATGAAGATCAGCCACGGCGGCACGTCGTGCGCGAAGCCCACCGAGGCCACGAAGCCGTACTCGGTGAGGCGCAGGATCGGCGGCACCAGCCAGTCGAGCCGGCCGTCGTGCGGATGGGAGCTGCCGGGACCGGCCAGCAGCAGCGCCACCGCCGGGGCGAACACCGCGGGTCCTTCGGTGCCGGCCACGCCGACGAGGAGCAGCACCCCGGTGACGAACATCCCGACGATCGCGGGCGGCAGCGGCGGGAGTTGCCCGGCCACCATGGCGCCCATGCCCCTCGACAGCACCCCGTCGTCCCGGTAGGCGACCACGGCGCTCCGCGGCACCGGCGCCATATGCACAGAAATCATGATCGCACCTGCTTCTTCCACTTACCTGAGGGTCGCCTGACGGGAGATCCGTCCGGGTGAGGAGAGACCCGAGGCGAGATTCGTCCCGGGTGAGGAGAGACCCGAGGACGGATTCGTCCCTCGTCCGGCGGGACATCCGTCCCCGCCGGTCATCGCGCCCGCGGCCTCCGGTCATCGGCTGAGCGATCTGCCGGTCCGGCCGGAGAGGACGTAGAGGGCCGCGATCCCACCCCAGACCAGCAGCGCGACGAAGGTCACCCGGGCGTTGAAGAAGGCCGCGGTCACCGCGATCAGGGCCATCCGTTCCCCGATGGGCAACACGATGATCTTCTTGAACCAGCGGGTGGGCGACGCCTTCTCCATGGTCCGCGAGAGCCGCAGGATCGGGTTGCCGCCTCCTGTCCAGGCGCCGTCCGCGGCGGCCGCCCTGCTCAGCGAGTCCGTCCTCCCCAGCGAGCCCGCCGACCTGGTCCAGGCCGCGCCCACCCGGCTCGCGTCGGCCCGCGCGCCCGCGTACGAGAAGTCGATCACGTGGCGGAGCATCTGCAGGATCATCGCGGCCACCGCGAGCGCCCAGATGCCGTCAGGGCCGCCACCCGCGACGTCCGCCCCCGCCGCGTATCCGACGGCGAGGCCCAGGTAGACGGCGTACTCCTTGACACGGTCGAAGGTGGCGTCCAGCCACGCCCCGAGCGGCGAGAAGGTGCGGGTGTAGCGGGCGAGCTGCCCGTCGACGCAATCGAGCACGAACGACAGGTAGAGCAGGACCGCCCCCGCGATCAGCCCCGGTCTGGTGCCCTCGGAGAACCAGACCGCCGCGAGCGCGGCGAGACCGACGGATATGCCGGTGACCGCGTTCGGGGTCAGGCCGAGCCCGGCGATCGGCCTCAGCAGGTGCCTGGACCAGGAGCTCACCGCGTACGTGGCGAAGAAGCCGTCGTCGCTCTTGACCGCGGCGTCCAGCCTGGCCTCGTTCTCGTCGACCTCGGCCAGCCGGGACACGGCCACGTCGGCGTCCGCCTGCACGGTCATCCGGTCGGCGTGGAGGCGGCCGAGTCTCGCCGCGCGCACCTGGACGCCGGAGCGAACGAGGCCGACCAGGAGCAGGCCGGGGACCTCGCCGCCGTCCATCGGGCCGAAGCCGCCCGCCTCGGCGAGCTCGGCGAGCGTCTCGGTGGTCTCGGCGAAGCCCGCGAGATCGGGCACGCCGACCTGGAGCGCGCCCCTGAAGGTGCCGTTGGTCTCGCCCACCTCGTGGAAGGAGGTGCCGGCGGCCACCACCGACCTGCCCTCGATCCTGACCGGCGGTCGCGTCGGCCCCGGCGGCTCGTCCTTTCCGCCCACCAGCGCGCAGGTGTCGCGGGCCGGGTGCTCCACGAGCATGGCCAGCGCCTCGGTGTGCGCCACCAGGTCACCGGCGACCACCAGCACCGGCCCGACGGACGAGCGGGCCGCCTTCGCGACCCTGCGCAGGTCGTCGGCGAGCCCTTTCGGCCCCTCCGTCCCGATCATGTGGGTGCCGCCCGGCACGTGGATGATGTCACTGGAACGGGCCATCACGTGCACATCCCGTACGGGAAGCGTGGCGAGCTGGCCGGTCAGCCTGTCGAGGAGCGTCCCTGCGGAACATCGCAGGTCGGACGCCTCGGTGGTGGCGAGCACGACCGCGACCGCCTGCGAGGCGTCGGACGAGACGGTGGCGCGAGAGTCAGGCAATCCGGGCTCCTTCGTATCCGACGGGATCACCGTACGAATCGGGGAGTGCGCACTCAGCGTAGCTAGATCTTGACGGGATAGCACGGGAGCACGCCGGACGATCAGGGACACACCCATTACGCTCGCCATACCCGAACTGTCAAAGGAATCCGATCGTGGCCGAACGTGAACCGCGTCCCCGAACCGTCGGTGTGGTCCTGGCGGGCGGCGTCGGCCGACGCGTCGGCCACGACACCCCCAAACAACTGCTGGAGATAGCGGGCAGGACGATCCTCGAACACACCCTCGCCCTGTTCCAGGAGGCACCGGAGATCGACGAGATCATCGTCCTGATGGCGCCCGGCTTCACCGGCGAGGTGGAGCGGATCGTCGAGCGCAACGGCTTCACGAAGGTCGGCAGGATCCTGGAGGGCGGCGCGAGCCGCCCGGAGACCACCTGGCGAGCGCTGCAGGCCCTGGGTGCGCAGGAGTGCCACGTGCTGCTGCACGACGCCGTACGGCCGCTGGCGGACAGAAGGATCATCGCCGACTGCGTCGAGGCGCTGAGGACCTTCTCGGCGGTCGAGGTGGCGATCCCGAGTTCCGACACGATCGTGGTGACCTCGCCGGGGCCGCACGGGGAGATCGTCAGTGACGTCCCCGACCGTGCCCGCCTGCGCCGCGTCCAGACCCCGCAGTGTTTTCGGCTCTCGGTGATCCGCGAGGCGTACGAGCGTGCCTTCGCCGATCCCGGCTTCGGCGACCGGCCGGCCACCGACGACTGCGGCGTGGTGCTGCGCTACCTGCCCGACGTGCCGATCCACGTGGTGCCGGGCAGCGAGCGGAACATGAAGGTCACGCACCCGGTGGACCTCTTCGTCGCCGACAGGCTCCTCAGGCTCGCCGCGAGCGAGGTTCCCTCCCGCTCGGACACCGCCCTGCGCGAGGCGCTGGAGGGCAGGACCGTGGTGGTCTTCCGCGCGGACGACGGCGCGGGCGCCGAGGTGGCGCGACTCGCCGGAGATTACGGCGCCCGGGTGTTCCCCTTCCCCGGATCACCGGCCCCCGGCGAAGTGCGCGTGGACGACCCCCGGGCGGTGGCCGACGCGCTCGCCCGGGTCGTCAAGGAGACGGGCGGTGTCGACTACGTGATCAGCGCGGCGGGCACGCCACCACAGGGCAGGCTCGACGCGGTGGACGACGCCACGATCGCCGGGACCGTGAACGCGGACCACCTCGGTCCCGTCACCGTCGCCAGGGCGGCGCTCCCCCGTCTCCGCGAGACGCGGGGACAGTTGCTGTTCCACTCCCCCTCTCCCGGTGGGGACGGGGCGGGCGAGGGCCTGCGCTCCTTCGCGGGAGCCGCCGTGGCCGGGCTGACCCTCGCTCTCGCCAGGGAGTGGACGGAGTACGGGATTCGGGTCAACTGCGTGCAACCCGGACGGGCCGGAGCCGCGACGCCGACGAGCCCGTCCTCCTCGCACACCGTCGCCCGCACCTCGCTGGACGTGCTCGCCTCCGGCGTCACCGGTCAGGTGATCGACTCCCGTCCTTGATCAGCCGCCCGCGTGGTCGGCCTTTCCCAGCCTTCTCGGGCTGGTGAGAAAACCCCAGCCCCACGACATGTGCATGGTGACGTAGACCAGCGGCAGCCGGACGAGCGCCGGGGTGGGCAGGCCGCTGCCGGTGATCGCGGAACCGGCGAGGATCGCCGCCAGGTAGCCGCCGGGGATCAACAGCCCCGGCCAGAAGAACGGGGAGACCACCAGGCCCGCCAGGATGGCGAGCACGGCGAGCGGAGGCGCCAGGTAACGCAGGTTGATCGTGCCCTCGTGGGTGCGGGCGACCACCCTGCGCCAGCGGCCGTAGTGGAAGTACTGCTTGGCGAGGGCCTTGAGGTTGGGCCTCGGGCGGTAGGAGACGCGCATCCGGGGCTGGAACCAGACCAGGCCGCCCGACTCGCGGATGCGGTGGTTCATCTCCCAGTCCTGGGCGCGCTGGAAGTGTTCGTCGTAGCCGCCGACCCGCTCCAGCGCGGCGCGGCGGAACACACCGAGGTAGACCGTGTCGGCCGGGCCGGCGGTGCCGCCGGTGTGGAACCGGGCGCCGCCGACACCGATCTTGGACGTCATCGCGCGGGCCACGGCCTGCTCGAAGGGAGTGACGCCCTCGGCCGCCATCACGCCGCCCACGTTGTCGGCGCCGGTCTCCTCAAGGGTCTCCACCGCGACCTGGAGGTAGTCCTCGGGGAGCATCGCGTGGCCGTCCACCCTCGCGATGATCGAGTTACCGGACGCGGCGATCGCCGCGTTGAGCGCGTTGGGAGTGCGGCCGGTCGGGTTGGGAACGACGATCACCCGAGGGTCGGCGGCGGCGATTTCGTCGGCGACTTCCTGGGTACGGTCGTGGGAGGGGCCGATCGCGAGCACGACCTCGATCGGTCCCGCGTATCGCTGCGACAGCACCTGACGCACCGCCTCCCTCAGATGGCGCTCCTCGTTCAGCACCGGGATGACGATGGAGATGGGGGGCCAGACACGTGTCTCGGAAGACGACGCCGGCGAGGGCGAGTCGGGGAACTGCTTCATGGCGTCGCTCACGCTACTGTACGAACGGGTACCTCATCGACCCAGCTGGAGCCTAGGGGGCCATGCATGCGCGACCCGGAGGAGGATTCGGGTGTGCACGTGGGCGGTGACGCCTACGGAAGCGTCCGGGTGGACCCGAGGCGTGTTCGCAGGTCGGCGAGGGGCGCCCGCACCAGGCGGCGCGGCCTGGTGATCGCCGGCGCGCTGTCCTGCCTGGTCCTGGGCAGTTCTGGAGTGACCTGGGCGTTGACCAACTACGCCACGAAGAAGATCGAGGCGGTCGACGCCGGGGTCCAGGGATCGCGGTCGAGCACCGGCGCGATGAACATCCTGGTGGTCGGGGTCGACAAGCGTGACAACCTCACCCGCAAACAGCAGAACCAGCTCAAGCTGGGCCGCGAGACCGGCGAGCGCACCGACACCATGATGGTGATCCACGTGTCGGAGGACCACCGCAAGGTCACCGTGGTCAGCCTCCCCCGCGACACCTGGACGGCGATTCCCGGCAACGGCGAGCACAAGATCAACGCCGCCTACCAGTTCGGCGGCCCGAAGCTCACGACGCGCACGGTGCAGGCCGTCACCGGCCTGACCATCCATCACTACGTCGAGGTCAACGTGCTGGGGTTCATCGAGGTGGTCGACGCCCTCGGCGGCATCTCGGTCTGCACCCCGGTCCCGATCAACGACCCGAAGACCGCGCTCAACCTGCAGCCGGGCACATACTCCTTCGACGGCGTCAAGGCGCTCGCCTACGCCCGCACCCGCGCCACCGCCCGCTCCGACCTCGACCGCATCGACCGCCAGCAGCAGGTGATCTCCGCGTTGCTGAACCAGGCGCTCAGCGGTGAGACGCTGACCAACCCGGTCAGGCTCGCCTCGTTCGTCGACACGGCCCTCGACACGATCCGGGTGGACGACGCGCTCCGCGGGGACCTGCTCGGCCTGGCCGACCAGCTCAAGGACGTCTCCACCGACGACGTGACCTTCGCCACGGTCCCGCTCGCGGACGTCGACTACAAGACGCCGACCGGTGAGTCCGCCGTCCTCTGGGACAAAGCGGCGGCCAAGGAGTTGTTCCGCAGGATCGCCGCCGACGAGACGCTCGTCAAGCCCTCCAAGCCCCCTAAGGCCACGCCCACCCCGACGGCCTCCCCCTCGGCTCCCGCGCTGACCGTCGCGCCCTCGCGGATCGCCCTCACCGTGCTCAACGGCACCACGATCACGGGGCTGGGCGCGCAGACCAGGGCGGACCTGCAGAGGGTCGGCTTCCTGGTGCCCGAGATCCCCGGCAACACCCCGCAGAAGGACTTCGACAAGACCGTCATCCGGTACGGCCCCGGCCGCGAGGACTCGGCACACACCGTCGCCGCCGCGCTGCCCGGAGCGGACCTGCGCCCGGTGGAGAGCCTCGGCGACAAGATCGAGGTGGTCGTCGGCCGGAAACACGAGCGGGCGAAGAAGGTCACCGTGCAGGAGACCGCCGCGCCTACAGCGGTCGCCACCCCTACCGCGACTCCGACAGCAAGAACAGCGACCGACAATATCTGCAAAAAGTGAGCTACGTGCATAACAACCTTCTGCCAGGGAAGCTGAAAAGGCACGGAGGTGATGATCGTGATCTCGACATTCGACGTTCAGACGTGGCGCAGTGGCACCTGTGTGGTCGTACAGGCGGCGGGCGAGCTCGACATGGCCGTGGCTCCGCGGTTGCGCGCGGAGATCGACCACGCCCTGGAGGACGCCGGAACCCCGAACCTGGTGCTGGACCTGACGGGCGTGCCGTTCTGCGACTCGGTGGGGCTGGGGGTCATCGTGGGCACGCTCACCCGGATCAAGGAGGCCCACGGTCACCTCATGCTGGTGGTGAGCCCCGGCATGATCACACACCTGTTGACGATCACGAATCTCGACAGGCACTTCGAGACGCGAGCCACCCTGCGCGACGCGCTCGACGCCATGGCCCCGAGCCATTCCGCGGGCTGACTCCGCCCAGCTCAGGCCCGCTTTCCCACCCGGCGCAGGACCCTCTCCCGCCACTCGGGAACCACCCTGACGACCCTTCGGGGACACGGCTACAAAGCTGTTTCCTTGAATAGCTGGCACATATCCAGGTTGGCATCTACACTTCGCTTCGAAGCTACACGATCACGGAAAGCGATGGTTCGCACCGTTAGGGAGTATCGTGGCTTCAGATCGTCCATCCCCTCCGCGCCCGCACGACGCGGCCAGGGAGGCGGCGAGCTGAGGCCAGGCGTCCGAGCGACACCCCCTGGCCGGATACGTACATTCACGTCAGCCTGCAGGGAAGTGGGCGATGAACGCACTGCAACTCACGAGCGAGCACGCCGATGGCTTCGTGGTCATCACGGTGGCCGGTGAGCTCGACCTCGCCACCAGGCCGAAACTGTCGGTCTTCACCCAGGACGTCATCGACGCCCGCCCCGGTACGGTCATCATCGACCTGTCAGGCGTCACCTTCATCGACGCCTGCGGCCTGAGCGCGCTGATCGCCATCAGGCGGCACGCGCGCGAACGGGACACACCTCTGCTCCTGGCCGGAGCCCCGCCCGTGGTTCTCAAGCTCCTGAAGCTCACGAACCTCGACGCGTCCTTCACCGTGGTCTCCCGCTCGGGAGCGATGAGCCCTCCGCCGGGCTGTCCCGAGGCCGCCTCACATCCCAAGACGGCCTCCCCTCTCGCCGACCGGTAGAAGCCGGCCCACACCGCCGCCCAACCGGAGAGGTTTTCCGCCCGGGATCGACTACTCCTCCCGGGTCGGGCGACTCTCCGTTCACCAGGGCCGGGTCGAAGATCCGCGAGGTCCGCGGATGGTCAGGGCACTCGATGTGGGTCGGCCCGCGGTCATGTCCTCAGCCCGACGGCGGACGGTGGGGAGCGGTGGGCGCCGACATGTGGATCACCTCGATCTCGCCGTCCAGGAGAAGCGGGCCGGCCGCGTACGGAACCAGCAGCGTGTCCCCCCTCCTGAGCGACCAGTCGTCCTTCCCGCCGGTCAGCCTTCCCACGCCCGACACCGCGACCAGGACGCCGAACCCCTGGTCCAGGCGGTCGCCGCCGCGCACGCGGCGTGCGGAGAAGAACTCGTCGGCGGCCTCGGGCAGCAGTCGCGCCGGAGTGCCCCGAAGCCCGTCCAGGCGCGACGGCGTCCACGCGCCGCGGTCGACGCAGCCCAGGGCGAGGTCGTAGTCGAGGCCGAGGTGGCCGTCCGACAGGCCGAAGCCCTCGTACTCCAGCAGTACGGAGAAGTCGGTCGGCTCCTGGATCTCGACCAGCAGGATGCCGTCGCCGATCGCGTGCGGCAGTCCTGCCGGGCAGAGGATCGCGTCACCGGCCGCGACCGGGACCTTGTTGGTGGCGGCGAGCATCCGCTCGGTCTCCTGGCCCGCCACCCAACCGGCCAGCTCGCCGGCCTCCACGTCCCGGGCGAAACCCAGGTGGACGTACGCGTCGGGCCGCGCGGAGACGATCACCCATGCCTCGGTCTTCCCGTAGGGCGAGGCCAGGTGCGCGTTCGCGAAACGGCGGTCGGGGTGCACGTGCAACGGCAGCCGCTGCCCGGCGTCGAGCAGCTTCACCAGCACGCCGGTGTCGGTGCGCCCGGGACCGAGCCACCAGGCGGGGTCGGCGGCGATCGCCTCGGCCAGCACCCGGCCGTCCCGCAGGGTGGACAGCCCGGAAGGGGCGAGCCCGAACCTGCTGGTCACCGAGCCCACCCAGTCCTCGGGGCGATCGGGCAGCGCCGGTGCGCCGCGGAACTCCGCGATCCGGCCTGCGCCGCGGTAGAACGTCTCCGGCTGGTTGGCGGACAGTATCTCGATGGTCATCGGGCCTCCTTACGAGCCGACGCGACGGGAGACGGGCATCGGTTTTCCATACGCGCCGGCGCGGCGGGAGACCGTCGGTTCTCCGTGCGCGCCGACGCGGCGAGCGATGGTCATCGGCGCTCCTCGCGGGCCAGCGCGGCGAGAAAGCCCCCGACGAACGTGTCCCCCAGCCCGACGGTCGTGGGGTTCTGGACGTCGAGCGAGAATCCCGGGACGCAGTGGACGGTGTCGCCCATCCGCTCGTGCAACGCCCTCGCGAAGGCGACGGACTCGATCCTTCGCGGTCGTCGGCGCAGCCGGTCGACGTCCTCGCCGGTGAAGTCGTCACCGTGGCAGTAGCGGGTCGCGGCCATCACGGTGCCGGTGTCGAGGGCGTCGGCGTACTCGCCCGCGCCTTCCCCGAACGCCGCCGCCCAGTACTTCGTGTGCAGCACCAGCGTCGGCACCGGGATGAGCGCGCGGACCGCCGTGAGCGCGGCGGCGACGTCCTCCGCCGAGAGCAGGTCGACCTGGCGTCCGAGGTACGACTGCATCTCGTCCTCGTTCAGCCCGTACACGTCGATCTCGTCGAGCAGCGCGTCCCTGACCCGGTGGCTGAAGGCGGGCTCGTGGTACGCCGCGTCCTCGAAGTAGGTCACCGCCCCCGGCGGCAGCCGCCGCATGTGCGAGCGCAGCTCGGCGAGGCGCCGGTCGAGCTCCGCCTCGTCCTGCATCGCGTTGAGGCCCGAGATGAGAAAAACCTCCGCCTTGGCGAGCCGGTCGCCCAGGTCGTCGGTGAGCAGCATGTCGCCGTTGGCCGGGTCGTTGACGTAGATCAGCCGGTTCGGGAACGGCGCGGTGATGTCGAGGTCACCGCTCCGGATTCGCAGGCCCTGGTCGTACTGGACGATCAGGTGGGGGTAGAAGGTGTCCTCGACGCCGCTGGAGACGTAGTCACCGTCCGGCGGCAGCAGCCGCCGGATCGTGTCGTTCACGCTGACCAGGTGGAGCGTCGACGGCACGCCCAACCGGCTCATCAGGATCCCGGCCCGCACCGAGGTGCCGCCCAGGGTCGCCCGGTAGGGGAAACGGTCGGCGAAGGCCTCGAGCGCCGGGGCGGAGGCGACGAAGTGCTCGCCGCCACGGCCCCGGGCCACGTATCCGAGAATGGACACCACGAGGTCCCGCTCGCCGGTCACGGTAACCGGCGGCGACTCCAGTTCGGCGGCGAGGATGCCGTAGTCGGCGACCAGCCGCTCCAGGACGCCGGCGGTGAGCGTCAACTCGTAGTCGACGCAACCGCCGAGGCCGAGAACCACACGGGACGCGTCGGCCATGTCAGTAGAGCGAGCCCTTGCCGGCGGCGCCGAACAGGTCGATCTTGTGGGCGGCGACCGCCTTCATCGCCTCGACGCACGCGGGCTGGATGCTGTTCGGCTCGCGCAGCTTTCCGTCGGCGAGCATCTCGCGCATCTTGTCGTGGTACGCGACCTTGATGTCACTGGAGATGTTGATCTTGTTGATGCCGATCCGCGCGGCCTCGGCGATCTCGTCGTCCGGGTTGCCGGAGCCGCCGTGCAGCACGAGCGGAATCGGCAGCCGGCTCTTGATCTCCTTGAGCAGGTCGAGCTTCAGCTCGGGCTTCAGGTGCGCCGGATAGATGCCGTGGTAGGTGCCGATCGCGATGGCGAGACTGTCCGCACCGGTGACCTCGACGAAGGTGACCGCGTCGTCCGGATCGGTGTAGATGATCGTGTCGGCGCCCTCCTCGGCCTCGCCGTCGGTCGCGCCGATCGTGCCGAGTTCGGCCTCCACGGAGATGCCGAGGGCGTGCGCGGAGTCGGCGACCCGCTTGGAGATGGCGATGTTCTCGTCGAACGGCTTCAGCGAGGCGTCGATCATCACGGAGGTGAAGCCGTACTGGATCGCCTGCAGGATCTGCTCGTAGGTGGCGCCGTGGTCCCAGTGGATCGCGACCGGGACGCTAGCGTTGTGCGAGCGCTCGATGATGCCGGTGATCATCTCGCGGCCGATGTGCCGCGCCTCGTCGGGGTGGATCCCGACGATCAGCGGCGCGTTCTTCTCCTCGCTGATCTCCACGATGCCCTTGAACATCGCCCAGTCGCTGATGTTGAACGCGGGCACGGCGAAACTGTGCTCGTTGGCGACGTCCAGAATCGCCTTGCCGGTCGTCAGCATTTCGGTTTTTCTCCTTATAAATGGGGGTGTGTCTGGTTACTGGGGGGTGTTCAGCGGCCGGGAGGGATCAGGCCTTGACGGCGCCGGCGGTGAGCCCGCCGATGAACCGCCGCTGGAAGAGAAGGAAGAGGATGAGAACGGGGATGGAGCCGAGGATGCTCATCGCCATCATCTGGTTCCACTCGTAGGAGTGCTGGCCCATGAGCAGCTGGATGCCGATCGGCACCGTGCGCATGTCGTTGGTACGGGTCAGCGTGAGCGCGAACAGATACTCGTTCCACGAGATCATGAACGTGTAGATCCCGACCGCGATCAGACCGGGCACCGAGACCGGCACCAGGATCCGCCACAGCGCGGTCCAGCCGGTACCGCCGTCGACCTTGACCGACTCGTCCAGCTCGCGCGGCAGCGTGTTCAGGTACGCGGTGATCATGATGATCGCGTACGGGAGGGTGAACACCATGTGCGTGAGGATGAGGCCGGGATAGGTGTTGTACAGGCCGAGCCCGACGACGAGCCCGAAGTACGGGATGACGAGCGTGATCGGCGGCACCGCCTGGACGCTGACGATCACGGCGTTGATGGTCCGCTGGAACGGGAACGTGAAGCGGCTGAACGCGTACCCGGCCAGGATCGCCACCAGGAGCGTGAGGGCCGTCACCGCGAGGGCGACGATGTAGCTGTTGAGGAAGAACCGCAGCTGCTCGCCGCTGCCCAGGATCTCGCGGTAGGCGTCCAGCGAGAAACCCTCGGTGATCAGCTGCGGCGGGCTCTGGAAGACCTCTCCGTTCCCCTTGAACGAGGTGGAGAGCATCCACAGGACCGGCAGGACGGCGAACAGCGCGCCGAGGACGAGTCCCGTGACGACCCCGGCCTTCGCGAGGGTGTGCCGCGTCTTGACGGTCATCCTGACGCTGCTCTTGACGCTGGCCATCTCACCGCTCCCTTTGCTGGCGTACGTAGAAGAAGGCCAGGACCATCGTGAGCAGCAGTACGACCACGGCGGCCGCGGACGCGGTCGCGAACTCGTACTCGCTGAAGGCCTGCTTGTAGGTGTAGGTGCTGAGCATCTCGGTGGTGTTCAGCGGCCCGCCGCCGGTCATCATCCAGATCAGCGCGAACTGCTGGGACGTCCAGATCAGGTCGAGCACCGCCATGCCGATGATCACCGGCCGCAGCTGCGGGAGCGTCACGTTCAGGAAGCGCCGGAGCGGATTCGCCCCGTCCACCGCGGCCGCCTCGTACAGGTCGGCGGGAATGCCCTGCAACCCGGCGAGCAGGCTGATCATGAAGAACGGATAGCCGGACCAGATGTTGACGAAGGTGACCGCCCAGAGCGCCGTGCTCGGGTCACCGAGCCAGTTCACACCCTCCTGGATGAGGCCCAGCGTCTGCAGCACGTAGTTGACCACGCCGGCCGGGTCGAGCAGCAGCCGCCAGATGACCGCGATCACCGCGATCGTGAACAGCCAGGGCAGGATGTAGACGATCCGGAAGACGGCCTTCGCGACCCCGCCCAGCAGCCGCGTGTTGAGCATCATCGCGAAGGCGAGGCCGAGGACGAGGTGGGCCACGGTGCTGACCGAGATGAAGATCGCGGTGTTCTTCAGCGCGGCCAGGAAGTCCGGGTCGGTGAGCACCTTGGCGTAGTTGGCGAACCCGGCGAACACCGAGTTCTCCTGGATGATCACGTTGTCCCGGAACGAGTAGCCGACCACCATGACGATGGGGACCACCATCAGGAGCACGATCAGCAGGATCGTGGGGGACAGATAGCCGTACGGGACCAGGCGCCGGGCCGGGGTGGAGCGGTCGCGGCCGGGGGCGGCCCGCCCCGGCGGCGGCGCGCTCTCCGGCGCGGTCATGGGTTCGACTTGCGCCGATGTCATCGCTGTCTCCTTGGTCAGGCGCCGCGCCGGCGGAGCGGCGCGGCGCCCGGGCGGACTACTCGATCACCGAGGACCAGGACTCCTGGGACTTCTGGAGGGCCTCGTCGACGCTCGTCTTGCCGGTCAGCACGAGCTGGAGCTGCTCGTCGAAGCTGCGCATCAGGTCCTCGGCCTTGGGCAGGCCGACGAACTCGTTGGCCGGGTAGCCCTGCTGGTAGATCTCGAAAGCGGTCTTGAACATCGGGTCACCGCCGCTGAAGTCGGGCTCCGCGTTCTTGTTGCCGGGGAAGCCGTTCGCGATCGTGCTGAGCTTCGCGTTCGCCTCCTGGCTCATCAGGTAGGACACGAACTTGAACGCCTCGGCCTTGTGCTCGGTGGAGTCGGAGATGCCGATGCCCCATGACGCGTAGGGGATGCCGCGCTTGCCGGTGTAGCCGTCCTCGGCGGGCAGGGCCGCGATCTCGAACTTCAGGTCCGGCTTGTTCTTCTTGATCAGGTTGATGTGCGCGAGCGAGTCGATCATCATGCCGACCTGGCCGTTGGTGAACTTCTCGACCTTGTCCTGCTCTTTCATGGTGAGCGAGCCCGGCGCGATGGCGTCGGCGTCGTTCAGGCTCTTCACGAAGTCGACCACGCCCTTGACCTCGGGACTGGTCAGGTTCGGCTTGCCGTCCTGCAGCATGCTGCCGCCCGAGGCCCACAGCCAGGACATGACGTCGTTCTGGATGCCGTTGGGCACCGCGGTGTCGAGCGGGAGCGCCCAGCCCTTGGCGTTGCCGCCGGTCGCACTGATCTTCTTGGCCGCGTCCAGGAACTCGGAGCGCGTGCCGGGCACCTTCTCGATGCCCGCCTTGGTGAGCAGGTCCTTGTTGACGAAGAGCGGGTAGACGAAGTTGACCACCGGGATCATGTACGTCTTGCCGTCGAGCTGCACCTGGCTGGCGAGCTGGCTGTCGTCGTAGCCCGCCTCGGCCATCAGCTTGGACATGTCGGTGATCGCGCCCTGCTTGGCGAAGTCGTTCACCCAGGCGCCGTCGAGACCGACCACGTCGGGCAGGGTCTTGGACGCCGCACCGGTGAGCAGCTGCTGCTTGGTCGAGGCGTACGGCGCACTCAGCAGCTTGATCTTGATGTTCGGGTTCTGGGCCGTGAAGTCGTTGATGATCTTGTCGAAATCCTCGGCCGGGAGCTCGGCCCCCCACCACTGCGCGAACTCCAGCGTCACGGTGTTGTCCGCACCGGCGTCAGCCGAGTCGCTTGTGCTGCCCGAGCCGCACGCCGCAACGAACGCGACCATCGCGGCCGCTGTCACCGCCCCTGTCAGTCGCCTCAGCCGGGCTGCGCGAATCGTCATGGCCAGCTCCTTCCACATCTAGATCTTTCTGTTTTCTGCTGTGTGGCGGTCACGTTAGCAGCGCATTACGAACGTAAACAAGAGAAGAACGGCAGAAAGCTGCGCACTATGGCAAAGTCTCGCGCCGCACGGCAGGGCAGGCGTCTCGGCCACCTGCTTCGACCTGGAGATGAACAGGGAGATGCATGGCTTCGAGGACCCCGCCCACCCTTGCAGGTTTTCGCTGTTCTATGCTGCGATGCACGTGAGCGGGGTGCGTTTGTGGCATACTGCCGCACTACCGAAGGGAGATCAGTGAGCGGCGACAGGGACGATCGGCAGCGCCACCTACCTGCCGGACGCAAGGCCCAACTGGCCGCGTACGTCTCCGACACCGGGCAGGTCACGGTGAGCGAGCTGGCGGAGCGCTTCGGCGTCTCCATCGACACCGTGCGACGCGACCTCGACCAGCTGAGCGCCGACGGCATCCTCGTGCGCACGTACGGCGGCGCCGTCAGCCTGTCCACGATCTCCCGCACCGACCGCGCCGTCGACCAGCGACTCAACGAGCAGGAGAAGGAGAAGGAGAAGATCGCGGCACTGGCCGCGGCACTCGTCCAGGACGGCTCGACCATCATGATCAACGGCGGGACGACCACCCTCGCGTTCGCCCGCGGCCTGCGCCAGCACCGCGACCTCACGGTGGCGACGAACAACCTGCTGGTGCCCGGCGCGCTGCCGCCGACGGCGATCCGCGACATCTACATCTTCGGCGGCGCGGTGCGCTCGCTCACGCTCGCCACGATCGGCCCGGTCAGCTTCCGCACCAACACCGGCACCGAGCTGGACGTCAGCTGCGACCTGGCGCTCATCGGCGTCGGCGCCGTCTCCGCGGACGCCGGCTACACGACGAGCAACCTCGCCGAGGCAGCGATGATGCAGGAGATGCTCGCCCGCGCGGCCCGCGTGGCGATCCTCGCCGACTCCTCCAAGTTCGGACGCCGGCTGTTCGCCCAGGTGTCGGAGCTCGGCGCCGCCGACTACCTCATCACCGACACCATGCCGCCGCCCGACCTGAGAGACGCCCTCGCCGCGAACGAGGTGGAGCTGATCACCCCCGCGGCTCCACCGAGGCCACGAGAGGCCAGGAGCCAGCCCGTTTCCCCCACGCGAAGGAGTAACGAATGACACGTCCGGTGTCCGCCGGTTGGACCGGAGCGGTTCTCGCCGCTCTCCTGCTGACCGGTTGCTCCTCCGACCAGCTGGGCGATCGCGGCGGCAAGGAGAACGCGGCGCCGGACAAGGTCGGCGACGTCGACTACGTCGAGGTCTTCCGCAACGCGGACAACTTCCCCAACGTCGCCCGGATCTGCGTCGAGGGCCTCGCCTTCGCCAGCACGTCGAGCGGGGCACGCGGCGAGAGCGGCGTCGCCAATCCCGCGCTGCTCCGCATCCCCGAGTGGGACACCACATGCGCCAAGCACTCGAAAACCCCTCCGGCACCAAGGACGAGTCCCTCCCCGGGCTGACCCTGGACCTGACCGTCTCCGCGGGAATCCCGAGCGGCTCTCACGCGAAGAAGCGCACAACCGTGGGAGTGAGAACTCGCGGGGATGGCGCCACGAACGGAACAGGGCGTCTCCGGAGCGTGTCGCGGCCGGTCTCTCAGGCCCCCCTCCGGGGGTCACCGCCATAGCCCCGTGGCCGCCACCGCCTCCTCAGGAGACGAGACGTGCGTGATACCGGCGACCGGACGCCCCTCCCCGTCGAGGATCCGCCAGCCGCCGAGCTGGACCACGGGGACACGGCCGTACCGCATCGCGAACGCCAACTCGGACAGCGTGCCCCATGATCCGCCGATGACGATCACGGCGTCCCCCGAGTTGACGATGACGGTGTTCCGCGCCTCCCCCAAACCGGTCGGGATCACGATGGAGAGATCGGGATTGGCGTCCGCCCTGTCCGACCGGGGCAGAACGCCGACCACCGTTCCACCCGCCGACCGGGCACCGGCCGCCACGGCGGCCATCACCCCGGTGTGACCACCGCAGATCACCACCGCACCGCGCTCCGCCAGTAATCGGCCGACCTCGCGGGCGTTGGACTCCTCCTGCGCCGTACACTCGCGCGGACCGCACACCGCCACCTGAATCGTCACGTGGGGATCCTGCCCGCGAGCGACGACCACCGACCAGAGACCTCCAAGGTGACCGCGAGGCGCGCGCCGAACGAACACCTGCACCCCGCCCACGACCCGCGAAACCGCCCTCGGACATAACCTCCCTCCCGATCCACACGACACACGGAATCGGGTCCACGGGCATGATCGGCAGCCGGGTCTCCGCTGGTCGTGCGCTACGAGGCGTGCCCTCTGAAGGAGGAGGCGCCGGGGACCTCCTCTCGATGCACCGAAATCCGGAGCCGGGGCCCATGATCGCGGCCGATATCCGACCCGCTCAGACGGAGGTTCCTGCATCAGTCGTGATCTTTGATGCCGCAGGTGATGGTGCACTCGCAGAGCCAGGAGGGCCGATTTTTACCATCTACACGCTCAAGGACCTACCTCCCGGTAGCTTTAAGGCGCATAATCGTCAAGTAGTGACGCTCGGGGCCCCTAGTCACACACCCATGTCCGAGAGTTGCCTGACGGGAGGCAAGGTGCTGCTCCGCTTCCGTGTCGCCAACTACGCGTCGTTGCGCGACGAGCAGGAACTCAGTCTGGTTGCGCTGGACGAGCATGGCGATCTAGCGGTGCGGAGTCCGACGCGAGAGGACCTGTCGGTGCTACCGGCCGTTGCCATCTATGGTGGCAACGCGTCAGGAAAGTCCAACCTGCTTCAGGCGTTACGCTTCATGGCAAATGCCGTCGAAGAATCCCATCAACTGTGGAAGCCCGGAGCGCATATCCGGCGCAACAATTTCCGTTTTGACGAAAAAAGCCACATCAATCCCACGGAGTTCTCCGTCGATATCGCGCTCGACGGGGTTCGCTATGAGTATGGGTTCTCTCTGGATGACCACGAGATAAAGAGCGAGTGGCTCTACAGCTTCACCAGACAGCAACGACTGGTCCGACGCCTCATATTCGAGCGAGCAGGGCCACAGGGAAGTTCCATCCGCTTCGGCGAGAGCCTCAAAGGGCGAAAGCGGGCAATCGCCGACCTGGTAAGACCGAACAGCCTGTACCTCTCAACGGCTGCCGCAAACAACCATGAGCAGCTTACCCGGATCTATCGTTGGTTTGAGAGCGATATTTCGTATGTGGCTGCAGGCCATCCACATCAAAATCCTATCGCCACCCTGCACGGGCTGTCAGAACATGGCCGAAAAAGCGTTCTGAGCCTACTCAACTACGCAGATTTCGGCATCACCGATGTTCGCCATGAGCAGCAACCGTTTAACGCAGAGATACGGGAGAGGTTTCTAGCGCTCATCAAAGTGATGGACCCCGAAAATGCCGCCGATGAGAGCGTCGAGGTGCAGGGGCCGCCAAAAATCGATTTTGTTCATCGCGTAAACGAGCGAGAATACACCCTGTCGGCGGACCACGAATCCAGTGGAACGCGTGGCTGGTTCGCCCTTCTGGGCCCCGTTGTCAATGCGCTCTCGCTAGGCAAGTTGCTGGTGGTCGACGAGCTGAATGCTTTCCTGCACCCCTTGCTGGCTTCCGAGCTTTTGAAACTGTTTCAGAGCCCGACTTACAATAAGCTAGGCGCTCAAATACTTTTCAATACGCACGACGTGACCCTTATGTCTCCACTCGCCGATGCCCGGTTGAGACGCGATCAGATCTGGCTGGCGGATCGCGCCTCCGACGGAGCGACAGAACTGCACCCCCTGACGCGATACCGGGTAAGGGAGGGCCTCGACAACGTGTTCCGGGGCTACATGCTCGGCCGGTACAGAGGAGTGCCGATTTTCGACGATCACTTCTTGGAGCGCGCCCTGAGAGGGCACACTGGTTCACATGTCGCTCCGCAGTCGGAACAAGCCCCTGAAACGGACTCCGGGAAACCTGCCGGGCAGGAAGCGCTTCCTCGTCTACTGTGAAGGTGAAGTCACAGAGCGCGTTTACCTAGGAGCGCTGGTGCGGGACCTTCGAATCCCCGGCGTTCGCTTTGGTTCGACCCACGGGGAGCCACTAGGGCTTGTGCGAGCTGCTCTTGACCATAAGCGGAGAGCGCCTAACTCCCTTAGTGATAAAAAGACTCCATATGACCAGGTTTGGTGCGTAATAGATGTTGAAGCGCCAACCCCTCATGGCTCACTAGAGCAAGCATTGGTTCTGGCCAGACAAAATAACATAAAGTGCGCCATCTCTAATCCCTGCTTTGAGCTCTGGCTCATACTGCACGTGAAAGATCAGCGCACCTACCTAACAACAGACGAAGCTTGTGCTTCACTGGAAGCACAAGGGGGATGCGCCTACACCCGCAACGGAAAGAGCTTCGAGCCTACCGCCATCATGCGGAGCTATGAACTCGCACGCAAACGTGCTCAGACACTCGAAGAAGCTCACAAGATTGAGCCCAGGCCGGCGAAACGAAATCCATTCACTTCCGTTTGGGAGCTTGTCGACAGTTTGCGCGCTCAAATGTAAAGAACGGGATAGATCATTTTGCGCGATCAGGCTTGACACTGCTCACAGCCGGTGTTCCGATCGCACTTTTAGCCAGTTGTCACAGCCGGCGACCGATGTCGCAACCTCAAATCGACCTCAGAAAATGCCCAGATAACTAGCCACCCGGGGAAGCCTACGGCCTATCTCCGCCTCGTCCTCGAAGTCCCATTCCTCACCGTCGAAATTCTCGCCAAGGAGAGGGAACTTCGCATGGACCCCCCGAGCGTGGACAACGTCGCCCAGATGACTCGTATCCAGGCCAGTGGCCTTTCGATAAGGCTCGAACGTCACGTAGGCAAGGAGTTCGAACTCCGGTTCCTCGTTCACCGACCATACAGGGTACTTACCGGCGGCGATCCTCGCGCGAAGCACTTTCATCAGACGCAGGAATTCGGGCAGCTCGACCAAACTGTCCGGATCGGCCGCCACCTGTTCGAACGCCACACGGCCAAGGCTGACGAGCCAGTTCACGAAGTACTCGAAGGCGTTGAACGACTGCCGCGAAAAGACGTAGCAGTACACCGCGTACATGTCCCAGGTGCAGAGCCTGCTCGTCGCGGAGTCCCACCACATCGAGAAGTCGGCGATCTCCTCGGCCGAGCGCCGGGAAAGCTCGCCATCCAGCCAGGCAAGTCGCTTCTTTCTGGTATCGGTCTCCCGGTCGGACCGATCGACCAGCTCCCAGAAGGCGTCCTCATCCATGGGACATGATTCTGGCATTCACGAACATCCCCGAATAGATCACGACCGTCTTCCTTCACGGCACGCGGAGTCCCCACGGACAGAGCAAACGCTTGGATGCACCATGGCGGTACCCAGAAAGGGTTCACGATCGTGTTGACGGCACCGCCTCCGCCGCGGAACGAGGCTTTCAGAGCGCCCCGACGTACACCCAGTCTCCCCCGTGCCTGACGAAGCGACTGTGCTCCTCCAGGTGGCCCTCCTCGCCGCGCTCGACGTAGTGGGCACGGAAGCGGACGGTGCCCTCGGTGTGGAAGGCGCTGCCGCCGGTCGTCTCCGTCACCTCCAGTCGCGTCCACCGCAGCCCGCCACCGAGGTCGACGGCGGGCGGGCGCGTCGACGGGTGCCAGGTGCGCAGGAGATAGCCGGCGTCGCCGACGCTGAAGGCGCTGAACCTCGACCGCATCAGCGCCTCGGCCGTCGTCGCGGACGCCTCCCCGCGGTGCAGTCGCCCGCAGCAGTCCCCGTACGGCGCGGGCAGGCCGCACGGACACGAGGCGGTGGGCGCGAAACGGACTCGGGACCGTGGATCACGTCGTGGCACGCCCCCAGTATGCCCGCGCCCTCCACCGGGCCCGTTCCCTGCACCCACCTCGGCCCCGGAAACCGGCCGGATCCGTTCCGCGGGCATGTCGTTCCGTTTGCAAGGCCCCGTCCGGCGGGTCACCTCACCGGTGCCGCATCGGCCTCCGAGGGGATTTCGGCCCTCGCCGGGATGGCCGCGGGCGGCGCGTACGACCGCCCGCGACCCGGTGGGAGCTCACGTCAGTTGCGCAGGCTCCACTGCTGGTTCGTGCCGCCGTTGCACGCCCACAGAATCATCCTCGTACCGTTGGCGGTGCCGGCACCGTTGGCGTCCAGGCACAACCCGGACTGCACACCGGTGATGGTGCCGTTGGAGTTGACGTTCCACTGCTGGTTGGTCTGTCCGTTGCAGTCCCAGATCACGACCTGAGTGCCGTTCGAGGTGCCCTGGCCGTAGGCGTCCAGGCACTTGTTGCCGAACACCTGCAGTTGCTTGCCCGAGGTGTACGTCCACCGCTGGCCGGTGCCGCCGTTGCAGTCCCACAGCTGCGCCTGAGCGCCGTTGGTCGCCGTGCCGCCGTTGATGTCCACGCATCGACCCGACTGGCCGCCCACGATCGTGCCGTTCTGCTGGTTGCTTCCGCCGCTTCCCTGCCTGACGAGCGATTTCGACTCGGCCGACCGGTTCCCCTGGGCGTCCACGACGTAGAGCCGATATTCACCGTTCGACGTCGGAACGGCGATGGAGGTCGCGGTTCCGCTCGCCCTGGTCATCGTGTTGCCGGCGGCGAAGGACGTCGTACCCAGGGGGGCGAGCCAGACCGACTTGCTCGCGTCGCCGGCGCTGCGGATGGGAATCGACGTCGCACCGGCGCTGACGACGGTGCTGGCGGGCAGGACGTAATCCGGCAGGGAAAGATTGCTCTGCGGAATGATGTTTCGGTACGCGTCCTCAAGTCCGGAATTCACCGCGATGCTGTACGCCTGCGACGGCCAGACGTAGTCGGAGGACACGAGGATGTCGTGGACCGTGCTGTTCGGCAGGTTCTTGTTGGAGACCTTGTTGATGGGGCCGTACGTCTGCGTGATGCTCAGATCGTGCTTGCGCCCGAAGTCGTCGGAGTTGATGAGCCACGTGATGTTCTTGTCCACGCTCAGGAGGTTGTCGCGGAAAACCATGTTTCCCGAGCCCTCGTCCGGGTGGAGTCCGTACTTGTGGCCGGACGGGACGCCCTGCATGTAGTTGTTGGTGATCGTGGTTCCCGGCTGGTTGCCCAGCGTGTAGACGGGAGCCGTGTCGCTCAGGCGCTGCACCGTGTCGATGAAGTGGTTGTAGCTGATGGTGTTGTTCCTCGCCGTGGTGGTCGGCCGGTTGGGCGCGATCGAGCCTGACGATCCGTCGAAGTTCCACCATCCCCAGCCGAGCGTCACACCGGACCAAGGGGTCTTCTCGATGCGGTTGCGCTGGATGGACAGGCCGTCGGCGAAGTACGCCGAGATGGGGCTGTGCCCGTTGAACAACACGGCGCTGTCGTAGATGTAGTTGTTCTTGATCTCGATGTTCTTGGGCGCGCCTTCGACCTGGGCGGGATACTTCTCGCGGTTCGTCGAGGTGTGGTCCCCGATGTAGACGTGCTGGGGATGGCCCACGGCGATGGCGGATCCGGCGATGTCGTTCGTGTAGTTTCCGATCAGCTTCGTGTTCACCACGTCGTTGACCATGTTGATTCCGTCGACGCCGGTGTGCTGCACCCTGTTGTTCTGCAGGACGAGCCCGTCGGCGTTCTCGATCTGGATGATGCCGGGCGCCATGTCGACGTTGCGGTAGTAGTAGACGTGGAAGTTCTGCCTGGCGTACGCCTGCGCACCGAGGTTGCCCTGCTGGGCCTGCTTGAGCACCGAGCCGGCCACGTTGAACAGGTTCCAGTCGGAGTGCTGGACCGTGAGGCCGGAGAAGGTGATGTTCCGGGCGCGACTGCTCGTGGAGGTGCCGGCGACCCTGAGGAGGGTGGACACGTTGTTCGGCGCGAAAACCGTCGCGGTGGTCATGTTCTCGGAGCTCGCCTTGTAGTAGTACAGCGTCCGGCTCGTCTTGTCGAAGAAGAACTCGCCCGGCGCGTCCAGGAACTCGTAGGCGTTCATGACCTTGTGGCTGCCGTTGATCTGGGCGTTGCCGTTGAAGGCCCCCTGGGCGATGGCCGCTCCCGGTTGCTGGAACTGGACGATCCGGTTCGCCCCGTCAGAGGTGACCTGCCGGGCTCCCACGATGGCCGTGGTCCAGGTCGTCCCCGTCTCGATTTCGATGTCGTCCTGATTGGCGGCGATGGCGGGAAAATCATTCAGGTTGTACTTCACCCCCGCGCACTGCGAACCCGATTCCCACGCCCAGGACGCCTGCCCTGCCGTGATGCTGTAGGTGCCGTAGCATCCCGCGGAGTTCATCGTCTTCGAAGCCATGAACGCTCGCTTGTCGTTGACGTAGAGCGCGCGAAGCTTGTTGCTGCGATTCAGCGGGGCTTTCCAGATGTTGCCGCTGTGCTGCGTCCATCCGGTCACCTGAACGCCTCCGCTGAGGATCGGCGTCTCGTTCTGGTACGCGGCGTATATGACCCGGTAACCATTCGTGCCGGAGTCGGCCGACGTGAAGTCGACGGTGCTGCCGATCGAGTAGTTGCCCCCGCGGAGATACACGTAGATGTCGTCCGTCATGTTGGCGTTCACCGTACGGACGACGTCCCGCGCGCGCTGCAGGGTTCTGAACGGCGACGTGATCGTTCCGGGGTTGGCGTCGTTGCCGTCGGGGGCGACGTAGTAGGTCGCCTGGGCCGCCGCCGAGGCCGAGGTATTACCCACGAAGGTCGGCAGCACCGCGGCGGCGAACACCGCGAGCGCTGCTAACACCTTCCCAGTGGTGGACGAGGCTGACTTCACGCTCTGTTCCTTTCGCTGATTCCGAGCAGAGTGGTCGCCGCGTGATCACCCGTCGCCGTGGAACTCATCGGGGTGTGCCGTCGCGCGGATGTGACGCCTGTCTTGCGGTTGAGGGCATCGATCGGAGGGCTGTGCACCTTTCCGGCCCGAGGGGTCGGCCCACCCGCACGCCATGCGCGGCGATCGCCGGCAGAGCGTGGGACTCGGCAGGCTCGTCGTCGGTGAGGCCGAATGTCCTTGTCGCGGGATGAGCGGTGCCCGCCGTCTCGTGGCACCGAGCATTCGCCCCAGGCGGCTCACGGGCTCTCCGGCACGCGAAGGACGATCTCGTCGGCGCCGAAGGAACCCTGGTCGCCCACCCCGGCGCCGCGCTGACGAGGGTCATCGCCGCCGGGGCGCGAGAGGTCTCCTCATAGCGCGCCCCAAGAATCCGTGGCAGACGCAGCGTTACTATTTCGTAACGTATGACGTATGCCGACTGATGTCTGGGTGTAATGTCCCATTAACAGGGATGTCTCGCAATAGTCCACTGAGCGGGTGAGGCGCACCTTTGTCCATCCCGGCGCCACGACATCAGATGATCTTCCACGACACGGTGGACCTCTCGCGGGGCGCGGCAGAGGCCTGTCGCTCATGCGCACGATGCGACCCGGCGGACAGTGAGTCCGATCTTGCAGGTCAGGAGCCGACGTCTCCGTCGTCGCGCCGGTCGCCGACGACTAGGCGCAGTCCTCCGCACGGCGCTCGCGACGCACCGGATCCCTGCCGGATCAGCCCGCGCTCCGGGCAGAGCGGGGGAGGAAATCACTTACTTCGGCAGTGGTGAATCACCGTCGCCGATGTAACTTTCATCGGCGACGGCGATCACGTCCGCCGGTTCGCTCAATCTTGCGGTAGGTGCCGTAGGCCACCCCACACCGACCAGACCGAAACCCGGAGGCACAGGCGAAACCCGGTCCACGGGCATGGTTCGGACCGGGTTTCCGCTGGTCGACGGTCTACTTGAAGAGCTGGCGGGCCATCACCATGCGCTGGATCTGGTTGGTGCCCTCGTAGATCTGGGTGTTCCCCGCTGCACACTCAGACAACCAGGGCGTGGGGCACTCCTATGGAGGACGGCCCGCGCCGGACTTCAGCCAATCGGTTCTGCGCTATCACTTCGCCGCCAGCAAGGCTGCGGCGCGGGCAGGGACCGCATCGACGTCGTCAAGCGTGTGCACCGCCGCGCCAAGACCAATGAAGACTTGCTCTGCCTCTTCATACGCGAACTCTTGCTGTGCCGTCTCTGGGGGCACTACGACAATCTGGAGATCCACGTCGGAGGCTACCTCGCTGACCGAGTCCTGCGCGTCGATCAGGCGGGCCTCGTCGCCTCGCCGGAGTCGCTCTATTGCGTAACCCCATGCCTTGACGCGGGTGGAGAGGTCATCGATCGAGCTGATTTGGAAGGACCATGCTTGCGTGAGCTGAATTGCGGAGCCGTTGGCGACGGCGATGTCGATGAGAGAGTTCAGCCGATCCCCGATGTAGATCCGACATTTCGGCTTCAGCAGCGATCCCGGGATCTCCGCCCGGTTGTAGGCGTCTTTCAGGTCCTGGACTGCCCTGATCCTGCTTATCGACTGCTGGCGCGGAGGCAAGGCGGGATCGATCATCATACTGTCGAAGATCATCGCCAGCGCCTCTTCGGCCCGTCTCGCGATGACGGGAGCGGGCGCGCTGAGTTGAACGGTATTGCGATGGTCTCGACAGAGTCGATCAAGCCACGCTTCCCCGAGTGGCTCTCCTCTGTCCACCTCCACCGCAGCCCTGGCGTCGGCGATCTCGCCTGTCACGCGGGCCATGAAGCGTTCAGATACCTCTAGAACCGGCTGCGGAGCAAACCTGCGGATCCGCTCGATGTTGGACAGGCGGCGAACGGCCCAGTCCCCGGTGACCGGATCCCCGGCGATGACCCCGACGTTCACAAATTCACCTGTCTGCGGATCGGGGAGACAGCGGATGATCGAGTACAGGTAGCGGCTCATCGATCTACCCCTCCCTCCGGATCAGGTTGCGCACCCGGCCCGCTACGACTGGAGCGCGGTATTCGAGGAACCAGCCCAGTGTGGCCAGTTCTTCATCGGTTGCTGGCCATGATGCTGGCACGCCGCACATGATGTTGACGAGAACTTCGCGGTCAATTTTCTCAAGGGCATCCGCTACCAGGGAAACCGCCTCCGCGTTCAGCCCATTCCGGACGTCTGGCAACTCGTTTGGCTCGTCCTTCGCTTCACGCAGGACCTGAGGCGAGATCTCTCCCGTGTTCGGCGGAAGATAAAGACCGTGATCATGAGAGTAGACGGTGTAGTCGTCTTCCAAGTCGTGCAGCCATTGCGGATCATCCCCGTAGCACCAGTCATAGAGCGCGTAGAGACCGACGTGCCGGCTGCGGTTGTCGTCACGCCGCCTGTGGCCGAGTCTGTCCCGCACTTCGTCGGCGTGCCGGATGGTTCGGCTCGCATGTCCTATCCCCGGAGTGAGTTCGACACCTCTGGCAATCCCATGCCCACGGAGCTCCTCCGGGATCCGGATGAGACTGCTCTGGCACACGGGTGCGCCGATGAGGGCTCCCACGCGGCTGACGACATACTCGGCCACGAGAGCGCCACGTGCCCAGTTCCGAGTGCAGCCCTCAAGGACCTTGACGAAGTAGTCGTGCCCGTCGCCGGCCCTTACCTGAAAGGGTGAGCCCCACGAGGCCCGGCCGGGCTCCAGGATGGCGACAACCTGAAGTTCGTCGAAGTCGTCGTTACGCCCGCCGACTCGTCCCGCCCAATCACTCTCGCCGACCACTCGGTCACCTTCCGCACGCAACCCAAAACCGTGAGTGAGAGTACAGGCGGGACGGACGTTTGCTTGTGGATTGGCGAACCTGCAATGGAAAAAGTGGCTCTCCGCACGTCACCGCGGCCTCCGATCACAAACCGGGGCTATCAAATGGCAGGTCGGCCGTCTCAATCAAGGCACTGGCCGAGCACCTCGGCTCCGCCGATCCAGGGTTCGCTCTCCGTGTCTGCGCACACATGATGCCGGCCTCACACGACCGCGCCCGCCAGGCCATCGACGACCCGTTGTCCTGGCCGCGGTTCCTCTCTCATGAAACAGGAACAGAACGGTGATTGTTCAGGGTGCGAAATCGGACGCCGGAAACCTCGTCACCGAACTCCGGTGGGCGGGGTTTCCGGCGTCGACAACTACTTCAACAGCTGCCGAGCCATCACCATGCGCTGGATCTGGTTGGTGCCCTCGTAGATCTGGGTGATCTTCGCGTCGCGCATCATGCGCTCGACCGGGTAGTCGCTGGTGTAGCCGTACCCGCCCAGGAGCTGGACCGCGTCGGTGGTGATCTCCATCGCGGCGTCGGAGGCGGCGCACTTGGCGGCGCTGGAGAGGAAGGTGAGGTCCTTCTGCGGTTCGCCGTGCATGGCGAGTTCCGACTTGGCGGCGGCGGCGTAGGTGAGCTGGCGTGCGGCCTCCAGCTTCATCGCCATGTCGGCGACCATGAACTGCACGCCCTGGAAGTCGGCGACGGCCTTGCCGAACTGCCTGCGCTCCTTGACGTAGCCGATCGCGTAGTCCAGCGCGCCCTGGGCGATGCCGAGCGCCTGGGCGGCGATGGTGACGCGGGTGTGGTCCAGGGTGGCGAGGGCGGTCTTGAAACCGGTGCCCGGCTCGCCGATCATCCGGGACGCGGGGATCCGCACGTTCTCCAGGATGACCTGGCGGGTCGGGGAGCCCTTGATGCCGAGCTTGCGCTCCTTCGCCCCGAAGCTGACGCCCTCGTCGCCCTTCTCCACGACGAACGCGGAGATGCCCTTCGCCCCGACGCCCGGCTCGGTGACGGCCATCACCGTGTAGTACTCCGACACCCCGGCGTTGGTGATCCACATCTTGGCGCCGTTGAGCACGTAGTGGTCGCCGTCGAGGACAGCGCGGGTCTTCATGGCGGCGGCGTCGCTGCCCGCCTCGGCCTCCGAGAGGGCGTACGAGAACATCGCGTCCCCCCGCGCGACCGGCGGGAGATAGTCCCGCTTGAGCTCCTCGGAGGCCGCGAGCATCAGCGGAACGGTGCCGAGCTTGTTGACGGCGGGAATCAGCGAGGACGAGGCGCAGGCCCGCGCCACCTCCTCGATGACGATCACCGCCGCGAGGGCGTCGGCGCCGGCGCCCCCGTACTCCTCGGGGACATGCACGGCGTGCAGGTCCGCCGCGACGAGCGCCTTGTAGACGTCCCAGGGAAACTCCCCGGTCTCGTCGGCCTCGGCGGCGCGAGGGGCGATCTTCTCGTCGGCGAGAGCGCGGACCGTCTCGCGGAGCATCTCGTGCTCCTCGGGCAGTGCGTAGAGAGGGTAGCTCATGGGAAAATACTAGGACGTCCAACAAAACATGGAGCGCTCCACCCCATGTGGTATGTCCTGCGGCGTTTGCGCAGGTGGCAAAGTGGGACCACAAGGTGCCGATACCCTGTCGGCAAAGAATTGGGCAGAACGAAGGGAGCACCAGTGGCCTACCGCCTCACGATGGTGGGAACCGGATATCTCGGTGCGACGACTTCCGCGTGCATGGCCGAGTTGGGCTTCGAAGTCCTCAGCCTCGACGTTGACGCGGAGAAGATCGACCGCCTGCGGGCCGGCGATCTGCCCATCTACGAACCGGGCCTGCAGGAGATCCTGCGACGCAACCTGGCCAACGGCCGACTGCGCTTCACCACCTCGTACGAGGAGGCCGCGGCCTTCGGCGACGTGCACTTCCTGTGCCTGGGCACGCCGCAGAAGCCGGGAGAGTACGCCGCGGACGTGTCCTACCTGGACGCCGCGATCGAGTCGCTCGCCCCCCATCTGGACCGAGAGTGCCTGATCGTCGGCAAGTCGACCGTCCCGGTCGGCACCGCGCAGCGCCTCGCCGACAAGCTGGCCCGGCTCGCCCCCATCGGCGCGGGCGCCGAGCTCGCGTGGAACCCCGAGTTCCTTCGTGAGGGCTTCGCGGTGAAGGACACCCTCCACCCCGACAGGATCGTGCTCGGTGTCGCCTCCGACCGGGCCGAGAAGGTCATGCGGGAGGTGTACGCCTCCATGCTGGAGATGGGCACCCCGATGGTGATCACCGACTACCCCACGGCGGAGCTGGTCAAGGTGGCCGCCAACGCCTTCCTCGCCACGAAGATCTCCTTCATCAACGCGATGGCCGAGGTCTGCGAGGCCGCCCACGCCGACGTCAAGCAGCTCTCCCTCGCGCTGTCCTTCGACGACCGCATCGGCGGCAAGTTCCTCAACCCCGGTCTCGGCTTCGGCGGCGGCTGCCTGCCCAAGGACATCCGCGCCTTCATGGCCCGGGCCGGTGAGCTCGGCGCCGACCAGGCACTGACCTTCCTGCGGGAGGTCGACGCGATCAACATGCGCCGCCGCGCCCGCATGGTCGACCTCGCCCGCGAGCTGGCCGGCGGCTCCTTCCGCGGCTGTACGGTCGCGGTGCTCGGCGCCGCGTTCAAGCCCAACTCCGACGACATCCGCGACTCGCCCGCCCTGGACGTCGCCGTCAAGATCAGCGAGCAGGGTGGCCGGGTCACCGTCTACGATCCCGTCGCCCAGGAGAACGCCCGCAAGGCCCACCCAGGACTCGCCTACGGCACCTCGGCCCTGGACGCGGCCAAAAACGCCCACGTCGTGCTGCTGCTGACCGAGTGGCAGGAGTTCGTCGCGATGGATCCCGAGGAGCTGGGTTCCGTGGTGATCTCCCGCAAGATCGTTGATGGTCGTAACGCCCTCGACGCCGAGACCTGGCGGGCCTCCGGCTGGCACTACCGCGCTCTGGGCCGTCCCTGAGCGCAGCGCGTCATCCCGCGCCCCTCCCCTCGTCAGGGTCGTTCCGAGGCGACCCTGACGACACGGCCGGGCGTACCTCCCTTTGCCGCATCTCTCCCGGGTCGAGGCATGTCGCCCTGAAGCGAACCCGCCGGTCTCGCCAGAACGGCGTGGACGTCGCGAGGTCCGCTCACGTGGCAGGCGGAGCGGACACGACGGCGGGTCCCCGGTTTGTGCCGGAAACGGGCCGGATGGTCGTCGACTTCTCGGATATCGCGTCGGTCACCACTGTCTCTCAGGTCACCAGTTCCAACCGCCCCAGTGATATCTACGATGCCAGCGCCTGCGGCGATGGTAGTGACGGTGATGGTGGTAGTGCCAGTGCGGGTCGTGAGCCGGCCAAGCACCCCCCGGGAACATCGTGATACCCATCGGGACACCTCTCTCGTAGTAATCCCTTGGACATGACAATTACTACGATATTCGAAATTTCATGGCAAAAAACACCAAATCGCCCCCAAGTTATCCGTATAACGCTTTTGGCGGCGATTACGGCGAAGTCGCTCGCACTGCAGCAGGGCGAGCCGCCTCACAGAACCAGCTCTTCCTTTTCTTTCGACAAAAGGGTTTTTACCCTCACGGGTGAGCGGTGGCCGAAGCGTGAACCCCGAGGATGGCGCACCTTTCACCGGGTCGACCCGGCGGGCGATCCGATCGCGGCGACGAGGGAGAAACCCTGGAAGCGCGCAGCAAGAAGGCCCCCGTCACCGACGAGGGCCTTTTACCCGCCCCGATCCCGTCGGGTCAGTTGTCGAACTCGCCGAGTTTCACGCCCCCGACGAAGGCGTCCCACTCCGAACGGGTGAAGAACAGCTTCGGTCCGTCGGGATTCTTGGAGTCGCGCAATACGTAAAGAGAACCCGACCCGGCCTTGTGGCCCTCCTCGGGAGCGTCGACAACGGCCACCTCGACGCAAGGACCGCTGTCGTCCCCCTCCGGGGCCGCCTTGCGCCAGACGGCGTTGCTGAGGTCTGCTTCCACGTCGTCATCACCCTCGCTATGTCGGCGGTCGCCCACAACGGGCGCGGTCATTCGCGCGGATCGCCCCCGCAACGCCGACAAGCCTCCGTCACGTCCCGAGGATGATCTCAGTGACGTGCCCTCCTGTGACGGCTCCGCGAACGGGTGGCGGGCTCCACGCACACAGTATCCGGGCCGTCCGAGACAGCCGCAACGACGAAGAGACCAAGCCGGAGCACCAGGAAGTCAGCGCGTCGAGACGGAACTCACGGCGGAGTCGGTGGTCTTCTGACTCTCACCCATGCCCAGGCTTCCGAACACCGCCAGCACCGCCACCGTGAGCCCGAGGACGGCGCGGATAGCGTTCCTCATGATCCCCACCTCCAAAATCCGTGGAGATCTGCTCCTTCCCTCCGAGTCCTCATATATCCGTATTGTTGTCAAGCTATTGGCCAAAAGCGGCCATATCAGGCGCCGAGCTGGGCGGCTTCGGCGCGAAGCTTCGCGCCCTTGGCATGGGCTTGGTCCTTGAGGGCGACCTGGAACGCCTCCATCTTCGCCCGCAGCCCCTCGTCGGCGGCGGCGAGGATCCGTACGGCCAGCAGGCCCGCGTTGCGGGCACCCCCGACGGCGACCGTCGCGACCGGGACCCCGGCGGGCATCTGGACGATCGAGAGCAGGGAGTCCATACCGTCGAGATACTTCAGCGGGACGGGGACGCCGATCACCGGCAGGGGGGTCACCGAGGCGAGCATGCCCGGCAGGTGGGCGGCTCCCCCGGCGCCCGCGATGATCACCTTCAGACCGCGCCCGGCCGCCTCCGCGCCGTACGCGATCATCTCCTCGGGCATGCGGTGCGCGGAGACCACGTCGGCCTCGAACGCCACCCCGAACTCGGCGAGCGCCTCGGCGGCGAGTCTCATCACCGGCCAGTCGGAGTCGCTGCCCATGACGATGCCGACGGTGGTCATGCTTTCTCCCTGTGCCTCGTCGCGACCGACCGGCCGCGCGTTCGCGTTGGTGTCCTGCCCCGCGGAGGGGGCAGCGGTCTGCTGTGCCGCCGGAGCCTTCACCCTCCCGGGTCTTCCGGCGCTCGGGACCTCGGTGGTACCGGGGTGTTCCACCGGCACGGCCCCGGCTGCCGCCGACTGCCGCCGACTGCCGCCGACGACAAGGTGTCCCGAAGCGAGCTCAGGTGTATCTTCCCTCGGCGAGATAGACCGCGGCGTGCCTGGCACGCGCCCGGACCTCGTCAAGGTCGGTTCCCATGGCGGTGACGTGGCCGATCTTGCGTCCCGGCCGCACCTCCTTGCCGTAGAAGTGGACCTTGATCCCCGGGTCGTGGGCCATCACGTGCTCGTACCGGGAGAAGATGTCGGGGTCGTCGCCGCCCAGGAGGTTCGCCATCACCACCACGGGGGCGGTCGGCGCGGGCGACCCGAGCGGAAGGTCGAGGACCGCACGCAGGTGCTGCTCGTACTGGGAGGTGCGGGCCCCGTCGATCGTCCAGTGGCCGCTGTTGTGCGGGCGCATCGCCAGCTCGTTCACCACCAGCCCCGAGGGGGTGGCGAACATCTCCACGGCGAGCAGCCCGGTCACACCCAGCTCCTTGGCGATGGTCAGGGCGATCCGCTGGGCCACCGCGGCCCACTCGGGGTCGAGGCCGGGAGCCGGGGCGAGCACCTCGACGCAGATGCCGTCGCGCTGGACGGTCTCCACCACCGGGTAGCTGACCCCCTGCCCGTGCGGCGACCTGGCGACCAGCACGGCGAGCTCCCGCTCGAACGGCACGAACCCCTCGGCCATCAGCGGTACGCCGGAGGCGAGGACCTCGGTCGTCTCGCCCGCCGAGTGGCAGACCCAGACGCCGCGCCCGTCGTAGCCGCCCCTCACCGCCTTGAGCACGACCGGCCAGCCGTTCTCCGCGGCGAACCCCTCGACGTCGGCGACCGTCTCGACCCGCCGCCAGGGTGGGCAGGGGACGCCGATCGCGGTCAGCCGCTCGCGCATCACGGCCTTGTCCTGGGCATGGACGAGCGCCTCCGCGCCGGGACGCACGGCGAAGCCGTCCTCGGCCAGGGCGCGGACGTGCTCGGTGGGCACGTGCTCGTGGTCGAACGTGACCGCGTCACACCCCTTGGCGAGATCGCGCAGGTCCGCCAGCGACCGGTAGTCGCCCAGGCGCACGTCGGCGATCACACGGGCGGCGCTCTCGTCGGGCGAGTTGGCCAGGACCCGCAGCTCGATGCCGAGGGCGATCGCCGCCTGCTGCGTCATCCGGGCCAGCTGGCCCGCTCCGATCACGCCGACGACGGGTCCGATGGGACTGGCCAAAGAAGGGCTGCTCACAGCGGTTAAGTTTACCGTCGCACGATGCGCGGCCAGGCGTCGGGCGGACGGCGGGCGGACGGCGGGTGGCCGGCGGACGTTGTGACAGGGTCGTGACGGGGTGAGGTCAGTCCGCCGTGAGGGTGGCGAGGCCGCGGCGCAGGCCGGTGGTGGCGAGTTCGGCACCCTTGCCCATGATCTCGGTGGCGACGAGCACGACCTCGGTACCGGTCAGCCTGGCGGTTCTGGTCCTGCCGGTGAAACCGCGCAGGTCGGCCTTGCCGTAGAGGGGGCGGGCCAGGGCGGAGCGCCCCTCACGGGCCCTCTGCCGGTGTTCGATCTCCAGGGCGTGGATGACCAGGGCACCGCCGCCGGGCAGCAGCAGCGCGCGCTGGGGGCCGACGAGCAGGCGGACCTCGGTGGTGAGACGGTCGGGCCGCACGCTCTGCGGGCGCCTGACCAGATCACCGAAGAGATCACGGGCCGGGTCGCCCTTGGGGAAGGTCACCCCGCTCACCCCCGCCGGGTCGGTCAGGTAGGCCAGGTAGCGCTGCGGCACAAGGCGGGCCTTCACCCCCACCGACGGGTCGTCGGCGGGCACCGCGCCCTCGGTCGGCTCGCGGATCTCGCCCCTGATCGGGATGGGCCCGGCGCCGAGCCGCCACTCGCCGCCCTCCTGGACGAAGAGGAAGTAGGCCGGGTCGGGCTCTCGGGCCAGGGCGACGAACCAGCGGTCCTCGCCGACGGTGCCCGGCAGGTACAACTCCGCCACGCTGTAGGACTTCCTGGCGGGGGCTGGGCGGCCGTTCCGGGTCGCCTCACAGGCACGACCGCCCAGCGCTCTCTCCGCCCAGGTGGTGAGCCTCTCGACCGTCGCGCAGTCCTTGTCGCGCCAGGCGTCGTCGAGCCTGCTCAGCAGCGCGAGGGCGTCGGTCGCCTCGCCGAGCTCCACCTCGGTGGACGCCTCGCGCGACGGGCCGCCGGCCTCGGGGGTGGTGACCCGCGTCTCGCTCCCCGCACCGCAGGCGGTCGTCATCGACAGGCCCAGGATCAAGGCGAGGAGTCGGCGGCGCAAGGGTGGATCCCCGGGGTAGTGGCCGTCGCGTACGGCAGTCCGTCTGGACCGACCACGGGAGGCGGAGCTGCCGAGGGCTTCCCGTGATCTACCGGGTCAGCGTAACGTCACCGCCCCCATTTATCCCGTGTTATGAGACATTTGTTGAAAAGGCACTTGCTGACGGATATCTACACCGACGAGTCAACCTCGCGCGGATCACGCCTCCTCACCGGTAACCTGACCCGAAGAGTGTTCGAGATCCTCCGAAGCGGCGGATCGGCGGCCGACCCCCGAAAGGACCGTGCAGGAAACGTGGAGTTTCTCCGACACGCCTACCGGCGGCTCGCCGACCTGGCGCGCGAGCTGGCGAAGTTCGGGACGATCGGCGCGATCGCCTTCGTGGTCGACACCGGCGGCACCAACCTGCTCAGGTTCGGTCTCGGCTGGGGACCGCTCACCTCCAAGGTGATCGCCACTATCGTCGCGGCGACCCTGGCCTACCTGGGAAACCGCTACTGGACGTTCAGGCACCGCGAGCAGAGCGGCCTCGCCCGCGAGTATTTCCTGTTCTTCGTCCTCAACGGCATCGGCCTGCTGATCTCGCTGCTGGTGATCGGCTTCGTGACCTACACCCTGGGCCTGCAGGACGTGCTGAGTTACAACATCGCCCTGCTCACCGGTACCGCCCTCGGGACCCTGTTCAGGTTCTGGTCGTACAAGAAGTGGGTCTTCCTGCCGATCTCGCCGCCCGTGGGGCAGGCGGAGCCCGTGCCCGGTACGCCGCCCAACCGGTCGGCGGTGCCGAACAGCCAGGTCAACGGCCACATGTATCTCCTGGGCAAGTCGGCGGAAGAGAACACGCCCCCCACCGGCCCGCGCCAGTCCGGCTGATCCGCGCGTTCCCTCGACCCGGGGTGATCGTCCGCCGCACCGGATCGGACGGCCACGAGATGGCACCCGCGGAAACGAGTCCTGCTTCGATCGAAGCGCGCCGGCCGGCCGCGGTCAGGCGGGCCCGCGGACGACGCGGTTCCTGACGGTCTCGCCCACCTGACGCAGAAAGAGCGCGAACGTCGCGGGACGCGCCTTCACGAGCTCCAGACGTCCGCCGTCCGCCGCGGCCTGCGCCCTGGCGAGGGGCAGGCCGAGCCCGGTGCCGCCGCCCCCGCTCACGTTCCGCTCGAAGACCCGCGGAACCAGGTCGTCGGTGATGCCCCTGCCCTCGTCGGCCACCTCGATCACGACGGACCTCTCCTTGGTGCAGGTGGTCACGGTCACCGTGCCGTCTCCGTGCTTCAGCGAGTTCTCCAGCAGGGTGGAGATCACCTGGCCGATGCCGCCACCGGTGCCCAGCGCCTGGAGCCCGCGCGTACCGGCCAGGCTGAGCCGCCGCCCGGCCCTGCGAAACGCGGGGCCCCACTCGATGAACTGCTGGTCGAGCAGCGTGTCGAGCTCGACGACCTCGGACTGTGCCTGACGCTGCCTTCTGGCGGTGGCCAGCAGCTCGTCGATCACGGCGGTGAGCCGTTCGGCCTGCACGATCGCGGCCTCGCCCTCCTCCTTGACGATGCCCGGCTCGTCGGCGGCGGCGACGATCTCCTCAAGTCTCATGGTCAGGCCGGTGAGCGGAGTGCGCAGCTGGTGGGAGGCGTCGGTGGCGAACTCCCGCTCCCTGGACAGGAGGTCGGAGATGCGGGTCGCGCTGCGGTCGAGCACCTCGGCCACCCGATCGAGCTCCTGGATGCCGTAGCGGTGCTTGCTCGGTCTGGCGTCGCCGGAACCGAGCCGCTCAGCGATCATCGCAAGGTCGCTGAGCGGTAAGCTCAGGCGGCGCGACTGCACTATGGCGAGCCCCACCGCGACCGCGAGGGCAGCCGCGGCGAGTCCCAGGATGAGGAACAACCACGCGCGGACCTCGCGCTCCACTCCCGTCTTGTCCCGGCTGACCGCGACGTACACGCCGTTCTCCGACTGCGCGTCCTCGGTCATCTTCTGGTTCTCGGGGGGCTCGGTGCCCACCGTTATCACCTGGGGCGGCGTCCCTTTCGCGTAAATCTGAATGTAGAGATCGGAATACTTGCGCTGCAGCTGGTGCTCGTCGACGGGCTGATCCTGGATCCGGGCGTACTCGACCTCCCCCAGCAGGCTTCTGGCGTGCGAGGAGAGCTCCTGGGTCGCCTCCTCCTCGATGAGCCGGTTGACCGCCACACCGAGGGGGATGCCGAGCAGCAACACCCCGATGACCGCGACGAGGAGGGTTGAGGAGAGCAGGCGGCGACGCATCCCCTACTCGCGCTCGAACCTGAAGCCGACTCCTCGAACGGTCGTGATGTATCGGGGCTTGGCGGCGTCGTCACCGAGTTTCCGGCGGAGCCACGAGATGTGCATGTCCAGGGTCTTGGTCGACCCCCACCAGTTGGTGTCCCACACCTCGCGCATGATCTGCTCGCGGGTGACCACCTTTCCCGCGTCCCGGACCAGGACCCTCAGCAGATCGAACTCCTTGGTGGTCAGATGCAACTCCTTGTCTCCCATCCACGCGCGACGTGAGTCGGCGTCGATGCGCACGCCCTGGACCACGGGCGTCTCGGACGTGCCGCGCCGCAGGAGCGCGCGGACGCGCGCCAGCAGCTCGGCGAGGCGGAAAGGCTTGGTGACATAGTCGTCGGCCCCGGCGTCGAGGCCCACCACCGTGTCGACCTCGTCGACACGGGCGGTGAGGATCAGCACGGGAGTCCCGTGGCCCTCGGCGCGAATGCGCCGGGCCACCTCCAGGCCGTCCATCTCGGGCAGGCCCAGATCGAGAACGATCAGGTCTATGCCACCCGACAGAGCCCGCTCCAGAGCCTGCGGGCCATCAGGGCTCACCTCTACTTGATAACCCTCGCGGCGCAGAGCTCGCGCCAGTGGCTCGGAAATCGAGGTGTCATCCTCGGCGAGTAGTACACAGGTCATGTTGCGATCGTAGGACCTTAGGGGATCGTTTCCCGGGTACAGCGCGCGGTTTGACTCGTCGTTGACCTATCCATTGACCTGGGCAAACACTGATAAATCCCGGATAGTCATCCCGCAACGGCCGAGGGCCACGGAGTAGGTCTCCCGCATTGGAAGTGCCTGGAAAGCACAGCGCCCCAAAAGGGGGAGGCGACAAAACAGAACACGCCCACCAGAGGGGATCTGGTGGGCGTGTTCATGCTTTATTACCTCAAGACGCCGAGGGCGGCTCTGCGTAGCGGGCGAGGTAGAGCTGCTCCCCGAGGCTCCCGATGAGACCCAGCTCGGTCTCCAGGTAGTCGATGTGGTGCTCCTCGTCCTCCAGGATCTCCTCGAAGAGCCGGGCCGAGGTGGTGTCGCCCTTCTCACGCATCAGGATGATGGCGGGCTTCAGCCGGTTGACGACCTCAAGCTCGACGTCCAGGTCGGCGCGGAGCTGCTCGGCGACGGTCTGGCCGATGTGGAGGGTGCCCAGCTTCTGGTAGTTGGGCAGTCCTTCAAGGAAGAGGATGCGGTCGGTGAGCTTCTCCGCGTGGCGCATCTCGTCGATGGACTCTTCGCGGGTGTATTTGGCCAACCGGGTATACCCCCAGTTCTCCTGCATCTTGGCGTGCAGGAAGTACTGGTTGATCGCGGTCAGCTCCGCGGTCAGCTGCTCGTTGAGCAGTTCGATGATTTTCTTGTCGCCCTGCATGGCGGGCTCCTCGTGCTATGCGGTCGGCATCAAATCTTCAGACCGCTTCAGGATCGCACAGATTTTTCGCACGCAAGAAGCACAGTCGCCGCCGGCGCCCGTGGCATCGCGGATCTGGCGCGCGCTTCTGGCCCCTGCCGAGATGCAGTCGTGCACCTCGTTCTCGGTCACCGCGCGGCAGAGGCATACGTACACGGGAGTGCGACCTTTCTGGAGGCTACCATAGGTTAGGCACACCTAAACTAGCTCATTTGGTAAGCCTTGCCTATGTGAACTAGGGCACACGACCTTAATCTCTCTGTCATCGGTCCGAAGTTCCCACCCGGGCGGCAACCGGTCGACGTGCGGAAAACCTCACGACCTCAGGGCCGACTGGCGGGCGATCACCGGAAAAGGTCCGCCGGAAACCCGGGAAGGGGACCCGTGGACACACCACCGGGGCAGGGGAGCGGGAAACGCGAACGCGCCCCGGCGAAGGCCGGGACGCGTGAGCGGATCGAGTGCGGAAAGACGCGGGTCAGTGGCCCCTGGCGAGCCATTCCTCCAGGTGCCCCGCCTCCGCGCCGATGGAGGTGGACTCGCCGTGACCGGTGTGCACGGCCGTCCCCGGCGGCAGGGTGAGCAGCTTCGCCGTGATCGACTCGATGATCGTGTCGAAGGAGGAGAAGGACCTCCCCGTCGCGCCGGGACCCCCGTTGAACAGGGTGTCGCCGGTGAAGACCGCGCCGATCTCCGCCCCGTACAGGCAGACCGCGCCCGGAGCGTGGCCGGGCGTGTGCAGCACGGTCAGCTCGACTCCGCCGGCCGAGAGCACCTGCCCGTCCTTGAGCGGGGTGTACGGCAGGTCGGTGTAGACCATCTCCCACAGCACCTGGTCGGCCGGGTGGAGCAGGATCGGCGCGCCCGTCCGCTCGGCGAGGTCGGCCGCCGCGTCGATGTGGTCGTTGTGCGCGTGGGTGCAGACGATGGCCTTGACCTCGCGGTCGCCGACCCTCTCGGCGATCGCGGCGGCGTCGTGGGCGGCGTCGACGATCAGCACCTCGCTCGCCGAGCCGACGATCCAGACGTTGTTGTCGACGTCCCACGTCCCGCCGTCCAGCGAGAACGTTCCCGAGGTGACGACCTTGTCGATCACAGGATCACCACCGAACGCAGGACCTCGCCGCGGTGCATCTTCGCGAAGGCGTCCTCGATGTCGCCGAGACCGATCGTCTCGGAGACGAAGCGGTCGAGGTCGAGCCGCCCCTGGAGATAGAGGTCGATGAGCATGGGGAAGTCGCGGCTGGGCAGGCAGTCGCCGTACCAGGAGGACTTCAGCGCGCCACCTCGGCCGAAGACGTCGAGCAGCGGCAGCTCCAGCGTCATGTCCGGGGTGGGCACCCCGACCAGGACGACGGTCCCGGCCAGGTCGCGGGCGTAGAAGGCCTGCCGGTACGTCTCCGGGCGGCCGACCGCCTCGATGACCACGTCCGCGCCGTTGCCGCCGGTGAGCTCCTTGACCGTCTCGACCACGTCGGAGGTGCGGGAGTTGACCGTGTGGGTGGCGCCGAACTCCTTGGCCCAGGCGAGTTTGCGGTCGTCCACGTCCACCGCGATGATCTTCGAGGCGCCCGCCAGGGCGGCGCCGAGAACGGCCGCGTCGCCGACGCCGCCGCATCCGATGACCGCCACGCTGTCACCGCGGGTCACGCCGCCGGTGTTGATCGCCGCGCCGATGCCCGCCATCACGCCGCAGCCCAGCAGCCCGGCCACCTGCGCCGGTGCCGCAGGGTCGACCTTGGTGCACTGCCCGGCCGCGACCAGGGTCTTCTCGATGAAGGCGCCGATGCCCAGGGCCGGGCTGAGCGGCGTGCCGTCCTCCAGGGTCATCTTCTGGGTGGCGTTGTGGGTGTTGAAGCAGTACCAGGGACGGCCTCGCAGACACGCCCGGCACTCGCCGCAGACGGCCCGCCAGTTCAGGATCACGAAGTCACCGGGGGCCACCTCGGTGACGCCCTCGCCGACGGCCTCGACCACTCCCGCGGCCTCGTGGCCGAGCAGGAACGGGAACTCGTCGTTGATGCCGCCCTCGCGGTAGTGCAGGTCCGTGTGGCAGACACCACAGGCCTGGACCGTCACCACGGCCTCGCCAGGGCCGGGATCCGGCACGATAACGGTCTCCAGCGAGACGGGCTCGCCCTTGCCACGCGCGACCACGCCTTGCACGGTGTACGGCATGTCCTGCACCTCATCTGTCATGGTTTCGACCTTCACGGGGCCGCTTACCGATTGAACGGACCTGGGCACCCGGCAGTCAATGATTACCAGCCCGGCGCAACACGTAGGGCTGCACCACCCCCAGGCCACGGGCCGGCCGCTGGCGGATGCGGCCGATCTCGACACCGGGCGCGCCCTTCAGCGCCTCGGCCAGCCTGTCGTCGACGACGACCGTGCCGGGGCGGGCGATGGCGGTGAGCCTGGCCGCCAGGTTGACCGTCGTACCGAAGACGTCGCCCATGATCGGCAGCACCGGACCGTACGCGAGCCCGATCCGCACCTCGGGCCCGTACCTGCGGATCGCGCCGACCAGATCCAGGGCGATCACCGCGGCCTTCCTCGGGTCGGCCGCCGTGAAGAACACCTCGTCCCCGAGCGTCTTGACCATCCGTCCCCCGTGCTCGGCGACCACGTCCGAGGCCCGCGACTCGAAACCCTCGACCAGCTCGGCCAGGCCCCGCTCGTCCAGCTCGCGCGAGACCCGGGTGAAGGAGACCAGGTCGGCGAAGCCCACCGCGAGGGTGAGCCTGTCCGGCACGATCTCGTCGGTGATGTCGGCGAGCGTGAGCAGGCGGGTCCCCGCGGCGGCGAGCTGGGCGCGCCAGATGTGGACCAGTATCTGCTCGAAGTCGGGGAGCAGCCGGCGCGAGGTCTCCATGACCGCCGCCAGGTCCTCGTCGGTGGGGCGGCGGCCCGGGTCGAGCATCGCGCCGATCATGATCTCGGCCTGCCACTGCGCGAGCCTCGCCGTCGTCTGGCCGAGCGCCCTCGCCATCCGGATGACGGTCTGGTCGTCCAGCAGGTCGCCCTCCATCATCGCCCGGACCCGCTCCAGCACGGCCACGTCCGCGTCGGTGAAGGCCACGGCGTCGTCCGGGAGCGTGGCGAACCCCAGCGCGCGCCAGATCCGCTCGGTGAGCTCCTGCGGCACCCGGGCAAGACTCGCCACCTGGATCCGGGTGTGGCGAGGAGACGCCCCGACGAAGAGGCGTTCGATCTGCTCGGCCGTCGGGCGTCCGGCGTGAGCCTGCTCGGCCTCCGGAGGTCCGGCGTGAGCCTGCTCGGCCTCCGGAGGTCCGGCGTGGGCACGCTCGGCCGCCGGACGTCCGACGGGGACCTCCGCCTCTCCCCCGGCCTCCCCCGGATCCGGGAGGTCACGCCCCACGGGTCACCGTCCGGGTTCCGACGGCTCCCCGTCGAGCGCGTCGTCGAGCGCGCGGAACAGCTCGGCCCGGACCTCCTGGATGTGGGGGATGTCCCGCAGCGTGATCCGGCCCTGCTCGCTCGCCGACTCGACGACCAGCGTGCCGCAGCCCAGGAGCCTCTCCATGAAGGTCTGGTCGGCGCTGACCGAGTTCACCTTGACCATCGGGATGTCGTCGATGGACTTGTTCAGCACCCCGGTGCTGATGGTGAACCGGTGCGAGGTGAGGATGTAGACGGCGTTCTTCCAGCGCAGGTACGGAATGAACGACCACACCGTCAGCAGGCCGACGGCGATCACCGCCACCGCGACGCTCGCGTAGAGCCGATATTCGAAGTCGGGCATGAAGTAAAGGGCGGCACCGGATCCTGCGCTGATCAGGATCAGCATGAGGAACGGGCCGGTGAGTCGCTTCCAGTGAGGGTGGAACGACGTGATCCGTCGCTCCCCCTCCGTCATGTGGTGATCGGGTAGACCCATGGGGCAAATCGTGACACGTGCGCATGCCCTGCGTCACGAGGTGTGAGGCCGAACATGCACGACGTCACCCGCGCTGAGCGTGTGCTCCTCCCCCTTGGAGCTGACGAGCAGGTGCCCGGCGCGGTCGACGCCGGTGGCGGTGCCGGTCAGCACCCGCTCGCCCGGCAGCTCCACCCTCACCTCCCGCCCGACCGTGGCGCTGACCGCGAGATAGGCGGCCCGCAGGCCGCACGCCTCGACGTCGCCGTCCGCCTCCGACCACTCGCGGTAGTGGGTCTCGATCTCCCGCAGCACCGCGCGCAGGATCGGGTCGCGGTCGGTGCAGGCGGCCTTCTCGACGGCGAGGGAGGTCGCGGTCTCCACCGGCAGTTCCTCCGGGCGCACGCTCACGTTGAGGCCGACCCCCACGATCACCGCGCTGTCGATCCGCTCGGCGAGCACCCCGGCGAGCTTTCGTTCGCCGATCAGCAGGTCGTTGGGCCACTTGAGCCGTACGTCGATCTCGGCGACCTTCCGGACGGCCGACGCGACCGCCAGGCCGACGAGCAGGGGCAGCCACCCCTGGGTGGACATGGGCGGGTCGGGACGCAGGAGCACCGAGAACGTCAGGCCGGAACGCGGCGGAGCGCTCCAGACACGGCCGAGCCTGCCGCGCCCGGCGAACTGGGACTCGGCGACGACGACGGCTCCCTGCCGTGCGCCGTCGCGGACGGCGTGCGCGAGGTCGGCGTTGGTCGATCCGGTCCTGTCGACCACGGTGATGCCGGACCAGAGGCCCCCGGGACGGACCAGGGCGCGGGTGAGCGCCGCCTGGGAGAGCGGCGGGCGGTCAAGATCGGTGAAGGGCGAGTCGAGCACTTAGCCATCTTGCCTCCACTAACGACCCCCTGTTACCGAATTAATCCAATGACCAGGGAATACTGTTACCGAAGTCTGGGTCGGCGGGCAAGGTCAGGCCTTTGACCGGGTCGGGAAAGCGTGCGGAAGGTCGCGAAAAGAGACGATGAACGTATGAGCAGACATCTCAGCGCGCGGAACACGACCGGCACGGGGGGCGATCCCGGCTCCGAGATGGGTACGGGCCCGGCGGCGGCCCGAGAGGCGGGAGGGGACACCTCGGAACCTGCCTTCGCCAGGAAGGCGACTCCGGGCTCAAGAACGGACTCGGGCTTGGAGATCGTGGAGGCCGTGCGGAGACCGGGGCCCACCACCAGGGCGCGGGTCGGGCAGATGCGGGCGGGGACCCTTCACGAGCGCCGGGACGACCTCGCCACCGAGGAGCCGATGGAGATCCGCATCCAGGCGGGCGAGGAGCGTCGCACGGTCGCGATCACCATGCGCACCCCCGGGCACGACTTCGAGCTGGCGGCCGGATTCCTGTACGGCGAGGGGGTCGCGGCACCGGCGGACGTCGCGTCCGTCGCCTACTGCACCGACGAGGACGTGCCGCCCGAGGCGCGCTACAACACGGTGACCGTACGGCTGCGCGGTCGCGTGCTGCCCGACCTGCCCTCGCTCGACCGGCACTTCGTGACGTCGAGCGCGTGCGGCGTCTGCGGCACCGCCGGCCTCGACGCCCTGCGCGGCCGCTGCTCGCCGCTGCCCGACCAGGAGGACCTGCTCGTCTCCCCCGAGGTCCTGTACGACCTCCCCGACCGGCTGAGGAGCGCCCAGGGGGTCTTCGGCAAGACCGGAGGGCTGCACGCGGCCGGCCTGTTCACCCCCGACGGTGAGCCGCTCGCGGTCCGCGAGGACGTGGGGCGGCACAACGCGCTGGACAAGCTGGTCGGCTGGGCCATGATGGGCGGGAGGCTACCGCTGGGCGGGCACGTGCTCATGGTGAGCGGGCGGACCAGCTACGAGATCATGCAGAAGGCCCTCACCGCGGGCCTGCCGGTCGTCTGCGCGGTCTCCGCGCCGTCCTCCCTCGCCGTCGACCTGGCGAGGGAGTTCGGGATGACGCTGGTCGGCTTCCTGCGCGAGGAGCGCTTCAACGTCTACGCGGGGGCCCACCGCATCGGCCGTTGAACCGTCCGCCCGCGCTCAGCCGGTGTTCTGCAGGCCGGCGGCGACGCCGTTGACCGACAGGAGCAGCAGCGTGGACAGGCGCTCGCGCTCGCCCTCCGACAGCCCCTCGTCCGCGCGGAGCGTGGACAGGGCGCGCAACTGCAGGTGGGAGAGCGCGTCCACGTACGGGTCGCGGAGCTGCACCGCGCGGGACAGCACCTTGCGGTCCTCCAGCAGGCGGGTGTGGCCGGTGATCTCCAGGACCAGGCGGCGCGTCAGGTCGTACTCGGTCAGGACCTGCTCGACGAAGTCGTCCCTCGCGCCGAGTGCGAGGTAGCGGGCGGCGATGTCGCGGTCGGTCTTGGCGAGCGACATCTCCACGTTGTCCAGCAGCGAGGCGAACAGCGGCCATTCGCGGTAGGCGGCGCGCAGCTCGTCCAGGCCCGCCTCGGAGATCACCGCCTCCAGGCCGCTGCCCAGGCCGTACCAGCCCGGCAGGTTGACCCGGGTCTGTGCCCAGGCGAACACCCACGGGATGGCCCGCAGGTCGTCCAGGGACCTGGGCGCGCCGAGACCGCGCCGGGCCGGGCGGGACCCCAGGCGCAGCGAGCCGATCTCCTCCAGCGGGCTGACCAGGGAGAACCACTCGGGAAAGCCGGGCGCCTCGGTCAGCAGCCGGTACGCCTTCTCCGAGGCGGAGGCGACCCGTTCGGCCACACCGCGGAAGCGCCCCGCCGCCTCGGCCGTCCGGGCCTCGATGGACGGGGTGGAGGCGAGCAGCACCGCCGAGGTGACCTGCTCCATGTGGCGGCGGGCGATGGCGTCGTGGCCGTAGCGGGCGAAGATGACCTCGCCCTGCTCGGTGACCTTGAACCTGCCGCCGACCGACCCTGGGGCCTGCGCGAGCACGGCCCTGTTGGCCGGGCCGCCGCCTCGGCCCAGGGCGCCGCCCCGGCCGTGGAACAGCGTGAGCGGCACGTCGTGCTCGGCCGACCAGGTGGCGAGCGCCTCCTGGGCCTCGTAGAGCTTCAGGGTCGCGGCGGCCGGGCCGAGTTCCTTGGCGGAGTCGGAGTAGCCGAGCATGACCTCCAGGCGCCGCTCCTCGGCGAGCCTGGCCTGTACGGCCGGGATCTGGAGCATCCCCGACAGGACGGCCGGGGCGGCGGCCAGGTCGGCGCCCGACTCGAACAGCGGGACGACGTCGAGCCTGGGGGCCCGGTCGCCCATCGCGTGCGCGGCCAGCGCGTGGACGGCGGCGATGTCGTCGGCCGAGCGGGTGAAGGAGACGACGTAGCGGCGGCAGGCGGTCACCCCGAACCGCTCCTGGATCCAGGCGATCGTGCGGATCGTGGCCAGGACCTCCTCGGTCCGCTCGGAGGTGCGCCCGGCGGCGATGTCCTCCAGTGCGGCGGCGTGGACCTGCGAGTGCTGGCGGACCTCCAGCTCGGCCAGGTGGAAGCCGAACGTCTCCACCTGCCAGATGAGGTGCTGCAGCTCTCCGTACGCCTGCCGGTTCGCCCCGGCCTCGACCAGCGAGTCCTGGGCCGTGCGCAGGTCGGCGAGCAGCTGCTCGGGCGAGCGGTAGGCCAGGTCGAGGCCGCGCTGGCGGGTGGCCGCGATGCGGGCGGCGACGAACATCAGCCACTGCCGGTGCGGCTCCCTCGGGGAGCGGGTCGCCATCTCCGAGACCACGTCGGGGTGGTCGTTCACCGCGCTCGACAGCGCGGCCCTCAGCCCCGCCGAGGCGGGGGTGTAGTCGGCGGTGAGGGTGAGCGAGCGGCCGATCCTGAGCGTGGCGTTCTCCAGGGCGATCAGCACGTGCTCGGCCTGGATGAGCACCGCGTCCCTGGTCACCTTGGAGGTGACGTTCGGGTTGCCGTCGCGGTCGCCGCCGATCCAGCTGCCGTACCTGATGAAGGCGCGGGCCCGGGGCTTGGCGGTGCCGCCTCCGCCGCCGAGCGCGGCGTCCAGGGCGCGGTAGACCTGCGGGACCACCCGGAAGAGGGTCTCGTCGAAGGCCGCCATCGCGGTGCGCACCTCGTCCAGCGGGTCGAGCTTGGTGGACCTGAGCTGGGCGGTACGCCACAGCAGGTCGATCTCCTCCAGCAGCCGCCGCCGGGTCTCCGCCCGCTCGGCCGCGCCCCTGTCCGAGCTGTTGTAGGCGGTGAGCTGGCCGCTGATGCGCTGGATCGCGGTGACCACGGCGCGCCTGCGGGCCTCGGTGGGATGCGCGGTCAGCACGGGGTGCAGGCGCAGTCCCTCGACGAGCTCGGCGACCTTGCCGTCGCCGAGCTCCTGCACGGCCTGTGCCAGGGACTCGGGCAGCGGCTCCTCGCCGGTGTCGCGAACCCTGAGCGTGCGGATCCTGAAGTGCTCCTCGGCGAGGTTCGCCAGGTGGAAGTAACAGGTGAACGCGCGGGCGATCTGCACCGCGCGGTCGATCGGCCACTCGGCCACCATCGCGGTGATCTCGTCGACCGACACCTGCTTTCTGCGGGCCCCGATGACGGCCTTGCGTAGCCGTTCGACATCGGCGAGCAGGTCATCGCCGCCATGCTCGGCGATGACCTGCCCCAGGAGCTCGCCGAGCAGTCGCACGTCCGCGCGCAGCTCGTCGGGCATCTCGGTGACAGCGGAGGAACGCTCTGCCTGATGGGACACGGTGGCGGGCATGCTCGCCAGCGTACCCAGTCCGTTTTGTCGAACGGAGACCGGTCTCACCCATTGGACTAGACCACTGAGGAGGCTGCTCCCCTGCCGTTCCCGGGGCCGTGCGTGACAGTCACCGAGGACCGTTCTTCACCGTTCCGGCAGCCGTCGGGCCGCCGCTCCCCTCCGGGCCCGCGTACGGCCAGGAGGGGAGGCGCGGGGGCGTCAGGTGGCGACGGAGGTCGCCTGCAGGAGCGCCGGATACCTGGCGAAGGCGATCTTTCCCGCGATCCTGCGGCCGCCCCAGGAGAGCAGCAGCCCGTACGGCACCGCGAGCGCGCTGACCCAGGTGAGGCCGAGCAGGACCGGCAGGACGATCGGCAGCGCGAGCAGGCCGGTGCAGATCAGCGCGCCGAACGACGCCACGAAGGCGATGCCGCCCTGGCCGGGGGCCGCGCCGGTGAAGGCGTTCAGGCGCTCGGGCACGGTGTAGGGCACCAGCACGCTGGTCAGCGCGCCCACGCCGAGCCCGGCCCCCAGCACGCCCCAGGCGGTGAGCGCGGCGGGGACCACCCACCCGACGTCCCCGGAGAGCAGCGCCGCGACCGCGGCGAGCAGGAGCAGCAGCGGGACCGCGATCGTCGCCACGGCGAGGTGCCTCCCGGCGATGTCGGTACGCCAGTCGCGGTCGCTGCCGTAGGCGACGGCGTTCATCCACAGGGAACGGCCGTCGATACCGAAGGCGTTGCACCACTGGATGCTGATCATCACCGCGCCGATGCAGGCGGGCGCGATCGCGAGGACGCCCCCGGCCGCGCCCTCGCCGTCCCCGTACATGGAGAAGGCCATCACGCCGGTGACCGCGATGGCGGCGAACCAGCCGACCCTGCCTCGCGGGTCGCGCCTGGCGTACCTGAACTCCTTGCCCACGACCGCGGCGAGCGGGCCGTCGGGCAGGACCTTCGCCGGCAGGCCACGGGAGTTGCGCACCGACGCGCCCTGGGTGGAGGCGTCGGGGGTGACCAGGGCACGGCGCAGCGCCGCGATCCACAGCCACCCCGCCCCGGCGATCAGGAGCGCGAGCAGGGCCGCCCCGGCGAGCGCCGTCAGGCCGCCGTCGGCGATGGAGCGGGCCGCGACACCGGAGGGGGTCCAGCTCAGCGCCGAGGCCAGGGCGTGCAGCACGGCCCTGGGATCGGCCGACACGCCGCCGTTGATCAGCAGGTTGGGCAGCTGGGCCGCCAGGACGATGAAGACCACCGAGACGGCGAGCACGTCGCGGCCCCTGCGGGTGCGCAGGATCCCCGACAGCGACGTGGTGACCAGCCGGGAGAGCATGACGCAGAGCGCGAAGTGGAGCAGCACCACGACCGCGCCCAGGAGCACCCCGCCGATCCCGGTGGCCAGACCGGCCACCGCCCCCGCCGTCACGGCGAGCGAGGCGAGCGGCCACACGCCGGTGATCGAGGCGGCGAACATGCCGGTGACGAGCTGGCCGGTCCGCAGCGGGAACAGGGCGAGGCGCGACGGGTCGAGCGTGTCGTCCACCCCGAACGCCAGCAGCGGCACGATCGCCCAGCCCACCAGGAAGACGGTGAACAGCACCGTCACGGTCTCCACGGCGACGTCGGCGGACGCGAGGCGCAGCGAGGACATCATCAGGAAGCCGACGGTGCCGAAGAGGAGCGCGGCGATCGTCGTGAAGACGAACCCCAGCAGGCGCTGGGTGCTGCCCCGCAGGTTTCCCGCGACGAGCCGCAGCTTGAGCCGCACGAACACCATGGGCCCCACCCGTACGGTCCCGGCGTTCACGAGGGAGTCGCGCCCAGCCACGACAGGCCCTCCCTTCCCGCCGGATCGCCGTCGCCCCTCGCCCCGACCAGGGCGAGGAACGCCTCGTTGAGACTGCGGCCCGCCCTCACCTCGTCCAGCGGCCCCTGGGCGACGATCCGCCCGCGGTCCATCACCGAGACCCAGTCGCACAGGCGCTCGACGAGCTCCATCACGTGGCTGGAGAAGACCACCGTCGAGCCGGAGGCGGTGTAGCGCCTGAGCACCTCGACGAGGGTGTTGGCGCTGACCGGGTCGACGCCCTCGAACGGCTCGTCGAGGAAGAGCACGTCGGGGTTGTGCAGCAGCGCCGCGGCCAGGCCGATCTTCTTGCGCATGCCGGTGGAGTAGTCGACGACGAGCTTGTCCGCCGAGCCGGTGAGGGCCATGACGTTCAGCAACTCCTCCGCCCGCCGGTCCACCTCGGCCTTGGGGATGCCGCGGAGCTGGCCGTTGTAGGAGAGCAGCTCCCTGCCCGACAGGCGCTCGAACAGGCGTAATCCCTCGGGGAGCACCCCGATGCGGGCCTTGACCGCGACCTGGTCACGCCAGACGTCGGCGCCACCGATGTGGACCGAGCCGTCGTCGGGGCGGAGCAGGCCGGTGACCATGCTGAGGGTGGTGGTCTTCCCCGCCCCGTTGGGTCCGACAAGCCCGGCGAAACCGCCCTGTGGCACGACCAGGTCGACACCTCCCACGGCGACCTGCTGCCCGAATCTCTTGACCAGCCCCCGTGTTCTTACCGCCTCCGTGATATCTGCCATGGCGCCGCCCTTCCCCCAGCTTGACCGATCAGTCCACTTCGGTTCACTCGCAGGGAGGAAACGAACGATCGCCCCCGATGGTTCGCGATGTGAGCGGACGGTTACCCTGCTGGAATGAGCGAGCCCCTGAGCGCCGAACCGCTGGATTCCGGACCCGACATCCACACGACGGCCGGCAAGCTGGCCGATCTTGAGCGCCGCCTGGGTGAGGCGGCCCACGCGGGTTCGGCACGAGCCGTCGAGAAGCAGCACGCCGCCGGGAAGATGACCGCGAGGGAGCGGGTGCTCGCCCTCCTCGACGAGGGCAGCTTCGTGGAGTTCGACGAGCTGGCCAGGCACCGGTCCACCAGTTTCGGCCTGGAGCGCCAGCGGCCGTACGGTGACGGGGTCGTGACCGGGTACGGCACGGTCGACGACCGCCCGGTGGCGGTGTTCGCCCAGGACTTCACGGTCTTCGGCGGGTCCCTGGGCGAGGTCTTCGGAGAGAAGATCGTCAAGGTGATGGACCACGCGCTGAAGACCGGTTGCCCGGTGATCGGCATCAACGACTCCGGAGGGGCGCGCATCCAGGAGGGCGTCGTCTCGCTGGGCCTGTACGCCGAGATCTTCCGGCGCAACGTCCACGCCTCCGGGGTGATCCCGCAGATCTCGCTCGTCATGGGCCCCTGCGCGGGCGGCGCCGTCTACTCGCCCGCGCTCACCGACTTCGTGCTGATGGTGTCGGAGAAGTCGCACATGTTCATCACCGGCCCCGACGTGATCAGGACGGTCACCGGCGAGGAGGTGACGTTCGAGGAGCTCGGCGGGGCGCACACGCACAACTCCCGCTCGGGTGTGGCCCACTACGAGGCGTCCGACGAGGCCGACTGCCTGGATTTCGCCAGGGCGCTGCTGTCGTACCTGCCGTCCAACAACATGGACGAGGCACCGGCGTTCGACGCCGATCCGCCGCTGGAGACCACCGACTCCGACCGCGAGCTCGACACGCTCATCCCCGACTCGGCGAACCAGCCCTACGAAATGCGGACGGTTCTCGAACACGTCCTCGACGACGGCGAATTCCTGGAGGTGCACGCGCAATTCGCGCCGAACATCCTCGTGGGTTTCGGCAGGGTCGAGGGACGCTCCGTGGGGATCGTCGCCAACCAGCCGATGAGTTTCGCCGGAACGCTGGACATCGCGGCCTCCGAGAAAGCCGCGAGATTCGTTCGTACTTGCGATGCCTTTAACATTCCCGTACTGACATTCGTCGACGTTCCCGGATTCCTGCCGGGCACCGACCAGGAATGGAACGGGATCATCCGGCGCGGCGCCAAGCTGCTCTACGCCTACGCGGAGGCGACCGTGCCCCTGGTCACGGTCATCACCAGGAAGGCGTACGGCGGGGCGTACGACGTCATGGGGTCCAAGCACCTGGGCGCCGACATCAACCTGGCCTGGCCGACCGCGCAGATCGCGGTGATGGGCGCGCAGGGCGCGGTCAACATCCTCTACCGGCGCGAGCTGGCCGCGGCCGAGGAGCCGGACGCCGCGCGGGCCAGGTTCGTGACCGAGTACGAAGACACTCTCGCCAACCCGTATCTCGCGGCCGAACGTGGGTATGTGGACGCCGTGATCCGCCCTTCAGACACCCGCGTCCAGATCGTCAAGGCGCTACGGGCCCTGCGTGGCAAGCGCGCGACCCTGCCCCCGAAGAAGCACGGGAACATCCCGCTATGAGACACCTGAAGATCATTAAGGGGGACGCGACCCCCGAGGAGATCGCCGCGGTGGTGATCGCCCTCTCGGCGCTTGCCACACCGGCGAATCCGGTGCGAAAAACCCCGCAGACCTCGAAATCCTGGAGCAATCCCTCAGATCGCATGCGAAAAGCACTTCCTGTCGGACAAGGCGCGTGGCGATCCAGCGCGCTGCCGAGATAGATCCAAGGAACGGGGTGTCAAGTTGCGCGAGAGTTGGGACCATCTAAGAAATGGGCGCATATAGTCAGCCGATCAGCTAGTTCCGAGGCCTGGAGGACGACATGAGCATCCTGGACCTCACATCACATCCCATCGCCGCGAAGTACGCCGTCCTGGTCGACGTCGGCTATCTGTACGCGGCGGCCGGGGAGGTGCTCCTGGGCGCCAAGGAGCGCAAGGAATACCGGGTGGCGGCGGACGAGCTGATCCAGGCGTTGCAGAAGCACGCCGAGGAGCGCATCCACGGCGAGCTGCTCCGGATCTACTGGTACGACGCCGCCCGCGACCGGGTGCCGACCGTCGACCAGCGGGTCATCGCCCAGCTCCCCTGGGTCAAGGTGCGCCTGGGCAACCTGAACGCGCGAGGCCAGCAGAAGGGCGTGGACGCGCAGATCAGGAGCGACCTGGAGGCGCTGGCCAGGCACCACGCGGTGAGCGACACGATACTGCTCGCCGGGGACGAGGACATGGTCCCCGCCGTCGAGGCCGCCCAGGCCTACGGGGTGCGGATCCACCTGTGGGGCGTGGAGCCCCCCTACGGCACCAACCAGGCGGAACGCCTGGTCTGGGAGTCCGACACCGTCGAGATCATCAGCGCCGACTTCCTGCGCTCCTACTTCAGCCGCGCCCCCGCACCGGTCCCCGTGCCGGTGCCCCCGATCGCCCCCTCCCCCGCCCAGGTCTTCGCCGGGCGCACCGCCGCCAAGCCCAAGGCCCCCGTGGGCCAGGTCACCAAGCTGGGGCCGAGCCGCCCGCGCGTCGAGGAGGTCGGCGAGCACGTCGCCCAGAAGTGGATCCTCACCCGCGGCCGCGACAACATCCGCGACCTGCTGCCGGGGCCGATCCTGCCCACGGTGATCGACACCGAGCTGCTCATCGAGGCGGAGAAGGAGCTGGGCCACTCGCTGCGCCCGTACCCCGAGGCGCGCGTCTGGCTCCGCGACGGATTCTGGGCCCGCGTCTACCGGGAGTTCGAGATCGGCGTCGGCGTCTCCTCCAAGTGACCTCCGCCGGACCGTCCGGTCCCCGGCCTGTGTCGCGACGACTGCCGCGGCCGGTTCCCGGCCCCCGGTGGACCGTCCCGGCCCCGGCGCGACGGGCCCCCACGGCCAGGTCCGATTCCCGCCAGCCGTCCCCCCTGAGCCGCGGGTAGCGTCGTCACCGTGTCCGTGAGAGAGCTCGACTTCGACTCCTGTTACCGCGCGGTGGCCGCGAGGGACGCCCGGTTCGACGGGCGGTTCTACACGGCGGTCACCTCCACCAACATCTACTGCCGGCCGATCTGCCCGGCACGCACCCCCTCCACCCGCAACGTGCGGTTCTACCGCCACGCGGCCTCGGCCGAGGCGGCCGGGTTCCGGCCGTGCAAGCGGTGCCGGCCCGAGCTGAGCCCCGGCGATCCCGGCTGGGACCACCGGGGCGACCTGGTCGGCCGGGCGCTCCGGCTGATCGACGAGGGGGTGGCGGACGACGGCGGGATGACCCGGCTGGCCGGGCGGCTGCACATCACCGGACGGCATCTGCACCGGCTGTTCACCGCGGAGATCGGCGTGGGCCCGCTCGCCGTGGCCAGGACCAAGCGCCTGCTGCTGGCCAAGCAGCTGCTCACCGAGACCGGGCTGCCGATCGTCGACGTGGCGTTCGCCTCGGGTTTCGGCAGCGTACGGCAGTTCAACGCGACCATGAAGGACACCTACGGCTTCACCCCCGGCGAGCTGCGGGCGACGACGGGGGCGAGGCCGGAGATACGCGGCGACGCGCTCACCCTGCGGTTGCACCGCAGGGAGCCCTACGACGCCGAGACTCTGATGCGGTTCCTGGCGGCGAGGGCGATCCCGGGGCTGGAGCACGGGGACGGCACCTCCTACCGCCGGGCCGTCCCCGGCGGAACGATCACCCTCACCCCCGTGCCGGGCCACGTACGGCTGGAGGTGAGCGTCGACGACACCCGCCACCTGGCCAGGATCGTCGCCCGCTGCCGCCGCCTCCTCGACCTCGACGCGGACCCCGAGGCGATCTCCTCCGCCCTCGGCGAGACCTCGCTGGCTCCGCTCGTCGCCGCCCGCCCCGGTCTGCGCGTGCCCGGCGCCTGGGACGGTTTCGAGATGGCCGTCCGCGCCGTGGTCGGCCAGCAGATCTCCGTCGCCGGTGCCCGTACCATCCTGGGCCGCGTCGCGGCCAGGGCCGGGCGCGCAGGCGGCGACCAGGGCCTGCCCCATCTGTTCCCGACCGCGGAGGAGCTCGCCGAGGCCGATCTCGCCGGGCTGGGCCTGACCGGGCGGCGGGTGGCGACGCTGAAGGCGCTCGCCGCGCGGGTGGCGAGCGGCGAGATCGACCTGGACGGCGCGCAGGAGCCCGCGCGAGCGGTGGCCGCCCTGCTGGAGGTTCCCGGCATCGGGCCGTGGACCTGCGGTTACATCGCGCTGCGGGCGCTGCGCGATCCGGACGCCTGGCCTGGCGGAGACCTCGGCCTGCGGCGGGCCATGGCCTGCCTCGGCATCCCTGAAGATCACATCGAGCGGTGGCGTCCCTGGCGGGCGTACGCCGCGCTGCACCTTTGGAGCTCGGCATGATAGAGGCACAGGTTCTCGACACCCCGGCAGGTCCGCTCGCCATGCTCGCCCGCGAGGGTGTGCTGCTGGCGGCGGGCTTCACCGCGGCGGGACCCGAGGAGATGTTCGCGCGGCTCTCCCCCGAGGTACGCGCAGAAGGGCTCGTTCTCAGCGACGACCTGGGCGGGCCGGCGCGGGCGGTACGCGACTATCTGGACGGCGACCTCGCCGCCCTCGACGCGGTTCCGGTGGAACAGCCGGGCACGCCCACCCGGCAGCGGCTGCTCGCCGCCCTGCGCCAGGTGCCCGCGGGCGTCACGATCAGCTACGCCGAGCTCGCCGAGCGGGCGGGGCTGCCCAGGACCGCGGCCAGGGCCGCGGGGTCCGCGTGCGCGCGGAACCTGATCGCGCCGTTCGTCCCCTGCCACCGCATCCTGCCGTCCACCGGCGGGTACGGCGGCTACTACTACGGCACCCCGGTGAAGCAGTGGCTGCTCACCCACGAGGGGGCACCGGCCGCCGAACGGCTCAGAACCCACGAGAAGGGCCGCTGACCCGGCTATCCCCGCCGTGTTCCGCGTCTCACCGGCCGACCACCGGCCCGTGACCGGTCCTCCTCGACGCACCCCGCGCCGGGTCCCGGGACGGCCGACGGTCCTCCCGGGACCCGGTGATCGCCCCGGACGGTCAACCGGCCTTTCTCACCGTGCTCTGCACCTCGCCCACCGGGACGTCGCGGGTCACCCCCACCTCGATCGGGTCGTAGACGAAGGGCACCACGTCGTCCTCGACCTCGATGGGCCAGACCGAGGTGACCTCCAGCACGTAGACGTCACGCGGCTGGTCGATCGAGGAGCGCAGATAGCGGACGCCGCAGGTGAACTCGGCGCCCTGCTGGTACGGCTTGCCGCCCGGACCGCACTCCTCCTTGACCTCCGCCCGGTCCGCGGTGGTGCCCGCGTCGATCTGGATGTCCTGCAGGGTGGCGGTCACGGTGGCGCTCATGATCCCGGGCAGCGTCGCGGTCACGGACCTGGTGGTCTCGCCGACACCGCTCAACCAGACCCAGGTCGGCAGGTTGACGTAGCTCTTGGCGTCCGGGTTGAGCTCGATCTTCGGCTCGGGGACGGTGAGCGCGGCGCGGGCGATGTCGACCAGTTCGGCCATGGTGATCCCCGCGGGCGGGGTCGTGTTGGGCGGTACGAACACGTAGGTGTCCAGCCCCATCTGGCAGCTCACCCCGTTGGGATCGGACGAGTCGTGGGCGACCGTCCACCAGCGCCCCTCCTCGCCGAGCTTCTCCACGAAAGGCTTGAGTGCCTCCTGCCGGGTCTGCGGCGCGCCCGGGTCCACCCGGGTGGTCCGCTGCTGGAAGTCCAGCATCTCTGAGGCGTTCTGGGCGGGTTCGTACCAGCAGGGCCGCTTGAGCCGGTAGCCGTCGCTTTTTCCCCCGCGGCCGTTCCCGCTGATGATGATCTGGGAGTTCTTGAGACTGACCCCCGCCGTGTTCCCGTCCTGGTTGCCTCGGACCTGAACATCGGAGCCACCACCGCCGCCACCGGGATTCGGACCGAGCAGCAGCAGCCCCGCGACCACCACATTCATGATCATCGATGACATCCCTTCGAGGCGTCACTGAAAGGTTTGGCGTGCTGGAGCAGCTTGATCCGCCAGACCCCGTCGTCACCCCGCCGGAGACCGGCGACCTGGAGGAAGGGGCGCCTGGCCCAGTCGGGCTGCTTGCGGACCGCCTTCCCGGTCTCCGCGTCCAGCAGTCGCATCCCGGTCTCGTCCACGCACGCGTTCAACTCGGCTCCCCTGCCGGTGACCGAGACGACGTTCAGCGCGTACAGCCGGGAAACCCCGCGCACCGAACGGCGCTGGTCCAGGAACGCCTTCACCCACGCGTACGCGTCCATGCTCGCCCCCTCCTGGACCGTCTCGTAGTACGCGGTGTCCTCACCTCCGGTGACGACCGAACGGAAGGACCCGGCACGGTAGTCGCGGAAAGTGTTGATCATCGCGATGGTGTCCTCGTCGGTCGTGACCGGCCACTCCACCACCACCTGGACGTCTGCGGAGACCTGGACCGTCTCCACCCTCGGCGCCGTCGGCGCCGTCGCGGCGGAGCCCGGCGCGGAGGTCTCGGCGGGAAGGTCGACGGGAGTGAACCGCTCGGCCTCCGACGGGGCGCAGGCCGTCGACAGGAGTACGACCAGCGCGATCGCGACACGCACACCGATCACGCTAGGAGCGCCCGACCACCGAAACCACCGATATGCGCGATTCGGCATGACTCTCTCCTCGTCCTCCTCGCGGCCCTCCTCACGACGACCCGTCACACCTCCCGCCCGACGGTCGCCGGGCGCGGCACCCGCCCGCCACCGCGTGACGTCCGGCGCACGGGCCGGGTCCGCCCGGCCCGTCATGCGGTCGGGGCCGAGCGCATCCGCCACGAGGGCAGCAGCTCGTCGATGAGGGCCTCGGTCTCGGGAGCCATCCCGCCGCCGTAGGGATGGGACTCGGCCCTGCGGTGCAGGGCGTCGACCACGGCGCGCAGGCGGACGGGGTCGGCGGTGAGGTGGGTGGCCCGCAGCAGGTCGCGCCAGAGCCCCTCGTCGTCCGCGGCCAGCAGCAGCCCGGCACGCACCGCCGCGACGGCCTCGTCGGTCTCGCCTCGGGCCAGGCGCACCTCGCAGAGCCGGTGCGCGGCGTCCGCGACGCCCGCGGTCACGTTGTACTCCAGGTCGTCGGCGGCGAGCCAGGCGTAGCGACCACGGGGACGGCCGTTCAGCAGCGGGCCCCGTACCAGGCCGAGTGCCCGGTCAAGGAGCTCGGGACGCCCGGCGGGGCCGGCGTGCGACCGGCGGACGAGGTCGCGGAAGAGCATCCAGTCGGTGCGCACCTCGGGACCGAGCTTGAGCCGCCCTGACTCGTCGGCGTAGAGGTTGGGCCGCCCCTGACTGTCGGTGCCCAGCCAGGCGACGACCCTCGCGATCGTGGCGTCCCGCACCACCGACTGCACGCCCCTCGGCCAGAGGATGCCGCCGAGCACGACGGGATGGACGCCACCGGGGTGCGTCGCCAGGTAGACGGCGAGCTCGACGGCGATCACGGCCCGTCCCTCCTCCATCGGCGGGGGGCCGACGACCTCGGCCGGACCGAGGATGCGCACCTCGACCGAGGGAGTGTGCGGTACGGGCTCCGGCTCGTCGGAAAGCGGCTCGCCCTCCAGCCGCTCGGTCGCGAGGAACAGGTCGATCAGCGCCCGGTACTGGCGCCGGGGCAGCAGCTGCGCGGCCACGTCGAAGCCGAGCGCGTCGATCTCGGCGCGGCCCCCCTCGGTGATCGTCCAGTTCCAGGTGGCGTGCGGCACGTCACCCGCGATCACGTACCCGGCCGCGGTCCGTACGCCCTTCCTCGCGAGCAGGGCGAGGCGGCGGCCCTCCTCGGGGGTCGGGGCGATCGCGGACAGCAGGTAGTGCGGCGTGGCGACCGGGTCGCCGGCGCGCCCGTGGATCCGGCCGGTGAGCACCTCACCGGCGTGATCGCGCTTACCAGCCCCCGCCTCCAGCTCGGGCAGGACCTCCGCCAGGGCGCCCACGTATCTGATCCGATCGGAGGCGATCACGGTCAGCTCCTCGCCGAAGCCGACCAGCGTGAGGCGCATCCGGTCCGACCAGCGGTTGGTGGCCAGCTCCACGGCGAGCGCGGCCAGGGCCTCGGTGGTCCGCGGGCCGTTGATGCCGATCGGCCCGTGGGCGGCCTCCAGGTCGACGAGCACCCTGCCCTCACCGCCCTCACCGTTGGAACCGATCGAGACCAGTCCCGGGTAGGGGGCGGGCGCGTCGGCGAGCGTCCGCTCGTCGATCATCCGGCCCTCGTGCGCGGGAAGCCGCCAGACCTGGCCGCCGTCGTGGGAGGTCCAGGGCGCGGGCGCGTCGGAGTCCGGCGGGTGGATCCACAGGTCGAGAGTCTGCGGCGACAGGTGGGCGGCGTAGATCGTGGGCGGGACGCGGTTCTGGGCGGCGAGGGACCTGCCGAGGAGCCGGAGTCCTACGTCGAGCATCCGGCTGCCGGGGGCGTCGGCACCGAGCCTGAGCGCGAGTTCGGCCTGGGCGGCGTCGTCCCTGGGTCGGGTGATCCGGCGCCCGAAAGCGCGGTGCCAGAGCTGCTGCCTGCGCCTGCGTCCGAGCGCGGCGAGCAGTCCCGCCGCCGCCAGCGAGGCCCCCGCCAGGTAGTCGAGCATCCCCAGGGCGGTCTCCTGCCCGGCGTTCTGTCCGATGTCAGGGGGTTCGGCCACCGCCGCCGGGTCTCGCCGCTCCACCTGCCCGGGGTCCTGCCGCCCGCTGTCGGCCGCCGCATCGGGCACGGTGCGGGCACTGTCACGGGCGCTGTCACGGGCACTGTCACGGGCGCCGTCCCCGCGTTCCTGCGCCGGGCCGACCTCCCGTCTCCCTTCGGCCCCGATCCTGTCCCCGGCCCTTTCTCGGGGGCCGGAGACCTCGGGCGCGGGCTCCGCGGGAAGGTCGGCGCGGCCGGGGGTGATGGTCTGGGTACGGCCGTCCAGCTCCGTCGGCTTGTCCGGATGGTCCTTGAGGGTGTCGTCACGCGGCTGGGAGGCCGGGACGATGTGGATGTTGCGCGCGTCGTCCGGCATGTCCAGGACCCAGCCGGGCCTGATCAGGTCGGCCATGTGCAGGCGGCTGCCGTCGGGCTGTTCCTTGTGCTGGTTGAGCCGGTAGATCTCCGGATACCTGCGCCCGTCGCCGAGGCACTTCTCCGCGATCTCCCACAGGCTCTCGTGGTGGCGCCCGTGCGGCGGCTGCACCACGTAGACCTTCTTCGCCTTGCGTGCGGGCGCCAGCTCGGCCCGCTCGTCGGCGGCCGGAGCGGACGGCGACGACAGGCCGGTGGAGACGATGCCGGGAGCGGTGGGCGGCAGGCTGGTCATCTTCGCGATCGGCAGGGCCACCGCCGAGACGGTGAACAGCAGCATGGCAGCCGAGACCAGCCGGTTGGCGAACATCTGCGTGCCGCCCGACAGCGGCACCCTGGCCGGCATGCCGACCCGGCGCAGCCCCGCGTAGATCTCGACCAGCACGCAGACCACCAGCTGCAGCCAGGCGAGCCAGACCAGCAGCACGAGGATCGCGACGATCGTGCTCGTACCCACCTGGCTGGTCAGCAGGTCGAGGTTGAGCAGCTCGGGCGGGAGCGGCGGCCCGGCCAGCCGGAACAGGGCGTAGGGGACCCCCGCGATGAGCGCGACCAGGACGACGAGCGCGCCGAGGCCGGCCAGCAGGTCTCCCGGTGTGCGCCTGGCCTTGATGCGCACGGGCTGTCGCGTTGGCATTCGTCTCCCTCCCCGTTCGGATTCGTCCTCGGTCAACCGGTGGGCCGGCGATTCACGGCAATTGCTCTTCCCCGACGTCCGGCCCGGCCGTGGCCTCGGCCTCCATCTCCGAACCGGGGAAGCCGAAGGCGGCCAGGAAGAACGCCTTCCAGGTGACGGAGACGCTCACGGTGACCTCGCCCTGGCCGCCGCCGAGGGTGCATTCCGTGAGCTGTACGTCGCCGCCGCCGTGAGCGGAGACGATCTCCTCGGCCTGCCCGCAGGACTCCCCCTCCCCCAGCAGCCGGGCCTGGCCGGTGGAACGCAGGTGCTCGACGTCGATCTGGTCGGCGGCGGCCCTGGCGGCCTGTTCGGCGACGTCGGCCGCCCGCAGCCGGGCGTTGATGGCGGCCCCGCCGTCGACGAGCAGCCCGGCCAGCAGGAACACCACCACCGAGAAGATCACCGTGAAGATCGACATCGACCCCCGCTCGCCGGGCGCGGCGGGAGGAGACGGGTGCGCGGGGTTCACTCCTCGACCCTCCTGAACTGCTCCAGCGGGACCACCGAGTCGCCCTTGATGTCCTTGGCCGCCCCGAAGCCCAGGAAGTCCAGGTCCAGGGAGCAGGTCACCTCGGCGTGGACCTGGCCGCCCTCCTCCCAGGTCGTGCCGGACAGGCTGACCTGCGGCTCGCACTCGCCCGACAGTGCTCCGCGGGCCGCCTCGTCCGCGGCGGCCTCGGCGTCGGCCAGGGTGCGCTCGACGGAGGCGGCCCTGGCGGCGTCCCTGGCGGCGCCGTTGACCTCGCCCTGGGCCTCGACCACCCTTCCCGCGCCCACCAGGAAGAGCAGGAACAGCAGGAAGACCGGGGCGAGCAGCACCGTCTCGGTGCTGAGCGACCCGCGCTCGTTCCTGTCCCCGCCGGACGTCAAGGGGATCACTCGCATCCTTCGCTCCCGTCGTCGGGACGGAAGCACTCGATGGGACCGCCGAAGCGCGCGGTGACGGTGAACGTGGTGGACGGCAGCAGCGGGACGACCTGGACCGCCGAGGCACTCACCTCGACACCCCGCTGGTCGCCCTCCTCCCAGGCGGTGACCGTGGCGCCTTCGAGAAGTTTCGGGCCGATGGTGCGGATCAGCTCCTGGGCGCGGGACTCGGCGTCCTGCTGCCAGGACTCGGAGTCGACCCTGGCGAGCCGCGCCCCCTCCCTCGCCGCGGCGTCGGCGATCTGGCGTCCGTGGAACCACAGCGCGGACTGCACGATGAGCAGGACGACGACCAGCACCACCGGCATGATGATCGCCAGTTCGACGACCGTGGCGCCGCGCTCGCCGGTACGGTCCCCGGCGCCGGGGCGCGCGCTGCCCTCCCGGTCGCGCTCGCCGTCCCTGTCCCGGGCATCCCGGTCTCCTCGGGCTCCTCGGGCTCCTCGGGTGCGGCGTCGCGCGCGCTCACGGGTCTCCAAGTTCGCCGCCCCCGCCCCCGCCGCCCCCGCCGCCGAACTGGTTGGAGATCTCGGCCTGCTTGCCCTCGACGAGGCCCTTGATGAGGGTGGCGAGCCCGAGCGCCACCCCGGCGATGATGGCCGTGATGATGACCCATTCGACGGCGGAGGCGCCCCGGGTGGGGGCGCTGCGCGCCTTCTCGATCCGGACGCTCAGAACGGCGACCGCGTAGACGATCCACGGATGGCTCAGCATGGTCAGGACCCCAACATCTTCATAGCGGCCGGAAAACTCAGAAAGATCACAAAACCCGCGCAGAGCAGGAGCTGGGCGACGAGCATCGACTGGGAACGCTCACCCGCCTGCCCTTCGATCTCGGCGAGCTCCCGGCGCCGCATGGTCGCGGCGCGGGCGGTGAGGGAGGCGCGGACCTTGGCACCGTCGTCGGCGACCAGCCCCAGGGCGGCGGACAGGTCGCGCAGCTCGTCGACGTTGATCTCGTCACCGAGCTGGCCGAGGGCCTGCCAGGGGGTGATGCCGACGATCCTGGCGTTGCCGAGCGCCTCGCGGATGCGGGACATCGCCCAGTTGGCCCCGTCCTCGTCGGGACCGGGGCTGCCCACCGAGACCGCCATCATCAACGCCTCGGGCACCCCTCGCCCGCCCGCCAGGTTCATCGCGACGAGGTCGAGGAAGGAGCCGACGACGTGCCGGAAGTCGCGGCGCATCCGCGCGGCGTCCCGCTTGACCTGCAGGTCGGGCAGGACGAAGAAGACTCCGGCGACCACGAGCGCCGCCCACAGCGGGACGGTGAGGGACAGGCCCCACCCCATCAGCACCAGCCAGCCGACCAGCAGCGGGAACGCCAGCAGCCCGGAGACCGCGAGCAGCACCTTGGTGGCGAGGAAGCCCTCGAACGACCTGCCGAGCAGCGCGAGGTCGGCTCTCGCCGAGCGGGCCTCCCAGCCCCGTGCGGCGTAGAAGCGGGCCATCCGCTCCCCCAGGCCGCGCCGGAACGCGCTCACCTCCTCGTCGGGCAGGATGAGCCGCGCGCGGGGCGCGTCGGTGCCCTCCCTGGCGGCGTCGAGCGCCATCAGGCGCGTCACCAGCCCGGGACGGGCCGGAAACAGCGCCCGCATCAGCAGGAACAGGCCCATCCCGAGCACCGATCCCGCGAGCAGCGCCTCAGTCATCGCGCACCTCGCCTCCGGAGGGCAGGCCGAGCAGGCGTGCGGGCTTGTCGAAGCGGGCCAGGCGGCGCATCCAGGCGAACCCGGCGCCGAAGAATCCGGCGACCACCACGAGCACCGCCTGGCCGAGCGTGTTGTCGTACTCCTCGACGTAGGAGGGGTTGAACACGACGAGCATGACGGCGAAGGCGAGGGCCGTACCGACCACGATCTGCACGCTGCGACGGGTGGAGCGGCGCTCGGCCTCGACCCGGCGGCGCATGTCGAGCTCCTCGCGGGCCGACACGGCCAGCGCGCCGAGCACGTCGCGCAGGCCGGGGCCGCGCAGCTTGGAGTTGAGGATGAGGGCGGCCACGACCAGGTCGGCCGAGGGGTCGTCGAGCTCGTCGGCGAAGAGCCTGAGCGCGTCGGGCAGCGCCATCCTGGTGTGCAGGCGGTCGACCATGGACCGCAGGTGCGGGCGCAGGGTGGGGGCGGCCGCCCGGATCGAGGACGGGATCGCCTGTTCCAGCCCGGACGCCCCGGCGATGGTGTCGCGGAGCGACTCGGTCCAGGCGGCCAGGGCCTCCAGCCGCCGCATCGCGGTCCGTTCCTCCGCGGCGCCGCCGGACAGGCCGCGCCAGGCCAGCGCGAGGAGCACGGCCCCCACCGCCATGACCGGCCACCCGGTCACCACGAGCACGAGCACCCCGGCGATGACCCCCACCGCCGACCGGGTGGACAGCGCGCGCAGGAACTCGCGCCTGCCCGCCGACCTGCCGGGGGTGGCCGGCCGGACGGGCACCCCGTACAGGGAGAGGAAGAGCAGGAAGAGCCCGGCGCCGAGCGCGAGGCCGGAGAGCAGCACCAGCGGGTCGAACAGGCCCGGAGGCAGGGAGGTCATGTCCAGCCTCCCGGGTCGTAGCCGAAGTGGGCGAGCTCCTCCAGGCACGACAGCGGAGCGTGCGGTGTCACCCGGCCGTCGGGCGCCGTCGCGAACACCTCGGAGGAGAGCACCCGCCCGTCCACCCCGGCCACCTCGCGCACGCTCGACACGAAGCGGCGCAGCCTGCCGCCCACCGCGTAGTCGTTGCGCTTCTCGATGAACACCACGAAGTCGATCGCGCCGGCGATGAGCATGTGGGTGGCCTCGATCGGCAGGCGCTCCGAGGCCTGGAGGGCGTAGGTGGCGATGCGGTTGAAGACCTCCATCGAGGAGTTGGCGTGGATGGTCGACAGCGAGCCGTCGTTGCCCTGGGTCATCGCGTTGAGCATGGTGACGATCTCGTCGCCGAGGACCTCACCGACGATCACCCTGGACGGGTTCATCCGCAGGGAGCGGCGGACCAGCTCCGCCATGCTGATCTCGCCCTGGCCCTCGGAGTTGGGGAGCCTTTGCTCGAAGGCGACCACGTTGGGGTGCAGCTCGGGAAACTGGTCGAGGCCGAGTTCCAGCGCGCGTTCGACGGTGATGAGGCGCTCGGACGGCGAGATCTCGTTGGCGAGCGCACGCAGCAGGGTCGTCTTCCCCGCGTTCGTCGAACCGGAGATCATGATGTTCTTCCTCGCCGCCACCGCGGCCGCGAGGAACCGTCCCAGCTCGGGGGTGAGGGTGCCGTTTCCCACGAGGTCGCTGAGGAACACCTTGCCCAGCCGGGAACGGCGGATGGAGATGGACGGGCGCACCGTCACGTCCATCACGGCCGAGAGCCGGGAGCCGTCGGGCAGGCGCAGGTCGAGCTGTGGGTTGGCGGTGTCGAACGGCCTGCTGGACAGACCGCTGTAGGCGGCGAGGATCTGGATCAGCTCGACCAGCTCCTCGTCGGACTCGGCCACCGGCTCGCGCATGAGCTCCTGGCCGTCGGCGTAGCCGACGAACACCCGGTCGCAGCCGTTGATGTCGATGTTCTCGACCTCGGGGTCGTCGAGCAGCGGCTGGAGGCGGCCGACGCCGAACAGGGCCGCGTGGATCCCCGCGGCCAGCGCCTCCTCCTCCTCGGCGGTGGGCGGCGTCCTGCCGACGCCGATCTCGCCGCGGGCGAACTCCTCCAGGATCTGGGCGATCAGCGCGCGGGCGAACTGACGCTCGTCCTCGCCGCTCATCGGTGGCAGGCCGCTCGCCTGGTCGAGGCGGCGCTGGTGGGCGAGCCTGTCGCCGACGTCCTGCCGGAAACGCTTCACCAGCGTGTGGTCGATGGTCACGGCCTCGCTCCGCTCGAAGGCTCGACGGGCTCGACGGGCTTGACCGGCGAGCGTGCGGCCTGCTCCCGTGCGCGGAAGGCCGACTCCGCCGACTCCTGGGCGCGGAGCTGGGCGTCGAGACGGCCGCCCAGCTCCCTGGCGGTGCGGATCAGCAGGGAGCGGTCCAGACGTCCGCCCCACTGGCCGCGCAGCAGCTCGGCGCCCTTGGGGTCGTGCGCGAGCCCGCTCACGAAGGCGATGTGCCTGCCGGTGCCCGCGACGATCCGGCGCACCTCGTCGATGGTCGTGCGGTACTGGCGGGGGTCGGCGATCACCACCACGCCCACCTGGGGCTCGCGCGGCATGATCTGCAGGCGTTCGCGCAGGTGGGCGACGTGGTCGAGGCTCGCCCTGGTGAACAGCACCACCAGCGCGGCCTCAGCGGTCAGCTCGGCGAGCTGCGGGTGTCCGCCGAGACGCCCGCAGTCGGCGAGCACGTCGGCGTCGGGCAGTGTGGCCAGCGCCCGGCCGAGCGGACCCCAGAGCCAGGTCAGCCCGGACGCCTGCTCGCCGTGGGTGAGCCCGGCCAGCACGTCCAGACCACCGACGATCTTCTGGGTGTGCTCGTGGATCTGGTCGGGGTGCAGGCCCCTGCGGGCCGTGGCCCCCAGGGTGAGCAGTCCGCGCGCGGGGTTGAGCACGCCGCCGTCGGCGGCGGGCAGGCGGTAGGCGAGGTCGCCGCCCGCCGGGTCGCACTCGGCGAGCAGCACCGGACGCGGCCAGATCGCGCCGAGCGCGGTGGCCGCCGTGGTCACGCCGGGCGCGCCCTTGTCGGCGGCCAGCACGATGAGCGCCACGTCAGCGCGCTCCCGGCAGCTCGGCGAGGGCGATCTCACCCGCGGAGGCGTACGCGACGATCTGCGGTGAGACGGAGCTGTCCACGATGATGGTGACCAGGCCGTTCGCCCCCGTCCTGCCCGGCGTGCCGATCTGGTGGACGAGGGCGCTCTGCGCCAGCACCCGGCTCTCCCGGTCGGCGCCACTGCCCTTGCTCGGCACGTGGACGACCTGGACCCGGTCGCCGCGCTCCAGGGTGCCCGGTGTCTGGCCGGGTTTGAGCGCGAGGCCGACCTGGGCCTTGCCCGGGCCGAGCTCCCTGCTGGAGGAGACCACCATGTCGCGGGTGAGGAGCGTGCCGGGCAGGAGGGTGACGCGGGCGAAGTTCTCGGTGACGCGGGCGCGCTGGGACCAGGCCACGTAGCCGATGCCGGTGTCGGCGATCTGGACCTCCTTGAGCATCGCCTCGGTGAAGGGCTGTCCGGCGCCGATCTGCTGGGAGACGGCGATCGCCGAGACGCGGTCGCCGCTGCGCAGGACGAGCAGCGTGGTGGCGAGGGCGCCGCCCAGGATGAGGAGGACGGCGAGGGCGGCGAGGGCGGGTTTGCGCTCGCGTGGGGGCACGGGGAGCTTGCGCGACGCCGGACCCGACAGGGCGCCCGCCGAGGTCTGACGCTCGGCGTTCACCGGGACGCGGCCCGTTGGCTTCTCACTGGTCCTCATGGGTTAGGGGGACTCCCAGAGTGATCAAAATATGGGGAACTACTGGTCGAATTTACGCCATTATGCGCACCATGCGGACGGGCTGTAGGACAAAAGCCAGGACCCATGCTCGTTTGATAGGAACACCGCTGTCAACGCCACTTCAGAAGAAGATGTCCGTTTGGCTAGCTGACGGGAGGCTTATCCGGGTGATATGGACGGTAATTAACTCTCGCACCAATCACCCCAGCTTTTTCACCCCTCATTCCCGTGTCCGGCATGCCCGCCCCGCAAGGGGATGCCGCCGGTTTCCGGATCCGGAGCGGAGCGCGCGACTTCCCCCCGGTTCTCCGAACAGGTTTTCCACAGCCCCGCATCACGAGCAGGTCACCGCCCCGAAGCCTCCGCAGCGACAAATGCCCACTTGAGACGGTATAACCGGCCATCATCCCCAGGCAGTTATCCACAGGCTTTACCGTTTTCCACATACCGGCGGTGAGTCACCACATTGCCGCGAACACTCCCACCGGGATGGTTTTCCCTCTGTACGGTGGACCCGCGGCCCGACCCGAGGAGAGCGGCGATGCGAATCATGCTCACCGTGCTCAGCGAGCACGCCGACCGCGATGTCGTGGTCGAGGGCGACGAGACGACCACGGTGGCACGACTCGCGGAGTCCCTGGCGGGCCAGGGCGGCGAGCGACCGAGCAACGTGGTGCGGCTGACGCGCAGCAAGGCCCCGTACGGGCTGGATCGCGACTCCGCCGGGGCCGAGCCCCCGACGCTGTGGATGGACGGCCGCCCCCTCGACCCCGCCGCCCCCGCGCTCGGCCTGCTCCGCGACGGCGACCTCGTCACCCTCGACCGCTCCCTCGCGACGGCCACCCTCGCCGAGGAGCCCGGCGGGATCGTGGAGATCCGGGTGGTCGGCGGACCCGCCGCGGGCTCCGTGCACCGCCTCAGCCTGGGCGTGCACACCATAGGCTCCGACCCCGCCTGCTCGGTCTCCGTGGCCGACCCCCGGCTGCCCGCGCGGGCCGCGGTGGTACGGCTCACCCCGGACGCCATCACCGTGGAACCCGGGGATGGCACGGCGCCCCTGCTGGGCCGCGACCCCCTGGAAGGCCCGCTGCCCTGGCCGGAACACGCCCTGCTGAGCTGCGGCGGCACCGTGCTCACCCTCAAGGCGGTGGAGCCGCCCGACGCCCACCTGGACGCGCAACCCGACGGCGGGCTCGCCTACAACCGGCCGCCCAGGTTCCGGCCGCCGGGCGGCGCGCGGCGCTTCGAGGTCCCGGCCGAGCCCAGGCGGGCGGAGACGATGCGGCTGCAGCTGCTCACCGCGTTCCTGCCCGCCGCGCTGGGCGTGGGCCTCGCCATCGCCCTCAAATCGCCGTACTTCCTGCTGTTCGCGTTCATGACACCACTGATCATGATCGGCCAGTGGTGGAGCGACAGGCGGCACGGCCGCAAGCAGTACCGCCGGCAGCTCAAGGAGTACAAACAGCGGCTGGAGGTCTTCGAGGCGGCCGTGGACCGGGCGCGCGCCGACGACGAGACCGCCCGCCGCGCCGCCGCGCCCGACCCCGCCGAGGTGCTGCTCACCGTGACCGGCCCCCGGCGGCGGCTCTGGGAGCGGCGCGACCACGACCCCGACGCGCTGCGGCTGCGGGTCGGCCTCGCCGACCTCCCCGCCGACCTGGAGTTCACCCCCGAGCGCTCCGCACCGGCCGACGCCCCGCTGCCCGCCCCGCCCACCTGCCAGGCGGTACCGGTGGCGCTGGCCATGCGCCGCCTGGGCGTCGCCGGCCTCACCGGGCCGAGGAACACGACGGCGGGGGTGGCGCGCTGGCTGGTCGGCCAGGCCGCCGCCCTGCACAGCCCGCGCGACCTGGCGATCGTCGTCCTGTCCGCGCACGGCGACGGCGAGGAACGCTGGAACTGGGTCCGCTGGCTGCCGCACTGCGCCCCGCGCGGCGGCGAGGACTGCGTGGCCCTGGTCGGCGCCGATCCGGAGAGCGCGGCCCGCCGGGTGAGCGAGCTCGCCGCGCTGATCGACGAGCGCCTCGGCGACGACGCCGCCGCGGGTCCCGCGGCCAAGCTGGGCCGCATCCCGGCCGGCTGGGGCGACCTGGGCGGCGGCGCGGGCACCGGCGCCGACCAGTTGTACGCCGCCCCCGTCTACGACGAGCGTCCCTACGACGTGCTGGTCGTGCTCGACGGCGCGCAGGCGCTGCGCGCCCTGCCCGGCATGCCCCAGGTGCTGCGCCAGGGGCCCAGGGCGGGCGTCCACACCCTGGCCGTCGACGGCGACCAGCGACTGCTGCCCGAGGAGTGCGCCACCGTCGCCGCCGTGGAGGCCGACGGCACGGTGCGGCTGCGCGGCGGCGGCCTGGACGACCTCGGCGAGATCCTCGCCGACCAGGTGACGTCCGCCTGGTGCGACAGGCTGGCCCGCTCGATGGCGCCGATCCGCGACGTCAGCCGCGACGACGCCGGACTCGCCCTGCCGGACTCCGCGCGGCTGCTGGACCTGCTGGAACTGCCCTCGCTCTCCGGCGCGGCCCTGACCGGGCGCTGGGGACGGGCCACCGAGGCCGTGGTGGGCGTGGGCCCCGAGGGGCCGTTCTCCGTCGACCTGCGCAGGGACGGGCCGCACGCGCTCATCGCGGGCACCACGGGCGCGGGCAAGTCGGAACTGCTGCAGACCCTGATCTCCTCGCTCGCGGTGGCGAACCGGCCGGACGAGATGACGTTCGTGCTCATCGACTACAAGGGCGGCGCCGCGTTCAAGGAGTGCGTGCGGCTGCCGCACACCGTCGGCATGGTGAGCGACCTCGACGGCCACCTCACCCAGCGGGCCCTCGCCTCGCTCGCCGCGGAGATCCGCCGCCGCGAGCGGCTGCTGCTCGCCGCGGGGGCGAAGGACATCGAGGACTACCACGAGCTGCGCGACACCCGCACCGCCCGCGCCTCCCGCGACCTGCTCGTCGCCGGAGGCGGCCCCCAGGTCAGGCCGCTGCGCGGGCGCACAGCGGCCTCGGCGGCCTCGGCGGCCTCGGCGACCTCTGCGTCCTTGGAGCCCCCGCCGCCGCTGCCCCGGCTGGTGCTGGTCATCGACGAGTTCGCGGCCATGGTGAGCGAGCTGCCCGACTTCATGACCGGGCTGGTCGACATCGCCAGGCGGGGACGCTCGCTGGGCATCCACCTCATCCTCGCCACCCAGCGGCCCGGCGGTGTGGTGACCGCCGACATCCAGGCCAACACCTCCCTGCGGATCGCCCTGCGGGTCACCGAGGCGTCGGAGTCGGCCGACGTCATCGACCGCCCCGACGCCTCGTACATCCCCAAGTCCGCGCCCGGCCGCTGCTACGTGAAGTCGGGCGCGGGAGCGGCGACGTCCGTGCAGACCGCGCGGATCGGCGGCCGGAGTCCCGGCGCCTCAGGAGGCGAGGTGAGGGTACGGGTGACGGAGGTCGGCTGGCAGGCCCTGGGACGGCCCAGGCCGGTCCACGCCGGGGCCGAGAGCGGCCACGTCACCGACCTCTCCCTGCTCGTCGACGCCCTGGTCGAGGCGGCCCGCCTGGACGGGGTCGCCGAGCAGCCGAGTCCCTGGCTCGAACCGCTCCCCGACCTCGTGACCGTCCCCGTCCTTCCCGCGACGCCCGTGCTTCCCGATGACGCGCCCCGCGCCCTGCCGTACCGCGCGGGGGTCGAGGAGGTGCCGCCGCTCGCCTTCGGGATCACCGACCTGCCCTGGGCACAGGACCGGCGCGCGCTCGCGCTCGACCTCGCCCACGGGGGGCACCTGCTCGTCGCGGGCGCCTCGCGCAGCGGTCGCTCCACCGCGCTGCGCACGCTGGCCGGGGCGATCGCCGCCGGAGCCTCCCCCGACGACGTCCACCTGCACGCGATCGACTGCGGCTCGGGATCGCTGCTGCCCCTGGTGGCGATGCCGCACTGCGGGGCGGTGGTGACCCGCGACCAGCTCGACCGGGTGGAACGGCTGCTGGCCAGGCTCCGCGCGGAGGTGGGACGGCGCCAGCAGCTCCTCGCCGAGGCCGGGTACGCCTCGCTCGCCGAGCTGCGCGCCGCCGAGGACGGGCCGCGGCTGCCGTGGCTGGTCCTGATGCTCGACCGGTGGGAGGGGTTCGTCGCCGCGTTCGAGGCGTACGACTACGGGCGGCTGATCGAGTCGCTGATGCAGCTGCTGCGCGAAGGCCCCGCGGTGGGACTGCGGGCCGTGGTGACCGGCGACAGGTCGGCGCTGATCGGGCAGATCTCCACGGTCTTCGACGACCGGCTGATCCTGCGGCTGGCCGACCCCACCGACTACGGCCTGGCCGGGCTGTCCATCAAGGACCTGCCGGCCACCCTCGCGCCGGGCCGCGCGCTGTCCACCGGCGAGCACGGCACGATCGAGAGCCAGATCGCGCTGCTGTGCGACGACCCCTCGGGACCGGCGCAGGTCGCCACGCTCCAGGCACTGGCCCGCTCGGCGCCGAAGATCACCGCAGAGCCGCCGATGCGGGTGGACGCGCTGCCGATGCGCGTCACCGCCGCGCAGGTCCTGGACCTCGTGCCCTCCTTCCGGCCTCCCTCACCGCTGTGGGCGCTGCTCGGCGCGGGAGGCGACTCGCTGGCACCGCTCGGCGTCGACCTGCTCGCGCACGGCCCGGCGGCGGTCGTCGCCGGTCCGCCCAGGTCGGGCAGGTCGACGGCCCTGCTGACCGCCACCCACTCGCTGCTCTCCCACGGCACCCCCGCGGTCCTCGTCACCCCTCGGCGCAGCCCCCTGTGCACGCTGGTGGACACCCCCGGCGTGCTGGCCGTGCTGGACTCGAACGGCGACCTGCACGAGGCCGTCGCGGGGCAGGACCGCTACGTCGTGATCGTCGACGACGCCGAGCTGATCTCCCCCGACTCCCCCCTGGGTACCGCGCTGGAACAGGTGCTGCGCAGCGGCAGGGACGGCGAGCACGGCCTGCTCGTCGGCGGCACCACCGGCGATCTGACCACCGCCTACCGGGGGTTCGCGGCCGAGGCCCGCAAGGGCAGGACGGGCCTGCTGCTCGCGGTCCAGAGTCCCGCCGACGGTGACCTGTTCACCGTCCGCCTCCCCCGCGGCGCGGTCGGCGGCCCTCCCGGCCGCGGCCTGCTCGTGACCCTGGGCTCGGTCACCCCCATCCAGGCCGCCGTCACATGAGAGGCCGCCGTCGTACGACGGTTCGTCATCGCACGAGAGGCCCTCGTGCCGGCGCACTCTCCGCTGCCGATGCGTCCAGTGCGGAAATGCCCCGTCCCTTGTGGGACGGGGCATTTCGGCGGACCGTTTTCTAGCGCGTGGCGGACTCGATATTGCCGCGGTAGGTGTTGATGACCCGAGAAGCCTCGGACAGCTCCTCGGACATGCGCTGGAAAGCGGCGCGGTAGTTCTGCCAGGCCTCGCTGAAACGCTGGGCACCGGGCCCCGTCCAGGCGGTGCCGACCTTCGCGGCCTCCCGGTCGAGGGCGGCCACGGTGGCCCTCACCTGGTCGGCCTGCTGGGTGAACTGGGTGGCCATCTGCTGCATTTCCGCGGGATTGCCGCCGAGCAAGTTCTGGCTCATGCCAGTCTCCTTAGGATCGGTGTCGGGGAGAGTCGGTCGCCAAACGAAAACACGATAGGCGCAAGGATCACAGAGGTGCCCGGGTTATGCCAAGCGGCTATGGACGTTCCCTCGGTGGCCGAGAGGCTAAACGTTCTCCATTGCTGTGATTTTTCGTAATTCAGAGGGGTTATAGGACTGTTATGCGAGATCGCGGTGAAGGGCGGGACCTCGGGAGCGGCCGGGCGGGGCTCCTCCGCGCCCCGGCCGGGGCCGAGACCGGGACGAGGACCACGACCGAGGTCGAAACCGGGGCCGGGGCTGAGAGCAGGGGCAGGGGCGATATCGGAAACGGGACCCGGGGGCATGACCAGGACTGCGGGACCCACCCACCCCTTGCCGTCAGGCGACGCCTACACTCCGTTGAAGGCCCGCCAGTCCTCTCCTCCGCACGTACTGGCACGTACTGAAGGGAACGACGTCGGTGCACAAGGTCCTGATCGCCAACCGTGGTGAGATCGCCGTACGAATCGCCCGTGCCTGCAAGGACGCCGGGCTGGCCAGCGTCGCCGTCTACTCCGACCAGGATCTGGACGCGCTCCATGTCCGGGTCGCGGACGAGGCCCGCGCGCTCGGCGGCGAGACTCCCGCGGAGACCTACCTCGACGTCGGCAAGCTGCTGGGCGTCGCCGCCGAGGCCGGAGCCGACGCCGTGCACCCCGGCTACGGCTTCCTCGCCGAGAACGCCGCCTTCGCCCAGGCCGTGATCGACGCGGGGCTGACCTGGATCGGCCCGCCGCCGGCCGCGATCACCGCGCTCGGCGACAAGGTGCAGGCCCGGCACATCGCCCAGAAGGTCGGCGCGCCGCTCGTGGCGGGCACCACCGATCCGGTCTCGGGGAGCGAGGAGGTCGTCGCCTTCGCCGCCGAACACGGCCTGCCGATCGCGATCAAGGCCGCCTACGGCGGCGGCGGGCGCGGGCTGAAGGTCGCGCGCACCCTGGAGGAGATCCCCGACCTGTACGACAGCGCGGTCCGCGAGGCCGTCACCGCCTTCGGCAGGGGCGAGTGCTTCGTCGAGCGCTACCTGGACCGGCCCCGGCACGTGGAGACCCAGTGCCTCGCCGACGCCCACGGCACCGTGGTCGTGGTGTCCACCCGCGACTGCTCGCTGCAGCGCCGCCACCAGAAGCTGGTCGAGGAGGCACCGGCCCCGTTCCTGTCACCCGAGCAGCTCGACCTGCTCTACACCAGCTCCAAGGCGATCCTGCGCGAGGCGGGTTACGTCGGCGCCGGCACGTGCGAGTTCCTGGTGGGCCAGGACGGCACGATCTCCTTCCTGGAGGTCAACACCCGTCTGCAGGTCGAGCACCCGGTGACCGAGGAGGTCGCGGGCATCGATCTCGTACGGGAGATGTTCCGCGTCGCCGACGGTGAGGAGCTCGGCTACGGCGACCCCGTGGCGCGCGGCCACTCGATCGAGTTCCGCGTCAACGCCGAGGACGCCGGGCGCGGCTTCCTGCCCGCCCCCGGCACGATCACGAGCATGAGCGCCCCCTCGGGTCCCGGGGTGCGCCTGGACGCCGGCTACGAGGCGGGCATGACCGTCCCGCAGTCCTTCGACTCGCTGGTCGCCAAGCTGATCGTGACCGGTGCGACCCGGCGGCAGGCACTGGAGCGCTCGCGCAGGGCCCTGGCGGAGTTCGAGATCGGCGGCATGCCGACCGTGCTGCCCTTCCACCGGGCCGTGGTGGACGACCCCGCGTTCACGGGCGAGCCGTTCTCGGTGCACACCCGGTGGATCGAGACCGAGTTCGACACCGTGATCCCGCCGTACGAGGGAGAGCCGGGCACGGCCGGGGAGCTGGCCGAGCGGGAGCGGATCACCGTCGAGGTGGGCGGCAAGCGGCTTGAGGTGGTGCTGCCCTCGGGATTCGCCGTCGGCAACGCCGCGGGGGCGGGCCGCGCGGCCTCGAAGGCGCCGCGCCGGAGCGGCGGCGGGGTGGCGGGGAAGGCCGCGAGCGGCGACTCCCTGATCAGCCCGATGCAGGGCACGATCGTCAAGATCGTCGTCGCCGACGGCGACACCGTCGCGGCCGGTGACACGATCGTCGTGCTCGAGGCGATGAAGATGGAGCAGCCGCTCACCGCCCACAAGGCGGGCACCGTCACGGGACTGGCGGCGTCGGTCGGCCAGACCATCTCCTCCGGCGCCACGATCTGCGAGATCAAGGACACCTGAGCGCGCCCGCGGTCCACGGTTCGGCGGCCCGGGTCTGCGGAGCACGGTCCGGCGGAGCTGGAAAGGCGAGGGCGGGTAAGCGCGGAGAGGGTCCGCACGGATGCACGCCGAGCCGGGGACGCGGGCGCGTACCGGGTCGAACCGGGCGAGGCCGGGTGCCGAGCCGAGAGGGGCAGTGTGACGATCCCCTACCGAGGTGGGCGGGGGACGCTTGACCCGGCCCTGAAGGGGATACGGTCGATGAGTGGGGAACTCTGTCGTCCACTCATTCGTCTTCAGGACGAAGGAGGCTTTCTGCCGTGACCATCACAAAAGCCGCGCCAGGTCGTTTCGGTGCCATGATCATGGCATTGTTCGTCGGGCTGCTCGCCATGTCCATGATCGCCCCGGCGGCCCACGCCGCGGCGCCAGACCCCAGTGCGATCGTCTCTGAGCTGACGGACGGGGACAACTTCTACGCCGATCCCGCTGCGGGTCTGCCCACCGATGCCGTCGACGCCATGCGCAAGGCTGCCGACGAGACTTCCTCCGTCTACGTGGCACTGCTGCCCAAGGGCTCGATCGGCAGCCAGTCCCAGGCGAGGACTCTGCTGAGCTCGATCCTCAAGGGCGTCGGTTCCAAGTCCGTCGTCCTGGTGATGAGCGGCACCACGCCGTTCGGCGTCACCAACATCAAGGGCGTCGACGTCGACGAGCTGCTCGGGCGGGCGAAGACCGCCTCCAGCCCGACCGACAACGTGATCAACTTCATCAAGCTGGCCGACGCGGCGGCCGTCGGTGGCGGTGCCCCGGCCGGCTCCTCCGACTCCTCCTCCGCTTCCTCCAGCTCTTCCGGCGGCTCCGGCACGGGCGTGCTGGTCGGCATCCTGGTGCTCGCCCTCGCCGGTGGCGCGGGCATCTTCTTCTACTCCCGCAAGAAGAAGAAGCAGCGCGAGGAGCGCGAGGCCGCCGAGCTGGCCGCGGTCAAGCAGACCGTGGACGAGGACGTCACCAAGTTCGGTGAGGAGATCACCGACCTCGACACCGACGTCAAGCTGCTCAACGACGGCGCCGACCACCAGCAGGACTGGCAGCGCGCCCTCGACTCCTACGAGCGGGCCAAGCTGGAGCTCGCGGCGGTCAACCGCCCCGACGAGCTCCGTGGCGTGACCACCGCGCTGGAGGAGGGCCGCTACGCCCTCGCCTGCGTGAAGGCGCGCGTCAACAACCAGCCGCTGCCCGAGCGACGCTCCCCGTGCTTCTTCAACCCGCAGCACGGCCCCTCCGTCCGCGACGTGCGCTGGGCCCCGCCCGGCGGTGCGCTGCGCGACGTGCCCGCCTGCGCGGCCGACGCGGAGGCCGTCGAGCGCGGCTTCGAGCCGCAGGCGCGCGAGGTCATGGTCAACGGTCAGCGCCGCCCGTACTACGACGCGGGCCCGGCCTACCAGCCCTACGCCCAGGGCTACTACGGCGGCTTCGGCGACGTCATGACCGGCATGCTGGTCGGCACGATGATCGGCAGCATGATGAGCGGCGGCTTCGGCGGCTACGGCTACGGCGGCTACGGCGGCGGCGGCGACAGCAGCGGCGCCACCGACTTCGGCGGCGGAGGCGACTTCGGCGGTGGGGGCTGGGGTGACTTCGGCGGCGGAGGCGACTTCGGCGGCGGTGACTTCGGCGGCGGCGACTGGTAGTCGTTCCGCGCGGAACACCCGGCAGAAGCCGAACAGGTAGGACAGTACGCACGCAAGACCGGCGGGCGCGTTTCCCTTGGGGGAGCGCGCCCGTCGCCGTTGAGGGGAAACAGGGGGTTCGCCGGGAAGACCTTGGCGGGAAGCCGCCGGGTCGGGCGCCTCAAGAGCCGTCGAGGACGGTGAGAACCTCGGCGCAGGGCGCCTCGGATGCCGTCGCGGGCGGTGGGGCCTCGGAGTGCGGGGAAACCGTCGGAAGGCAGCGCCTCAGATGCCGTCGTGGATGGCGAGGACCTCGGCGAAAGGCACCTCAGGAGCCGTCGGGAACGACGAGGACCTCGGCGAAAGGCACCTCAGGTGCTGTCGCGGACGGTGAGCCTCGGCTGGAGCAGGGTGCCGTCGGGGACGGCGCGGCCTTCGAGTTTCTCCATGAGCAGCCGGACCGCCTGACGGCCCACCTCCTCGGCCGGGATCAGCACCGAGGTGAGCGGCGGACTGGAGCGTTCCGCGATGTCGTCGGGGCAGATCGCCACCACGGCGACGTCGCCGGGCACCCGCCTGCCGTACTGGCGCAGCGCCCCCAGCACGTGACCGACCGCGGCCTCGTTGTGCACGACCAGCCCGGACAGGCCCGGCCTGCTGTCGAGGAGCTCGGCGATCGTGGCGGAGACCTGGTCGAAGTTCTCCTCGCACGGCAGGGCCACGCCGGTCAGGCCGGTCTCGCCCACGGCCGCGACGAAGCCCTCCCTGGTGCGGCGGGCGAAGCCGGTGCCCCGGTCGTAGACGACCGAGGGGGCGCCGAGCAGCGCGACCTCCCGGTGCCCGCGCTCGGCCAGGTGCTCCACACAGAGCGCGCCCGCCCGCGCGAAGTCGAGGTCGACGCAGGTGAGGCCGGCCGAGTCGGCGGGGAAGCCGATCAGCACGCTGGGTTCGGCGAGATCCCTGAGCAGCGGTACCCGGCTGTCGTGGAGTTCCACGTCCATCACGACCAGCCCGTCGACCAAGGCGCTCGCCGCCGCCCTGCGCAGCCCGTCGGAGCCCTCGTCGGCGGTGAGCAGCAGCACGTCGTGGTCGTACCTGCGCGCGGCGGTGACCACCGAGGTGGCGAACTGCATCAGCACCGGGACGTGCACGCCCGCCCGAAGGGGCAGTACCAGCGCGATGACGTTGGCCCGCTTGCTGGCCAGGGCCCTCGCACCGGCGTTGGGGTGGTATCCGAGGACCCGCACGCTGTCGAGCACCCGGCGCCGGGTGTCGGCCGAGATCGCGCGCTTCCCGCTGAGCACGTACGACACCGTGCTCACGGCCACTCCGGCGTGCCTGGCGACCTCGCTGATCGTCACCGCCCGCCCGCTCACGTGACCGCGCCGAAGCTCAGGGAGGCGAGGGTGATCCCCGCGTTCTCGAACACCACATAAAGATCGTGGACTCCCCCGGCCTCCGCAAGCCCGGCGCGTATCTCGGCGAGGTCGTAACGGCCCGCGCGGGGAACGGGGAGGTCGCCGACGACGGGCCCGTAGAGGGGGTCGTCCAGGCGCAGGGTGAGCACGCCGCCCTCGGCGCTGGTCGCGGTGGCCGAGCAGGACATCCGGCTGTGCGCCCCCTCCCCCAGGTCGACCGAGCGGAACACGATCCACGCGCCCTCGGCGGCGGACCGTACGGCGTCACCCGAGACCCTGGCCGCGTCCACGAACGCCACCGAGTCGTACTCGTCGTGGTCCACGGCGGCGATCGGGCCCGCGAAGGCGTCGCGCGGCGGGATCCGCTCGCCGTCCACGTGGAAGGGGGCGCACAGCCGGATGTCCCGCGCGGAGCCACCGACCATGACCTTGTGGGGTGCGTCCTCGACGACGAACCGGCCCCTGGTGACGTCCCAGAAGGCCAGTTCCGCGATGTCGAGCCCCCAGTCGACCCGGGTGCTCTCGCCGGGGGCGAGACGCACCTTGACGAAGCCGCGCAGGTGGCGCAGCGCCTGCTTGACCCGGGAGCGCCGCTGGCGGGTGTAGATCTGGACGACCTCCACCCCTTCGCGGGAGCCGGTGTTGGTGACGGTGACCGAGGCGGTGAGCCTGCCGCCCTCCACCGAGACGGCCAGGTCGGCGTACTCGAAGGTGGTGTAGCCGAGACCGTGCCCGAAGGGGTAGAGCGGGGTCCCCCTGAAGTACTGGTAGGTCGCGTCGGTGGCGATGATGTCGTAGTCGAGCAGGTCGGGCAGCTCGCTCGCCGAGCGGTACCAGGTCTGGGTGAGTCTCCCCTCGGGGTCGGCGTCGCCGAACAGCACCTCGGCCAGCGCGTGGCCGTACTCCTGGCCCCCGTGCGAGGACCACAGCACCGCGGGCGGGTCGTCGCCGTCCCAGCTCACCGGGTAGCCGCTGCTGATCACCATCACGGTTCTCGGGTTCGCCTCGCGCACCGCCCGCACCACGGCCTGCTGCGCGGCGGGCAGCGCGAGGTCGAGGCGGTCCTCGGTCTCCCTGCCGTTGACCAGGGGGTGGTCGCCGACGACCACCACGGCCACGTCCGCGGTCGCGGCGAGCGCGGCGGCGGCCTCGGCGCCGCTCACCACCCGCTCCACGGTGAGCCAGGCCGCGGCGTCGGCGTCGTCGGCGAGACGGAAGACCTCACCGTCGAAGGCGAGGTAGCGGCCGGTGGAGATGTGCCGGAGCGCGAGCGCGCCTCGGGGGCGGTCCTCGGTGCGGAAGGTCTGGCGCACCTCCCAGCCGTTGGGACCCGGCTGGTCGTTGACCAGCACTCCCTTCTCGTCGACGGACAGGTGGCGGCCGGTCGTCACGGCCCGCAGGGCGTAGCAGCCGCCGCCCCAGTCGAACAGGTCGAACAGGTCGGGCTCGCCGCCGAGCCCGAGCGGCCCGCCGTCGGGGTCGGCGACGACGAAACGGCCGTTCGTTCCTTCCGCGCCACCGTCCACCGAGATGGTGATCCGGTCCACGGCCTCGCAGAAGACGGTCTCGCACCGCTCGGCGAGCCCTGCGCGGGCGGTGACGGCGTACGGGAGGGTCCCCGAGTACCAGTCCTCCATGAGCGTGTCGCCGAGCTGGCCGATGACCGCGATCCTGCGCACCGAGGCGTCGAGCGGCAGGAGGCCGTCGTTGCGCAGCAGCACGATCGAGCGCCTGGCGGCCTCGCGGGCGAGGCTCTGGTGCTCGGGGCAGTTGACGACCGCCTCGTCGATGTCGTCGTACGGGGTGGTGGGGTCGAACTCGCCCAGCCGGAAGCGGACGGACAGCGCGTGCCCCACGGCGGCGTCGACGTCCTCCTCGGTGAGCAGGCCGCGCTCCAGCGCGGCGCGGATGTGGCCGAGGGTGGCCTCGGAACGGTCGTCGTCCTGGGTGAAGCTGTCGAGCCCGGCCCTGATCGCGTGGGCGTACGCCTCGGGCAGGTCGTCGTGGTATCCCTGCGCGCCGGTGAGGTTGCCCGGCGCGTACGCGTCGCTGACGACAAGGATGTCGTCGGGCGCCCATGCCCGCAGCACCTCCTCGATCAGCGGGCTGAGGTGGGCGGGGCGGCCGTTGACCAGGTTGTAGGAGGGCATCACGGCGACCGCGGCGCCGCTCTCCAGCGCGGGCCGGTAGGCCGGGAGTTCGTACTCGCGCAGCACCCGGGGCGGCAGCTCGCTGGAGGTGACGCAGCGGTCGGTCTCGTTGTTGTAGCCGAGGAAGTGCTTGAGGGTGGGCGCGGTCTTCAGCACCGCGGGATCGCTCCCCCGAAGGCCGGACGCGTACGCCGTCGCCATGAGGCCGGTCAGCCACGGGTCCTCGGAGTAGCCCTCCTCGTTGCGGCCCCAGCGGGGGTCGCGCAGCGGGTTGACGACCGGAGCCCAGACGTTGAGCCCCGCCCCCGTCGGATCCTTGTGGTGGAAGGCGAGGACCTCGTCGCTCGTGGCCTCGCCGACCCGCCGGACCAGGTCGGGGTCCCAGGTGCTGGCCAGCCCGATCGCCTGCGGGAACACCGTCGCCGGACCGAGCCAGGCGAGGCCGTGCAGCGCCTCGGTGCCGGTGCGGAACGGGCCGACCCCCAGGCGGGTCACCGGCTGCTGGTACTGGTGCAGCAGCCCGACCTTCTCCTCCAGGGTGAGCCTGCCGCGCAGGTCCGCGATCCGCCGCGCGAGGGGGAGTTCCGGGTCACGGAACGGTTCGTTCATCGGGGACCATCCCTTTGAGAGCGTCGAAGCGCTTCGACTTTCCGGCGTGGAAGGGCGCTTCAGTCGAAGCGCTTCGATAATCGGTCCGGGAAAACTCCGTCGTCACCCGCGCGCCCCGGTGTTCGTTACGCGCGTGTTTCGAACGGAGCTTCCCTGAAGGGTGCACTCCTGTGCGGCCGAGGTCAAGAGTTACCCGGCAAACGGCCTGAATCCACCCGGATCCGGATCGAAAGAACGCCTGACGGCGACCGGAAAACCTCGGATCCGGGTCAGGGGATCCTTTGAAAACAGCATGAATCCAACGGGGCGTCCGCCCTGACGCCGATCACGAGGACCGCGGGTTCTTCGATCCGCCCGGGGCGATACCCCGCCTCGGCCTCACCCAGATCGCGAGACCCGCGGCAGGCCCTTCGGACCCACGGGGCACTCCCCCGGCCGCACGCGGATCACGAGACTCGCGGCAGGTGGCCGGCGTCCACGGAGTCGAGCACCCGGGCGGCGCCCCCCAGCGCGGCCGCCCCGTACCCGAGTGTGGAGGCCACCACCCGGCAGCCCCCGGCGTCCGGCGCGATCGTGCGTCCCGCGATCTCCGCCTCCACCGCGGGCAGCAACCACGGCGCGAGCGGCACGTAGTAGCCGCCCAGGATGACCACCTCGGGGTTGAGCAGGTTGGCCAGCAGGGCCACGCCCTTGCCGAGGTTGTGGCCCACGGTGCTCAGCACGGCGAGCGTGCGCTCGTCGCCCACGCGGGCAAGTCGCGCCACCTCTTCGAGCTCGGTCTCGACCTCGGCGGGCGAGATCGCGGCGTGTTCCAGCACGGCGCCGATCCCGGCGACGGCCTCCAGGCAGCCCAGGCGTCCGCAGCGGCACTCGGCGCCGAGCGGGTCGATCTGGATGTGACCGATCTCCCCGCCGTATCCCTGGCCCCCGCGGCGCAGCCGTCCGTCGAGGATGATCCCGGCCCCGACCCCGATCTCGCCGGTGAGGTAGACCAGGTTCGCCGTCCCCGCGTGCGGGCCGAAGCGGTGCTCGGCCAGGGCCGCGAGGTTGGCGTCGTTGTCGACCTGCACGGGGAAGCCCGGGTCGCGCAGGGCCTTGGTGAGGTCGCCGCAGAGGTCGGCGTCACGCCAGCCGAGGTTGGGGGCGACGCGCACGGCGCCGTCGGTGCCGATCAGTCCGGGCACGCCCACGGTGAGCCCCAGGACCTGGCGCTCCTCCTTCGCCATCCGGCTCACCACCCGGCGGACGATTCCGGCGACGGTGGCCATCGCCTGGCCCGCCGTACCGGCCGCGCCGGGAAAGGACCGGCGCCAGGACAGCAGCTTCTCCCCCGACAGGTCCACCGCGACCGCGGTGACGTAGTCGACGTTCACCTCGATGCCGATCGCCGCGTACGGCGAGCCGTCGAGCACGAGCATCGTGGCGGGGCGGCCGACGCGGTTCTCCGTCAGGCCGGTCTCCCTGACCAGCCGGCGGTCGATCAGATCGGCGACCAGGCTCGACACGGTCGCCTTGTTGAGACCGGTGGACGCCGCGATGTCGGCCCGCGAGCACGGCGCGTGCCCGCGTACGAACCTCAGCACGACGGCGAGGTTGGTGGCCCGCACGTCGGCGAAGTCCGCCGGCCGCGGGTCAGTCGTAGATGTGATCAAGGTGAGTCCCGCTCCCGCTCGGCCAGGCTGGCCCCATCATGCCCCATCGTTCACCAATCCGTGACCGCTCCCCCGTGCCCCGCGATCGGCGGTCCCTTGTGGCGGCGGCCACCCTCGACTAATTTGTTTGGTCGAAAGACGAACTAATTCTACCCCGGAGCCATCCTCCACGACACCCCCCCCGATCCACCACGAACCAACGAAGGGAGCGCCCCGTGAACGACCTTCCCCAGGGCGCGTTGACCAGCCGCCGCGGATTCCTCGGGCTGGTGGGGCTCACCGCCGCGATGACCGCGGGCGGCGGCCTGCTCGGCGCGTGCTCCGCGCCGAGCGGCCCCCGGCCCGGCAGCGGAGGCGCCACGGCCGCCGCGGCGGACAAGCTCACGTCCCTCACCCCCACCTACACCGCCTTCCCCGGGCTCAAGCCCGACATCCCCGGCACGATCTCCACCCATCCCGGGGTACCCGACGTCAGCGGCGGCTTCACCTCCTACCCGGCCACCCCCCTCCCGGCGCTCACCCAGAAGGCGGGCAGGGGCGGCACCTACAAGGCGATGACCCCGCTGTGGGGCCCGCCGCCGCCCGGTCTGGCGAGCAACTCCTACTTCCAGGCCGTCAACGCCGACATCGGCTCCACCGTGGAGTTCCAGATCGCCGACGGCAACGTCTACGTCGACAAGGTCATCGCCAGGCTCGCCGCCGGGGACATCCCGGAGATCATGTGCATCCCCAGCTGGGAGATCGACAAGATGGCGGACTTCAACACCGCCGTCGACAAGGCCTTCGAGGACCTCACCCCCTACCTGCAGGGCGACAAGGTCAAGCCCTACCAGCTGCTGGCCAACCTGCCGACCGCCGCGTGGCAGTGGTCGGTCTGGAACGACAAGCTCATGGCGGTGCCGTTCCCGACCGAGCCGTATCCCTTCGCGCTGCTCTACCGCAAGGACCTGTTCGACAAGAACGGCTGGAACACCAACCCCAAGACCGCCGACGAGCTGTTCGAACTCGGCAAGGAGATCACCGACGCCAAGGCCAAACGTTGGGCGTTCGGCAGCATCCACGAGATGATGTGGCCGACCTTCCGCATCCCGCAGGAGTGGCGGTACGAGGGCGGCAAGCTCGTCCACAAGTACGAGACCCCCGAGTTCGAGCCGATGCTGGAGTTCATGCGGAAGGTCTTCAAGGAAGGGCTGGTCCACCCGAGCGTCGTCGGCAGCAAGGGCGCCAACGAGAAGGAGCTGATGGGGAGCGGGCAGATCCTGATCTACCGCGACGGACTGGGCGGCTGGAAGGAGCTCCTGCAGCAGCACCGCGGCAGGAACCCCGAGTTCGGCCTGGGCGCCTTTCCGGTCTTCGCCCACGACGGCGGCACGCCGCTGATGTACCACGGCAACGCGGCGGGCCTCTTCACCTTCGTCAAGAAGGGCCTGCCGAAGGAGCGGGTGGAGGAGATCATCTCCATCCTCAACTGGTGCGCGGCGCCGTACGGGACCAAGGAGTACGAGCTCGCCAACTTCGGTGTGGAGGGCAAGCACTTCAAGCGGGACGCGAACGGCATCCCTGAAGGGACCGACCTCGGCCGCAAGGAGGTCGCCTACACCTACGGCTTCCTGGGTGGGCGCCCGATCTACGTGGACTGGGCCTTCCCCGACGCCGTCAAGCTCAACATGGAGTGGCAGAACGCGAGCTTCCAGTATCTGGAGAAGGGTCCTTTCGACGGGATCAGGATCCAGAAGCCGTCGAAGTACTCCGGTCTGCAGGTCCCCACCGAGGACAAGTTCACCGACATCATGCGGGGCCGGCGGCCGGTGAGCGACGCCAAGCAGATCGTCACGGAGTGGCGGCGGGACGGCGGGGACGAGGCCCGCGAGTTCTACATGAAGGTCCTGCGGGACAACGGCCGTGCTTAGGACCGCCCCCGAAGACAGCGAAGGGACCGGGCCGGCGGGTGACCTGACCTCACCCGCCGGCGCCGGCACCTCCAAGGATGTCCGCAAAAGGGGTTCGAGGACAAGCCGGGCGCGCCCGCAACCCTTCGGATCGCGACTGAAACGTGACTGGCAGCTGCTGCTGATGACCCTGCCCGCCATCGGGCTGCTCATCCTGTTCCACTATGTCCCGCTGCTCGGCAACGTGATCGCGTTCCAGGACTACTCGCCGTACGTGGGCATCGGGGACAGTCCGTGGGTGGGGTTCGCCAACTTCCACTGGCTGATGTTCGACGCGAGCTTCTGGGACGCGACGATCAACACCCTCACGATCACCACGTTTCAGCTGATCTTCTACTTCCCCCTGCCGATCCTGCTCGCCGTGCTCCTGGACAGCGTGGTGCGGCCCCGGCTGCGGCTGTTCATCCAGAGCATCGTCTACATGCCGCACTTCTTCTCGTGGGTGCTGGTGGTCACGCTGTTCCAGCAGATGTTCGGCGGCGCGGGCCTGCTCGCGCAGACGCTGCGGGACCACGGGTACGACGGCATCGACATCATGACAAATCCGGATACGTTCATCGTGCTGGTCACGGCGGAGACGGTCTGGAAGGACGCCGGCTGGGGAACGATCATCTTCCTCGCCGCGCTCGCCGCCATCAACCAGAACCTCTACGAGGCCGCCGCCGTCGACGGCGCGAGCCGCTGGCGACGGCTGTGGCACATCACCCTGCCCGGCCTGCGCCCGGTCATCGTGCTGCTGCTCATCCTGCGCCTCGGCGAGGCGCTGAACGTCGGCTTCGAGCAGTTCTTCCTGCAACGCGACGCGGTCGGCAGGGAGGCCGCCGAGGTGCTGGACACGTTCGTGTACTGGCGCACGCTGCTCACCGGCGAGTGGAGCTACGGCGCGGCGGCCGGTCTGGTGAAGGGCCTGGTGGGACTGGTGCTCATCCTGGTGGCCAACAAGGTCGCCCACCGATTCGGCGAGCAGGGAATCTACAAACGATCATGACGACTCTTCCCCCCTGGGCCGAGCGGCCCAGCCGCGTCGGCGCTCTCCTCAAGGGACTCGTCCTCACGCTCATCGTCGCGTGCGTGCTCTTCCCGATCTACATGGTCGTACTGACCAGCCTGTCCACCCAGGAGGCGGTGACGGAGGCCGGCGGCCTGGTCACCGTGCCGAACGGGCTGTCCTTCGCCGCCTACCAGGAGTTGTTCGCGGGCGGCGTGGTGACCAGGTCGGTGATGGTGAGCCTCGGCGTCACCCTCGTCGGCACGGCGATCAGCCTCACCGTCACCGTGCTCGCCGCCTACGGCCTGTCGCGGCCCGGCTCGCTGCTGCACCGGCCGATGCTGTTCCTGGTCCTGCTCACCTTCCTGTTCGGACCGGGGCTGATCCCCAACTATCTGCTGGTCAGCTCGCTGGGACTGATCGACACCTACTGGTCGCTCATCCTGCCCGGCGCGGTCACCGCGTTCAACCTGGTGGTGATGCGGGCGTTCTTCATGAACATCCCCGACGAGGTGACCGACAGCGCCCGCATCGACGGCGCGAGCGAGTTCCGCATCCTGCGGACGATCGTGCTGCCCATGTCGAAGGGCGTCACCGCCGTCATCGGCATGTTCTACGCGGTCGGCTACTGGAACTCGTTCTTCAACGCCGTCCTCTATCTCAACGACAGCGCCAAGTGGCCGCTGCAGGTGGTGCTGCGGCAGTACGTGCTCCAGGGCCAGTCACTCATCGCCGGCCAGACCGGCGTCGGCACCATCGCCGGGCAGTCACCGCCGCCGAGCCTGGCCATCCAGATGGCCATCGTCGTCCTCGCGCTGCTGCCGGTGCTGTTCGTCTACCCGTTCGTCCAGCGGCACTTCACCAAGGGGGTCATCATCGGCGCCATCAAGGGCTGAGCGGATCCTGCCGCCCCTGCCGCCCCTGCCGCTCAGTGGAGCGCTCCTCCCCTCGGGCGGCACGCTCCCTGGCAGGCTCCTCCCGTCCTACCGCTCGGCGGAGCGCTCCTCCTGCCGGGCGGCACGCTCCCTGGCCAGTTCCTCCTGCAGGTCGCGGACCTGCTGCTGCAGGGTGAAGATCCGGCGTACGGCGGCGAGGCTCATCCCCTCGCCGACGAGCCGGATGGCGTCCTGCAGGTCACCGATCTCGTGGCGGGTGTAGCGTCGCTGGCCGCCGGTGGAGCGGGCCGGGCTGACCACGTCGTGCTCGTCGAGCCTGCGCAGGAACGCCTGCTCGACCTCGAGCATGTCGGCGACCTGGCCGACGGAGTACAGCGGGGCGTGCTCGTCGTCGAAGGGTAACCGGGCCATCACCGCTCCTTTCCCTTGCGGGGTCATGGGGTTCCCTTGCGGGGTCGTGGGGTTCGTGGATGGTTCCCCAGGAGGGGACGGGGCGGGAAACGCGCGGGGTGGGTGCCGGAACCGGCACCCACCCCGAGGAGGTTCTGCGGTCAGACCCTGGACCTCACGCCTTGATCGACTTCTGGTCGGCCGTGCTCTCGGCCTTCTGGATCGCGACCTTGCGGGGCTTGGCCCGCTCGATGACCGGGATGCGCACCGCCAGGACGCCGTTGGAGTAGGCGGCGTCGACCTTGTCGCTGTCGAGGTGCTCGGACAGGTAGACGCGGCGGGTGAAGGTGCCCATCGGGCGCTCGCGGACGAACAGGCGGTCCTCCTCCCCGTACTCCTCCTCGCGGCCGGCGCTCACCGAGAGCACCCCGCGGTCGACGGTCACCTCGATGGTGTCGGGGTCGATGCCCGGGAGATCGAACTTCAGGAGGACGTCGTCCTTGCGGCGGACCCCGTCGAGCGGCATGGCCACGCGCGCGGCACCATCACCCGACCCCAGGACCTGGCGGGAGAGCCTGTCGAACTGGCGGTCGAACTCCTGGATGAACGGGTCGATCGACGTCAGCAGCATCGGTAACCACCTCCGTGTGAACTGGCAGGTATCCTCAAGCCTGCCTTCTCGGAAACCTCTTACTTCAGTTATAGGTTAGCGGCTCTTCTGTTCGCAAGTATCCTCGGGAAAATTCTCAGGTCTCCTCAGACGCCCCTGGTCAGAGCGTTGAACTCCTCGTCGGTCAACCGGACGGCCGCGGCGGCGACGTTGTCCTCCAGGTGGGCGACCGTCGAGGTGCCGGGGATGGGCAGCATCACCGGGGAACGGCGCAGCAGCCACGCCAGGGCGAGCTGCGAAGGGGTTGCGCCGTGTTCCCTCGCCGCCGCGGCGAGCGGGCCGCCCTCCGCCGCCAGCCTGCCGGTCGCGAGCGGGAACCAGGGGATGAAGCCGATGCCGTTCGCCTCCGAGTACTCCAGCAGGGGCTCGGCGTCGCGGTGCGCGAGGTTGTAGAGGTTCTGCACCGAGACGATCGTCGCGGACTTCCCCGCCTCCTCGACGTCCTCGACGCTCACCTCGCTGAGGCCGATGTGGCGGATCTTGCCCTCCCGCTGCATCAGCGCCAGCTCCCCGACCTGGTCGGCGACGGGGACGGCCGGGTCGATGCGGTGCAGCTGCAGCAGGTCGATCCGCTCGACGCCGAGGTGGCGCAGGCTCAGCTCGACCTGCTGGCGCAGGTATTCGGGACGGCCGACCGGCGTCCAGAGCCCGGGACCCTGCCGGGTGAACCCCGCCTTGGTCGCGATCACCAGGTCGTCGGCGTAGGGGTGCAGCGCCTTCTTGATGAGCAGCTCGGCGACGAACGGGCCGTAGGAGTCGGCTGTGTCGATGAGGTTCACGCCGAGCTCGACCGCCCTGCGCAGGACCCGGACGGCCTCGTCGGGGTCGCGTGGGTCTCCCCACACTCCCTCGCCGGTGAGCTGCATCGACCCGTAGCCCAGGCGGTTGACGGTGAGGTCGCCCCCGATGGTGAACTGCCCGGAGGCCTCGGCGGGACGCGTCGTGGTCGTCATGATGTCCTCCTGCGAATTCGGTCTGGCGTTCATGATTCGCAACAGGACGACGAAGTGACCGATTCCCCCTGCGCCTCCCGTCGCCCGTAAACCTTCCGGCACGCACTCGCAAAGCGACCCGAGGCGAGGACGGCCGGACCGCGCGACGACCGAGCGACCATCGCTCCGCTTCGCCGGGGCCGAGCACGTCGAACACGATCACGCCGTCCCGCGCGGAGGACCCCATCCTCGCCATGCCGGGAGCCACCCCCACGGCGCGCAGGGGAAGCGTCTTCGCCGCCTCCGAGGGTGACGCGGTGCCGCCCCTCACCGGCGCGCGGGGAAGCGTAGTCGGCCCTCGGAAAGCCCCCGGCCGAGTGGAGCGAACGAAAGACCGGTCCACGGTGTCTATTTCAACCCCACGCCCGGCCGCGAACTCTTCGGAAATCCGGGCTCCGAGGATCCTTTTTCACCGTATTCGACATGCCGGCGGCACCTTTACCTCCAATACACTGAGCTTCAAGAGGAATACCGACAGCGTGAAGCCTTTTTCCTGTATGCGTGGCGATATTCCGGCCGATGGCCGGTCGCCGGACGGAACGAATTCCGTCCGGCGACCAGCTCGGTCACCCGGTACTATGTTCGCCGGGACGATTCATCGGCACTTATCGAATGGTGACGCGGTCCCCCGCGGGCGGATTCACCGGCGAGTTCTTCACGAGGTAGGACGCCAGTGCCGCCGTGTCGTCCGGACCGCCGTGATAAACGCTGGTGGTCCCCGTCCACTGCGGGAACCCCTGCCAGCCGCCCATCAGGATGTAGTTGGCCGCGATCTTGATAACCTGGGTGTCGGTCACCGGGACATCGTTCAGCGTTATCTCGGTGACGGCTCCGCCCTCAAGCGTGTAGCGGAGCGCGGCCGAGGGAGTGAGCACCCAGCCCTGCGGGTTCGGGTACGCCAGGAGACTTTTGAGCTGCGCGCCGGTCATCGCGTGCACGTCCACGGCGAGCCCGGCCGACTGGGTGCCCCACAGTTCCTCGCGGGTGACCGGGCCCGCGTCCAGGCCCGCGTAGAAGCCGTACCTGCTGACCAGGGCGACCTCCGCACCGGAGAGAGCCTGGACGGCGTCCACGTAGGCGTCGGCGACGAGTTCGGCCAGTGGGCCGCCCGAGGCCGTCAGCCCGACATCCCCCGTGGTCTCGCCGAACGTCTCGTCCTCGCCCGGCAACCCGCACTTGAAGTAGTGGAGGACGTTGGACACGAGACCGTCCGGCTGCTTGATCTCGATCTGGACCGACGTCTCCTCCGTCTCCCAGTCCCATTCGAACGTCTGCAGGACGGTGGTGTACGCGCCACCGTGGTTGGGCGGAACCTTGAAGCTCCGCCACTTCTCGGTGCCGACGACGCGGTACCGGATGATCTGCACGCCGGCGGGGAGCCCCTCGAAGGAACCGTGGATCCTGAAGGTCACCGGGCACTTCGACGCGGTGGTCCGCTCGAAGTGGATGGTGACCTTCCCCACGGGGTTCTGAACCGGATCGTCCTGCGCGGGCGCCGCGGAAGCCGTACCGGAAACGGCCTGTTTCGGTGCGGCGTGCGCTGCCGGGGCGAAGGCGCCGGACGCCAGAGCGACAAAGGCCGCCAGCCATCCGATCCGGCGCCCAACCCTACTGGAAAATTTCACAGAACTCCTATCCGCCGAGCCATGACAAGGAATAACGGGGCGATCCCGTTCCTCTGGACGAGCAGATGCTAACCAGGCCGACCGACAATTCTGTGAAACCGATAAGAGGAGCGAAGCGCCCGTCCGACGGGCGGGAGAAAACCATCGTGTATGGACCATGAAACGGGCTGGGAAAACGAAGTCCGAGAATTCTCCACCTCGCGCGGCAGGAAGTTCACCACATACGCCGCACGGCCCGCCCCCGGCGGAGGGGACGGGCCGCGTGAGGGGGGCGGTCAGCGGGTGAAGGTCACGTCCTTGATCCGCAGGGCGCCGCGGAAGACCAGGTAGACGTCCTGAGCGCCCCGTACGGCCGAGACGGGGGCGGTGGCCGTGGCCCACGAGTAGGTCCCGCCGGTGGCGGGCACCCGCACGGTCCCGGCGAGCCTGCCGGTCGGGGAGCCGAGGCGGATCTCGACGGAGGAGGCGGCGGTGGCCGCGACCCCGAGCCGCACGCCGGTGACCCCGGCGCGGAGGTCGGCGTCCTCGAAGGAGATCCATTCGCCCGCCGAGGCGCCGACCGCGTCGCCTCGGACCTTGGTCTCGTCGACCAGTTCGACGCCCGAGTAGTCGTCGAAGTCGGCGGCGCGGGTGGTCCGGGTGAGGTCGCGGGCCGGGATGCGCTCGCCGTCCACCCGCATGGTCACGCGCTGCCGGATCGCGTCCGAGGCCGAGCCGACCAGGACGTCGTGAGTCGCCGGCTCCACCGCGAAGCGGCCCCTGGTCACGTCCCACAGGGCCAGGTCCGCGGTCCTGAGCGTGAACCTCACGACCTTCGACTCCCCGGGGGCCAGGCGCACCCGCTGGAAGCCGCGCAGCTGCCTGACCGGCTGCTCCACCCGGGAGGTGTGCTGGTGGGTGTAGAGCTGGACGACCTCGTCACCCGCGCGCGAGCCGGTGTTGGTCACCTTGACGCTCACCTCGTGCCCGCCACCCTTCGCAACGGCCTTGAGGCCCTGGTAGCCGAAGGTGGTGTAGCTCAGCCCGTGGCCGAAAGCGTAGAGCGGCCTCCGCTTCGAGTACAGGTAGGTCGAGCCGGTCTTGACGATGTCGTAGTCGAGGATGTCCGGCAACGGCGTGCCGGCTCGGGGCCAGGTCTGGGTGAGGCGGCCTGCCGGGTTGACGTCGCCGTACAACAGGTCGGCCAGTGCGTTGCCGGTCTCGGCTCCGGCATGGGTGGTCCACAGGATCGCCGGGACCTTCTCCTGCAGCCGGTCGATCGTGGTCGGGTAGCTGTTCTCCAGGATCACGACCGTGTTCGGGTTGGCGGCGCGCACCGCCTCCACAAGCGCCTGCTGCCCCTCGGCGAGACCGAGGTCGGTCCGGTCGTGGTCCTCACGGCCGTTGATGAACGGCATGCTGCCGACGACGACCACCGCCACGTCGGCGCTCCTCGCCGCCGCGACCGCCTCCGCGGTCCCGCTGCGCACGATCTCCTTCTCGAAGCGGGTGGCGTCCTCCGCGACGGTGAGGCCGAGCGTGCCGTCGGCCGCCGCCTTGACGTACTTGTTCTGGCCGAACCAGTCGTAGGCGGTCTCGTAGCCCGCGTAGCGCAGCAGCGTCGTGCCGTCGGCCTGCGCCTCCAGCTTGAACTGCTCCTGCACGAACCAGCCGGTGGGCTGCTCCTGATTGTTGACCAGGGTGGACCAGTTGGCGCGGCTGACGTACTTTCCGTTGGCGACGCTGCGCAGGGTGACGATCCCCTCGCCCCAGTCGAAGACGTCGAACTGCTCGGTCGCACCCGCCGAGATCCCCGAGAGCCTCAGGTCCGCGCCCGCCCCCGTACCCGCGGTGAGGTACCTGCCGCCGGACTTGAGCGCGATCCTGTCGACGCCCTCGGACGTGACCGTGGCGGCCCGCTCCCCGATCCCGTCGAGCGGGGTGACCCGGTACGGAAGCCTGCCCGAGTACCAGTCGGTGTAGAGGGTGTCGGCCAGCGGGCCGACCACCGCGACCTTCTGCGAGGGACGCAGCGGCAGGGTCTTCCCCGAGTTCTTCAGCAGCACCGCCGCCTCGCCCGCGGTCCGCCTGGCCAGCTCGCGGTGCGCGGTACTGTCGACCACGTCCTTGGTGATCTTTCCGTACGGGCCGCCGTCCGGGTCGAACTCGCCGAGTCTGAACCGGAGAACGAGAATGCGGCGGACGGCGGTGTCGAGGTCGGCCTGGGTGAGCAGCCCCTGCGCCAGCGCCTCGTTCACCGCGGCCACCGTCGGGGCGCCGTCGGTGTTGTCCACCGTGAAGCTCTCGACGCCCGCCTTGAGCATGGCTGCGGCGCCTTCGGCCTTGGTGGCGAAGTAGCCCTGGGAGCCGGTGAGGTTGTTGGGCCCCCCTGCGTCGGAGACGTTGAACAGCGGCCGGTCCGTCCAGGCCCTGACGGTGGAGTTCAGGTCGGTCACCGTGGCGGGCCGCCCGTTGACCAGGTTGTACGCGGTCATCACGCCGGTGGCCGCGCCCGCCTCCAACGCCGTTTTGAACGCCGGGTACTCGTACTCGTTCAGGACGCGAGGGCGCAGGCTGGAGGAGGTCGTGTCGCGACGGACCTCGTTGTTGTTGCCGAGGAAGTGCTTGAGTACCGGGGCCGCCCGTAAGTGGTCGGGGTCGTCGCCCTGGATACCCGAGCCGTACGCGGTGGAGATCGCGCCGGTGAGCAGCGGGTCCTCGGAGTAGCCCTCCTCGTTGCGGCCCCAGCGTGGGTCACGGAGCGGGTTGACCACCGGCGTCCACAACTGCAGGCCCCACAGACGGGAATTCTCCGCGTGGTAGCCTCTCGCCTCCTCACCGACGGCAGTGCCGACCTTCTTGACCAGGTCGGGGTTCCACGTGCTGGCCAGGCCGACGGCCTGCGGGAACACGGTTCCCTCCGCCGTCACGACGTTCCCGGCGTTGTCGACGTCGGTGGACCAGGCGACGCCGTGCAGCGCCTCGGTGCCGGTCTTGAACAGCCCGATGCCGAGCCGCTCCACCGCGGGCTGGTACTGGTGGAGCCAGGAGACCTTCTCCGCCGTGGTGAGGCGGCCGAGCAGGTCGTCGACGCGCCGGTTCAGCGGGAGTGAGGGGTCGCGGAAGGGATGTTCGGGAACCGTGCGGGTGGGGGCGCGGGCCGATCGCTCGTGCGACTCGTGGGCGGGGGTCGTCTCGTGGGGCACGCGAGCGGGGACCGCATGGGCGGGGACCGCGCACAACCCCAGGGTGAGGGCCGTCACGGCGACCGCCGCAACGGACGTGGTGGATAACGACATTTCGCCTCCAGGTCAGGGGGAGTCGAAGAAACACCGCTGTCGGGACGCCGTCCGCCCCCGAGCGGCGTACGACGTCGAACGGCAGACACGGTGTGGTCATGTGATCGAGCGTGAGATGAGATGCGGTCATTTGACGGCGCCCACGGTCACGCCGCGGGTGAGGGTCCGCTGGAAGATGAGGAAGAAGGCGACCGCGGGCAGGATGCCGAGCAGCGCCGAGGCGCTGGACATCGTGGCGTCCATCATCTTGTCCCCCTGCAACACCCCGAGCGCGACCGGGACGGTCTGGTTCTCGTTGGAGATGAGGAAGACGAGAGGCAGGAAGAACTCGTTCCAGGTCCAGATGAAGAAGAAGATGAGCAGCACGCTCAGCGTCGGCCTGCTGATCGGCACGACGACCTGCCACAGGGCCCGCCATTTGCCCGCGCCGTCCAGGGCCGCCGCCTCCAGGATCTCGCGCGGGAAGCGGCCGAGCACCGAGGCGAGCAGGTACGTCCCGAAGGCGCTCTGGATCACCGTGAAGATGATGATCACACCGAGCCTGGTGTCGTACAGTCCGACCTGCTTGGCCAGGTAGTACAGCGGGTAGACCAGCGCCTCCTGCGGCAGCGTGTTCGCCACCAGGAAGACGACCAGGATCCACACCCGCCCGCGCACCCTGCCGATGCCGAGCGCGTAGGCGTTGAGCACAGAAAGGACCGTGGCGAGCACCGCGACCGAGCCGCTGATCAGCAGGCTGTTCCACAGCTTGCCGCCGAAGTCGACCCGGTTCCAGAAGTCGACGATCCCGTCGAGATACAGCTCGCTCGGCAGTCCCAGCGGCCCGCCCGAGGAGTAGTCGGCCGGGGACTTCACCGCGTTGAGCGTGACGATGGCGAACGGCACCAGCATCGCGACGGCCAGCACGACCAGCGAGACCAGGACCGAGTATTTCCGGATCATGATTCCCTGTCCTGAACCCGCAGGAAGAACACCGTCACCGCGATGATCACGAGGGTGAGCACGGTGGCGATCGCCGCCCCGTACCCGACGTTGGCCTTCTCGAAGAAGTTCTGGTAGCTGAAGTAGGACGGCACGAGCGTGGCACCGCCGGGACCGCCCCTGGTCAGCACGAAGATCGGCCCGAAGACCTTGAGCGCGGCGATCGTGCAGGTGAGCAGGACCACGTAGATCTCCGGCCGGATCTGCGGGATCGTGATGTGCCAGAACCGCCGCCACCACGAGGCGCCGTCCATCTCGGCGGCCTCGTACAGCGCGGGATCGACCCGCTGCAGCCCCGCCATGAAGATGACGACCGGGTAGCCGATCTGGAACCACACCATGATCGCCATCACGCTCGGCAGCGCCCAGGCCGGGTCGCCGAGCCAGTTCCTCGGCTCCATCCCCAGCAGCCCGAGCAGGTCGTTGAGCGCCCCGAAGCGCGGGTGCATGATCCAGCCCCAGACGATCCCGGCCACCGCGACCGGCAGCACCTGCGGCAGGTAGTACGCGGCCCGCAGCACACTGGCCGCACGGGGACCGACCTTCTTGCCCACGTAGTCGAAGAGCGTGGCGGCCAGGACGAGGCCGATGAGCGTCGGGACGATCGCCATCGCCACGATGAGCGCGACGTTGTTGCGGAAGGAGGACCAGAACCGCTCGTCGGCGAGGAGGCGGGTGTAGTTCTCCAGCCCGATCCACCTCGGGTCGCCGATCCCCTGCCAGCGGGTGAAGCCGATGCCGACGTTCATCAGGAACGGCACGACGATGACCGCGGTGAAGAGCACGGCGCTCGGCAGCAGGAACACCCAGTACCCGCGGTCGCGAGACCTCGGCATCGGAGGTCTCCTTTCTCTGTTCTGTGCGTACGGCTTTCTCTGCTCCGTGCGCGTGTCCCGCGCACGTGTTCTGTGATCTGCGCGCACGCTCTGCTCCGTGCACTGCTCCGTGCGCGGGCCGCGTGTTCGGTACGCGCGGCCCGCGCCGTGACACCGTGATCGTCACGGCGCGGGCCGTGGGAGACGTCAGTTGCCGATGTCGGCGAGGTTCTCCTCGTACGGAGCGGCGATCTCGTCCAGGACCGCGTCGGGGGTCTTGGTGCCGTTGATGAGGTTCTGCACGCCCGAGACGAGCACGTCGTAGTAGCCCGGCGCCGGCCAGTCGGGGTAGAAGGCCAGCCCGTCGGAGGTCGAGAGCCTGTTGAAGTTCTCGATCAGCTCCTTGCTCTTCTCGTCGGTGATCGCGTCCGTGTCGGCGGCGACCGGGATGCCGCCGGAGTTGCCGAGCAGGTTCTGGATGTCCTTCTTCATCGTGATGTCGATGAAGTCGTAGGCGAGATCCTTGTTCTTGGCGTTCTCGGGGACGACCCAGATGTTGCCGCTGGATCCGGCGCTCATCGTGTTACCCGGCCACAGGAACGAGCCCCACTCGAAGTCCTTGACGTCGCTGGCGAAGCGGCCGTACCACCAGCTGCCGGAGACCAGGATCGGATACTTGCCGCCGATGAAGGAGGTGCCCATGTCCTCGGCCTTGATCGCGGCGGAGTCCTTGTCGACGTAGCCCTTCTTGACCCAGTCGGCGAAGGTGTCGGCCGCGTACTTGAACTCGGGTCCCTTGAAGTCGACCTTGCCCTTGTAGAGCTGGAAGGCGTCCACCCACGGTCGCTGCGCCTTGCTCAGCGCGAGCTGGTAGAAGATCTGCTGCGCGGGATACTCGGCGCCGCCGACCGCGATGGGGGTGGTCCCCGCCTTGACGAACGTGTCGAGCGCGGCGGTGAACTCCTCGAAGGTGGTGGGCACCTCGACGCCCGCCTTCTTGAAGGCGTCCTTGTTGTAGTAGACCATCACGTACTCGGCGTAGTTGGGGACGCCGTACCACTTGCCCCCGCCCATCACACCGCGCTCGTCGTATCTCGCGGTCGTCTGGATCGAAGGGCTGAGCAGCTTGTCCCAGCCGCGCTTGGTCACCTCGGGGGTGAGGTCGGTGAGCAGACCCTGCTTCGACAGCAGACCGGCCGTGGCGTTGCCCTTGTTGTACTCCATCACGTCGGGGGCCTCGTCCGAGTTCAGGATCATCCCCGCCGACTGGCGGATCTGCTCGAACGCCTTCTCCTCGAACTTGACCGTCACGCCGGGGTGCGAGGCCTCGAACTGCTTGACGGCCTCGGCCCACGCCTTGCCCATCGCGCTGTCGGCGCCCTCGTAGTGCCAGAGTTTCAGGACACGGGGGCCCTCCGCGGCAGGGGTGTCCGCCGCGGGTTCGGTGCCGCCGCAGGCGGCGAGCGCCATGAGCGCCGCCACCGCGGCGACACCGACTTTCAGGTTGAACATGGTCTTTCTCCTAGATGGTGGTGATGACGAGTGGTATGTCGGCCCCCACCAACTCGACGCCCGCGATCCGCGCGCTCCCCGAGACGGTCACCCGCAGGCCCTCCCCCTCGGGGACCGCGGTGATCACGGTGTCCCCGTCGAGGTCGGAGACGACGGTACGGATCTCGCCGCTGTCGGCTCCGACTCCGTACGCGACCAGGGTGATCTCCCCGAACGGCCCGTCCCCGACGGTCCCGCCCGCCTCGGTCCCGCCCTGCTCGGTGAGAACGGGGACGACGGCCCCGCGCCGGACGTACAGCGGAACGCGGTCCAGCGGCGTGGCGGCCGTGACGTACCGGCCGCCGGACAGGATCTCGCCCGTCCAGTGGTCCACCCACTCCCCCTCGGGCAGGTAGACCTTCCTCACCTGCTCGGGCGAGGTCATCGGCGCCACCAGCAGGTCGCGGCCGAGGAGATACTGCAGGTCCGCCTGCCAGGCCACCGGGTCGTCCGGGTAGTCCACGCACAGCGCCCGCATCATCGGGGCCCCGGTCCTGGCCGCCTCGACGGCCGCCGTGTAGATGTACGGCATGAGCCGGTAGCGCAGCCTCAGCGCCTCGACCGCCTCCGCCTCGACCTCGGGAAACTCCCACGGCTCCCTGCTGGTGGTGCCGTGCAGGCGCAGCAGCGGGGAGAGCGCGCCGAACTGGGTCCACCTGACGTACAGGTCGTCGGTGGGGCGGCCGGTGAACCCGCCCGCGTCGTGGCTCCAGAACGGGACGCCGGACAGGCCGTGCGCCAGCCCGCCGCGCAGCGTGCTGCCCATCGCGGCGTAGCTGGTGTAGGTGTCGCCGCTCCACTGCGCCGAATGCCGCTGCCCGCCGAGGAACGACGAGCGCGCCCAGACCATGCCGTGCCCCGCGACCTCCTTGGTCACCTCGGAGACGGCGTCGTTGAACAGAAGCGTGTAGACGTTGTGCAGGTCGGTGCCGGACATGCCGTTGGCCGCGACCGCGTCGTGCGGCACGCCCTCGGCGAAGTCGGTCTTGAAGACCTGGACGCCCTGTTCGAGCAGCGGGCGCAGCAGTCCCTTGAACCACTCGGTGGCGGCCGGGTCGGTGAAGTCGACGATGCCGCAGGCCGGGTAGGAGCCGTGCCAGCAGTCGGCGACGTAGACCTCACCATCAGGCTTTTTCAGGAAATATCCGCTCTCGGCCGCTTCAGCGAAGATCGGGCTGAGGTGGGAGATGTACGGGTTCATCCACAGGCAGACCTTGAACCCCATCTCCTTCAGCTCGGCCAGCATGCCGGTGGGGTCGGGGAAGCCCTCGGCGTCCCAGCGCAGGTCGGACCAGTGGCCGTCGGTCTGCCAGTACGTGTCCAGGTGCAGCACGTCACACGGGATGCCGCGCTCGCGGATCCTCCGCGCCCGCGCCATCACCCGCTCCTGGGTGTCCACGAAGAACCCCGAGGAGATCCAGGTGCCGAACGCCCACTTCGGCGGGAGCAGCGGCCGGCAGGTCAGCAGGTCGAACCGCTCCAGCACCTCCGACGGGGTCGGCCCGGCGATCACGTAGTAGTCGATCAGGTCGTCCGGGACCACGATCTGCACGCAGCTGTGCGTGGACTGGCACACGTCGAACTCCACCGGCGTCCCGCTGTCCACCAGCACGCCGTAACCCCTGCTGGACAGGTAGAACGGGATGTTCTTGTACGCCCGCTGCGACTCGGCGCCGAACGCGTCGAAGTTCCACATCACCGGCCGCTGGCCGCGCTTGTCCAGCCGGGTGAACGACTCGCCGAACCCGCTGAACGCCTCGTCGGCGGGGGCCACGAAGCTCTCGTGATAGCCGACCACCGCGCCACCCGAGCTGGAACGGCCGAACGGCAGCGTGCGCAACCGGCCACTGATGTCGGTGTGCCCCCGGTCCTGCTCGAGCAGCGGCGCCCCGCTCGCGTCGGTGAACCTCAGGTGCCAGGGAGCCAGGGTGATCTCCGCGCGCAGCGAGCCCGCGTCCAGCAGGATCGTCCCCTCGCGGCTCTCCACCCGAGCCCCGGCGAACTCGCCCGGCGTGACCATCGAGATCGCCGCGGCCGACCGGGTCCGCGCGTCCGCGTCCTGCCCGAGCCGGACCCGGATCACCCCCTCGCCCGCCACGCTCAACTGGACCAAAAGCGTCTCCTCGGCCGATGTCACGGCCTTCAGGATCACCCCTGCCGCATCGGAGGCGACCGGCTCAGCCGAGATCAACGCCGACAGGCCCCCCTCACCGTGCGAGCGTACGGGCAGCTCAGGCGGGTCGGCGACGAAGTACTCGTGCGCGACCAACGGGGGACGGTAAGGCATGGGAACTCCAGCGCTCGGGCCTGCATCTGCCGAGTTAGTTTTACGTCCAAACCAACAAACGTCAATGCCCTCGACCTGCCGAACTCCGCTGACCCACCCCCTCGAACAGGTCGTTCGCGGACGAAGGAAGCCGGAGCCGCCCTCTTGAGCCCGGCCCGCCGCGCGTGGATAATTAGTTTAGTTTCCATCCAAACAAAGGGGAGCCGTGGACTGGTCGGAACGGCTCGGCGGGCTGTGTTACGGCGGGGACTACAACCCCGAGCAGTGGCCGGAGGAGGTCTGGAAGGAGGACGTCGAGCTGATGCGGCGGGCCGGGGTGAACCTGGTCAGCGTCGGTGTGTTCTCCTGGGCGCGCCTGGAGCCCGCACCCGGCGTCCACGACCTCGGCTGGCTCGACCGCGTCCTCGACCTGCTGCACGACGGCGGGATCCGGGTCGACCTCGCCACCCCGACCGCCTCGCCACCCCCCTGGTTCGGCCTCGCCCACCCCGACGCCCTCACCGTCACCCACGACGGCACCCGGCTCACCCACGGCAGCCGCGACACCTACTGCGTGCACTCCCCCGCCTACCGCGCCGCCTGCGCCGGGATCGTCCGCACGCTCGCCGAGCGCTACCGCGACCACCCGGCGCTCGCCATGTGGCACGTGCACAACGAGTACGGCACCACCTGCCACTGCGACCACGCCGCCGACGCCTTCAGGATCTGGCTGCGGGCGCGGCACGGCACCCTGGAGGCGCTGAACGACGCCTGGACCACGTCGTTCTGGAGCCAGCACTACTCCGCCTGGGAGCAGATCACCACCCCGCGAGCCACCCAGTACCTGCCCAACCCCTCCCAGGCCCTGGACTTCCGCCGGTTCGTCTCCGACGCGATGCTCGACCACTTCCGCGAGCAGAAGGCGGTGCTGCGCGAGCTCACCCCGGACATCCCGATCACCACGAACTTCGTCCTCGGCGACTGGGTGCCGGTGAACCACCGCCGCTGGGCGGCCGAGGTCGACCTGGTGGCGATCGACCACTACCCGTCCACCGACCCGCCCGCCGAGACCGCCTTCGCCGCCGACCTGGCCCGCGGCTGGGCCGCGTCCCCGGCGCACGCCCCAACCGACGCCCCGGCACCTTGCCCGGCCACCGGGAAACCCTGGCTGCTGATGGAGCAGGCGGTGGTCACCTACACCGGCCCCCGGATGCGCGCCAAGCGCCCCGGTGAGATCACCAGGCTGAGCCTGTCGCACATCGCGCGCGGCTCACGGGGAGCCATGTTCTTCCAGTGGCGGGCCTCCCGCGGCGGCGCCGAACTCTGGTACGGCGGCATGGTCCCGCACGCCGGGCCCGACTCGCGGATCTTCCGCGAGATCTGCGACCTGGGCGCCCTGCTCCCCACGCTGGAGGACGCCTGCGCGGCTCCCGTCGAGACCGGGGCCGCGATCCTCTGGGACGCCGAGGCGAACTGGGCGCTCCAGGCACCCGGACTGCCCTCCACCGAACTGAACTACACCGAGGCCGTACGCCAGGCCCACCGGGTCCTCTACCGGCACGGCGTCACCGCCGACCTCGTCCACCCCTCCGCCGACCTGTCGGCCTACCCGCTCGTCCTCGTCCCCAGCCTCTACCTGATCTCCGACGCCGACGCCGACAACCTGCGCCGCTACGTCTCCGGCGGCGGCACCCTCGTGGTCTCCTACCTCAGCGGCATCGCCGACGAACACGCCCGCGTCCGCCTCGGCGGCTACCCCGGCGCCCTCCGCGACCTCCTCGGCATCCGCGTCGAGGAGTTCCACCCCCTGCCCCCCGACGTCGCCCTCACCCTGTCAGCTCCTGACGTCCTCGCCCCCCGGAGCACCTCCTCCCGGGCCGGAACACCCGCACGTCCCCCGACCGACGAGGCGACGTTTTCCGGTGAAACGACGTTCCCCGGTGACCGGCCGGAGACCGGCACCTTCTGGAGCGAACACGTCCACCTGGAGGGCGCCGAGGCGCTGGCCGTCTACACCGGCCCGCACACCCTCGACACCCCCCTCTCCGGCCAACCCGCCATCACCCGCCACCCGTACGGCTCAGGAACGGCCCTCTACATCTCCACCCGCCTGACCGACGACGCCTACGCCCGCCTGCTCGGCCTCTCCCCCGCCCCCGTGGAACTCGTACGACGCGGCGACTGGCTCTTCGCCGTCAACCACGGCGACGAGGAACACGAAGTGGACGGCGAGCGACTGTCCCCGGGCGGTTTCGCCGTACGACCACACGTTGAGCGAGGATGACAACGGCGGCCACCTCGATGCCGAACCGTAGGGCCTCTGCTCGGAAAGACGTATCGCGACTTTCACCGACCCCGAAGGGACCATGTCGGGTCCACGTCACCGGACGTGAGAGGCACGTCCGTCGGGAAGGTCAGCGGACCTTGCCGAAGAACTCGCGGATGTCGGCGGCGACGTGATCGGGCCGCTCCATGGCGACGAAGTGGTGGCTGCCTGGATTGTCTTCCGGCCAGTGCACGATGACGTTGCGTCGTTCGGCGAACCGGCGGATTCCAGGCGGTCCGTTGTACACACCGGTCGGTGCCGCCGTCTGCCCCTCCGGCCAGCCGAAGCCCGTGCTCTCGTAATAGGGCCAGGAAGAGGTTCCCAACGTTCCGGTGAGCCAGTAGAGGCTGACGTTGGTAAGGATCAGGTCGCGATCGATCACCTGCTCAGGCGATTTCGCGGCGACGGTGAACTCCTTGAATTTCTGCGTCATCCAGGCCAGCGCGGCGACCGGCGAGTCGTGCCATCCATAGGCGAAGGTCTGGGGCGCCGCGCGCAGCAACCCATGATGATCCACGCCGCTCATCCAGTCCTGCTTCTGAAGCTGCGCATATGCCTCCCGCTCGTCGTCGGTCATCTCGGGAACGTCGTCTTCGGTGGGGAAGCCGAGCCCGCTGATGACATAGACGCCGACCACGTGCTCCGGGGCGACCTTGGCGACTTCCGGGGCGACGTACGCGCCGAAGTCCCCGCCCTGGGTGCCGTAGCGGTCGTATCCGAGGCGACGCATCAGACCCGCCCAGATCCGCGCGACGCGAGTGGCGTTCCAGCCGTTCTCGTGCGGCGGCGAGGAGAACCCGAAACCGGGTATCGACGGCACGACGACGTGGAACGCCTGGGACGGGTCGCCGCCGTGCGCGCGGGGGTCGGTGAGCGGGCCGACGAGGTCGGTGAACTCCACGAACGAGTTCGGCCAACCGTGGGTGAGGATGATCGGCAGGGCGTCGGGCTCGGGGGAACGCACGTGCAGGAAGTGGATGTCCTGACCGTCGATCTCGGTCATGAACTGCGGAAACCCGTTCAACCGTGCCTCGTGCCCGCGCCAGTCGTACTCGCCGCGCCAGTATTCGGCCAGGTCCTTGAGGTAGCCGGCGGGGACGCCCCGGCTCCACCCCTCACCGGGAAGTTCCCGAGGCCACCGGGTCCGGGCCAGCCGGCCGCGCAGCTCGTCCAGATCTGCCTGGGGGATATCGATGCGGAAGGGGCGGACCTCGGTGCTCATGACTCTCCTCAGTGGGTACGCGATGTCCCGCCACGTCGTCCCCGGGCAGGCCCGGTGGTACGTCGCGGTGACCTGACCGAGAGTAGGAATCATCTGGGACAGTTCCTGACCTATATGGCCGGGCATGATGGCCTCCATGAGCGACACCCCCGCACGACTGCTCAAACTGCTGTCCCTGCTGCAGACGCCGCGCGAATGGCCCGGCAGCGAGCTGGCCGAGCGTCTGGGAGTCAGCCCCCGGACGATCCGGCGGGACGTCGATCGGCTGCGCGAGCTGGGTTATCCGGTACGGGCGACGATGGGAGCGGTGGGTGGCTACCGGCTCGCCGCCGGCAAGGCCATGCCACCGTTGCTGCTGGACGACGAGGAGGCGGTGGCCATCGCGGTCGGTCTGCGCATGGCGGCCGGGACTCCGGTGGACGGCATGGAGGAGGCATCCGTGCGGGCCCTGGCCAAGTTGGAGCAGGTGCTGCCGTCTCGGCTGCGGTACCGGGTCGCCGCGCTGGCCGCGGCCCTGGTGTCGACACTGACCGGGAACGGGCCGAGTGTCGATCCGCAGAACCTGACGGTGCTCGCCGGTACGGTCGCCAACCGAGAACGCCTGCGGTTCGCCTATCAGGCGAGCGACGGGAACGAGACCAGACGCCTGGTCGAGCCGTACCGCCTGGTGGCGGCCGAACGCCGCTGGTATCTGCTGGCCTACGACAACGATCGCGATGACTGGCGGACCTTCCGCGTCGACCGAATCGGCGATCCGCGGCCAACCGGCGTGCGGGTCTCACCCCGCGAGCCGCCCGAGCAGGACGCGGCCGCCTTCATCGTCGACAAGTTGTACGCGTCGGCACCCACCTATGAGATGCGGGCGACCCTGCACCTTCCGGCCGACCAGGTGACGCGAAGGCTCGGCACTGCCCCCGGCGACGTCCAGCCGATCGACGAGCACAGCTGCCGCCTGCACGGGCGCGCCGACACCTTGGAGTGGCTCGCCTCCCGGCTGCTCCTGCTCGGCTGCGAGTTCCAGGTGCACGAGCCGCCCGAACTGCTGGCGTACCTGCGTGCGGCGGGCGCCCGCGCCATCCGCGCCGCCGAACCTGGTCACGCGAATGTTTGAGGCGATTCCGAACGCCGAACTTCGACGCATCGAGGAATGTGCCGTCGTTCGGCACTCGATCGCAGGCGTGGCAGTAGCCGCCTTGAGGCAGTGCGCTCCGGGCCTGAGCGTGAGCCGTCAGGAGGTGAAGACGTGGCAGCAATGGTCATCGGCATGGCCGGCCACGGGGTCACCGAGGCCGGCCCGTCTCATGACAACAGCGCCACCGTCAGCTGTCACAACCCGTCCCTGTCCTCAAGCTTGGTCGTCACCTTGTTCGCGGGCGGCGCCTTGATGGAGACCCTGCTGCCCCAGCCGGTGAATCGGGTCTCGACGCTGATCGTCTTGCCCTCCCACCCGGTGCTGTCGAAGATGCCGACGACGGGGAAGGACGTGGTCAGGCGCTGTGGCAGGTGGTTTCTGTCCACGGTGAGTTTGAACGTCACCACGGTCTTGTCGCTCGACCGGAGCGGCAGGGTGGCGCGGAACCAGGGCGAGACCTTGGCGAGCCTGCCGAAGGTGGTGGTGCCGCTGTAGGTGGTACGTGACTTCTTGGCCCCCTTGAGCAGGCTGGTGAGGGTCGCCGGCTCGGCGACGTTCACCAGCTGGCTGAACCAGCCGTCCGTACCGCCCGTCATGCCGTCCGGGTCCTTGTACCAACTCTTGCCTCGCGGCATTTTGTCGCGATAGGTGCCACCTTGGGAGTAGCTCGTGGTGCCGACCCGGATCGTTCGTTCGGGAACGGGCGGATTGAGGCGATCGTCGGCCGGGCGGGCACTCTGCGAGCTGATGTCGGAGGCGACGACCCCGCCTCGGCCGAACTGGAAGGAACCGGTGCGCCGCAGGTAAGGCTGGCCCTCGCCATCTTCGATCATGGTGCTCCGATCGCTGAACCTCACCCCCTTGCCCGGAACGAACTGGCTCTTCAACGCCTTGACCGGATCGGCGGGGGCGGCCTGAGCCTGGGCTTGGGCCGGTGTCCCGGTCACGAGCGCGACGGCCGTGACCGCGGAGATGCTCGCGATCATTCGCTTCATAGGGGTTCCTCGATAGTCCGGGAAAAGAAGGGCAATCTTCCCCGACCTTGATCACGGACGTGTCTCACCCCCTGCGGGCCGCCATGGCCGAGCACCAGGAACGCGGCTCGTTTCAAGGAGTACCGACCGTACCGGTGCAGGACCTCGACCTGCCCATAGGACGGAGTCCGGTTTTGCAGGTGCGACGGCGCGGCCGACGATTCCCCGAAATCTTCATGTCGCTTCACCGAGGCCGGGTCATTGCTGGCGGCTGTAGGCGCGGATGGCGAGGGGGCAGAAGACCACGAAGAGGGCCGCGCACCAGATGAGCGTGGTGGTGACGGTGCCGCCGACCGGGGTGCCGTTGAGGAGGGCGCGGCAGGCGTCCATGGCGTGGGTGACGGGGTTGATCTCGGCCCAGGCTCGCAGCCAGCCGGGCAGGGTCTCGACGGGAGCGGCGAGGCTGGTGCCGAGCTGCAACGGCAGGAAACCGATGAAGCTGATCGCGAGGACGGTGTCGGCGCTCTTGACGAGGACGCCGAAGAACACGGTGACCCAGCTGAGGCAGAAGCCGAAGGTGATGGCGAGGCCGGCGGCGGCGAGGGCCGCGGGGAGACCGCCGTGGGCGCGGAAGCCGAGGAGCGTGCCGATGGCGAAGAGAATGGCGACGGCGAGCAGATAGCGGACGATGTCGGCCAGTACGGAGCCGAGCAGGGGCGCGAGGCGGCTGATGGGCAGGCTGCGGAACCGGTCGGTGACGCCGTTCTTGAGGTCGAGGTTGATGTTGGTGCCGGTCGAGACCAACCCGGCGAGGCCGGCGCCCATGACGAGGATGCCGGGGAAGAGGTACTGCAGGTAGTCGGCGGTGGAGCCGGCCACGGAGCCGCCGAAGAGATAGAGGAAGAGCACCATGAACAGGGCGGGTGTGACGACCCCGTTGATGATCGGGCCGGGGTTGCGGGTGGTCTTGGCGAGGCTGCGGCCGGCGAGCACGAAGCTGTGCCGTAGCCAGGCGAGGGGCCGGGTGCGCGGTGGTTCGATGCTGGACACGGTGGCGGTCATCGGGCGGCCCTCGTCGGTTCGTCGGCGGCGGTGGTAGGTATTCCGGTACGCGATCGTTCGGTGGCGGTCATCGTGCGGCTTTCGTCGGTTCTTCGGCGGAGGCGGCGGGGGTGGCGGGTGTTCCGGTCAGGGCGAGGAAGACCTCGTCGAGGCTGGGCAGGCGCAGCGACAGCTCGGAGACGCCGATGCGGCTTTCACGCAGCCGGGCGGCGATCTCGAAGAAGTCCGCGTCACCGGTGACGGGCACGACCAGCTCGTGGCGGCTGGAGCGCTCCGGGGCCCGGCCCGCGACGTCGGCCAGGATGCGGGCGGCCACGTCGGTGTCGGCGGGGTCGTTCGGCCGCACGGCGATGGTGTGCCCGCCGACTTCTCGTTTCAGCTCGGCGGGGGTGCCGGAGGCGATGACCCGTCCCTGGTCGATGACGGCGATGGCGTCGGCGAGGGCGTCGGCCTCTTCGAGGTACTGGGTGGTGAGCAGGACGGTGACGCCGTCCGCGCTCAGGCCCCGGATCATCTGCCACAGCTCGTCGCGTTTGCCGGGGTCCAGTCCCACCGAGGGCTCGTCGAGGAAGACCACCTCGGGGTGTCCGACCATGCTCGCGGCGAGGTCGAGGCGGCGGCGCATGCCACCGGAGTAGCCGGCCACCGGTCTTTTCGCCGCGTCCTCCAGGCCGAAACGGGCGAGCAGGTCGGTGGCGCGCAGGAGCGCCTGCGACCGGGACAGGTCGAGGAGCCGGCCGATCATGACCAGGTTCGCCAGGCCGGTCAGCTCCTCGTCCACGCTGGTGTGCTGGCCCGACAGCGCGATCCGGCGGCGCACCTCTCCCGGCTGGCGTACCACGTCGAACCCGGCCACGGACGCGCGTCCGCCGTCGGGACGCAGCAGGGTCGCGAGGACGCGGATCACGGTGGTCTTTCCCGCACCGTTGGGTCCCAGCAGGCCGAGCACCTGTCCGCGCGGAGCGGCCAGATCGACACCGTCCAGCGCGGTGACCTTGCCGAACGCCTTGGCCAACCCTTCGGTCTCGAACCCATGATCGCTCACCTTCACCATCCTTCATCTCGATCGTCTCGCAATTCAGATGTTCCTAACATCTGAATTTTGAGAGTATCCTAATGCCGATGGTTCGCAGAAAGGAACGGTGATGGTTCGACTGACGCGGGTGCAGCAGCAGGAGCGCACCCGGAGGTTCGTGCTGACGGCGGCGAGGGAGGAGTTCACCGAGCACGGCTACGCGGCGGCCAAGGTCGACCGGATCGCCGATCGGGCCGACCTGACCCGCGGGGCGGTCTACTCGAACTTCCCGAGCAAGCGCGCGCTGTATCTCGCGGTGCTGATCGACATGGTCGAGAACCCCACCGCGGACGAGCCGCCGCCACCGCCGGCCCAGCCGACGACGACGTCCGATGCACTGGGCGCGTTCGCCAGGACCTGGCTCGAACGGCTGCCTCTGGTCGGCGACACGGCCTCCGGAGGGCGCCTGCACCTGCGCTCGCTCGGCGGCGTCCTCGACGACGAGCGGGGGCGTACGGTGCTGGCGCAGGTCGTCAGGGTGGAGGCGTTGCTGCTCGCCCTCGCCCTGGAGTCGTGCGAACAGGACCGCGCGACGCCGGTGCGGCGGGTACGGCTCGCCGAGCTGGCGCTGACGCTGCTGGACGGTTCGGGTCACCTGGCCGAGAGCGCGCCGGGATTCGGCGACCCCTTCGACCTGGCACGCGCGTGTGAGCATCTGGCCGGGATCGAGCTCACCGACACCTGGGAGCCGCCGTATCTTCCCTATGTCACTCCGGCGCGACCGTGCGAGGACACGTGGGATCCGCCCGCCGAACTCACGGATCGGATCAGCGGGGGTCGGGCCGACCTCGGCGCCGACGGCCTGATCACGGTGCTGGGGGCCGGTCGTCTCGCCGCCGTCGAGGAGGCCGTCCGTTCCGCCCGGCCCGGCGAGCAGGTGACGGTGGTCGTCGTCACGGACGACGCCGCCGAGACGGGCCGCCTCGTACGGCTCAGGATCACCGATCTCGTCGGCTGCCTGCGGCGGGTCTTCGCTCCAGACGCCTGGCGGCGTGTCCGGCTCGTCCTCGACGGCGCCGCCCTGGTGGCGTCGGCGATCGGCCTGACGGACCTCGACGACGAGACGGAGTCCGCCGTACGCGTCCGGAACGGCGCGATCGTCGCCCGAGCCCACGGGCGAGGCGCCGCGTACGCGGCCTCGACCTCCGACGTCTCGACCTCCGGCACCTCCACCGCCGACGACTCGAACGACACCCTGCCGAAGGGGCCCACGTCATGACCCGATCCGAGTCTTTCGCGACCGACACCGGTCTGTCGGTGCTCCACGCCCTGCGCTGCAGCGGCGCCTCCGGCCTCACCCGCCTCGCCGGCACCACGGGGCTCGGTGAATCCGACGTCGAGTCCGAGCTGATCGATCTCGCGGTCGCCGGTCTCGTCACGTATGCGGGCGGCGACTTCGGCGGGTGGAGTCTCACCGACGTCGGCCGGGTCGTGAACGCCGAACGCCTCGCCGCCGAGTTGGAGTCGGCCGGTGCCCGTGCCGCCGTGCAGGCGGCGTTCGACGACTTTCTCGTGCTCAACCCGGAACTGCTCGAACTGTGCACGGCGTGGCAGATCCGGTCCGTCGACGGTGTCATGGCCGCCAACGACCATCGTGACGCCTCCTACGACGCCCGCGTCCTCTCCCGGTTCGTCGACTTCGACCGGCGTGCCGCCGTCGTCGGTGCCCGGCTGTCCGCGGCGTTGCCCCGCTTCGGCCGCTACCGGGTCCGTCTTACCGAGGCACTCGATCGCGCCGCCGCCGGCGAGTTGGCGTACGTGGCCGACGACTTCTCGTCGTACCACATCGTGTGGGCGGAGCTGCACGAGGACCTGCACGCCACACTCGGGATCCCCCGATGGGTATGAGATGGGTTCGCCCGCTCTCTCCGCGTGTCGAGGAGACGGCGGAGACGCTGGGCGGCAAGGCACACGGTCTCCTGGTCCTGAGACGTCTCGGGTTGCCGGTGCCCCCCGGGTTCGTCGTCACCACCCACGCGTGTCGCACGTTCCTGCGCGACGGGCGTCTTCCCGACGGGCTCGACGACGAACTCGCGGCGGCCGTCGCCGATCTCGAAGCCTCCACCGGGCGTCGCTTCGGGGGATCACGGACGCCGTTGGCGGTCTCCGTTCGCTCCGGGGCCGAGGTGTCGATGCCCGGCATGATGAACACGATCCTCAACCTCGGCCTCACGACCGAGGCCACGGCCGCTCTGGCGTCCGAGACGGGCGACGCGCGGTTCGCGCTGAACTCACGGTTGCGGTTCCTGGCCGGCTTCGCCGCCGCGATCGTCAACGTGGACGACGGAACCCTCGGGCAAGGGGCAGGCGACGAGCAGGCACGGATCGAGGCGATCGAGGAGCTCATCCGGCGACGGTGGGGCCGGCCGATCCCGGACGACGCGGCGCGGCAGTTGGAGTCGGCGGTCGAGGCCGTGTTCTCGTCGTGGGACACACCGCGCGCCAGAACCTACCGCGAGCTGCACGACATCCCGCACGACCTCGGTACGGCCGTGATCGTGCAGACGATGGTCTTCGGGAACCGCGATGGCCGCAGCGGCACCGGGGTCGCGTTCAGCCGCGACCCCAACACCGGGGAGAACGTCCCGTTCGGTGAGGTCCTGTTCGGGCACCAGGGTGAGGACGTCGTCTCCGGCAGCTCACTCACCCGGCCGCTGCGCGAACTCGCCGACCGGGAACCGGCGGTGTGGGCCGGCCTCCTGGACGCGCTGCGCCGGGTCGAGGGGCACTACCGCGACGCGTGCTACGTCGAGTTCACCTTCCAGGCCGGGGAGCTGTGGATTCTGCAGGTCCGGCCGGGAAGGTTCGTCGGGGGTGCCGCCGTCCGCGTCGCGACCGACCTCGCCGACGAGCGGGTGATCGGGCGGCACGAAGCGCTGCTCAGGATCTCACCGCGGCATCTCCCGCACGTCCGCACACCCCGGATCGCGGGAACCGCCGACATCCTGGCCAGGGGGATCGGCGCCTGCCCCGGTGTCGCGGCCGGCAGGGTGGCGACCACCTCGGACGGAGCGGTACGCATGGCCGCGGACGGCCCGGTCATCCTGGTACGGCCGGAGACCTCCCCGCACGACATGCACGGTCTGTCGGCCGCCGCCGGAATCGTCACCGCCCGCGGCGGGCCGGCCAGCCACGCCGCGGTCGTCGCGCGATCGATGGGAAAGCCCGCTGTGGTGGGGATCGGCGACCTCGTCGTCGACGTCACCGGCGCCTCGGTGCGGGCCGGTGGACGCACCGTCGGTGAGGGCACCCTCGTCACCATCGACGGGACCGGCGGCGAGGTCGCCCTCGGCAGTCCCGGTGTCGTCACGACCGGGGCCGACGCACACCTGCGCCGGCTCCTCGAATGGGCCGACGAGGTGTCGGGCGACCACTCGGAACGCGACGAGGCCCTGCGCCTCGGCGCCGCCCATGCCGTACTCCGTCACGGCCAGGACCTTGGGTCCTCGGGTGGGCGAGAGACCGGCGCGTCCCGTCACGGGGGCACGGGTCGATCGCGATTGGGAGACGGTGACTCTTCGACGTGACCGCCTACCGCGCGGGCGTGAAGCCTCATCTTCCCGTATCCGCACGAACCGGCCTTGGGAGTCCGGTCCCGTCCGGGCCCCTCACATGGATCAACGGTCATCCATGTGAGAGGCCGCGGGGAGCTCGTCAAACGGCGACGCTCCTATCCAAGGTGCCGGGTGAGGAACCGCAGCGCGGTGTCGGTTTCGAACTCGGGGACTCCCCCGTGGTCGCCGGGGTTGGCGTGCAGCGTCTTCTCGGTCGAGCCCAGGGCGTCGAACAGCGCCAGCGCCTGGTCTCTGGGAACTCGCGTGTCGTCCCACTGGAGCAGGAACTGCACCGGCACGGTGACCCGGGCGGCGCTCTCGGCCAGCCCGTGCACGCCGAGCAGGCCCAGCACCGCGGCGCGGATCCGGGGCTCGACGGCGAGGAGCGGCACGCCGAGCCCGCAGCCCATCGACACCCCCCAGTAGCCGACCGGGCCGGTGCCCACATGGTCGAGCTCCTGGACCGCGGTCAGAACGGCCTGCCAGTCGGCGACGGCCTGCTCTGCCAGCAGGTCGTGCATGGCCGCGACCAGCCCGGCCGGATCCTCGCCGGCGGCCATGCGGGCCCGCATGTCGCCCGCGAACCGGAGGAACCGTTCGCTTTTCCGCCGCTCGCCGTGGTTGGGAGCGTCGATCGTCGCGACGGCGAAACCTCCCTCGGCGGCGAACCGGTACGCGCCGGCCAGGACGCCGGGTGCTCTCCTGTGCTGGCCGCCACCGTGTCCCATCAGGATCAGCGGGCGGGTTCCGGTGGCGCCTTCCGGCGTGAACAACACGCCGGGGATCTCGCCGAGGGTGAAGGACCGTTCGGTGACGCCGTCGGTCGACGTCTGAGAGGTCAAGCTGAAGCGCATGGCGTTCGAAGCCTTTCGGGGGTGCCTTGTCGGGCGCTCCCTAGACCATGCGTGGGAGGGAGCCCCGATCTGTCGTCACAGCGTTGATCGGTCTCACCTCCTTCGGTCGTATTGCCGCACGGCGCCGCCGAACGTATCACACGGACCTCTGCGGGCACAGGCCGCCCGGCGCGGTACCCGGCCTGGCCCGCTCCGGTCCGGCCTCGCCGGGTAACCGGCACGTCGGAGCGGTCGTGCATGCTCCCCGCTCGGCCCGCGCCGTCGAGCGTCCGGGACGGTCCTGGTCGATCGTGTGCTCAGGGTCGCGTGCCCGGCCCGAACCCCGTCCAGCGCAGGTCGGGCGGGAGGTGGCCCATGTCGTTGTACAACAGCACCGTCGGCGCCACGGCGTCGCGATACTCGATCGCCGTCAGCGCCGTGTTTCCGCAGTTCAGCCCCAGCCATCGCACCGGTGGCGCGTCGAGGGCGTGCCGCAGCAGCCAGGCCACCGGATAGGCGTGGGTGACCAGGACCTCGTGGGTCTCGGTCTCCGCCGGGCGCGCGAACCTGTCGACCAGCGCGTCCGCGAGGGCCGCGCCCGCGGCGGCCTCCTCCGCGTCGTACCCGTCGAAGAACCCCGCCCACGCGGGGGGCATCTCGTCCGGCACGTACGGCACATGGTCGATCAGCTCGGCCGCTTCGCGCACCGCAGCGCCCGGCAGGTGCTCGCCGACGATCTGGGCGGAGCGCACCGCCCGGGGAAGGGGCGAATGCCACACGACGTCGACGGGCAGGGCGGCCAGGCGCTTCCCGACCAGCTCGGACTGCCGCTGCCCGACGTCGGTCAACGTGCCGAACGCGTCCGCCACGCCGTGCCGCATCACGTACAGGTGCCGAGTCGCCATCGTCAGCTCCCAGGTCTCGGGGTGTGGGGACCGGATCCTCGTACGGCTCCGAGGCGCCGTACGGCGAGGGCCGACGCTCCTCTCCGCCGCCCGGTGCGGGCCTGCTCGGAGAGGTCCGAGCACACCGCACCCCGAATCAGCCGAACCATCGCCACCCCCTTTCCCAGAACAACAGAAATCAGGATACTAACAAAATCCAAATGTTTTCAACATCTGAACAATGAGAAGCGCGAGCCCTGCCGTCACGCGACGGAGGTAGCCCCACCGGGAGGTTGTCCACGAACCCCGGCGCGAAAGGTGCAAGTGGGTGTCTAGCGTGATGCAATGGTCCGCTGCCACGATCGGGGCTGCTTTGAAGGAGGCTCCCGTGCGTCGTCCCATCCCCCTGGCTCTCATCGTCGCGATCTTCGCGCTCTCGGGGACAGTCATCTCTCCCGCCCAGGCCGCGGCCGGGCCGTGCAAGCCCGGTCAGGGCGTCAACCTGCGCGGCAAGGACTTCACCAGGGGCGCCCAGCTTCCCGTCACCCTGCGCTGCGCCGACCTGACCGGGGCGAAGCTGAACGGTGTGGAACTCATCCAGAAGGACCTCACCGGAGCGATCCTGCGCGGCGCCTCGCTCAGGCAGGCCAACCTCACCCAGGCCACGCTGAAGTACGCCGACCTGCGGGGCGCCAACCTCACCGAGGCCGACCTGGGGCAGATGCACGCCGACCACGCCGACCTGCGCAAGGCGATCCTGGTCGACGCCGAGGCCGGACAGGCGGAGTTCCCGCACGCGGACCTGACCGGGGCGAAGCTGACCAGGGCCGAGCTGACCCAGGTCAACTTCACCAACGCCAAGCTGGTCGACGCCGACCTGGAGGAGAGCACCCCCGGCCAGCTCAAGGCGCGCAAGGCCGACTTCACCAGGGCCAAGCTCCGCGAGGCCAAGATGAGCCAGGCGAACCTGCGCAACGCGACGTTCAAGGACGCCGACGTGCGCGAGGTCGAGTTCACCCAGGCCGAGCTGGACGGCGCCGACTTCACCGGCGCGCTGGTCGAGGCCGCGTCCTTCATCCAGGCCGACGACGTCGACCTCACCGGCGCCAAGGGCACCCCCACCGGTCTCACCGTCCCGCTCCCGACCTCGCTGCCCGACCTCGACATCTTCGGAGCCAGGGAAACGAACGCCCCGCAGGACGACCCCATCCAGAGCGGCGGCCCGTCCGTCGGACTCGTCATGGTCGTGCTCAGCGCGGTGGGCCTGGCGCTGACCGTGGTGGCCTGGGGCGTCAGCGCCCAGCGGCGGAGCCGGCGCAACGCCCGGTTCGTGCTGATGCGGAACGGCGCGGAGGAGAACATCACCCGGCTGGGCGAGGAGATCGACCAGCTCGACTACGAGTTCCAGGTCAGCGGTCGCGGCGGCATGACCGCCGACCGCGACTGGCGCCTCGCCCTCGACGCCTACGAGGCGGCCAAGCAGGCCCTTCTCGTCGCCCGCCGCGAAGAGGAACTGCACTTCGTGGCCCGCGCCGTCCAGGACGGCAGAGCCGCCCTGGACCGCCTCCGCCCCCGCGTCCACTGACACGGTTCGGCGGGACGGCGGCGATCGAGAGAACGTGGGTTCGGGCAGGTGCGCGTGAGGCGTCCGAGCCGAGGCGCCGCGAAGGGGACGAGGAAGCGGTGGACAACGCTCCGCGAGGTTCACTGACCACCTCGACCTCTTACCCGTGTCGAGATCACCGGTACGTGAAAGCGACAGAGGCCGCCCCCCTGCCTCTCAGCGCCCGTCTTGGACAGCCCACTTGAGTTCCGCCCACACAGTCCGGCCTTCCTCATCGCCCTCGGTGCCCATCTGCGTGCTTAACGCGGCAACGATGGCCAGCCCTCTCCCGCTTTCGAGCATCTCTCCCGGAACGTGAGAAGGAAGGGTCGGCACTGTAGGCCCTCCGGCGTCCGTTACGGCGACCCGGACAGAGCCATCCATCAGCCGGACCTCGACCGTGAACACGTCGCCGTGGGACTTGGTGTGGACTACCGCGTTCGAAGCCAGCTCGGCAAGGCAGGCGATCGCGTCATCCAGGACGGGACATCCGGCCAGGAGTGCTCCAACGAGTCTGCGGACATCGTGGAGCTGGTCCGGATCTCCGGGAAAAGACCCACGCCACGTTACGCCGATCACGATGTGCCCCCCTCGCTACGAGTAGCGCGGCCAACGCACGCGAACGTTCTCATGTCGTTCACAACCTCTCGGATACAGAGAGTAATGAGTTGAACACGATGAACTGTGGCATGCGCTCTGCAAATCTGCACAGCGGAATCGTGAACTCCTCCCATATGCGTGACAGAGGTGTAACCTTCGACCACTGTCCGTACACAAAGGAGGGTGACCGTGAACGCCAAGCGCGGAGTGACTCTGCGATCTCAGTGGCTGGGCAAGCAGCTCCGTGAACTACGGGAGGCAGCCAATCTCACCCTCAAAGAAACCGGCGATTTCCTGCAACGCGACGGTTCCACAGTCAGCCGTTTCGAAGCCGGCCTGTACCCTGCCCGGACACCGGATGTCATCGCGCTGCTCGATCTGTACGGTGTCGCAGGAGAGCAGCGACGAGACGGACTCATCCGGCTGAGCCGCGACGTCTGGCAGAGCGGCTGGTGGGACAACTACTCCGAGGACCTGTCCCTGAACATCGTCGACTACGCCTGGCTGGAGTCACGCGCTCAGAGGATCAGATCGTTCGACGCGTTCGTCATCCCAGGACTGCTCCAGACCAGGGAATACATGGATGCCATGATCCGAGCCGAGGAACCCACGGCAGATCCAGAACAGGTCGACCGCTGGATCAAGTTCCGGCAGACCCGCCAGCAGATCTTGAACACGGACAACGCGCCAAACCTCATCGCGGTTCTCGACGAGGCCACGCTGCGCCGCAGAGTAGGCGGATTCGAAGTTATGCATGATCAGCTCGATCGACTCCTCGCCTCCGCGAACCAGACGAACATCGAACTCCGCGTGTTGCCCCTCAGTGCAGGTGCCCACGCCAGCCCCGACGGGGCCTTTCGAATCTTCGAGATCTCCGGCCCCTACCCCGCCGTCGCCTATGTCCCGAGCCCCGCTGGTGCGATATACGTTGAAGCCGAAGCCGCCAACAGGCTTGCGTCCAAGTTCGACCGCATTTGCCATGATTCGCTCGACCCCAAGAAATCCATCGAGTTGATCACAGCGATCGCGGAAAAGTTCCATCAGCCCACATGAATGGAGCCGCACCGCTCATGTCCGCTCCCGAGCACACTCCGATTTCCTGGCACATCAGCAGCTTCAGTGCCGACGGCGGCGGCAACTGCGTCGAGGCGGGGGCGGTGAACGACGGCACTGGACGTATCGCCGTACGGCACAGCAAAGATCCCGATGGACCGATGATCCACTACACCCGCGCGGAATGGGACGCCTTCATCTCCGGTGTCCGTGCCGGAGAGTTCGACTTCGGTCCGGGATCTTCCTGAAAGTCGAGCGGACCTTGTTGACCGGGTCCCGGTCCCCTCTCCAGCCGGACGGTCAGATGCCGCTGGGGGTCATCGGCTGCATGAGGCGGCGGGCGGCCTCGGTGACGGAGCCGGACAGGGAAGGGTAGACCGCGAAGGTGTGGGCGATCTGGTCGACGGTGAGTCTCTGCTGCACGGCGACCGAGACCCCGAGGATCAGCTCGGAGGCGCGGGGGGCGACCACGACGCCGCCGAGGATGATGCCGGTGTTGGGGCGGCAGAAGAGCTTCACGAAGCCGTCGTTGAAACCCTGCATCTTGGCGCGGGCGTTGGTGGCGAGCGGCAGCTTGACGATGTTGGCCTCGATCTCACCGTTCTCGATCGCCCGCTCGGCGATGCCCACGGCGGCGATCTCGGGGTCGGTGAAGATAGCGGAGGCCACGGTCGCGAGGCGGAGCGGGTGCACGGCCTCGCCGAGGGCGTGCCAGACGGCGATCCGGCCCTGCATGGCGGCGACCGAGGCGAGCATCAGGACACCGGTGCAGTCTCCGGCCGCGTAGACGCCGGGCGCGGAGGTGCGGGAGACCTTGTCGACCTGGATGAAGCCGCCCCGGTCAAGGGTGACCCCGGCCTCCTCGAGGCCGATCCCCGCGGTGTTGGGGACCATGCCGACCGTCATCAGGCAGTGGCTGCCCTCGGCGGTCCGGCCGTCCTCCAGGGTGACGACCACGCCGTCCGGGGTGCGCTTGACGGACTCGGCGCGGGAGCGGCCCATGACGTTCATGCCACGGCGCCGGTATACCTCTTCGAGGACCTCGGCGGCGTCGGCGTCCTCGTTGGGCATCATGCGGTCGCGGGAGGAGACGAGCGTGACCTCCGAGCCCAGCGAGCGGTAGGCCCCGGCGAACTCCGCGCCGGTGACGCCGGAGCCGACCACGATGAGGTGTTCGGGCAGCTCCTCCAGGTCGTACAGCTGGCGCCAGGTGAGGATGCGCTCGCCGTCGGGCTCGGCGCCGTTGAGGATGCGCGGGGTCGCGCCGGTCGCCACGATGACGACGTCCGCGCGGATCGTCCGGTCTCCCGCCCTGACCACCTGCGGGTCGACCAGCCGCCCGGGGGCCTTGATCACCTCGACGCCCTCCGCCGCCAGCCGGGCGGCGATGTCCGCGGACTGGGCGCGAGCGAGCTCCTTGACGCGCCTGTTCACCAGTGGCATGTCGGCGATGACGCCGCCGACGTCGCCGTCGGGGCCACCGGTGTAGTGGACTCCCAGCATGCTGGCGTCGAGGAGCGCCTGCTTGCGCACCGAGGTGGCGATCAGCGTCTTGGACGGCACGCAGTCGGTGAGGACGCAGGCCCCGCCGGGGCCGTCCTGTTCGACCACGGTGACCTGCGCTCCCAGCTGGGCGGCGACCAGCGCCGCCTCGTATCCGCCGGGACCGCCACCGATGATCACTATCCTCGTCACATGGCCCATTCTCCCGCATGACGGGACCGGGCATCGCTGGGCACCCCTCCCAAACCACGAAACCACCACAAAACCATCGAGATTCCACCAGTCATCGGCGTGGCCTCGAAGCCGGGTGAGCGTCTCGCGGATCTTGGATTAGTGTTTGTCTCCGTGCCTGTCTACGCCGCTTACGGCAGCAACATGGACCCGAAGCAGATGGCCCAGCGGGCCCCTCACTCCCCGATCAGGGGGACGGGCTGGCTCCAGGGCTGGCGTCTGACCTTCGGCGGGAACGATCTCGGCTGGGAGGGCGCGCTCGCCTCCATCGTCGAGGACCCTGACGACCAGGTCTTCGTCGTCCTCTACGACGTGCCCGAGTGGGACGAGAGCTCCCTCGACCAGTGGGAGGGCGCGGCGCGCGGCCTCTATCACAAGGTCAAGCTCCGGGTGCAGACCATGGAGGGCGAGGTCGTGGCGTGGTTCTACGTGCTCGACGGGTACGAGGGCGGGCTGCCCTCGGCCCGCTACCTCGGCATCCTGGCCGAGGCCGCCGAGCGCGCGGGCGCCCCCGACGACTACGTCAGGGAGCTGCGTGGGCGTCCCTGCACCTCGCTGGGAAGCTGACCTCCCTGCAGAGACCCCCGGGCTCCCTGCGAGCCGAGGCACTCCGGGCGCGCACATGACGATCTCCCGGGGGAACTCCCCCCGGGAGCCTGAGAGCATCGCTCGTCACCTCCCGCACAGGGACACGCGGATCGCCGTCACGCGGAAGGCCGGCGTGAGCAGGCCGCACGCGGACACGCGCGAGAGGTGGGCCTGACCGAGCCTGACCCGCTCGAACGAGTTCGCCGCACGCGGGCACGCGCGGGGGTGGAGTTAACCCGGAGGCCACCCCGCCTTCACCTGGGAAAATGTCATGATTCCCTGGTGAATGACGTACCTCCCGAAAATGGCGAAACCGGGCGCGGTTCATCCCTGCGCGAGGTGACCTGGCTGTTCCTGCGGCTGGGCGTCATCGCCTTCGGAGGACCCGCGGCGCACATCGCGATGATGCACGACGAGGTGGTGCGGCGGCGCGGCTGGCTGACCGAGCAGCGTTTCCTTGATCTCATCGGCGCGACCAACCTCATCCCCGGCCCCAACTCCACGGAGATGGCCATCCACATCGGCTACGACCGTGCCGGGTGGCGCGGCCTGGTGTCCGCCGGGGTCTGTTTCATCCTGCCCGCCGCGCTCATGGTCGGCGGGCTGGCGGCCCTGTACGTCCACTACGGCCACACCCCTGCGGTGAGCGGGATCCTTTACGGCATCAGGCCCGTCGTCATCGCGATCATCATCTGGGCCCTGCTCTCCCTGGTCCGTACCGCGCTGGGGACCACCTATCTGTGGATCCTGGCCGTGGGTGTCCTGACGGCCTACCTGCTCGGCGTGAACGAGCTGCTCCTGCTCGTTGCCGGGGCCCTGCTCACGGTGGCGGTACGGACGGCCTCCGCTTGGCGCTCCCGCCCGCGCGGGCCGGGTGAGAAACCTCACGGGAACGGCGCGCGGGCGCTGCTGGCCGCACCGCTGGTCCTCACCGGTGGCCAGGACCCCGACCAGTTGCTCCGGCTCTTCCTCACCATGCTCAAGATCGGGGCCGTCCTGTACGGGAGCGGCTACGTCCTGCTCGCCTTCCTGGAGGGCGACTTCGTCCATCGGCTCGGCTGGCTCACCGGCACCCAGCTCACCGACGCCGTCTCGATCGGCCAGTTCACCCCCGGTCCGGTGTTCACCACGGCCACCTTCGTCGGCTACCTGATCGCCGGGGTCCCCGGCGCGATCGTCGCCACCGTCGCGATCTTCCTGCCGAGCTTCCTGCTGGTCGGGCTGCTCACCAAGATCACCGACCGGATCAGGGCGAGGACCTGGTCGAGCGCGCTGCTCGACGGGGTGAACGCCGCCTCGCTCGCCCTGATGGCCGGAGTCGCGTTCCAGCTCGGCCGCATCTCCCTGGTCGATCCGCTCACCTGGGCGCTCACCGCGGGAACACTGCTCGTGCTGTGGAGGACGAAGCTGAACTCGGCGTGGCTGATCGCGGCCGGAGCGGCGGTCGGCCTGGTCTCGGTGGCCGTCACCGGGCTCGGCTGAACGTCCCGGGCGCGTCGCGTCCTTCACTGGGCGGCCCGGACGCGTCACCCCCTCCGCCGAGCGGGGACGGGCCCGAGCGGGGACGGGCCTCAGCGGGAAGCGGATCCGAGGAGGAGACGGACCTGAGCAGGGGACGGACCTGCCCTCCCCCTGAGCAGGGGACACGACGCTGTGTGAAGGCAGCCGACCGGTACGCTCACTGACGTGACCAATGACCCGTATGCACTCGCCACCGACGCTGCGAACGCGCTGAGAAGCGCCGTCGGCGTGGACTCCTTCGATGTCGCGCTGGTGATGGGCTCCGGCTGGGTCCCGGCCGCCGACGTGATCGGTGAGACGGTCGCCGAGATCCCGGTGACCGATCTGCCCGGCTTCGCGCCACCCGCCGTGCAGGGCCACGCGGGCCGGATCCGCGCCGTACGAACCGAGTCGGGCAAGAACGCACTGATCTTCCTGGGCCGTACCCACCTCTACGAGGGCCGCGGCGTGGACCCGGTCGTGCACGGCGTACGGACCGCGATCAAGGCCGGGGTGGGCACGGTCGTGCTGACCAACGCCGCCGGGGGCCTGCGCCCCGAGACCCAGGAGGTCGGCGAGGCGGTGCTGATCAGTGACCACATCAACCTGACCGGCGCCAGCCCGATCACCGGCGCCACCTTCGTCGACCTCACCGACGTCTACACCCCGCGCCTGCGCGAACTGGCCCGCGAGGCCGACCCTTCGCTGAAAGAGGGCGTCTACGTGGCCTTCCGCGGCCCGACGTACGAGACTCCGGCCGAGGTTCGCATGTGCCGCATCCTCGGCGGCGACATGGTCGGCATGTCCACCGTGCTCGAGGCGATCGCGGCCCGCGAGGGCGGTGCCGAGGTGCTGGGCATCTCCCTGGTCACGAACCCGGGCGCCGGACTGGTGGGCGAGCCGCTCAACCACGAGGAGGTGCTGGAGGTCGGTCGCGCCACCGCCGCGCGCATGGGCGGCCTGCTGGCCGGCGTCGTCGGCAAGCTGTGACCCGGGAGGTGACGATGAGCAGCGATCTCGCGGGGCTCGCCCGTTCCTGGCTCGCCCAGGACCCCGACCCCGACACGCGCGCGGAGCTGAAGAAGCTGCTGGAGAGCGGTGACGGCGACGCGCTGCGCGAGCGGTTCGGTTCCCGGCTGGAGTTCGGCACCGCGGGGCTCAGGGGTGAGCTGGGCGCCGGCCCCAACCGGATGAACCGGGTGACGGTCATGCGCGCCGCGGCCGGGCTCGCCCGCGTACTCGGCCCCGGCAAACACGTCGTGATCGGCTACGACGCCCGGCACAAGTCGGACGCCTTCGCCCACGACACCGCGGCCGTACTCACCGGGGCCGGGCTGCGCGCCTCGGTCCTCCCCCGGCCGCTGCCCACCCCCGTGCTCGCCTTCGCCGTCCGCCACCTCGGCGCCGACGCGGGCGTGACCGTCACCGCCAGCCACAACCCGCCCCGCGACAACGGCTACAAGGTCTACTGGGGCGACGGCTCCCAGATCGTGCCGCCGGTCGACGCCGAGATCTCCGCCGCCATCGACGCGACGGGGCCCGTCTCCGAGCTGCCCCTCGGCTCCCCCGGCGACCCGGCGTGGAACGAGCTGGACGACGACGTCGTGGACGCCTATCTGGAGGCGGTGACCGCGCTCCCGATCGGCGACGCCCGCGAGCTGCGGGTGGCGTACACCCCGCTGCACGGTGTGGGCGGCGACACCCTGACCAGGGCCTTCGCCGCCGCGGGGTTCGACGCGCCCGCGACCGTCGAGGCGCAGGCCGCGCCCGACCCCGACTTCCCCACCGTCGCCTTCCCCAACCCGGAGGAGCCGGGCGCGATGGACCTCGCCCTGGAGCTCGCCGAACGCGTCGGCGCGGACCTGGTGCTGGCCAACGACCCCGACGCGGACCGCTGCGCGGTGGGCGTGCCGCTGCCCGGCGGCGGCTACCGGATGCTGACCGGCGACGAGGTGGGCGCCCTGCTGGGCGAGCACGTGATCCGGCGGACCTCGGGTGACGGCCGCCTGGTGGCGACCACCATCGTGTCGTCGTCCCTGCTCGGCAAGATCGCCGCCGAGTACGGGGTGCGCTGCGCCGAGACCCTCACCGGCTTCAAGTGGATCATGAAGGCAGGCGAGGGCCTGCGGTTCGGGTACGAGGAGGCGCTGGGATACAGCGTCGGCTCCGACCTCGGACTGCCCGTGCACGACAAGGACGGCATCGGCGCGGCGCTGACCGTGGCCGGGATCGCCGCGCAGGCGAAGCTGGAGGGTCGCGGCCTGCTCGATCTCCTGGACGACCTGGCCCGCCGGCACGGCCTGCACGCCACCTCCCAGCTGTCCTTCCGGGTGGCCGACCTGTCGCTGATCACCGGGGCCATGTCCCGCCTGCGGGACGCGCCGCCCGCGCGGCTCGGCGGTCGCGAGGTCGAGGCCGCCGACGACCTGAGCCTCGGCGCGGGCGGGCTGCCGCCCACCGACGGCCTTCGCTACCACCTGGCGGGAGGAGCCCGGGTCGTCGTCCGCCCTTCGGGGACCGAGCCCAAGCTCAAGTGCTACCTGGAGGTCGTGGTCCCGGTGACCGGCGAGGTCTCCGAGGCCCGCGCGCGGGCGGTGCGGGATCTCGACGCGCTGAAGGCCGACCTCACCGAGGCCCTCGGCCTCTGACCCGGCCAGGACTCCCGGCCGCTGACCCCATCACGGCTCCCGGCCTCCGACCCCGTCAGGCGAGGAAGGCCGCGATCACCAGCAGGGCGGCGGCGGCCAGCGCGGCCAGGGCGCCCGGCGACCAGGTGATCGTGAGCGCGCCGGTTCCGGGCGCGGCACCCGCTTCGGACGCGGCACCGGCTTCGGGTATGACGCCCTCCTCAGGCGCGGCTCCGGCCTCGGACACAGCACCCGCTCCGGGCTCGGCTCCGGTTCCGCCGCTACCCTCGGTCGCCACCCCCGGCCCGGTCGCGTCGTCCTTCGTGGTCGCGGCGAGTGAGGCCGCGCGCCTGGCGGATTCCGCGCGTTCGGTGATCTGCTCGGCCACCCAGTCGGCGTGGGTCCTGCCCGCCAGCGCCTCGGCGGCGGCCTGCTCGGCCTTCGATCGGACCGGCTCGGTCCTGAAGCGCCCCCGGGCGGGCGTGGCCGCGGCCCTCCCCCTGCGCGCGGCCGCCGCCCGCTCGCGGGCGGAGGTCTGCGGCACCCAGCAGCGGACGCTCTCATCGCCGGAGGTGATCGTGATCGAGTGGGAGACCGTGACCTCGTCCACGCCCAGCCAGGGCACGAAGGCGTTTCTCAGCGGGTTGCGGACGTGGACGCCCTCCTCGGTGAGGAGGATCGCCGGGCGCAGGCAGCCGACGAAGACCAGCGCGGTCAGCACCGCCAGCACCGCCGCGGCGATCATCGACATCCGCCCGCTGTAGCGGACGACCAGATCGACCGCGTTGACCGCGGCGAAGGCCATCCAGACCCAGCCGACGATCATCGCGAGGTTGGAGCGGAACACCTGCTTCATCGGAAAAGCTCACTTCACTCGGGCGAGCCCGTTCACACCTGCCACTTGAGGCGGGCGAACCCGGGCTTGATGACGCCGTTGATGAGCGACAGGCGCTCGTCGAACGGCAGGAACGCGGACTTCATGGCGTTGACGGTGAACCACTGCATGTCGTCCCAGCCGTAGCCGAACGCCTCCGACAGCTTGGCGAACTCCTCGGAGACGGACGTACCGCTCATCAGCCGGTTGTCGGTGTTGACCGTGACCCGGAAGTTCAGGCGGCGCAGCAGGCCGATCGGGTGCTCGGCGATGGAGGCCGCCGCACCGGTCTGCAGATTGGACGTCGGGCACATCTCCAGGGGGATGCGCTTGTCACGGACGTAGGCCGCCAGGCGGCCCAGCTTGGGCTCGGCGTCGCCGGAGACGGAGATGTCGTCGATGATCCGGACACCGTGACCGAGACGGTCGGCGCCGCACCACTGGATCGCCTGCCAGATCGACGGCAGGCCGAACGCCTCGCCCGCGTGGATGGTGAAGTGGGCGTTCTCCCGCTGGAGGTATTCGAAGGCGTCGAGGTGGCGGGTGGGAGGGTAGCCCGCCTCCGCTCCGGCGATGTCGAACCCCGCCACCCCGGCGTCGCGGTAGCGGACCGCGAGTTCGGCGATCTCCATGGACCTGGCCTGGTGGCGCATCGCGGTGAGCAGCGTGCCCACCCGGATGCCACGGCCCGCCGAACCGGTGTCGAAGCCCTCCTGCACGGCCTCGATGACCTCTTCGAGGCTCAGGCCCGCGGAGGTGTGCTGCTCGGGCGCGTAACGCACCTCGGCGTAGACGACGCCGTCGTTCGCCAGGTCCTCGGCGCACTCGGCGGCGACCCTCACCAGCGCCTCGCGCGTCTGCATGACGCCGACCGTGTGGTCGAAGGTCTCCAGGTAGCGCTCCAGCGAGCCGGAGTCGGCGGACTCCCTGAACCAGGCGCGCAGGCTCTCCGTCTCGGTCGCGGGCAATCTGTCGTAGCCCGACTCGCGGGCCAGCTCGATGATGGTCTCCGGCCGAAGGCCACCGTCGAGGTGATCGTGGAGCAACACCTTCGGAGCCAGGCGGATCTGCTCGAAAGTGGGTAGCTGACTCATTCGGTAACCTTACCGTCAGGGGCCTGACCAGTCGGCCTGCGCGAAGGCGCCGTCACGGCCCGGCCTGGGAATGTTCGCACGGGTGTCCCGCGCGAGGGGGACCACGAGGGGACACGGCGCCGATCCCGGTACGGAGACACCGGGATCGACGCGCGACGAACCGTCACCGGGGCCGCCCCCTCACTCACCCTCGCGGTTGACGGTCTCCGGGGAGAAGGCCGGCAGGCAGACGGCGACGTACTCGGCGCCGTCGGGACCTGAGCTGTAGCGGATACGCTCCCCCGGCTCGCACAGGAACACCTGCCCGACGCCGACCTCGGTCGTGCCCTCGTCGTGCTCCACGATGACGGTGCCCTTGAGCACCAGCGTGTATTCGGCGAACTCCGGCGTCTGGGCGGGCTCGTCCCACCCGGCCGGGGCCTTCATGTACGCGATCGAGATCCGAGGGTCGCCGCTGTTGGCCAGACCGACGTATTCGTCGATCGTCTTGCCACCGGGGACGGGAATCCGTGTCGCGCTGTCGATTTTGCGTACCATCAGGCCAGTCTGTCACCCGGTCTCGGGGCCCGGCGCCACCCGGTTCCCCGGCGCTCTCAGTGTGAGATGTCGACGACCAGCCGGTTCGGGCTCTTCTGCTCCAGAACCCGGAACGGCGCCTTGCGGTCGAGGACGACGCCCACGCTCACCACGCCCTCGAAGTCACCGACCTTGACCACGTTCTGGACGTTGCCCAACTGGGCCTGGAAGATCGGGCCGCCCTTCCAGGTGGACTGGCCCGCCTCGGTGTGCGCGACGGCCGGGGTGATCGTCAACTGCAGGTAGGCGCCGCCCTTGACGTCGACCTTGTCTCCCGAGCCGTCCTGGACGAGTTCGGAGACCCACCGCGCCCGGTAGCCAGGCAGCTCGCCCTTGAGGTCGATCACCACCCGGTCGAACCCCTGGTGCTCGGCGAACCGGGCCCCGGTGACGATCGGCTGGGTGGAGACGGCGCGGTCGACCTCGATCTCCTTGGTGCTCGTCGGAGGAAGGAGGGCCGCCGTGGCGGCGGAGGGCGTGGGGGACGTGGTCGACGTGGAGGACGGATCCGCCGGAGCCGTGGTCGCCGTGGTCGGTGTGTCCGCCGGGGACGGGGTCGCGGTCTGCGTGGCCGAGCCGCAGCCGGCCGCGAACAGGAGCACGGGGACGAGCGCGAGAGGAACGAGGGTGCGGTTCATGATGAGCCTCCTGCCCCGTTAGATGCTCGGATCCCCTGAGAGGTTCACCCTCCGGCCGACCACATGCGCCCTCGCCGGATCGTGACACCTTGTCGAGGAAGTAGTCAAGCACCCTTCCCCTCTCCGGACGTCCTCCTGACGATCTCCGGACGTCCCTCTGACAGCTAAGACGCTCCGGACGCGAGGGCGTACCGGGCGTCAGGCGGTGATGCGGTCGATCACCAGCGGCAGCAGGCCGGGGCCGGTGGTCTCGCCGACGGTGTAGGCGCCTTCGAGGGCGGCGAGCGCCCGCGCGAAGCGCGAGGTCTCGTCGGCGTGCAACGTCATCAGCGGCTGCCCCTCGCGGACCGGGTCCCCGGGCTTGGCGTGCAGCACGATGCCCGCGCCGAACGACACCGGGTCCTCCTTGCGCTCCCGGCCCGCGCCGAGCCGCCAGGCCGCCAGGCCCACGCCGTACGCGTCGAGCCGGGACAGCACGCCCGAGGAGGGAGCGGTGATCTCCATGGTCTCGGCGGCCCTGGGCAGCGGGGCGTCGGGGGCGCCGCCCTGCGCGGTGATCATCCGGCGCCAGACGTCCATCGCCGAACCGTCCGCGAGGGCGGTCTCGGGGTCCTTGCCGCCGGAGATGCCCGCGGCCTGGAGCATCTCCCGCGCCAGCCGTACGGTCAGCTCGACCACGTCGGCGGGCCCGCCTCCGGCGAGCACCTCCACCGACTCGGCGACCTCCAGGGCGTTGCCCACCGCCAGGCCCAGCGGCCGGTCCATCGCGGTCAGCAGCGCGACCGTCTCGACCCCGGCGTCGGTGCCGAGCTCGACCATGGTCGTGGCCAGCTCGCGGGCCTGCTCCACGTTCTTCATGAAGGCCCCCGAGCCGACCTTCACGTCCAGTACGAGCGCGCCGGTACCCTCCGCGATCTTCTTCGACATGATCGAGGAGGCGATCAGCGGGATCGCCTCGACGGTGCCCGTGACGTCGCGGAGGGCGTAGAGCTTCTTGTCGGCGGGGGCGAGACCGTCGCCCGCCGCGCAGACGACCGCTCCGGCCTTGCCGAGTACGTCGAGCATCTCGTCGTTGGACAGCGACGCCCGCCAGCCGGGGATGGACTCCAGTTTGTCCAGGGTGCCGCCGGTGTGACCGAGTCCCCTGCCGGACAGCTGGGGTACGTATCCCCCGCACGCGGCGACGAGCGGCGCGAGCGGCAGCGTGATCTTGTCGCCGACGCCGCCGGTGGAGTGCTTGTCGGTGGTGGGTCCCGGCAGCGACGACCAGTCCATCCTCGCCCCGGAACGGATCATGGCCTGGGTCCACTCGGCGATCTCCCGCCGGTTCATGCCGTTGAGCAGGATCGCCATCGCGAGCGCGGACATCTGCTCGTCGGCGACGACGCCCTTGGTGTAGGCGTCGATCACCCAGTCGATCTGCTCGGCCGACAGCTCCCTGCCGTCCCGCTTGGTGACGATGACGTCGATGGCGTCCATGTTCAGGCTCCCCGGCTCAGGTCGTGGGGCCCGAAGGCGTAGGGCAGGATCTCCGCCATCGGCTTCGGGCCGTCGATGGTCTCCAGCAGCAGTTCGGGGCCGCCGAACTCGTACAGCAGCTGGCGGCACCTGCCGCACGGCATGAGGAGCTCCTCGTGCCCGTCGACGCAGGTGAACGCGACGAGACGGCCGCCGCCGGTGGCCTGGAGCGAGGAGACCAGCCCGCACTCGGCGCACAGCCCGATGCCGTAGGAGGCGTTCTCGACATTGCAGCCGGACACGATCCGCCCGTCGTCCACCAGCGCGGCGGCGCCGACGGGGAACTTGGAGTAGGGGGCGTAGGCGTGCCCCATCGCCCGTACGGCCTCGGCCTTCAGCGCCGCCCAGTCGATGCCCTGCCCGCCGCCCGGCTCAGTGTCCGGAATGCCCTGCTCACCGGTCGGGCCGGTGTTCGGTTCGCTGCTCATCTCGGTGCCCATCGAATCAGATCCGCTCGTGAGGTGCGCGTGTCACGATCACTTACTCTGTCCCCTGCGATACGTCAGGCCGATCGCGGCGGGCGCGCGGAGCCGCTGCGCCGCCAGCGAGAGCACCAGCAGCGTGGTGATGTGCGGGGTGGCGGAGGTGAACTCCGAGGGAACGCTGTCGGTCAGCGCGAACACGACGAACACGGCGACCGCCGCGACCCCGGTGATCAGCGCGGCCCGCGTCCGGTTCTGCCGTACGAGCTGGTAGACGGCGACCCCGACGAGCAGGATCGTCACCACGAGCAGCAGCGCGTGCACCGACTCGCCGCCCCTGCGCAGCTGGAGCGCGTCGGTGTAGCCGAACAGTACGGCGCCGCCGGCCAGCCCGCCCGGCCGCCAGTTACCGAAGATCATGGCGGCGAGGCCGATGAAGCCGCGCCCGCCGGTCTGCCCCTCGCGGTAGGCGCTCGCGGCCACCTGCGACAGGAACGCGCCGCCCAGGCCCGCCAGGGCTCCGGAGACGAGCACCGCGATGTACTTGTAGGTGTAGACGTTCACGCCCAGCGACTCGGCGGCCACCGGGCTCTCCCCGCAGGAGCGCAGGCGCAGGCCGAACGCGGTGCGCCACAGCAGGTAGTACGAGAGCGGGACGAGCAGGATCGCCAGGATCGTGAGCAGCGAGACGTTCGTGGTCAGGCCACGCAGGATGCCCGCCACGTCCGAAAGCAGGAACCACTGTTTGGCCTCCAGTGCCCTGAGCGGGTCCCCGATCCGGTCCCACGGCAGGCTCACCATCTCGGGCTTGGGCACCGGGGGCGACTGGGAGTCGCCGCCGCCCGGCATCTCGGCGAAGGTGACCTTGGACAGGAACTGGGTGACGCCCTGCCCCAGGATGGTGATCGCGACACCGGAGATGATGTGGTCGACGCCGAAGGTCACGGTGGCGATCGCGTGCAGCAGGCCGCCCAGGGCCCCGCCGATCGCGCCCGCGACGACGCCCGCCCACGGGTTGCCGAACTGGATCGCGCCCCAGGCTCCGCACCAGGTGCCCAGGATCATCATGCCTTCGAGGCCGATGTTGACCACTCCGGCCCGCTCGGCCCACAGACCGCCCAGACCGGCCAGGCCGATGGGGATGGCGAGCGCGACGGAGGCGTTGATCGCGCCCGCGGAGGTGAGGTCGACGGCGCCGGTGACGGTCCGCGTGAACGAGAGCAGCAGGACGAGCGCGCCGAGGGCGAGCAGCAGGACCCGCCAGGTGACCCTGAAGCGGGCGGGGGCCTTCGGCTCCAGGAAGGGAGCCTCCGGCGTGGTGAGGGCGCCCTGGCTCATGCCGGCGTTCCTTCCCTGGTCGGGGTGGCGTCCGCCAGCTGGCGGCTCACCCGGCGCTGCTCGGCGGAGATCTGGTAGCGGTGGACCAGCTCGTAGGCGATGATCACCGAGAGCACGATCGTGCCCTGCATGATGGTGACGATGTCCGGGGAGATCTTCTGGATCTGCAGGATGCCCGCCGAGGTGTTGAGGAAGGCCCACAGCAGGGCGCCGAACGCGATGCCGACCGGGTGGTTGCGGCCGAGCAGCGCGATCGCGATGCCGGTGAAGCCGAGGCCGGGGGGAAAGTCCAGGCTGTAGCTGTAGGAGGCGCCGAGCAGCTGCGGCATGCCGACCAGGCCCGCCACCCCGCCGGACAGGATCATCGAGATGAGGATCATCCGCTTGACGTTCACGCCGCTCGCCACCGCGGCCGACTCCGAGCGGCCGGTGGCGCGCAGGTTGAAGCCGAAGCGGGTCCGGTTGATCACCACGTGGTAGAGGACGCCCATCACGACCGACAGGATGATCAGGCCGAACACCTTCGTCTGGGTGCCGGAGATGATCGCCAGGCCGGGCACCTGACCTGAGGGGCCGATCGGGCTGGTTCCGATGTTGTTGCTGCCCGCGACCTCGACCGCGAGGCGCTCCTTGTTGAGCAGCCAGGCGCCGAGCGAGGTGGCGATCGCGTTCAGCATGATCGTGGAGATGACCTCGCTCACCCCGCGCCGCACCTTGAGCAGAGCGGCGATCGAGGCCCATCCGGCGCCGACCAGCACCGCGACGAAGATGATCAGCGCGACGTGCAGCGGGGCGGGCAGGGTGACCGCGCCGCCGACGGCCGCGGCGGTGAGCGCCGCGAGGCGGTACTGGCCGTCGACACCGATGTTGAAGAGGTTCATCCTGAACCCGATCGCCACCGCGAGCGCGGACAGGTAGAAGTAGGTCGCGGCGTTCAGGGTGAGCGCGATCGAGCGCGGCCGGATGCCGTACTCGCCCATGCTGACCAGCGTGTCGAGCGGCGGGGCGCCGATGATCGAGAGAATGACCATGGTGATCGCCGCGGCGAACGCGATGGCGACGAGCGGGGCGGCGAGCGAGAGCAGCCCCGCCGGGGAGACCCTGCCGAGCAGCCGGTCGGCGAAGGTGGACTTTTCCCGGCTCATCCGCGCGTCCCGGGGTGCGTGTGCGCCGTCTGGGTGTTCGTGCCGCGCGTCCCGGAGGGCGTGTGCGTCTGGGGGTTCATACCGCGCGCTCCCGGGGGCGTGTGCGCTACGTGGGTGTTCATGCCGCCTCTCCAGCACCCGTCATGGCCGAACCGAGCCGCTCGGGTGTCACGTCCTTGGGATCCACCTCGGCGACGATCCGGCCGCGCAGGATCACCTTGAGGGTGTCCGACAGGCCGATGAGCTCGTCGAGGTCGGCCGAGATCAGCAGGACCGCGAGGCCCGCGGCGCGCGCCGCGCGCAGGTGGTCCCAGATCGCGGCCTGGGCGCCCACGTCGACGCCGCGCGTCGGGTGGGAGGCGATCAGGAAGACGGGCTCCCCGCTCATCTCCCGGCCGACGATCAGCTTCTGCTGGTTGCCGCCGGACAGGGCCGAGGCGTCCACGTCGATGCCCGGGGTACGGACGTCGTACGCCTCGACGATGCGCCGGGTGTCCTCGCGCGCTCCCGCGCGGTCGATCCAGGAGCCCTTCACGTTGGGTCGCCGCGTCTGGTGTCCGAGGATCCGGTTCTCCCAGAGCGGGGCCTCAAGCAGCAGGCCGTGCCGGTGGCGGTCCTCGGGGATGTAGCCGATGCCGGCCTCGCGGCGGCGCAGCGTCGTCCAGCCGGAGATGTCGTGCTCGCCGAGGCGGATCTCGCCGTCGGCCGGGCGCATGCCCATGATCGCCTCGACCAGCTCGGCCTGGCCGTTGCCCTCGACCCCGGCGATGCCGAGCACCTCGCCCCTGCGGATCTCGAAGCCGACGTCGTCCACGACGCGGCGGCCGTCGGCGGACAGGACGGTGAGGTCGCGCACCGACAGCGCCACCGTGTCGGTGACGGTGGACTCGCGGGTCTCCGGGCTGGGCAGCTCGCTGCCGACCATCAGCTCGGCGAGCTGCCTCGCGGTCACGTCCTTGGGGTCCACGCTGGCCACGGTCGTGCCGCGCCGGATGACGGTGATGGCGTCGGCGACCGAGAGCACCTCGTCCAGCTTGTGCGAGATGAAGATGATCGTCAGCCCTTCGCGGACCAGCTCGCGCAGGTTGGCGAAGAGCTCCTTCACCTCCTGCGGCACGAGCACGGCGGTCGGCTCGTCCAGGATGAGGATCCGGGCACCCCGGTAGAGGACCTTCAGGATCTCCACCCGCTGGCGGGCCCCGACGCCCAGGTCCTCGACGGTGACGTCGGGGTCGACGCCGAGGCCGTACGAGTCGGAGATCTCCTTGATCTTTCTTCGCGCGGTGCCGAAGTCGAGGGCGATCCCGCCCTTTCTGGGCTCGCTGCCGAGGACCACGTTCTCCAGGACGGTGAGGTTGTCGGCCAGCATGAAGTGCTGGTGGACCATGCCGATGCCCACGGCGATCGCCTCGCCCGGGGAGCGGAAGCTCACGTCCTCGCCGTTGACGCGGATCTTCCCCTCGTCCGGGCGCTGCATGCCGTACAGGATCTTCATGAGGGTGGACTTGCCCGCGCCGTTCTCGCCGACGACGGCGTGCACGTGGCCCTGTCGCACGGAAAGGGAGATGTCGCGGTTGGCGACGACGCCGGGGAATCGTTTGGTGATGCCCGAGAGTTCGACGGCCGGTGCCGAGGTGCTGATGACGGCCTCCTCCGTACGGATGCCCCGATACGGAACGTGGTGGTGAAAGTGGAACAGATGTTGATCAAGGTAGGACAAAGGGCCCGGGGGAAATGTCCGCCGGGCCCCTCATTAGTACCAGGTCAGGAGGTCTTGTCCGGAACGGTGATCTCGCCGGAGATGATCTTCTGCTTGTACTCGTCGAGCTGGGCCTTGATGTCGTCGACCTGGCCACCGGTGGTGGAGTAGTCGACGCCGTCGGCCTTGAGGTCGTAGATCGTGCTGCCGGCCTTCACCTGGTTGGTGGTGAAGCTCTTCAGGAAGTCGAAGACGGCGACGTCGACCTTCTTCACCATGGAGGTCATGATGACGCTCTGCAGGTCGGCGGCGGCGGTCTTCGCCTGGTCGGAGTCGACGCCGATGGCGAGGCCCTTGGCCGCCTTCGCCGCCTCGAACACGCCGCCACCGGAGCCGCCCGCGGCCTGGTAGACCACGTCGGCGCCCGCGTCGAACATGCCCTCGGCCGCGGTCTTGCCCTTGGCCGGGTCACTGAAGCCGGTGAAGTCCGGCGGCTGGGTGAGGTACTTGACCTCGATCTTCACGTCCGACTTGACGGCCTTGGCGCCCGCGGCGAATCCGGCCTCGAACTTGTTGATCAACGGCACCTGCACGCCGCCGACGAAGCCCACGTGGTTCTTCTTGCTCTTCAGCGCCGCCGCGGCACCGACCAGGAAGGAGCCCTCGTGCTCGGCGAACAGCAGGTTCGAGATGTTGGGAGCCTCGGCCGCCGCGTCGTCGACGATCGCGAACTTGACGTCGGGGAACTCGGTCGCGACCTTCTTCACCGGGTTGGAGTACGCGAACCCCACGGCGATGATCGGGTTGAAGCCGCCGTCGGCGAGCAGGCGGAGCCGCTCCTCCTTGGCCGCCTCGGTCTCGCCGTTACCGGCCTCCAGCTCGCTGACCTCGGCCAGCTTCAGCTCGGTCTTGGCCTTGTCGATGCCCGCCGCCGCGGAGTCGTTGAACGACTGGTCGCCACGCCCGCCGATGTCGTACGCGAGACCGACCTTCGGTCCCGTCGCCGCCGGCGCCTCACTGCTCGCGGCCCCGCTCGGCTGCGCCGACGTGGCCGGTTCCTCGCTTCCACCACACGCGGCAGCTCCCATGAGCATGCTGCCCGCCAGTGCGGTCGCGGCCAGCTTGCCGAATCGGTTCTGAAGCAAGATGGACTCCCTTCGCGTTTCAGTGCACGCGCGAAGAGACGCACGGCAACCCTGCACGGAAGATAGTTGGTCCATCAGGGTTGACCAAACCAACGCATGAGTCCGCAACAGGTCCGTTATCCAGCTCAGGCCACCTTGTGACCCAAAAACCGGACAGGGTTACCTGTCGGTAGCTCCGGACGTCCGCGACGGGCCGACACCTGCGCGTCCGCCCGGGAGCCGATGATCTTCTTCGGGGACCATCGACTGGTTCCTCAGGATATGTCCGGACTTTTCGTCTGACTAGATGTCAGGAACTCGCTACTTGTCGGCGTTCACGGCCATGAGCGTGTCGCCCGCGACGGGGCGCTGCCCCTCCCACAGGGCGGTGAGCGCGGTCGCCGCGAGGAAACGTACCCCGGTGCCGATCGCGCTCTCGTCCACGTCGAAGGTGCCCTGGTGGATGTCGGCCAGGTGCGCCGACCCCGGCTCGCGGGTGCCGAGCCTCGCGAACGCGCCGGGGATGGACTCCAGATACCAGCCGAAGTCCTCACCGCCCAGACTCTGCTCCGTCGGCACGGGGGCACCCTCGCCGAGCACGCCTTCGGCGGCCTCGGCGAGCATCTGCACGCTCACCTTGTCGTTGACCACCGGCGGCACGCCGCGCACGTACTCCATCTCGGCCTCGACGCCGTACGCGCCGGCGACCGACTCGAGCAGCGACTTGATCATGTCGGGGGCCGCGTGCCAGGCCGCCTCGTCCAGGCAGCGCACGGTGCCCTCGGCGACGCCGTCGTCCGGGATGGCGTTGGCCACCGAGCCCGCCTCGACCCGGCCCCAGACCAGGCTGAGCGAGGAACGGGGGTCGATCCGGCGCGAGAGCGCGGCGGGGAGCTCGGTGAGGATCTTGGCGAGCGCGAAGACGAGGTCCGCGGTGAGGTGCGGCCTGGCGGTGTGCCCTCCGGGACCGCTCACCCGGATCGTGACCCTGTCGCAGGCCGAGGTGATCGGACCGACCTTGAGGCCGACCTTGCCGACGTCCAGCCGGGGGTCGCAGTGCAGGCCGAAGATGCGGTCCACACCGCTGATGCCGCCCGAGGCCATCACCTCCAGCGCGCCGCCGGGAAGCTCCTCGGCGGGCTGGAAGATCAGCCGGACCCTGCCGGGCAGCAGACCGGCCTCGGCCTGCTGGGCGAGGAAGAGCGAGGTGCCGAGCAGGATCGTGGTGTGCACGTCGTGCCCGCAGGCGTGACACACGCCGGGGACCGTCGAGCTGTAGGGGACGTCCTTCTCGTCGGGCACGGGCAGCGCGTCGAGGTCGGCCCGCAGCGCCACGGTCGGGCCGTCGCCGCTGCCGACGTCACAGAGCAGGCCGGTGCCGCGCGGCAGCACCGAGGGGACCAGCCCTGCGGCGGTGAGGCGCTCGGCGACGCGCTGCGTCGTGCGGTATTCGGCGAACGCGAGCTCGGGATGCATGTGCAGATCCCGGCGGAAAGCGATGAGCTCCTGCTCACGACCGGCGAGGAACGCGTCGAGCTCTCCCCGCAAATTACGCCCCCGCATTGCACACCGTCCCATCCGCGCCGGCGGGCTCTGGATCCTCGACGCACCGTGCAACTGCCCAGGATCTCGAAACCCATGAGGCAGTCTCGAAAAAAGCGATCGCCGCACCGACGGACCGGAGTGGGGTCTCACGGGCCGCGTCAGCACGGGCTGGTCGGTCACCGACGCGTGAGCGGCAGGCCGGTGCCCCGGGGAAGCCGTCGCGTTGGCGATGACAACGACTTTATCCCTCCTCCCGAGCAGCTCGCCGACATCCAGGCCAAATGTTTTGGCACCCCATGCCCCACTCGTACACCTTCCGACCCGGGATGACCAGGAAAGATAGCCCAAATTGACTATGAGACGATGGTCGTATCGGGGGAGGGCGAGTGCCGGGGGGACGTCACCACCGGACCATTCCCAAACATCGCCGACCTGGCAATTTACGTGACCTCAGGTGCCGGTCATCGAACCCGGCGGAGTGATGTAAACGGGAGGAATGCGTGTTTCACTCCTCACATGATCACTAACATCCCATTCGGGGAGAGGCAGTCGCGTTTGAGCATATTCGAACCGGACGAGGGTACCCTGGTGGTCCTCCCCTCGCTGTCGCTTCCCCAGGATGAGCTGCGCAGGATCACCGGCGCCCTCTCCTACGAGGAGCGGCTGCTGTTTCTCCTCCTCACCCTGAGGAAGCCGAAGGTCGAGGTCGTCTACCTGACCTCGACGCCGGTGGACAGCGCGGTCGTGGACTACTACCTGGGCTTCCTCGACGATCCCGACGAGGCCCGCACCCGCCTGCGGATGATCAGTTTGGATGATCCTGACACGCATCCGCTCACCGAGGCGCTGCTGCGCCGCCCGGACGTGATCGCGCGCATCCGTGCCGCCCTCGGCGACCCCCCGCAGGGCGACGTCCCCTCGGACGCGGGCAGGAACGACAGACCCGCCTGGATGGTGCCGTTCGTGGTGAGCGAGTACGAGGAGCGCCTCGCGGGGATCCTCTCCCTGCCGATCTACGGCCCCGCCACCTCCCTCGCCCACCTGGGTTCCAAGAGCGGCGGGCGCGTGATCGGCGACGAGGCAGGGGTGCCGCTGGTCAGGGGCTTCGGCGACCTGCGCTCGCTGACCGAGGTGGAACACGCCGCCCGCGCGATGAAGCCCGCGAGCAGGCTCATGGTCAAGCTCAACAACAGCTACTCGGGGCTCGGCAACGCCATCGTGACCAAGGACGACCGGCCGCTCGCCTCCTGCCCCACGAGCTTCTCCGCCTCCGACGAGAACTGGACGACGTTCGCCGAGAAGGTCGCCGAGCGGGGAGCGGTGATCGAGGAGTTCATCGAGGACCGGCCGCTGCGCTCCCCCAGCGCGCTGGCCCGGATCACCCCCGGCGGCTCGTACGACGTGGTCGCCACCCACGAGCAGGTCCTCGGCGGCCCCAACGGCGACGTCTACCAGGGCTGTTGCTTCCCCGCCCGGCAGGAGTACCGGGCCGAGCTGGGCGAGTACGCCGAGCGGATCGCCAGGATCCTCGCGGGCCGCGGGGTGGTGGGGCTGTTCGGCATCGACTTCTTCGCCGTCAAGACCGACGGCGGTTACCGGACGCTGATGTGCGAGATCAACCTGCGCATCGGCGGCACCACCCACCCGTTCGGCGCCGCCCTCCTGACCACCGGCGCGTCGTACGATCCGGAAAGCCACACGCTCGTGCACGCGGGCCGGCCGAAGCACTACGTGGCGACGGACAACTGCGCCTCGCCCTCCCTTCGCGGCCGTCTGCCCGGTGAGGTGGTCAAGCTGATCCACGACGAGGGCCTCGGCTTCGACCGCGAGCGCCGCACCGGGAACGTGCTGCACATGCTGGGCGGGGTCACCAAATACGGCAAGCTCGGGTTCACCAGCATCGGCGACTCCGCCGAGGAGGCCGCCGAGCTACACGGAAGGACGCTCGTCACGCTTCGCCAGAGCGCGTAGGCCGATCGCACCGAGCACGATCGCCAGCACGATGTTGACGGCGATCAGGATTCCGTGGACCACGTAGAAGGCCGTCGGATGACCATCCGCCAGGTTGAAGCCAAGGGTGATCCATTCGAAGATCATGAAAGCGGCAAGGCCGATCAGGAAAGCGGCTGTCTTTCGCGTTATTCGCATGGTGTCAGTATTCCGCCGAGTGGTTCGCAGCTGGTCAGGGCACCTGTAACTCCATGCGAACCGGTACGAAGCTACCCTGAGCTCATCATGGGGATCAAACATGTCGCACCCGTCGGGGTGCTGCTCGCGGCGACCGCCCTCCTCGGCGCGCCCGCACAGGCCCGGGTCGCGGACGCACCCGCGGCGGCCGGTTCACCGGACCTGCGCACGGGTGCCGTTCCGGCGGCCGCGCACCACGAGAGGGAGCCGGTCGGCGGCTCCCGGCTCGGGGGGCGAGGTCTCATCCTCCCGGCGGGTGTGAAGGCCCCTCCCAAGACGGCCGCGAAGTCGTACGTGATCGCCGACGCCGAGACCGGTGAGGTGCTGGCCGCCAAGGACGCCCACGGGCGCTACCTTCCCGCGAGCACGCTGAAGGCGCTCACCGCCCTCACCCTCATCCCCAAGCTGGACAAGAAGCTGAAGATCACGCCGAGCAGGCGCGCGGTGAACGAGGAGGGCAGCGCGGTCGGCCTGGTCCCCAAACCGCTCTACACCGTCGAGGACCTGTTCAAGGCGCTGATGCTGGTCTCGGGCAACGACTGCGCGATGGCCCTCGCCGAGGCCAACGGCGGCCTCGCCACGACCCTGGCGGACATGAACGCCGAGGCCAGGCGCCTGCAGGCGTTCGACACGGTGGCCAAGACCCCGAGCGGGCTGGACAAGCCCGGTCAGAGCAGCTCGGCCTACGACCTGGCGCTGATCGCCCGCGCCGGCCTCGCCAACGCCGATTTTCGTCGATATATCAGCACAAAGACCGACAAGTTCCCGGCGCCCAAGGGCTACTACGAGATCGGCAACCACAACAAGCTGCTCTGGCGCTACAAGGGCATGATCGGCGTCAAGAACGGCTGGACCTCCAAGGCCCTGGGCAGCTTCGTCGGCGCGGCGAAGCGCGACGGCCACACCGTCATCGTGTCGATCATGCGGCATGACGGCTACTTCTGGGAGGAGGTCGCCGACCTGCTCGACTGGGGATTCGCCAACCGCGGCAAGGTCGTCCCGGTCGGCCAACTGGTCGACCCGGTCCCCGAGCCCGCCCCGCTGCCCACCGGGCCCGCCGCCTCGGCGCCCCCCGCCGCGGCCCCCGAACTCCCCGCTCCGGTCTCCGCGCAGGACCCGGCCGCGGCCACGAGACCCGCCGACGAGGGAGTCCCCGCCACCTACTACGCCCTCGGCGCCGTGCTGCTCACCGTCCTGCTCGGTGGCCTGACCTGGCTGGCGTACGGCCTGCGCGGACGCTCCCGCCGGGCACGCTGACGAGAGCCCTCAAGAGAGCCCGCACGAGAGCCGGCGCCGCCCGGAGCGACCCGCTCCGGGCGGCGCGCACGATCCCGCGCATCGGAGTCGGCACCGGCGCCTCCACCCCGGCGAACGTCCGCTCCGGGCGGCGCGTGCGACACCGCGCCCCTCGGAGAGATCCGCTCCGGACACGCCTACGCCCCGGAGCGACCCGAGGCGGCACGCACGGCCCCGCCGCGAAGGGCGGCCCTTCACCCCTCGACCGGCCCCCTGCCGCTCCTGGCCGGTGCGGCCGGAAGGATCCTCATCCCCAGGACGACACCCCCGACGACGAGGGCGAGGAGCAGCACCGCCTGGCCGACCATGCCGAGGGTGATGGTCCGGCTTATCCCGTCGGCGAAGCCGAAGTGGTGGCTCAGCCCGACCAGGCGAGCACACAGCGTCGGCAGCGCCAGGATCGCGAGAGCCAGCGGCCACGACGGGGTGCGCCGCGCGGGTGCGTACGCGTGCACGCAGACGTACGCGACGCCGGCCCCCAGGACGAACGCGCTTCTGAGGCCGAGCTCGTCCAGCCACGGCCATACCCAGGCGACGGTCGCGGCGGGAGACGCGATCACCTCGTACAACGCGGCGACGGCGACACCGGCGGCGAGCGGAGGGAGCAGAAGCCACGGTGACCGCCGCGCGGGGCGCGAGTCCCGCTGGAAACCGGCCCACAGGGCCGTCACGGTGACCAGGGGGGCCGGCAGGCCGGCGAGCGCGAGCCCGGGGAAGCCGTTCAGGGACGTCTGGACCAGAATCGGCAGCCCCGCCGCGAGCGCGACAAGCGCCAGCGTTCTGGCCGCGCGGGGGTGACCGAGGAGGAGCGCCGCGAACGGGGCGAACCACAGGGGACCGGTGAGAACCCCCAGGATGTTCGCGAGCCGCTCAGGCGACCCCGCCGGCCCCGCCGCCTGTGCGAGCAGGGGCTCGGCCGTGCCGATCATCCCGTACGCACGCAGGGCGACCACGGCGGTCAGGACGCCGAGGAACGCCTGGAGGCCCAGTCCCAGCAGGGCCGTCAGGCGGACCGTCTCGCCCCACGCGAGGAATCCGGGCTCCGCGCCACCCGCTCCCCCGAGGCGGACCCGGACCGCGAGCACGGCCACGCTGGCGATCTCCGACCAGCGCGGCCGGGGCCCGTCTGCGTCGGAGACGCCGGGCGAGCCCTCCAGGAACACCGAGACCATCTCCTCCTCGCGCTCGGCGCGGTAGGAGGCGGGCAGCAGGCGCAGCCAGTGGCGGTAGCGCCTTTCCAGCAGGCTCGTCGGCGCACCGTCGCCCCCGCTCTCCCCCATGCGAGTTTCCTCGCCCGCTTTCACGTGGGCGTCCCCGCTCTCCCTCACGTGGACGTCCTCGCCCGCTTTCGCATGGGCGTTCTCGTTCTCCCTCACGCGGGGCCTCCCGCGACGGAGGGGCGGCCCTGCCGGGCGCGGAGACGGTCGACGGCGGTCCTCGCGTTCTCCGCGAGCCGGACGGCCTCGGCCTCCAGCGTCCGTGAACCGGAGTCGGTGATCCGGTAGTAACGGCGCAGCCGTCCCTGCTGGACCTCCTCGCGGTCGAGAGCCACCAGCCCGTCGCCCGCCAACCGGTCGAGCACGCCGTAAAGCGTGCCGACCTTGAGCCGAACCCGCCCGCCGGACAGTTCCTCGACCTCCCGCACGATGCCGTAGCCGTGACACGGCTCGGCGACCAGCGCGGTGAGGATGAGAAACGCGGGCTCCGTCATCACTCTCGGAGTCATGCCTGACAACATATATCGGGGAACAAGATATAGCGAGCGGCGGAGCTCGCGGGATTGCGGAGGATCAGGCGCGGAGGGCGGTCGTCGGGACCGGGGTGGGGTCGGGCGGAGGGCCGAGGGACGCGGTGGCGGTCCAGGCGGCGGCGTACATGATCACCCGGGCCGAGAGGTTGAGCCAGACCAGCAGGCCGACGACCACGGCGAACACCCCGTAGACGGGATTGTTCAGGGTGCCGGAAAGGATCAGCACGGCGAGTTGCTTGAGCGCGGCGAAACCGAGCGCGCCGAACAGCGCGCCGCGCAGCAGCACCCGCAACGGCTGCCTGGAGCGGCCCAGCCAGCGCAGGATGACCAGGAAGACGACGACGTCGGTGAGCACGCTCACCGCGAGCCCCGCCAGCCAGATCGTGACGGTGGCCACCGGCGAACCCGCCAGACCGAGCCACCCGGCCACGACCCCGCTCGCCTGGGTGGCGAACCCCCCGATCAGCACCGACAACACCAGCGTGGTGCCGATGAGCAGGAGCGCGGCCAGATCCCTCAGCTTGGCCAGGACGAAGTTGAGCGGCGCCTCGGTCGTCATGAAGATCTCGCGCAACGCGCCGCGCAGCGCGTCGATCGCGCCGAGTCCGGCGTAGAGGAGCCCGAGCAGGCCGATGATCCCGGCACTGGTCCGGGACTCGGCGATCTGCTGGATCGGCAGCTTGTCGGCGAGGCCCGGCAGATACTGGTTGATCGCCGTCTGCAGGGTCACGATGGCGTCGGGCCTGACGGAGAGGAAATAGCCGAAGACCGCGAAGGCGAGCGCGATGATCGGGAAGAACGACAGGAAGGCGAAGTAGCTGACCGCTCCGGCGAGCCGGTCACCGGACTGGATCTGGTAGCGCTGGAAGGTCCTGACCAGATGATCCAGCCAGCGCCACCTGATCCGGGCCGCACCAAACGCCCTCCCGAACCGCTCACGGGCCGATTGGATACGTTCCAGCACGCTTGTCACGTGCGCCCCCTACCCAATCACCGCCGTCCCGATCGTGAACGGCGGCGAAAAAACAGCCGTGCGTACACGAGAGATCACGCAGCGGGCGGGAGGCCGCCCGAACCCGTGCGAAGGAAGGTCGTCGGGGCCGTGTGGAGGCGTCGCGGTCCGGCTGAGAACACCGCCCGGACCGCGACGGAAGATCATGAAGTGGGCAGGAAGCCCACCCGGTCACGCACCTTGGCCATGGTCTCGGCGGCCACCGCGCGGGCCCTGGTCGCCCCGACGGCGAGCATCCGGTCGAGCTCCGCCTCGTTGGCGAGCAGCTTCTCGGTGCGCTCGCGAATCGGGGTGAAGGTGTCGATCACCACCTCGGCCACGTCCTTCTTGAACGTGCCGTACCCCTGCCCGGCGTAGCGCGCCTCCAGCTCGGGGATCGGGACGCCGCTCAGCGCGGACTGGATGCGCAGCAGGTTGGTGACGCCGGGCTTGTTCTCGTCGTCGGCGAGGACCTCGGAGCCGGTGTCGGTGACCGCACGCATGATCTTCTTGCGGAGCGGCCCCGGCTGCTCCAGCAGGTCCAGGATCCCGGTGGGCGAGGAGGAGGACTTCGACATCTTCGCGGTGGGCTCCTGGAGGTCGGTGATCTTCTCGACCCCCTTGACGATGTGCGGGTCCGGCAGCGTGAAGGTCTCGCCGAAGCGGTGGTTGAAGCGCTGCGCGAGGTCGCGGGTGAGCTCCAGGTGCTGCTTCTGGTCGGCGCCGACCGGCACCTGGTTGGCCTGGTAGAGCAGGATGTCGGCCGCCTGCAGGATCGGGTAGGTGAACAGCCCGACACTGGCCGAGCTCTCACCGGCCTTCGCCGCCTTGTCCTTGAACTGGGTCATCCGCCCGGCCTCGCCCATCCCGGTGAGGCAGATCAGCACCCAGGCCAGCTCGGTGTGCTCGCGGACGTGGCTCTGCACGAAGACCGTGGAGCGCTCGGGGTCGAGACCCGCGGCGAAGAGCTGGGCCGCGGCGACCCTGGAGCGCCTGCGCAGCACCTCCGGCTGGTAGTCCACGGTGATCGCGTGCAGGTCGACGACGCAGTAGAACGCGTCGTACCCCTCCTGCATGGCGACGTACTGCCTGATGGCACCGAGGTAGTTTCCCAGGTGGAAGGAGTCTGCGGTCGGCTGGATTCCCGACAGGACACGAGGACTGGCCATAGCAGCCAATTCTGTCAGCTGTCGGGAGTGCTTGGTTCGCGAGGCTCAGCCCTCGGAGGCGGGCGGCGCCTCCTGCCTCGGCGCGCTCCGCTTGATCCTGACCCGGGAGACCCTGCGGCCGTCCATGTCGGTGACCGTGAGGTCGAACCCCGGGATCTCCACCCGATCCCCCAGCGCGGGAAGGTGTCCGAGCGCTCCCATGACGAACCCGCCGAGGGTCTCGTACGGACCGTCGGGCAGTCGGATCCCGGTCTCGGCCGCCACCTCGTCGAGGTTGGCCAGACCGTCGAGCTCGACCTCTCCCGCGGGCAGTGCGACGTGCTCGTCCGCCACGTCGTGCTCGTCGCGGATGTCGCCGATCAGCTCCTCGACGAGGTCCTCCAGGGTGACGATGCCCGCCGTTCCGCCGTACTCGTCGACCACGATCGCCAGGTGGTGCCCCTCCTTGCGCATCTCCGACAGCGTCGCCATCAGCCGCTTGCTGGTGGGGACCAGCTTGACCGGGCGGATCGGCACCAGCTCGCTGATCGGCTCGATGGACCCGGTCAGCACCGGGTCGAGCAGGTCGCGGATGTGGACGAAGCCCACGATGTCATCGTAGGAGTCGCGATAGACGGGAAAGCGGGAGTGCGGCATGGCCGCGGCCAGCACCGCCGCCTCGGCCAGCCGCGTGTCGACGGACATGAACTCCACCTCGGTGCGCGGCAGCATCACCTCGCGCAGCTGCCGCTTGCCCGCCGCGAAGACCTCCCCGATCAGATGGCGCTCGTCGGCGGTGAGTTCGTGGTGACCCACCACCATGTCGCGCAACTCCTCGGTGGAGATCTCCTCGCGGTCGGCACGGGGGTCGCCGCCGAGCAGCTTGACGACCCCGTCGGTGGACTTGGACAGCGTCCAGATGATCGGCCGCGACAGCAGGGCCATCCGGTCGAGGAACGGCGCGACCAGCAGGGAGATCCCCTCGGCGCGCTGCCGGGCGATGCGCTTGGGGACCAGCTCGCCGAGGACGAGCGAGGCGTACGAGATCGCCAGCGTCACCAGCACCAGGGAGAGCGGGGCCGCCACGGCCTCGGGCGTCCCCCAGCCGGTCACCACGGGGATGAGGTCCTGGGCGAGGGTGTCGGCGCCGAAGGCGGCCGAGAGCATGGTCGCCACGGTGACGCCGATCTGCACGGCGGACAGGAAGCGGTTGGGGTCGCGAGCGAGCTTCGCCGCCCTCGCCCCCCTGCGGCCCTGGGTGTCGAGCCGCCTGACCTGGCTCTCCCTGAGGGAGACCATGGCCATCTCGGCCGCGGCGAAGAATCCCCCGATCAGTACGAAGAGCATGACCAAGGCGATGTTCGCCAGGACGCTGTTCACGAGATCGTCTCCGTCATGGCGGTCGCCCGTTCCGGCGGTGGTCGATATTTGATGTGCCAGCATATGCTGGCAACAGACTTACAAAAGTAAACAAGTACAAACATCATCAAACAGGAGGCCCCGTGAAGCTGCTCGTCACCGGAGGCGCCGGATACATCGGCGGCGTCGTGGCGGCGCGACTCGTCGAGGCGGGCCACGAGGTCACCGTGCTGGACGACCTCTCCACCGGCCACGCCGACGCGGTGCCACCGGGCGCCCGTTTCGTCGAAGGGTCGATCACCGAGGCCGCCGGCCTGCTGACCGGCATGGACGGCGTGCTCCACTTCGCGGCGAAGTCCCTCGTCGGCGAGTCGGTGGAACGGCCGGACCTCTACTGGGCGCACAACCTCGGCGGCACCCTCGCCCTGCTCGACGCCATGCGGAGCGCGGGAGTGGGACGGATCGTCTTCTCCTCCACCGCCGCGACGTACGGCGAGCCGGAGCGCTCCCCGATCGAGGAGACCGACCCGACCCGGCCGACCAACCCCTACGGCGCGTCCAAGCTCGCGGTCGACACCGCGCTGAGCGCGTTCGCCGGACTGTACGGCCTGGCCGCGGTGAGCCTGCGCTACTTCAACGTGGGCGGCGCATACACCGCCGCGGACGGCGGCGTCTACCGCGAGCGTCACACCGTGGAGACCCACCTGATCCCCAACGTCCTCGCCGTCGCACTCGGCGGTCGCGAGTCGGTCAGCGTGTTCGGCACGGATTACCCCACTCCCGACGGCACATGCGTGCGCGACTACATCCACGTGGCCGACCTCGCCGAAGCCCACCTGCTGGCACTGGACGCCTGCTCGGCGGGCGAGCACAAGATCTACAACCTGGGCAGCGGGACGGGCTTCTCCGTGCAGGAGGTGCTGTCGGTCTGCCGTGAGGTCACCGGCCACGAGATCCCCGCGGTCGTGCGCGAGCGCCGCGCCGGTGACCCGGCCGTGCTGGTCGCCTCGTCCGCCAAGATCCAGCGTGAGCTCGGCTGGAAGCCCGAGCACCCGTCGATCCGCGACGTCGTCGCCGACGCCTGGGCCGCCCTGCGCGGCTGACACAGCACCCTCGTCTGCCCTCGTCTGCCGCCGTCTGCCGCCGTCCATGGAAACGTGCGGCCGGGCGGCCACGCCTACCTCAAGCGGAGGCGAGCCGTGTTGTTGGCGGGACGGCGGTCGCCCAGCCGAAGAGAGTAGACGGTCGCCTCGGCCCTGGGCGCGTGCGCGCGGGCCACGAAGGCGAGCGTGAAGCTCACCCGCCTGCCCGCGCCGACCGTACGAAGCCTGCACCCGACATAGGCGGGGAGGGAGTCGCAGCGCGCCCCCCTCGCCGACATGAGGCGCGCCCCGCCGGTGTCGAAGAGGACCCCCGCGTCGTGGACGCGCCGCGGTCCCCGGTTGCGCACCACCGCGGCCACGGTCACCAGGCGGCCCGCCCGCGTCGTACGCGCCACCCGCGACAACCGGACCGCCAGATCCGTACCCTCGTCCACCTCGGTCAGCGTCTCGGAGACATTGTCCGTCTCGTCGTCGTCCACGACCTCGGAGGAGATCGTCGCGCTCGCCCTCAGCGGCCCCCTCGCGCCGGACCTCACCAGCCCCGTGATCGTCACCCCACCGGCCTGACCTGCCATGACATCCTTCACCGAGGGGCAGACCACCTCCCCTGCCACCGCGCCGGGACGGCACTCGGCGACGTTCACGCCGATCACCGCCACCTCTTCCGGCAACCGGACGGTGAGCAGCGGAAGCACCGCGTCCCCCGGCCCGTCGTTGCGCACCTCGGCCCGGTAGGTGATCGGCTGCCCCGGCTGCGCGCGCTTCGGGGAGGCCGTGAGCCGAACCGACAGGTCGGCGGCCCCCCAGGTGTCGTCCCCTGGCGAGGCGAACGCTCCCCGAGGTGTCGCGACGAGCGCGAGACAGATCACCCCGGCGACGACCCTCACCGCGGCGTACTCCCTGAACACCGATCCCCCGGCCACAAGTGATCATTGAACGCCGGGTCACGCCGCTCCGCGACGATCGACACGCCGCTTTCTCCCCTCGCCGTCCGCACCGCGAAGGAGCCTCCCGTCTCCGCGCGGGGGAACCTCCCGCCGCCGCGCGGAGAAAGGGCCGGGAACGCGAACGGGGCCCCGGCACGTGCCGGGGCCCCGTTCGCGGGGCGGCTCAGGTCGAAGACCGCGTGACGGGCTCGGACCGGAGAACGTGCAGGTGCTCGGATCGAAAACCGCCTGGCCGCGTGGCCGCTCAGACCAGACCGAGCTCGCGCACCGCGGAACGCTCCTCCTCCAGCTCGCGCACCGTGGCGTCGATGCGCTCGCGCGAGAAGGCGTCGATCTCCAACCCCTGGACGATCTCCCACTTTCCGTCGCGCGAGGCGACGGGGAAGGACGAGATGAGCCCCTCGGGAACGCCGTACGAGCCGTCGGAGGGGATCGCCGCCGAGGTCCAGTCGGTGCCGTTGACCCAGTCGAAGACGTGGTCGATCGCCGCGTTGGCGGCGGAGGCGGCCGAGGACGCGCCCCGGGCCTCGATGATCGCGGCGCCGCGCTTGGCGACGGTGGGGATGAAGGTGTCACGCAGCCAGGCGTCGTCGACCAGCTCAGCGGCGATCTTGCCGCCGACCTCGGTGTGGAAGAGGTCGGGGTACTGAGTGGCCGAGTGGTTGCCCCAGACGGTCATCTTCCTGATCTCGGAGACCGGGACCTGGAGCTTGGCGGCGAGCTGGGAGATCGCGCGGTTGTGGTCGAGACGCATCATCGCGCTGAAGCGCTCGGCCGGGACGTCCGGGGCGTGCTGCTGGGCGATGAGCGCGTTGGTGTTGGCCGGGTTGCCGACCACCAGCACGCGGATGTCGTCCGCCGCGTTGTCGTTGATCGCCTTGCCCTGCGGGCCGAAGATGCCGCCGTTGGCCTGGAGGAGGTCACCGCGCTCCATGCCCTTGCTGCGGGGACGGGCCCCGACCAGCAGCGCGATGTTGGCGCCGCTGAACGCCACGTTCGGGTCGTCGGTGACCTCGATGCCGCTGAGCAGCGGGAACGCGCAGTCGTCGAGCTCCATCGCGGTGCCCTCCGCGGCCTTCACGGCCTGCGGGATCTCCAGGAGGCTCAGCTTGACCGGGACGTCAGCGCCCAGCAACTGGCCCGAGGCGATGCGGAAAAGCAACGCGTAGCCGATCTGACCGGCGGCGCCGGTGACGGTGACCTTTACGGGAGTCTGGGCCATGACCTTCCCCCACTCGAAGGATGAATTGTGACGCTCGGATGCTACCCGTCCACCGCGGACGACCGTCCGGCGAGTGCCCTGATCGGCCCTCCGAGCGGCAGGACCGGTGCGACGAACGCCCCGCCGACCGTGGGTGAGAGCACCTCCGTACGTCCATCCACCGATGGACGCCGGTGGACGCCGGTGTCCACCGGTGGACCGCCGGCCCGTCTCCGGACGTCGGCCGAATGTCACGACCGGGTGACCGGCTCCCTCCGGGTCCGGTTTCCCCGGCGAGGTCGTGTGACGGCGCGTCAGGAGCAGGGGGCCATGGTGGGGAGGTTGTTCTCCCGCTCAGGGAACTCGACCTTGGAGAAGTGCTTGTCGAGCAGCTTACGGACCGTGCCGCTCCGGTAGAGGTCGGCGATCGCCCCCCTGACGGCCTCGCAGGCGCGCACGTCGCCCCTCTTGAGCGCCACCGCGTAGCGCTCGTCGGTGAGCTTCAGGCCGAGCAGCTTGTAGCGGATGCTCTCCCGGTTGCCGAAACCGGCGAGCAGCAGGTCGTCACCGGGGATCGCGTCGACCTCGTCGGCGGCCAGCTTGTTGACGCAGTCGGAGTAGGTCTTCGCGGGAACCAGCGTGAGCCGCTCCACCGCGCCCTGCAGGACCGCCACGGCCGCGCTGAAGTCCGGCTGGCACATCCGGCTGCCCTCCAGGCCCTTCACGGTCACGATCGGCGAGCCGTCCTTGACGAGGGCGTCGACGTGGGCGAGGTAGTACGGCCCCGCGAAGGTGACGTCGTCGGTGTCGTTGATCGAGTACGTGGCCAGGACGAGGTCGACGTCACCGTTCGCCAACAGTTTCGGCCGGTCGGGACGGGCGGTGGCCCGGAAGGTGACGCCGCTCTCCGGCACCCCCAGCGCCTTGGCGATCTCAAGGGCGAGGTCGACCTCGAAGCCGCTCCACCTGCCCTGGTTCTTCAGCGCGATGCCGGGCAGGGAGTCGCGCAGGCCGATGACGAGTTTGCCGGTCTTGGCGGCCTTGTCCGCCACGGAGGTGAACGCCGTCGGGACCGGTTCCTCCGGCCCGCCCTTGTCGACGGGCCTCGGCCACCACCGGTAGGCGGCGACCGCCCCGGCGGCGAGCAGCAGCACGGCCACCGCGGCGGCGATCCAGCGCCTCCCACGCGGGCGGCGCGGCGTCTTCTGCGTCTTCGGTGTCCCGTCGGAGATCGTGGCCGCCTGCCAGCTGGGCGGCGGCACCTCCCCGGCGTACCCCACGTACCCGGGAGACCCCGGAGACGGGGACCGGTCCCAGTGGTCGGGAGACGGCGGGCGGTCCCGGTGGTCGGGAGAGGCCGGATGGTCGTGACGGCCCGAGGAGCGGTGCTCCTGCGGGCGGTGGTCCGGGAGGCGCCGCTCCGAAGGATACGACTCGGGAGCGCGGTGGCCGGGGAAGGACGGATACTCCGGGGGATACGACTCGGGAGCGCGGTGGTCCGGGAGGGACGGGTACTCCGGGGATGTGGGGACGTGTGAGGGCCCGCCGTGGTCGGTGGGTGCGCGGCGCTCGTCCTGGCCGGCCCCGGTCCGGCTTCCCTGCCCCGGGTGAGTCCCTCCGCTCTGATCGCCGTGGCCGGGGTGGGTACGCCGGTCGTGGGCGGGATGCCGGACCTGGAACCCCGTGGACGGGAGAGGCGGGTCGTTCGGGAGACCGCCCGTCCTGGGGTTCGGAGTCCGCATGGGGCTGGTGGCGTCGTCGTCACGGCCCTGACCGCCGACGTCGCGGGCGTACCCCCGCTCACGGCCCTGCCCGTCGGAAAGGCCCTGCCCATGGGAACGGCCCTGGTCACCGCTTCGGTCACCGCTCTGGTCACGGTCCTGGGTACGAGACCGAGGCTCGTCGCGGGAGGACTTGGGGACGGCGACCTGGGCGCCCTGGGTGAGGATCGCGGGCGAGGCGTTCGCCGTCTCGGGATGGCCGAGCAGCCGGAGCAGGAGCTGGTCGGCCGAGGGTCGCATGGCGGGCGACTTGGCCAGCGCCGAACCGACCACGCCGCGCAGCGGCTCCGGCAGCATGCCGAGGTCGATCTCGTGGTTGAGGATGCGGTTGAGCACCACCGCGATCGAGCCGCCCGCGAAGACGGTCTCGCCGGTCGCGGCGAACGCGATGGTCGCCCCCCAGGCGAAGACGTCGGTGTGCGGCCCGACGTCGGCGCCGGAGATCTGCTCGGGCGCCATGTAGGCGGGGGTGCCGATGGCCCGGCTGGTGATCGTTCCGGTGGAGTCGAGGATGCGGGCGATCCCGAAGTCGACGACCCTCGGGCCGTCGGCGGCGATGAGCACGTTGTCGGGCTTGAAGTCGCGGTGCACGATCGCGGCGTGGTGGATCGCGGTGAGCGCGGTGGCCGTGCCGATCGCCAGCCGCTGCAGCGGGGCGCCCCTGAGGGGGCCGTCGGTCTCCACGACCTCGCGCAGCGACCTGCCCTCGATGTACTCGCTCGCGATGTAGGGGGTGTCGCCTTCGAGGTCGGCGTCCATCACGCCCGCCGTGCAGAACGAGGCGACCCGCTGGGCCGCCCTCGCCTCCCTGGCGAACCGGGATCTCGCGATGGCGTCGCCGGAGAACTTCACGTGCAGCAACTTGATCGCCGCCCGCTCCCCCGCGGCGTTGATCCCGAGGTAGACGACGCCCTGCCCGCCCTCGCCGACCCGCCCGACAACGCGGAACGGCCCGAGCTGGCGCGGCTCTCCCGCTTCCAGTGGCGCGATATCCGGCATCATCGTCCCCACGGTCTCGTAATCTTCGACGTGGCAAACTTTACGGCGCCATGACCCGCCCTCTCCCGCTGTTATCCCGACGTGACCTCATATTCCCTCCGGGAACGACCGGCCTTCCGGTCGTGTCACGCCGAGAAACAACGGGCATCCCACCCGCCCAATTTCCGACATTAACCCCAATCTGGCGCTCCAGCCGCTTAGATCGCTACCGTTGTACGTCCCTCAGGCAAGCCGGAGCAAAAACTTCCATGCGCCGATATATCGGTTATCGCGAGTTCGTACAGCGCGATCAGCGTTCCCTCGTCGGCACCGCCCTTCTCCTCACCGGCAGCCACGAGCAGGCCATCCGCCTCACCCTGCGTTCCTTCCACACCGTCGCCCTCTCCTGGCCGCCGCCGCTGTGGGAGAACCCCACCACGCACGCCCAGATCGCGCTCTACCGCCGCTTCCTCCAGCGGCCGAGCGCGGCGGGGCCGACGGCGCTGGTACGGATCCCGCCCCGGCAGCGGCTTCTCGTGGTCGCCTGCCTGCACGACGGCAGGTCCCGCGCGGAGATGGCCTCCCTTCTCGGGCTGCCGGAGAAGACCGTGGAGGCGGAGATCGCCGAGGCGGTCGACACCCTCACCAAGGGCAGTGAGAGCCGCCTGATCACCAGGATGGCCAACGCCGCGGGTGAGGCCTCCGTCCCCGATCTCTCCGCCCGGTCCATGCGCACGCTCAGGCGGCGCCGCGCCAGGGGGGTCCTGCTCACCGTGGCCGCCGCGCTCGTCCCGGTCGGACTGGTCGCCGCCTTCATCGTGCTCCAGCAGGGCGAGGTGTGGAACTCGGCGCTGGGCGAGCGCAACCAGGCCCGCGCGGCACAGGAGCCCGTACGGGCGGTCTCCAGCCCCGAGCCCGACGGCCGGGAGCCGGACGGTTCCACGCCCGACGGCCGGGAACAGGCCGGCGGGGAACCCGGCGGCGCCCCGGCGCCGTGGCAGGCTCCGCGGACCTCCTCGGTGATCCGCTACGCGGTCCCCGCACCGTGTCCCGAGGGCGACGCCGCACCCCCGGCGCGGGCCGGAGACGTCACCTGCGCGGGCTGGACGCTGACACTGGCTCCCGGCGGCCCCGAGAGCCCCGCTCCCGGCCCCAACGCCTGCGAGGGCCGGAAACCCTGCGAGTCGACGCTGAGCGTCCCCGACGCCGCCCAGCGCCTCGCACACGGGGACGAGGGGGAGCGCCCCCGGCTCGTCCCCGCCGTCAGCCGCGACGGGCGCCGCATCGCCTACCTCAGCGCGGCGGAGCGCCGCTACGTCGCCCATGACCTCGGCAGCGGCGTGAAGCGTCATCTGTCGCCGGTCCTCGTCCCCGCCGACACCGAGAACGGCACCGCGGTGAGCGTCTCCCCCAACGGCCGCCACTTCACCGTCACCCTCGGCGAACGGCGTCTGCGCACCGACTTCACGACCGGCGTCCTGACATCCCTGCCCGCGGAACAGGTGTCCCCGGCGGAGAAGATCTCCCCCTGGCTCCGGGAGCGGTACGGGACCTGGTCGGACTCCCCCAGCGGGAGATACTCCGCCGCGATCGTCACCGGGAAGGGCGAGAAGCCTCACCGGCTCCACATCGTCGACGCCACATCACGAGATGTCTTCAAACGGCTCCCGCTTCCCGAGGTGAAGCGGCCCGCCGAGGCCGAGGTCGTGAGCTGGCTGAACAACCGCGAGGTGGTCGTGAGGATGAGCGCGAAGGCGGGAGGCGACCTCCTCGGCTTCTTCCGCGTGGACGCCGTCAACGGACGGGCGCACCGCGTACCCGGCCTCCCGGCCGACGCCTCGCTCGTCCTGGGGGCCGCGACGGCGTCGTGACCGGCCCCCCTGTGCCGGGCCATGGCCGCAACGGGAAAAGGGCCGCCGTGGGGCGGCCCTTTTCTGCGGGTCCTGCGAGTTCTACAGGTCCTGCGGGTTCTGCGTGCGACGGTGCCGGCCGGGTGAGGGCCGGTGCCGCCGGAGACCGGTCGGGTGCCGGTCAGCCCATCTTCTTCTTCAGGTTCTCGTCCAGGGCCGCCAGGAAGTCCTGGGTGGTCAGCCACTTGGCGTCGCCGCCGACCAGCAGGGCGAGGTCCTTGGTCATCTGGCCGCCCTCGACGGTCTCGACACAGACCTGCTCGAGCTTCTCCGCGAAGTCGATCAGCGCGGGGTTGTTGTCGAGCTTGCCGCGGTGCTGCAGGCCCCGGGTCCACGCGAAGATCGAGGCGATCGGGTTCGTGGAGGTGGGGTTGCCCTTCTGGTGCTCACGGTAGTGGCGGGTCACCGTGCCGTGGGCGGCCTCGGCCTCGACGGTGCGGCCGTCGGGGGTGAGCAGGACCGAGGTCATCAGGCCGAGCGAGCCGAAGCCCTGCGCGACGGTGTCGGACTGGACGTCGCCGTCGTAGTTCTTGGCGGCCCAGACGTATCCGCCCTCCCACTTGAGCGCCGCGGCGACCATGTCGTCGATGAGGCGGTGCTCGTAGGTGATGCCGGCGGCGTCGAAGTCGGCCTTGAACTCGGTCTCGAAGACCTCGGCGAAGATGTCCTTGAAACGGCCGTCGTAGACCTTCATGATCGTGTTCTTCGTGGAGAGGTAGACCGGGTAACCGCGCGACAGGCCGTACCGCATGGAGGAGCGGGCGAAGTCGCGGATCGACTCGTCCAGGTTGTACATCGCCATCGCGACGCCGGGGCCGGGGAAGTCGTAGACGTCGAGCTCGATCGGCTCCGAGCCGTCCTTGGGGGTGTAGGTGAGGGTGAGGCTGCCCTCGCCGGGGATCTTCAGGTCGGTGGCGCGGTACTGGTCGCCGAACGCGTGACGGCCGATGATGATCGGCTTGGTCCAGCCGGGAACGAGCCTCGGCACGTTGGACATGATGATCGGCTCACGGAAGATGACACCGCCGAGGATGTTGCGGATGGTCCCGTTCGGGGACTTCCACATCTTCTTGAGGCCGAACTCCTCCACCCGAGCCTCGTCAGGGGTGATCGTGGCGCACTTGACGCCGACGCCGTACTGCTTGATCGCGTTCGCGGCGTCGATCGTCACCTGGTCGTCGGTGGCGTCGCGGTGCTCGATCCCGAGGTCGTAGTACTTCAGGTCGACGTCGAGGTAGGGAAGGATCAGCTGGTCCTTGATGAACTGCCAGATGATCCGGGTCATCTCGTCGCCGTCAAGCTCGACGACGGGGCCCTCTACCTTGATCTTGGGCATGCGTGTGGTTCCCCTTCTGAACTAATTTGGCCAGACAGTCCTTTTTGAGGCTCACTGGCCGTTGAGGCTATCGGACCGGGCCCGTCGCCTGGCGACGCACCCGTTCCTCCGACCTATCGCATCGGCATGAGCGCCGGATATTCGAGGATCAGCCCGCCCACCATGAGCGCGATTCCGAGACCCGCGAGGGTGAGGACGTCGGTCGTCTTGCGGCGCACGGCGAGCCGCCCGCCTCCGGCCAGCCTGGCCAGCGCCCCCAGCGTCATGACGGCACCCAGGGCGAAACCGCCCCACTCGGGCATGTCAAGCAGCACCGCGAAGACAATGGCGGCGACCGCGCCGACCGCCACCAGTGGGTACGCGCCCCAGCGCTCCTCGTTCGCGTTCACCGCTCGCGCGTTCACCGGCCCATCACTCGCTCTCGCCTCCGACTCATCGATTCCGACCTGTCCGATCCCGGTTCTTCTGATTCGGGGTCACATGATCCCGGTGCGCATGATCCCATTTCCTCTGATTCCAGGTCATACGATCCCTGATCACCTGATCCCGGCTCATCGCTCGGTGATCGGCTTCCACTTCTGGTCACGCTCGCCGATGTACTCGCTGTCCGGACGGATCAGCCGGTTGTCGGCGTGCTGCTCGATGACGTGCGCGGTCCATCCTGACATGCGGCTCACGGAGAAGACGGGAGTGAACAGGTCCGTCGGGATGCCGAGATAGTGGTAGACGGTCGCCGCGTAGAAGTCGACGTTCGGGTAGAGGCCCTTCGTCTCGAAGACGACCTCCTCCATCTCCTTGGACATCCGGTAGTACGTGTCGTCGCCGGACGCCTCGCCGAGCTCCCGCGACATCCTGCGCAGGTGCGTGGCCCGCGGGTCCTCGGTCTTGTAGACGCGGTGCCCGAAGCCCATGATCTTCTCTCCCGCGGAGAGCCTGTCCCGTACGGCCTGGGCGACGGAACCCGCGTCGAGCGACTCCAGGGTGCGCATGACCTGCTCGTTGGCGCCGCCGTGCAGGGGGCCCTTGAGGGTGCCGATCGCCGCCACCACGGCCGAGTGCATGTCGGACAGGGTCGCGGCGCAGACGCGGGCGGCGAACGTGGAGGCGTTCATCGTGTGGTCGGCGTGCAGGACCAGGCAGGCGTCGAAGATCTCGACCTCGCGCTCACCGGGGGTACGGCCGGTGATCTGGAGGAGGAAGTTCGCGGCCACGCTCAGCTCGGGGTCCGCGTCGGGAACGGCGGTGCCCGTCCTGGCCGCGTGGTAGCGGGCGACGAGGATCGGCTGCTGTGCGGTCAGCCTGGCGGCCTTGCGCAGGTTCGCCTCGGGGTCGTTGGTGTCCTTGTCGGGATCGTCGCCTCCGGCCAGCGAGACCAGCGTGCGCAGCGCCTCCATGGGGGCCTGCTTCTCCGCGATCTCCGGGATGTTGGCCTCGACGAGCGCGCCGAGCGTGCGCCCTCGAACCAGTTCCTCGCCGTACGCCGACAGCTGCTCCCGGGTGGGGAGGGTGCCGTACTGGAGCAGGTGGGCGGTCTCTTCGAAGGTGGTGCGGCCCGCCAGATCGTGGATGTCGTAGCCACGATAGAAGAGGCGACCGGCCTGACCGTCGATGTCACTGAGCGCTGTGGATGCGGCTACGACATCGGCGAGACCTTTGGTGGGTTTGTCCGCCATAAGTGTTTCCTCCGCTTATCTGTGCCCGAAGTCTACCTGTGAGCAGCGGAAACCCTCCCGAGAGGTGCACGCCAATTTCACGTGGGATTCTCCTTCTGGCAAAGGCGATTCCCCATCACCTCGTCTGGGTAAGCCGGAGCTGTAGGAATAGTTACGGCGGGCTACCTGGGGAGGAACTGCCGTGGAGGGGCCGTTCATACGCATCGAGGACACAGGCGAGGTGGTCCCGTTGCGCCCCGAGATCACGACGATCGGACGTGGCCGGGGAGTGGACATCCGGCTCACCGATCCGAGTGTTTCCCGGCTGCACGCGGAATTCGTCCGGCGCGGACCCTACCTGTACGTCGTTGACCTGGGCCTGTCCCGCAACGGCACTCGGGTCAACGGTCGGCCGATCGCCCGGAGGGTGCTTGACGACGGTGACGTGGTGTCCTTCGGTGCGGCACGAGGCAGGATCGGCGGAGTGCCACGCGAGGACTTCGCCCCGGAGATCGAGCTCCGCCGCGCCGCGGCGCCGGAGCTGACCAGGCGGGAGGTTGATGTCCTGACGTCACTGTGTCGTCCGGCGCTGTCGGACGAGGCGTTCGTCGCACCGGCCACGGCCAGGGAGATCGCCGACGATCTGGTGGTGACGGAGGCGGCTGTCAAACAGCACCTCCTGCGCCTCTACCAGAAGTTCCGGATCCCGGAGGGCACCAACCGGCGCACCAGGCTGGCGAACGAGGTCGTCGCCCTGGGGCTGGTCAGGCCCACCCCCGTGGTGCCGCCGCAGCGCGCGGCCGGCGCTCCCGAGCCTCAGACCGCGTCGTCCACCACCGCGAACCGCAGGGCCTCGTGAGCGAGGCCCGGTGGCCGCGGATCCTGTGAGCAAGGTCTCATGGACGGGCGCACCGAACGGGTCGGGCAGGACCGGATCATCCGGTGAGTGCCGGGCGGGTCCGGTGAGCGAGGTCTCGCGAACGAGCGAGCCGAATGGTTCGGGCGGGTCCGGATGATCCGGTCCTGCCCGAGACATTCGGTGTCGCCCGTGCTGTCAGGCGACGCCCGTACCGTCAGGCACCGCCCGTGCTGCCAGGCGACGCCATGACCGTCAGGCGTCGCCGGGCCTGCTCCGCGTCCCCGAGGGAGAAGGGCCCGAGATCGCGGGGTCAGCCGCGCTCCGCCTCCCTCGCCTCCTTGCGCTCGATGATCCTGCGGGTGAAGGGGATCCACTCCATCGCCCGCCCACTGAGGTAGGCCGCGCCGAGCGCGAGAATGATCATCATCCAGGGGCTGATCCAGACACCATGCATGATCACAAAGGCGTACAGGGCGTGGTCGAGCAATGGCATGAGGAGGCTCCACGACTGTGACGAAAGGGATGCTTCAGACTAACCGCAGGTCAAAGCTTTTTCATCCAGGTGGTCCTGTCTAATCCGCCACTTTCCTATCTCCTGTGCGCAGCCGCCACAGTCGTCGCGACGGCCGCGCAGCGGGAGCGGGTCAGTGGAAGAAGTGGCGGGTTCCGGTGAAGTAGAGGGTCACCCCGGCCGCCTCGGCGGCCGCGACGACCTCCTCGTCCCTGATCGAACCGCCCGGTTCCACGACCGCCTTCACACCCGCGTCGATGAGGATCTGCAGACCGTCGGGGAAGGGGAAGAACGCGTCGGAGGCCGCGGTGGCACCTGAGGCTCGCTCGCCCGCCCGGGAGACCGCGAGCCGCGCCGAGTCGACCCGGTTGACCTGACCCATGCCGACACCCACCGACGCGCCGTCCGAGGCGAGCAGGATCGCGTTGGACTTCACCGAGCGGCACGCCCGCCAGGCGAAGGCGAGGTCGGCGAGCACCTCCGCGGAGGCGGCGGGTCCGGCCTTCAGCTCCCAGTTGGACGGATCGTCGCCCGGGGCGTCGACCCGGTCGGCGGTCTGCACCAGCAGGCCACCGTCGATCCGGCGGAACTCCGCCGGGTTGGACGGCCCCGCGGGGCAGGACAGCAGCCGGATGTTCTTCTTGGCGGTGAGCACCTCCAGCGCCTCCGCCGTGAAGGAGGGCGCCACCACGACCTCGGTGAACACCTCGGCGATCTGCCGGGCCAGCTCCCCGGTCACCTCCGCGTTGACCGCGATCACCCCGCCGTACGCCGAGACGGGGTCGCAGGCGTGGGCCTTGCGGTGCGCCTCGGCGACGTCCGCGCCGATCGCGATGCCGCACGGGTTCTGGTGCTTGATGATCGCCACGGCGGGCGCGTCGAAGTCCCACGCGGCCCGCCACGCGGCGTCGGCGTCGAGGTAGTTGTTGTAGGACATCTCCTTGCCGTGCAGCTGCTCGGCGTTGGCCAGGCCGTCCTTCTGCCCCGAGTACAGGGCGGCGCCCTGGTGCGGGTTCTCGCCGTAGCGCAGCGACGACCGCAGCTCCCAGGCCGCGCCCATGTAACGCGGCCACGCGCCCTCCTCGGCGGCGTAGACGCTCGCGAACCAGGAGGCCACCGCGGTGTCGTAGGCGGCGGTGTGGGCGTACGCGGCGGCGGCCAGGCGGCGGCGCTCGGCGAGGGTGAAACCCCCGTCCGCGATCGCGGCCAGCACCTCGCCGTACGAGGCGGGGTCGACGACCACCGCGGCGGTGCCGTGGTTCTTCGCCCCGGCCCGGATCATCGCGGGGCCGCCGATGTCGATCTGCTCCACGCACTCGGCGTCGGAGGCGCCCGAGGCCACGGTCTCCTGGAACGGGTAGAGGTTCACCACCACCAGCTCGAACGGCTCGATCTCCAGCTCTTCGAGCTGCTTGGTGTGGGACGGGTTGCCGCTGTCGGCGAGCAGCCCGGCGTGCACGCGCGGGTGCAGCGTCTTGACCCGGCCGTCGAGGCACTCGGGGAAGCCGGTCAGCGACTCGACAGGAGTGACGGGGACGCCGAAGGAGGCGATCTTCGCGGCGGTGCCCCCGGTGGAGACGATCTCCACACCCGCGGCGTCGAGCCCACGGGCCAGCTCCTCCAGCCCGCTCTTGTCGTACACCGCGATCAACGCGCGCCGGATGGCGATGCGGGTCACTTCGTGCTCCTCCTGGTTGGTTCCGGGTTTCCCCCGGGAACCCGGCTCATCCGCCGGGTCGTCCGAATCGAACAATCCTGCCGGTGACGGTCCAGCCCTCGCGGGCCATCCGGCCGACGGTGTCGACGAGCAGATGACGCTCGACGGTCTTGATGCGCTCGTGCAGGGTCGGCTCGTCGTCGCCGTCCAGCACGGGCACGGCCTCCTGAGCGATGATCGGCCCGGTGTCGACGCCCGCGTCGGCGAGCATCACGGTGCAGCCGGTGACGCGCACGCCGTACGAGAGCGCGTCACGGACGCCGTGCGCGCCGGGGAAGGAGGGCAGCAGGGCGGGATGGGTGTTGAGGACCGGGAAGGCGTTCAGCGTCGGCGCGCCGAGGATCTTCATGAACCCCGCGCAGACCACGAGGTCCGGCCGGTACTCGGCGATCCGGGCGGCGAGCCTGCCGTCCCACTCCTCGCGGGTGGGGTGATCGGCCAGCCTCTCCACGAAGGTCGGCACCCCCGCGCGCTCCGCACGGGTCAACCCCTCGATACCGCCGCGATCGGCGCCCACGGCCACGATCCGGGCACCGTAGGTCTCGTCTGCCACAGCGTCCAGCAGGGCCTGTAGGTTGGTTCCAGAACCGGACACGAGAACCACAAGCCGAACGGCCTGGGATGACACCGACGCACTCCATTCGGACGGGGACTCACGCCGCTGCAAGGGTATCGGCCTGTCCGTACGAACGATGCAAGGAGGTCAGGTGACACCACCGGTCGAGGTCCGGCCCGCTGAGAGCGCCGGTCGCAGGGCGCTGTGGCTCGCGGTCGCCGCGGCGGTGATGACGCTGCTGCTCCCCCTCGCGGGGATCGTCATGGCGATCTTCGCCCTCGCCACCTCGATCCGCGCGATCGGGACGCTCCGCGCCATCCCCAAGCCGGCGGGCACCGCCGTGGTGGGCGTCGTGCTGTCGGCCACGGCGTTGCTGATCTCGATCGCGGTGACGTCGCTGCAGTTCTACTTCGGTGACGAGCTGGCCGCCTACACCGAGTGCGGCAGGGGCGCGGGCACCGTGGCGGCGCAGAACCAGTGCGTGGAGCAGCTCGAACGGGCGATGGAGAAGAAGCTGCCCTTCCTGGAGCCCGGCCAGGTGCGCTTCCCCTTCCCTCCCTGACCGGCGCGGCTCTCATCGCCCGGTCCTGACCGGCACGGGACTTCACCCGACGCGACTCTGACCGGCTTGGATCCGTCGGCCCCTGTTCGGCGCGAGGCTTCTCCCGGCGCCTCCCTGACCGGCTCGGACCTGCTCGGCTCTCATCGCCCGGCTCCGACCGGCACAGAGCTTCACCGGCTTGGATCGATCGCTCGGCCCGGACCTGCGCGGAGTCTCAGTCGCGGTCCCAGGCGTAGGGGTCGACGTAGATGACGTGGCCGCCCTTGTCGTCGCTCTCGTCGACGATGTCGCGCCGGGGCGGGCGCGGCGGGTCGGGGCGGCGGGCCTTCTGCGGGTTCTCCGCCGCGGCCGAGGCGTGCTCGTCCTCCCAGTCGTCCCTGATGACCGGGATCGGCTGGGTGTCGCACTCCGTGGCGTCCAGCCAGTAGCCGGGGAGTTTCTGGAGTTCCTCCGGCTCGGCGAAGCCGACCTTTCCCGCCGCCGAGGCCGCCGCCTTGGCGATCTTGGCACCCGCCTTGCGCACCGGTGCGGTGGCGGTGCCGACCTTGGCCGCCGCCTTGGTGACGGCCGTGTTGTGCCCGCGGAAGATCAACCACCAGTTGGCCAGTCCCGCGGCGATCCCGGCCGCGACGCCCACCTCCAGGGTCACCGAGACCATCACCTCCCAGCCCGAGGGACCCAGCGCGGCCAGCCGCGAACCGCCGAGCGAGCCGCCGGAGAGCGCGGCGAGCAGGCCCGCCACCGTCCCGGTCGCGAGCCCGCAGGCGAATCCCCACAGCGGCGCCCCCTCGTACGAGGGGGAGGGCGAGATCCGGACGACCAGGACACCCGCCACGGCCCCGGCGAGGAAAGGCACCGCGATCACGATCATCACCCAGGCCGGCGTCGGGCCCGCCTCGGGCAGCGCGCCCAGGATCGGCAGGCTCGGGACCGTGCCGAGCTGCACGCCCGTCGGCGCGACCAGCGTGCCGGTGCCGACCGCGAACCCCGGACCCGCGATGTAGGCGAGGCCCCAGATGACGGCGTTGAGCAGGTAGAGCCCCTGCACCAGCAGGAGCAGCGCACCTCCGACGAACCCCGGCGCCAGGATCCCGGAGAGTTCCCGCACCTGCCCGAAGTTGACCACGACGGCCCCGGCCACCATGACGGCGCCCGCGACGAGCATGATCCCCAGCGCGGCGGACGTCCCGGCCACGACCGAGCGCAGCCGCTCGGGCAGCAGGCGCAGCATCGAACGCCAGGGGCCGATCGTCCTGGCGACGGCCACCGAGCCCGCGAGGAAGGCCAGCACCAGATGGCTGGCCAGCACGTCGCCGAGGAAGGGCTGGGTGATCTCGTTCCTGGTGACCAGCGCGATCAGCCCGGCCAGCAGCGCGTACGGCGCCGCCAGCGAGATGCCCGCCTGCGCGATCAGGACCAGCTGCGCCCTGCGGCGGGCGTTGGACACCTCCTTCGGGGTGTTCTTGGGCAGCCTGGCGGGCAGCCGGAGCCGCAGATCCGCGTCGCGGGCCATCCACATCCCGGCGCGGTACAGCAGGAAGGCGGGCAGGATCGTCAGCCCGAGCGGAAGCAGGCCCACCGAGCCGCCGGGGATCGCGAAGCCCGCGTGGTGCGCGGCGAGCCAGAGCTGCGACGCGGTGCGGAACACCGCGGGCAGTCCCGCGCCGAGCGCGCCGCGGGGAGCGGCGATCCAGCCGACCAGGGTGAGCGTGGTGAGCACCGCCAGCCCCACGCCGAGGGTCCACGCGGCGGCGAGCATTCCGGAGACGGGAAGCGGCCGACGGGCGTCGTCGTCGTCACCCGTGAGGCCGGGCAGGGGGATACGGCTGAGGACGTTACGGGGAGCCGTCCGTAGCTGATCGAAAAGGGCCGTCACAGTAGTCGATGCTCTCAGGATCTTCGGTGCGGAAGGGACTCCCTCGCCCGCGTGTCGCGCACCGCGTCACGGGATCTCCCTGTGGTATCCGGGTGACGCCGACACGGAAACCGCATGGCGAAGGGCGCCCGGCGAGATGCCGGACGCCCTTTGAAAGTGGGCGGGGCCGTGGCCCCGGAGCCGTGCGTCAGAGCGACTTGACGACCTCGCGCATCAGGCGGGCGGTCTCGCTCGGGGTCCTGCCGACGCGGACGCCGACCTTCTCCAGCGCGTCCTTCTTCGCCTGGGCGGTGCCGGCCGAGCCGGACACGATCGCGCCCGCGTGGCCCATGGTCTTGCCCTCGGGGGCGGTGAAGCCCGCCACGTAGGCGACGACCGGCTTGGTGACGTGCTGCTCGATGTAGGCGGCCGCGCGCTCCTCGGCGTCGCCGCCGATCTCGCCGATCATCACGATCGCCTCGGTGCCCGGGTCGTCCTGGAACGCCTGCAGGGCGTCGATGTGCGTGGTGCCGATGACCGGGTCACCGCCGATGCCGACCGCGGTGGAGAACCCGATGTCGCGCAGCTCGTACATGAGCTGGTACGTCAGCGTGCCCGACTTCGAGACCAGGCCGATGCGGCCCGCGCTGGTGATGTCGGCCGGGATGATCCCCGCGTTCGAGGCGCCGGGCGAGGCGATGCCGGGGCAGTTGGGCCCGATGATCCGGGTCTTGCCGCCCTTGGCGACCGCGTACGCCCAGAACTCGGTGGTGTCGTGGATCGGGACGCCCTCGGTGATGACCACGCAGAGCGGGATCTCGGCGTCGATCGCCTCCTTGACGGCGTCCTTGGTGAACGCCGGGGGCACGAAGACGACCGACACGTCGGCGCCGGTCTCCTTGATCGCCTCCGCGACGGTGCCGAAGACGGGCAGGCCCTCGTGGACGGTGCCGGCCTTGCGTGCGTTGACGCCGCCGACGACGCGGGCGCCCGAGGCGAGCATCCGGCGGGTGTGCTTGGTGCCCTCACCGCCGGTCATGCCCTGGACGATGATCTTGCTGTTCTCGTTCAGCCAGATGGCCATTACGCACCTACCGCGGCGAGTTCGGCGGCGCGCTTGGCCGCATCGTCCATGGTGTCCACCAGTTCGACGCCGGGGAGCTTCGCGTCGGAGAGAATCTGACGCCCGAGTTCGGCGTTGTTGCCGTCCAGGCGGACGACGAGCGGGCGGCTCACGCTCTCGCCCCGGGCCTCCAGCAGTTGGAAGGCCGAGACGATGCCGTTGGCGACCGCGTCACAGGCGGTGATGCCGCCGAAGACGTTGACGAAAATCGACTTCACCGCGGGGTCGGAGATGATGATCTCCAGACCGGCCGCCATCACCTCGGCCGAGGCGCCGCCGCCGATGTCGAGGAAGTTGGCGGGCTTGGGCGTGCCGGGGAACGCCTCGCCGGCGTAGGCGACGACGTCCAGGGTCGACATGACCAGGCCGGCGCCGTTGCCGATGATGCCGACGGAACCGTCGAGCTTGACGTAGTTGAGGTCCTTGGCCTTGGCCGCGGCCTCCAGCGGGTCCTCGGCGGCCTTGTCCTCGAAGGCCGCGTGGTCCGTCTGGCGGAACGCCGCGTTGTCGTCGAGGGTGACCTTGCCGTCGAGGGCCTTCACCTGGCCGTCGGCGGACAGGATCATCGGGTTGACCTCGACGAGAGAGGCGTCCTCGTCGACGAAGGCGCACCAGAGCTTCTCGATGAGCTCGGCGGAGCCGTCGAGCGCGGCCTCCGGCAGCCCGCCGGCCTGGGCGATCTCACGGGCCTTGGCCCGGTCGACGCCGTCCAGGGGGGAGATCGGGATCTTCGCGACCTTCTCCGGGGTGCTGTGCGCGACCTCTTCGATGTCCATGCCGCCCGCGGCGGAGCAGATGGCGAGGAACGTACGGTTGGCGCGGTCGAGCAGGAAGGAGAAGTAGTACTCCTCCGCGATCGCGCTCGCCTCCTCGATCAGGACCTTGTGGACCGTGTGGCCCTTGATGTCCATGCCGAGGATGTCGGTGGCCTTCCGCTCGGCGTCGGCGGCGTCGTCGGCGACCTTCACGCCACCGGCCTTGCCGCGACCACCGGTCTTGACCTGGGCCTTGACGACGACACGGCCGGTCAGCTCCTCGGCTGCCGCCCGTGCCTCCTCCACGGTGTGCGCGACCACGCCGCGCGGCACCGGGATGCCGTACTCCGCGAAGAGCTCCTTCGCCTGATGTTCGAACAGGTCCACGAGGGTCCGTCCTTGCTTGTCCGGCTGGTGTACAGATGAGAGCGGGCCGACTCCATGATCCAAGGGGAGCCCGACGGTTTTGCGCCAATGACCCGACGGTTTTGCGCCAATGAAGCCTAGCCCGCCTGATGACATGACCAGGTAACCGGGTTCCAGATCGTACGCCTCGAACGCTGTGAGCGCCGAACCGACAGGCCCTGCCGCCGCCCCGTGAGATCGTTCACCGGAGCGGCGAGCGACCTGTCAGAGATCCGTCGGAGTGGCGGGAGACCGGCCCGAAGGGGGATGTCAGACGGGCGAGGGGATCGCGCTGCGCACCCAGTCGACGATCTCCTGGGTGGTGGCGCCCGGGGTGAAGACGCGTGCGACGCCCATCTCCTGGAGCGCGGGCATGTCGTCCTCGGGGATGATCCCGCCGCCGAACACGACGATGTCGCTCGCGTCGTTCTCCTTCAGCAGCTCCAGCACCTTCGCGAAGAGCGTCATGTGCGCGCCGGACAGGATGGACAGCCCGATCGCCGCGGCGTCCTCCTGGATCGCGGTGCGCACGATCTGCTCGGGCGTCTGGTGCAGGCCGGTGTAGACGACCTCCATCCCGGCGTCCCGCAGCGCCCGCGCCACGATCTTCACACCCCTGTCGTGGCCGTCCAGCCCCGGCTTGGCGATGACGACGCGGATTCTTGACACGGCATCCATCCAGACCTCCTTGTCTGCGCTCCCCTCGCGACGTGGGAACTGTCGGAAGCGTAACCGGCCACGTCTCACCGGGGTCGGCGGGCCACCGCGACCGGCACATCTCGCCGGAGTCGGCGGGCCGTCGCGAACCACATTACAGCGGCGCCGATTTCATCGTTTTTTCTCGTACGGCGCCACGGCCGCCGCCCGAACGACCGTGCCCCGGTTAAACCGGCGGGAATGCGCGGGAGGGCCGAGGTCCCGCGAAAAACCCACGAAAAAAAGGAAACCGACCGTCCGTGGTCGACCGGAAACAGACCCGTGTCTCCGTAGGGCCCCCAAAGGTCCAGAGGACGCCTCTGCACCGAATATGCACGTTTAATTCAAGGCGATCCTCCAAATGCGCTACCATTTCGTGATCTTGCCCCGCAAGAATGTGTTTCCCCTCCCCAGCGGGGTGGAGGGATCAATCAGGAGGATCTTCCTTTGAAGCGATACATCGCCGGTCTGGCGTGCGCCGCGACGGCCATGCTGGGCGTTCCGGCGCTGGCATCGACCGCGCACGCGCAGGCCGCCGACCCGGTCAGTGCGCTGAAGAAGCAGTTCAAGAGCGGCCTTGGCGTCACCTACGTCGACACCACGAAGGTGCGAGCCTCATACGGCAGCGCGGTCACGGCCCAGCGAAAGGGGGTGTTCCAGTTCGGCGCCTCCGGAATCAACGCGTCCGACCAGACCACCAAACTGCGCTTCAAGGCGAGCGACATCGCGGCGATTTCCGAGGAGCTGAGCGAGGAGGACGCCAAAGTTCTGGCCGGGCTGACCTCGCCCGAACGGGTGATCCGCGTCAAGAACACCTCCTACATCTCCGGCGGAATCTTCGGCCAATTCCTGCCCGACGACAAAACGTGGCTGAAGACTCCCAGCGGCATCCTGGGCAACAACGGCCGGTTGAGCCAGCTTGTCAACCCGGCCGAACCCGCGACGCTCAAGGCCCTGCTCGCGCGCGCCACGGTCAAGCGTCCGACCGCCTACTCGGGGAAGATCACCTTCGGTGAGCTCTACAAGGTCTCACCGTGGTTCCGGGCGGGCATCTTCATTCCCCCGACCGCCAAGCAGTCGAAGACCGTGGTGCAGTGGAAGCTGGTTCTCGGTTCCGACCTGCTCGCGAGGAAACTGACCACCAGCTACTCCGCCGGCGCCCTGGGCGCCCCGGGAGGGACGACCCTCTCGGTCGAGACCCGATACACCGGTTGGGGCTCCAAGGTCACGGTCAAGGCGCCGCCCGCCGACCAGGTCGCCCAGCCCGGTGACCTCGATGAGGGCGTGGAGGCCGACGCCCCCATCCAGCTGCTGAGTGGCGCCAGCTGATCGTCTTTCTTCGGTCGCCGCGTCGGTCACACCACGCCGATCGCTTCGTACCGATCGCATTTCGCCGGTCGCCACACGATGATCACACCGCGTTGACCGTCCCGCGCTGACCACCCCGAACCACACGAGCCGCGCCCGGTGGGCCTCACCCGCCGGGCGCGGCTCGCGGCGTTTCCATGTGCGCGGGATCCGACACATGCGAGACCTGACGTGCTCGGGAGCCGACGGGCTCGGGAGCCGACGGGCTCGGGACCCGGCGCGTCGAAGGATCCTCCTACCGCCTGGGACGATCGGCTGTCCGGCATGTTCGGCTCCCGGTATGGTTCGGCAGGCGGTCGGCGCCCTCCGCGTTCTTCGGTCACACGGGACTCGCCGGCTTCGGCGGTTCTTGATCCGATATTTCGGGATATAGGCAAGAATCTTCTTCCGCCCTCAGCGACGACGCGAGGACACATACGGGAGGACCCCCTCGATGAGGCGAATGATCGCCGCCCTCACCGGCGCCACCGTGGCAGCTCTGATCGCTCCCACGCTGGTCGCCGTCACTCCGGCGAGCGCGAAGACCACCCCGGCCGCGACGGCCTCGGCGGCCGACCCGGTCTCGGCATTGAAGCGCCACTTCAGGACCCACAGGGGCGTGAAGCTCACCGAGAACACGAAAGTCGTCGGTGAGGGCAAGAAGCACCGGGCGATCTTCACCCGGCGGAGCGGCGTGCTGGAGTTCGGCAGGACCGGCCTGGTCGCCTCGGACCTCACCACCAAGTTCAACCTGCCCGCAGAGGATGGCGAGCTCAAGGGCCTGTTCACCCCGTCGCGGACGATCTCGCTGAAGGGCGTCTCCTACACCTCGGGCGGCATCTTCGCCGAGTCCATGCCCGAGGGCAAGAAGTGGCTGCGCACTCGCGGCGACACGGCCTACCTGGTCAGCGCCGTCCAGCAGATCATCAGCACCGTCGAGCCCGCCACGCTGCGGGCGACCCTGGCCCGCACCACCGCCAAGCGTCCCGGCGGGACGTGGGACGGGACCCGGACCACGGTCCACTCGGGCACGATCACACTGGCCGAGCTCTTCAAGGTCTCTCCCGCGGTGCGCGCGATGCTGGTCAAGAAGCCCACCGGCAGGTCCGCGACGCTCCCGGTGACCTGGAAGATCTACGTCGGCTCCGACCAGCTGGTCCGCCGGGTCGTGTCGTCGTACACGGAGTCGACCCGGGGCCTCAACAGCACCGAGCTGTCCTACGTCAACGACACCCGCTACACCGGCTGGGGCACCAAGGTCACGATCAAGGCGCCGCCCGCCGGCCAGGTGGTCGAGTTCGACGAGCTCATCGGTGACACCTCCCCGCCGGAGGACCCCATCGGAGAGATCTTCAAGGGCTGAACCGCACGCCGCCCGAGGTGATCGGCGACTCGAAGACCGGTCCGAGGCGATCACCGAGGGCATCTCGGACGGGATGAGTGCCCGGCGAGCGACAGCCGGGCACTCGTCGGACACCTCCGCCCGGACACCCCGGCTCTCGGCACCTCTCGCTCGATTACGGTCGGTCGACGTCCGGCATCGTCATCCGGTGCCGGACCCGCGGGTCCCGAAGGTCGAAGCGACGGAGCTCTCCGGGCCGTGGAGTAAGTCAGCCCAGCGTGGATCGCCGGTCGCGGGTCAGAGCTTCTCCAGCGGCGCGTACGCCAGCAGCAGGGTCTTCTCTCCCCCGCCACCGAAGTCGATCTTGACCTTGGTCTTCTCCGCGACGCCGTCCACCGACACCACCGTGCCCAGACCGAACTGGTCGTGGGTGATCCGGTCACCGGGGGTGAGGTTGGGGATCTGCCTGCCGCCGGGCTTCCTCGCCGGGGCGGGGCGGGAGTCGCGGCGGGTGGCGGCGCTCCAGGCGCTCTTCTCCGGGTCGCTGCGCCAGTCGACCAGCTCGGACGGGATCTCGGCGACGAACCGGGACGCCGGGTTGAACGCGGGTGAGCCCCAGGAACTACGGACGGCCGCCCTGGAGATGTAGAGGCGCCGCTCGGCCCTGGTGATGCCGACATAGGCCAGGCGACGCTCCTCCTCCAGCTCCTTGGGCTCGCCGAGAGAGCGCATGTGCGGGAAGACCCCGTCTTCCATGCCGGTGAGGAACACCACGGGGAACTCCAGCCCCTTGGCGGTGTGCAGCGTCATCAACGTCACCACGCCCTGACCGCCGTCGGCCGCCGGGATCTGGTCGGCGTCGGCGACCAGGGAGACCTGCTCCAGGAACTCGACCAGCGTGCCCTCGGGATTCGCCTCCTCGAACTCGGAGGCGACCGAGATCATCTCGTCCAGGTTCTCCAGGCGGCTCTCGTCCTGCGGGTCGTTGGAGGCGGTGAGCTCCAGGCGGTAACCGGTGCTCACCAGCACCTCCTGGGCCAGCTCCGAGGGCGTCATGTCGTCGGCCTTCACCATGAGCTCGTCCATCAGCGCGACGAACTCGCCGATGGCCTTGAGCGAGCGGGTGGCCATGCCCGGCGCCTCGTCCGCCCGGCGCAGCCCCTCCCAGTAGGGGATCCGCTCCCTGGTCGCGAACGCCTCGACCATCGCCTCGGCCCGCTCGCCGATGCCGCGCTTGGGCACGTTGAGGATGCGGCGCAGCGAGACCACGTCGTTCGGGTTGGACAGGAAGCGCAGGTAGGCGAGCAGGTCGCGGACCTCCTTGCGCTCGTAGAAGCGCACCCCGCCCACCACCTTGTAGGGCAGACCGGTCCGGATGAAGATCTCCTCGAACACCCGGGAGGCGGCGTTGGTCCGGTAGAACACGGCGACCTGGCCGGGAACGACGTCCTCGTCGTCGGTGAGCCTGTCGACCTCCTGGGCGACGAACATGGCCTCGTCGTGCTCGTTGTCGGCGACATAGCCGATGATCTTCGCCCCGGCGCCCTGGTCGGACCAGAGGTTCTTGGGCTTGCGGCTCGCGTTGCGCGAGATCACCGCGTTGGCGGCGGACAGGATCGTCTGGGTGGAGCGGTAGTTCTGCTCCAGCAGGATCGTCCTCGCCTCCGGGTAGTCGCGCTCGAACTCCAGGATGTTGCGGATCGTCGCACCGCGGAAGGCGTAGATCGACTGGTCGGCGTCACCCACCACGCACAGCTCGGCCGGAGCGACCCTGCTCTCGCCACCCTCCCTGACCACGTCACCGTCGGCGGTGCGCGGCTCGGGACGGCCCGCGATCTCGCGGATCAGGGTGTATTGGGCGTGGTTGGTGTCCTGGTACTCGTCGACCATGATGTGGCGCCAGCGGAGCCGGTAGTGTTCGGCCACGTCGGGGAAGATCTGGAACAGCGTCACCGTCAGCATGATGAGGTCGTCGAAGTCCATCGCTCCGGCCTCGGTGAGCTTCTGCTGGTAGTTGCGGTACGCCTCGGCGAGCTTGCGCTCCAGATGGGTGGACGCCTGGGCCGCCGCCGTCTCGTAGTCGATCAGCTCGTTCTTGAAGTTGCTCACCTGGGCGGAGAACGACCTCGGCGGGTAACGCTTGGGGTCGAGGTCCATCTCGCGGCAGACCATCGCCATCAGGCGCTGGGAGTCGGCCTGGTCGTAGATGGAGAAACCCGAGGGGAAGCCGAGGCGCTTGGCCTCGCGGCGCAGGATCCGCACGCACGCGCTGTGGAAGGTCATCACCCACATCGCCGCCGAGCGCGGGCCGATGAGCCGGTCGACCCGGTCCTTCATCTCCCTCGCGGCCTTGTTGGTGAAGGTGATCGCCAGGATCTCCTGCGGCTGCACGCCCCGCTCACCCAGCAGGTAGGCGATGCGGTGGGTGAGCACCCGGGTCTTGCCGGAACCCGCACCCGCGACGATGAGCAGGGGGCTGCCGTGGTGCACGACGGCCTCGCGCTGCTGAGGATTGAGCCCGTCGAGCAACGGATGGGTCAGGGAAGCGGCTGGGATCGACACGTCCCCTAGGTTAGAACGACCGACCGACAACCGGGTCCAGTCGTCGTCAAGGAATGCGGGTGGACTCGCCCACGGTTGTGACGACCGAGCGGTACGCGGAAAACGAAAGGGTCCTCCCATGCTTTCGGAAAACGAGATCAGCCGCGTGCTCGCGGTCACCGCGCATCCCGACGACGTGGACTTCGCCGCCGCGGGAACCATGGCGCTGTTCACCGCGCGAGGTGTCGAGGTGACGTACTGCGTGGTCACCGACGGTGACGCCGGCGGCTTCGACCGCGAGCTGGACAACACCGGGATGGCCGAGCTGCGCCGGACCGAGCAGTCCAACGCCGCCAAGGCCGTCGGGGTGACCGACGTGCGCTACCTCGGCCGCCACGACGGGACCGTGGTGCAGAGCTTGGAGCTGCGGTGCGAGATCACCCGGGTCATCCGCCAGGTCAGGCCCGACCTGGTGATCACCCACAGCCCCGAGCGCAACCACCGGTTCATCGCCCCCAGCCACCCCGACCACCGGGCGGTCGGCGGCTGCACCCTCGACGCCGTCTATCCCGACGCGCGCAACCCGTACACCTTCCCCTCGCTGCTGCTCGACGAGGGACTTGAGGCGTGGACCGTCCGCGAGGTCTGGCTCAACGGCGGCCCGACGCCCGACCACTACGTGGACGTCACCGACACCTTCGACCGCAAGCTCGCCGCCCTGCGCGCCCACGCCAGCCAGATCGACCACCTGGACGACTTCGAGGACTTCCTGCGGGGCCGCTTCTCGCAGATCGCCACCGAGGCGGGCTTCGGCGAGGGTCGCTACGTCGAGGCCTTCCAGCGGGTCATCACCGTCTGATCTCCCCGCGCGCAGGCCGGGAGGGCACGGCCCGGGAAGAGCCGGGAAGGCACGGCCGGGGGCCGAGACCGGGAGAGCACTGCCGGACCCGCCGGCGCGGGGTCACCTCGGCAGCGGTCCGCGGCCCGAGGCCGGCTCCTCCGGCGGGGCGAGGCGGGCGAACAGGTAGCCCAGGGAGTTGGTCGCGACGTGGAACAGGGCGGGGGCGGCGAGGCCGCCCCTCCTGCGCAGCTCGGTGAAGAGCACCCCGGCGAGGCCCGTCGTGACCACCGACCCGGCCACGACGCGCGCCACCTGCCACGCGGGCGCCCCCTCCGGGCCTCGTGGCACGCCCGGCGCGTCCGGTCCGGCGGGCACAGCCGGTACGCCGGAGCCGTCCTCGCCTCCCGTTCCCCGCGCGCGAGAGGCGCGGACGACCGGGACGCCGGGGCCTTCGCCTCCCGTCCCCTCCGTACGGGAGCCACGGGAGCCACCGGAGCCCGCGGCGTCGGGGACACCGGGAACGCCAGGGGCGCCGGGGGCGCCGAGGGCCTCCCCCGTGGCCAGGCGGCTCAGGGCGGGGTTGGCGGCCATCATGTCGACGGCGGGCAGGATGTGCCAGAGGCCGAAGAGGACCGAGGAGACGGCGGTCGCCGTACCGTGGCCGTGCGAGCGGGCGACGAGGGCGTGCGTCACCCCGCGAAAACCGACCTCCTCCAGCAGGACCGTGCCGAACGGCACCTGGATCAGGGCCTCCTCCAGCGCGCGGGCGCGCGACAGGGACAGGGCGCGCTCGTCGCGGAAGAACCTGCGGGTGGCCGGCACGGCGATGCCGGCGGCGTAGGCCCCGGCCACGGCGGAGGCGAGCGCGCCACCGATCCGCAGGCCCCGCGAACGCCGGTGGAACCCCAGCTCGGCCCAGGAGAGCCCGGAACGGCGGGCCATGACGACCAGCGCGCCGGTGGCCGCGGCCGAGGTCAGCGGTGCCAGCCTCGGCGCCAGGCGGTTGTTGAGCACGTTCGCCGCCACCAGCACCGCCACCGTGCCTGCCAGGGTGCCCGCCAGTGTGCCCGGCAGAGCGCCGGGCACCGCCTCGGATCCGGCACGGGCGGCTCGTCCCGGCTCGCGTTCCATGCCCACGACTCCCTCGGACGTCGTCTCGCGCCCCGCCTGCCGGGCCGCGCCGGGGATCGCGACCTCGGGCCCGCCCCGCGCCTTCGATGATCCCCGCCGATCCGGCACGAATCCGGTTCGAGGCTACGCGACGGGGGCCCGGCCCGTGGCGGCCTGGCGCCAACCGTCGGGGAAGCGCAGGCCGCGGCGTTCCTTCACCGTCAGGCCACCCCAGATCCCCTCCGGCTCGGCCGCACGGAGCGCGTAGGCCCGGCACTCATTCAGCACCGGACACCGCTCGCAGACCGCCTTCGCCCGCGCCTCGTGCTCGGCCGACTGCGTCAGCGGGAAGAACAGCTCGGGATCGCTCGTACCGCAGGCACCTCGCGCGGCCCAGCCGATCTCTCGCACCGTCATCCGCATGCCATCACCCCCTGGTCGCTCCCCGCCCTCAGCGTAGGTGGACCGGGACGGCCCGGCATCAACCTCCCGGCGGATTCATGTGTACTCATCGCGGCGTACTTTCGTCGCGGCCTGGTCAGGCGGGTGCCCAGCCCGGCGGCTCCTCCGGCTCCCCCGCGGCTCCCACGCGGCGGCTCCGGACGCCCGGACGTGAAACCGCGCGAGACCATCGCGGACGTGGTCCCCGGCTCCGGGGCCTCTCGGCTCCCGCGCGATGACTCCCGGTGCGCCTCAGCAGACGCTCGTCCCCTGGTTGTAGCCCTTGACGAACAGCTCCTGGCGCTGCCCCGCCGTACCGTGGGCGTCCGGACGCAGCCAGTCGTCGGTGGGGTCGCCGGCCGCGGCGAGGTTGAGCAGGAGTTCGTCCTCGTCGCCCGGCTCGGTCTGCAGCGCGCCGCCCTTGACCAGCGCCCCGAGGGTTCCTCCGGCGTAGCAGTCGGCCTGGAGTTCCTGCTCGATGCTCAGCCGGAAGGCGGTGTTCAGCTGTGCCTGCACCGCGTGGCCGAACTCGTGCGGGATGATCACGTAGACCGAGCCGTCGCCCATCCGCTCGTAGAGCTCGTTCATCCACCTCTCGTCGTAGGCGATGAAGTGCCCCACCGGGCAGTAGAAGGCGTTGTTCGGCACCGAGGGCTGCCCGCCGCAGTCGGGCCCGTTCTCTCCCTGGTAGGCGGTGAACGCGGCGACCGGGCGGTAGGTCAGCCCCGCCGCGGAGAAGGTCTGCTTCCAGTAGGCCTCGGTGAGCTCCCTGGCCAGCTCTACGTCCGACTCGAACGTCTCCCCGCGCGCGCTGGGCGTGGCCCGCTCACCGGCGGGACCGGCCTCCGGTTCCGGGCCCTCCCCGACGCTCCCGCAGGCGGTGACGGCCGCGAGCACGAGCACGAGGAGAAAAGAAAACGCTCTCATGAACCCATCGTGACGGAGTTACGCTCCCCGCGCGCGGAATCGGCACGACCGGGGTTCAGGGGGACGGCCAGGTGTGGACGGGCTCGTTGGTGTGCATGTTCTCGATGTAGTGCAACGTCATCCGGCGCAGCGCCTCGTGCCTTTCGAGGTCGCCGAACGCGTTCACCATGTCGATCTGCCAGCTCGCCCCGGTCGTGCCCGTCAGGCAGCGCTGCTCGACGATCCCCAGCAGCCGGTCCCTGGAGTCGGGGGCCACGCCCCACAGGTCGAGTCCCTCGTGGGCGAGCGGCAGCAGGCGGCGCAGGATCAGTTCGGACGCGGCCACCTCACCGAGCCCCGGCCAGAAGAGCCTGGCGTCCAGGCCGTGCCGTGCCGCGGCGTGCAGGTTGTCCTCGGCCGCGGCGAACGACATACGCGTCCACACCGGGCGCTCGGCGTACGGGAGGACGCGCATGAGCCCGTAGTAGAAGGCGGCATTGGCGGCGACGTCCGCCACCGAGGGCCCGGCGGGCAGCACCCGGTTCTCCACCCGCAGGTGCGGGGTGCCGTCCACGACCGCGTAGATCGGCCGGTTCCACCGGTAGACGGTGCCGTTGTGCAGGGTCAGCTCGCCGAGCTGCGGGGTGATCCCGCGTGCCAGTTCCTCGCGCGGGTCCTCCTCGTCGCACAGGGGCAGCAGCGCGGGAAAGTAGCGGGCGTTCTCCTCGAAGAGGTCGAAGACCGAGGTGATCCACCGCTCGCCGAACCACACCCGGGGCCGGACGCCCTGGGTCTTCAGCTCCACCGGGCGGGTGTCGGTGGCCTGCTCGAACAGCGGGATCCTGGTCTCCTGCCAGAGCCTGCGGCCGAACAGGAACGGCGAGTTGGCCGCCAGCGCCACCTGGGGGCCCGCGATGGCCTGGGCGGCGTTCCAGTTGGCGGCGAACGCCTCGGGGCTGACCTGGAGGTGGAGCTGCAGGCTCGTGCAGGCGGCCTCGGGGGTGATGCTGTCGGCGTAGGTCTCCAGGGACTCGTCGCCCTCGATCGACAGGTGCAGGTCCTCGCCCCTCGCCGCGAAGATCTGCTCGTTGAGGAGTTTGTAGCGGGGGTTGGCCGACAGGGTGCCCTCGTGGACGTCGCTCTCCCGCAATGTGGGCAGGATGCCGACCATCACCATGTGCCCGCCGACGGTGCGGGCCTGTTCCTCCGCGTGGTTGAGACGGTCCCTGATCACCTTCTCCAGCCGGGCCGCACCGTCTCCCTCCAGCGACTCCGGCAGGACGTTGATCTCCACGTTGAACTGGCCCAGCTCGGTCCCCCAGTCGGGCTCGGCGATCGCCTCCAGCACCTCGGTGTTCTTCATCGTGGCCTCGCCGCGCTCGTCCACGAGGTTGAGTTCGATCTCCAGCCCGGCCCGGGGCCTGTCGAACTCGAACCTGGACTCGCGCAGCAGCTGCGCGAAGACGTCAAGGCACCGCCGAACCTTGTCCCGGTAGCGCCGCCGGTCCTCGCGGCTGAACACCATCGCGGGTACATCGCGTCCCATACTTCGCAGAGTCGCACATAAGTAACTGCTCGTACAGGAGGGGGTGAAGGTTCAGACCAGGCGGCGCGCCGTGGCCCAGCGGGACAGCTCGTGGCGGTTGGAGAGCTGCAGCTTGCGCAGCACGGACGAGACGTGGGTCTCCACGGTCTTCACCGAGATGAACAGCTCCTTGGCGATCTCCTTGTACGCGTACCCCCGGGCGATCAGCCGCAGGACCTCGCGCTCGCGCTGGGTGAGCGAGTCGAGTTCGGGGTCGATCGGCGGGGCCTCGCTGGAGGCGAACGCGTCCAGCACGAACCCCGCCAGCCTCGGCGAGAAGACCGCGTCGCCCTCGGCCACCCTGCGGATGGCGTCGGTGAGCTCCCGCCCGCTGATGTTCTTGGTCACGTATCCTCGCGCGCCGCCCCGGATCACGCCGATCACGTCCTCGGCCGCGTCGGAGACCGACAGGGCGAGGAAGCGCACCGTGGAACCGGAGCCGAGGACCCGGCGCAGCACCTCCTGGCCTCCGCCACCGGGCATGTGCACGTCGAGAAGGACCACGTCGGGCCCGAGGGCGGCGATCGCCTTGACCGCGGACTCCACGTCCTCGGCCTCCCCGATCACCTCGATGGAGTCTCCGAGCTCGGCCCGTACCCCGGAACGGAACAGACGGTGGTCGTCGACGATCAAAACCTTCACCACGCTCATCGGACTTCCCCTCGCGGTCCCGAGGTCCGCCTTCCGGCCGGCCGCACGACTTCGGCTCGCTCGATACTCACGTCTTCTCCAGCTTCATGGTCAGCATCACTTCCGTGCCCTCGCCGGGCTCGGTCCGCACCCGGGCGCTGCCCCCGTGGCGTTCCATCCTGCCGATGATCGACTGGCGGATACCCATACGATCCTCGGGCACCTCGCTCATGTCGAACCCGGCCCCCCGGTCCCTGACGAAGACGGTGACCTCGTCCGGCTCCGTCTCGGCGTACACGGAGACGACCTCGGCACCGGAGTATTTCGCGGCGTTGACCATGGCCTGCCTCGCGGCCTGCATCATCGCGGACAGTTCGGGGGTGAGCGGGCCGTCGCCGACACAGACGACCTCGATCGGCACCCCGTGCGCGTCCTCCTCCTCGGCCGCGACCCGCCGCACGGCCGCGGCCACCGACGCGTCGGCGTCCTGCTGGGGCTGGTAGAGCCAGTTGCGCAGCTCCCGCTCCTGGGAGCGGGCGAGCCGCATCACCTCGCGCGGGTCCTGGGCGTTGCGCTGGATGAGCGTCAGCGTGTGCAGCACCGAATCGTGCACGTGGGCGGCCACCTCGGCGCGTTCCTCCTGCCGGATGCGCTCGCGGCGCTCGCGCTGAAGCTCCTTCCACAGGGCGGCGAGCCAGGGCGCCGCGATCAGCGCGACACCGCCCACGACCACCATGGTGAACACGATGCCGGGACGGGCCTTGCCCAGCTCGTCGTTGGCCACCAGGAAGCCGATCGCGCCGACCACGACGAGCACGAGCCCGAGGAACGTACGGACCCGGTTCTGGCGGACCTGCCCGACGGTGTGGTTCATCCAGCGCTGCCGCCGGTCGGGGTCGGCCTGCTGCCACAGGATCAGCGAACCGATGCCGCCCACGGCGAGCGGCCAGGCCCCGATCCCGGTCTCCGAGGCGCCGGTGAGCCAGCCCAGGGCCGTCAGCGCCAACCCGATCGCGCCGTACGCGGCGAGCTGGCTCCAGTCCCTCGAAGGCTCCCTGCCCTCGTGCGGCTCGCGCGGGGTGAACATCCACAGCGCGGCGTACGCCAGGGTGCCGAACCCGCCCAGAACGGTGAGCAGCACGAAGGTCAGCCGCAGCACGACCGGGTCGAGCCGGAGCTGGGCGGCGGCGCCCTGGGCCACCCCTGCGATCAGCCGTCCTTCCACCGGCCGCACAAGGCGGGGGAAAGGGGCTTCTTCGGGTGTCACGGGCGCCGAATCACGAACTGTCTGTCGGTCAGCCATATCGTCAGCATCGTCACATGAACCAGCCTGCCACTGCATCAGGCGTTCCCCTGAAGCGACCCTGAGAGAGGCATCCCCCCTCCGGGACGACTCAGGGGTCTCCCGGATGCGTCACGGACCGGGAAAGGCCACGATTGACCATATGAACGACACCGGGCGGGCCCATGGTCCGGCGAGCTCGCCGTCCGCCTCCTCCTTCTCGGCAAAGCGCTCCGAGGAGCGTTTCGAGGAGCACGGCCTGAAGCGCAGCAACGAGGGACGGATGCTCACGGGCGTCTGCGCGGGGCTGGGGAGATACGCCCAGATCGATCCCGTGGTGCTGCGGGTCGGCTTCGCGGTCCTGGTGCTCGGCTCCGGTATCGGCATCATGCTCTACCTCGCGGCGTTCCTGCTGATGCGCGAGACCGACGGCGGCCCCGGCTACTTCGAGCAGTGGACCCGGCGCGACTTCGACAGCGAGACGGTCCTGACCCTGCTCACCGGCCTGTTCGCCCTCGGGCTGATCGTCAACGTCTCCTCGGACGGCATCGGCACCGGCACGGTCGTGGTCGGCACGGTGTTCGCGATCGCCCTGCTCGCCGCCCACTCCCGCGGGGTCGACCTGCTGGCCGTGGCCAGGTCCCTGCCCGATCGGCTGCGCAGGCGCCGCACCCCGCACCCGCCCGGCCGGTGGCCGGGCCCGTCCACCCCCGCAGGACCGCCCGGAGTCGGTGAACGGGACCCGGCCGCCCACGCCGCCGCGCCCTGGGCCACCGGCCCTACCGCGTACGCCGGAGCTCCGACGGCGGGCCCTCCCGGCACCACCTCGGGAGACACCGCTCACGCCGCGCCGCGGCCGGGCGGTGAGACGGTCACGGAGCCGTACGCGCCCGAGGCCGGACCGGGCTCCACGACGTCCCATCCGCTCCCCACTCCGCAAAGCCCCACCGGGCATGCGCCGGGCATGCCCACCGGTCCCGCCATGCCACCGCGGGAGGCACGCGGCGAGACCCCGCAGGACCCGTACTACGCCCACACGAGGCCGTCCTTCGACTCCTCCGGCGCCCCCTTCTCGCCGTACGGCCCCTACCAGCCTCTGGATCCCCGGAGGCGGCAGCCCTACTCCCCCTACGACCCGGCCGCGTACGGCGGGCCGGTGGTGGCACCACCCGCCCCGCGACGGCCCAGGTCGCTCGTCGGGAGCATCACCATCTGTCTGGCCATGATCGTTGGAGGGGTCATCGTGGCGATCCAGTCCGCCTCGGGATCGGTCAACATGACGGTCGTCGGCGGCGCGGTACTCGTCGTCATCGGCGCCGGCCTGCTGGTCGCCACCTGGTTCGGCCGGGGAGCGGGACTGGTCGCGACCGGCACGATCCTGTCGATCGCCCTGGTCGCGGGGCCCACGCTGGGCGGTATGCCGAAGAAGTTCGGCGACTTCGACTGGCGGCCCGTCACCCTGTCCGAGGTGGCCCGCGACTACTCGGTGGGCGTGGGAGCGGGCAGACTCGACCTGAGCGACCTGGTCCTGCCCCAGGGCTCACGGACCATCGTGGACGTCTCGATCTCGGTCGGCTCGATAAGCGTGATCCTGCCCGCGACGGCCAGAGTCGAGGTGAACAGCGCCACCAGGTTCGGCGACATCAAGATCGACCATGCGGTGGAGGGAGGGGCGGACATCGCGCACAACAAGATCCTGGAGCCCGAGGTGCCCCCCAAGGGCGACGTGGCGACCATCGTGCTGAACGTGAAGGCCGGCATCGGGGACGTGGAGGTGCGCCGTGCGGCCTGACATCGACAGGGCCGAGCAGCGTCGCGTACACCGCACCGACTGGATGGCCCTGCTCAGCGGCGTGGTCTTCATCGCGGCCGGGATCGTCTTCATCAGCGAGCCGTCCGTCTCGCCGCTGGTCATGCTCACGATCCTGGTGGGCGGCCTGGGCTTCGCGGGTCTGGTCGCCATCCTGGCCAAGTCCGTCCGGCGTTAGAACCGCGGGCCTCACACCTCACAGTCGAGAACGGCACGGGCTCCTGGCTCGCGAACGAGCGGTTCACCGATTCGCCCTCGCATCTCACCGTCAAGGACGGCACGGTCCGCGCGGTCACGCAAGGCCGTCCGGCGCCAGGACCACGAGCTTCACCTCCCCGATCCCGCCGCCCCCGGGTCTCACGGCAAAAGGCCAGATCAGGCATTAGAGTCGGAGCATGTCCGCCCTGGAGTTCGTCAGCACCGTCCGCGCGACGCGGGCCGGACTCACGGACACGCTCGCCGACGTGGCGGGCATGACCGCGTGGGGCCGGGCGCACGCCGCCGAGCTGGGGATCGACTCGGACTTCGTCGCCTCGGAGCGGCTGCGGGTCGAGGTGGTGGAGCTGCGGCAGGCCGTACGGGCGCTCTTCGCCAGGGCGGTGAAGCCGGGCGCCGCGAGCGGCGCGGACGCGCACCGGCTTCCCGGTTTCGCCGAGTCGCTCGACCTGGTCAACGCCGCGGCTCTCGCCGTGCCGCTCGCCGCGCGGCTGGAGTGGCCGGCCGAGGGCGTTCCCCGGGCACGTAGCGTCCACGGCGACGGGGTCACGGAGTCGGCGCGGATCCGGGCGGCCCTCGCGACGTCGGCGATCGAGCTGCTCGCCGGGCCTCAGCGGGAGCGGCTCCGCACCTGCCCCGCGCCGCGCTGCGTGCTCTACTTCCTCAAGGACCACGCCCGGCAGGAGTGGTGCTCGGTCGGCTGCGGCAACCGTGCCCGCGCGGCCCGCCACTACCACCAGCACCGCGACGGCTGACGCCTTTCCGGATTCCCTCACGAGTGACACGTGAGCCGTCGCCGCGACGGCTCCCCCTTTCCCAGCGCACGGGTGTTTTCCCACGCACGGGTGCGAGGTGGCGCGAACCGGCACCGGAACTTCGGCCACGAAACAACGCGAACCAACACCGAGACCCCGGCCACGGAACGACATGAGGTGGCACCGAGCCCCCCGCCACGGAACGACGTGGGCCGACGCCGGGACGATCCACCTCACGTCCGCGTCCGAGTCGGGCCGCACCCGCGACACCCGCGCCGAACTCACACCCGACGCCGCGATCTCACATCTAGGCCTTCTTTATTGTGATTTACACCACAAATTTATAATGGGAAAAATGCCAGTTATGCGTTAGATTCATCCTGCAGCCAAACTAACGGACCGATCCGTTAGAAAACCTGACGGGAGAGATCAGATGACCTTCCAGACCGGCCATGTCGGCCTCAACGTCTCCGACCTCGACAGGTCCAGGGACTTCTACCTGAAGATCTTCGGCTTCGAGGTCCTCGCCGAGTCCGGTGAGGCCGACCGCAGGTACGCCTTCCTCGGTCTCGACGGCACGCTGATGCTCACCCTCTGGCAGCAGAGCGAGGGCCGCTTCGCCACCGGCCTGCCCGGCCTGCACCACCTGTCCTTCCAGGTTCCGGACGTCGAGGCGGTCCGCCGGGCCGAGGACGCGATCAGGGAGGCCGGCGCCACGCTCCACCACGACGGCGTGGTGGCGCACGGCGAGGGCGCGTCCTCGGGCGGCGTGTTCTTCGAGGACCCCGACGGGATCCGGCTGGAGATCTACACGCCCACGGGCGTCGAAGGTTCTCCCGTACCGGTGGCCGCCGCTCCTACCTGCGGCTTCTTCTAGATGCCCGTGGAACACGCCGGAGAGCTCGCGGTCCAGCGAAGGGCCGGGGTCCGCGCGGTGGCGCTGGGCTCGGCCAGGACCCGGCCGGAGATCCCGACGGTGGCGGCCGAGTTCCTGGGGCGACAGCGGATGCTGCTGATCGGGGCGACAGGACGGGACGGACTCCTGTGGGCGTCCGTCCTGACCGGACCCGAGGGATTCGCGGAGGCGGTGGACGAGCGGACGGTCGTGATCGACGCGGTGCCCGGCGAGCACGACCCGCTGACCGGGCTGGACGGGGGCCAGATCGGGATGCTCGCGATCGAGCCGCGGAGCAGGCGCAGGATGCGGATCAACGGCACGGTCTCGCGGCAAGGCGACCGGCTGATCGTCCGTACCGAGCAGACGTACGCCAACTGTCCCAAGTACATCCAGGCGCGAGAGATCGTCACGGAACCGGCGGGACCCGCCTCCCGAACTCCCGGCTCCGCCGATCCCCACGGAGACTCCCCGGAAATTCCCGGCTCACCCGATCCCCATGAAAGGACCTCCGCTTCTCCCGATGCCGACCTCGCCGGTTTCTCCTCGGCGACGGCGTTCGGCGACGACGACCGGGCCTGGATCGAGGGCGCAGACACGTTCTTCGTCGCCACCACCGCGCCCGGCCTCGGCACCGACCTGTCGCATCGGGGCGGCAACCCCGGGTTCGTCCGGGTGCTGGACGACCGGCGGCTGGTCTGGCCGGAGTACGTCGGCAACTCCATGTACATGACGTTGGGGAACCTGGAGCTGGACGACAGCTGCGGCCTGCTCTTCCTCGACTGGGAGGGCGGCGACGCCCTGCACCTGACCGGACGTGCCCGCATCGACTGGGATCCGGGGAGCGTTCCGGGCGCGGAGCGACTGGTCAGGTTCGAGGTGGACCGGGTCGTCCGCGTACCGGGAGCCAGCCCGCTCCGCTGGAGGTTCACCGAGTACTCCCGCCACAACCCGCCGGTCTGACCGCACGGCCGGACGCATCGCCCTCGCCAATGAGGGCAGTAGGAAGGAAAGGACACGAAGCTGGAGCGTGGACACGGCCCGCCGTGAGGGTCCGAAGGGACTCCAGAGCGGCATACTGGCGATACGCCCCCGCGTAGTCGTAATGTCGCGACAGCGGCCGACCGGCAAGGAGCGGAGCGATGGCGATGCGGTTCGAGCACGAGTTCACGGTTCCCCTGCCTGTCGAGCAGGCGTGGCCGGTGCTGCTCGACGTCGAGCGGATCGCGCCCTGCCTGCCGGGTGCCGCCGTGGACAAGGTCGAGGGCGGCTCCTACACCGGCCGGATGAAGATGAAGATCGGCCCGGTCACGGTGACGTACCAGGGCGACGTCGCTTTCGAGAAGGTGGACGAGGACACCCACACCATGACCATCAGGGCCTCCGGAAAGGAGGCCAAAGGTCCGGGCACGGCCGGTGCCACGGTCGTCGCACGCCTGCACCCCCAGGGTCGCGAGACCCGGGTCACCGTCGACACCTCCTTCGATGTGACCGGCCGCCCGGCCCAGGCGGGCCGAGGCGTGCTGACCGAGGTGGGCGGGAAGCTGATCGACAAGTTCGAGGCCAACCTCTCCCGCCTGCTGGGCGAGGGCTCCGGCACGGAAACGACCGGCGTGGGCGGCCGGAGCGCGGCCGGGAAACCGGAGTCGGCCGACGACGTTCCGGCGATCTCGGAGAGCTGGGGTCCCGGCCCGGCCCGTCCGGCCGACTCGGACTCGACGGGCTCGACACCCCCCGGCGCCGGGAGCCCCGGCGCGGAGAGCGGCACCACCGGCTCGGCGTTCCCCGGCCCCGCAGGCTCCACCGGTCACGGCGCGGAAGGCCCCGGTGGCCCGGCGGCCTCTGAGGCGGCGGCGTCCGGGCTGGGTGGCCCCGGCGGCCCGGAAGGACTGAACGCCCCCGGCGTCCCGGCCACACCGGGACGTCACCTCAGCGCGGTGCCCACACCGCCCGGCCTCTCCGTCAACGAGGAGGCCGAGTCCCGCCAGAGCCACCCCGCGGGCACCTCGCGCACCTCGCTCAGCCCGGAAGAGGAGGCCCTGAACCTCCTGGAGGTCGCGGGCATGCCCCTGCTCAAGCGCATCGGCCCCCTGGTCGCCGCCCTGGCGGCCCTCATCCTGCTCACCTGGCTGATCCGCCGCGCTCTACGGCACTGACCAGCTGTCAGAGCGTCTCCCGCGATCCTCAGTAAACGCACTTTTCGACGTCGTCCGACGTGCAGCCCTTGGGTACGTGAGGCGACCTATCGGTCCAATCGGACTTTCCGACGGTGATTGTTGTGATCACAGTGCCGGATGGCATGCCGTCCCTGGCCGTCACCAATGCTTTGCGGAGACCGAGTGGGTCGCCGGTGGAGGGGTCGATCAAAATTCGGCTCTCCGTACCCTCGAACGAGGATTCGCGTGCCAGTGCGATCGCCACGCGCCCGTGGGGCCCCTGGACCGTTTCGATGATCCGAACACCAGGGAGAGCCGCCAGCATCCGGTAGACGGCCGCGCCCGTACCCGGCGAAATGGGCACGTCCCACAGGAGGGAGGACCCCAGTGACCAGAGCCAGTCGTCCACTGTCTCGTCAGGCCCTTTCGGTTTCGCCTTGCTGTACGCGGGCCAGTACGTGAGAAGTCTGGCCCTGAGATCTTCCGGCTTCTCCGGCAGTTCCATGACCTCCTTCACGTCCAAGGGCACGTTGAAGACCCGCAGGGGACGTGCCGGCCGATTCGAGGAATCCGGCGTGACAAGAGTCCGGTCGATCGGTGGAAGGTTGACGTCACAGTCGCGGTGCGAAGCGCAAAGCTCCGGCGAACCGGCCCGCTCCCACGCGGCACGGCCCTTCGCCGTGGACGGCACCGTACCGAGCCTGGTCCATTCGCGCACCGTGGGCAGAGTAGGGCTGTACCAGAGCGTCTGCCGTCCCCAGTCGTCGACGACGTAGCCGTTGACCCGCACCCGCAGGAACAACTGGGTGGTCGCCCGCCAGTACAGGCTCTCGACAGGCTTCGGTCTCGCCGCCGCCCGGTCGGCCACCGCCTCCAGCACCTCTCCCGGCCCTCCCGCCCGAGGTGCGGCGTCCGGCCCCAGTCGGGGCACGGTTACAACGAACGCGACCACCGTTGCCGTGGCAACGGCCGCGACCGCCCATCCAAAACGGCTACGGGACCGTCCTGCGAACCGTCGTTGTGAGAACCTCGCGTCGTTCAGCGCTCTGGCCCTGGTTTCGGCGACTCTCGCCGCATCGGCGAGCGGGACGTCGGGCATCACATCGTCAATGAACCGGAACTCGTTCAACAGACCTCCACTCCCAGCACGTCGCGCAGTTTGGTCCTCGCCCGGCTGAGCCGGGAGGCCACCGTGCCGTAGGCGACCCCGAGCGCCTCGGCGATCTCCTCGTAGGTCAGCCCTCCGTACGCGATCAGCAGCACCACGTCGCGCTCGCCCTTGGACAGCCGTGCCAATGCCCCTGACAACCGACCGACCGTGACCCCCGCCGTCACCCGCTCGGCAACCCGTTGATCGTGGCCGTCGTCGTCGGGAGGCGGTCCGGTCCTGGCCAGCGCCCGATAGCGGCGGATCTCGGCCCGACGGTGACGGCCGATCAGGTTGGTGGCGATGCCGTACAGCCAGAGCCGGACCCCGCCCCTGGCGGCATCGAACCGGTCGCGACGACGGAAGGCGATCAGGAACGTCTCGGCGGCCAGATCCTCGGCGACATCGAGGCCGAGCCGCCGCCCGATGTAGCGGCGAATCTCCTCGTAGTGGGCGTCGAAGACGGCGGCGAACCGCTCCCGGTCGACCAGCGAGGACAGATCAGAAACAGCGATCATGCAAGGGGCTCCCTTGCCAGAAGGACAAGACACCCCTTCTTGCCCGACGGGCATCCCACCCTTCCCTTATTTTTCGCCGTCCCTTTCGGCGGAAGCAGCCGGAACCTCTGGGCAGTCGCTACGGCCCCGGTGGACGTTCAGGCCGGTGCATCAGCCAACGATGGGATGAGAGTGGTGAAGGAGGTTGCCGGAGCCGAAGGACGCCGCTGCCCCCGCACTGATGCTCGTCGCCGTCTCGACCCAGGCCCTGGCCCTGGCCCTGGCCCTGGCCGACGATATCGACACCGCTTTCGGCTGACCTTCGCAGCCTGTTGATACGACATGCACGCGCCGTGCCGCGCTGCCCGCTTGTGGGGCCTTCATGGTTGCGCGCGACGCAGGGCACTCGCACTGGTTTGATGACTGCCTTGTTCGTAGCACTTCAGCCTGCCAGCCGATGTCGTCTCATTTGCACCACTGGAAGCTCTCTCGCCAAGTGCTTGGCCAGCGTCGTCTTCCCGGAGCCGGGCAGCCCGCACAGCAGGATCAGCCTGGATTCGGGGCTCATGTCCTCCCTCAAGGGTCATGGCGAACCTGGGCCGATGAGGCTCTGGAAGTCGTAGGGGTTCAAGCAGGAGACCAGTGTGGTGTCGACACCTCGACAGGCGCACAAAACACAGACCGACCTGATCTTAAATTTTGAGGAGTTCGGAATTGTCGGGAAGCTCGGATCGGGCCGCGTCAAGCCCTGCGATCTTGGCTCGAATCCTACTCGTGGTGTCTTCGACCTTTTCTAAGCTCCGGATGATCGCGGTAAGAAAGGAGTCCGTTGCCTCCAACAGGCCGGACTCTATAGGCATCCGTGTCCAACGATCTCCGATCTTGTCTTCGCGAACGATCGCCAGAACAGCTTCCCGTCCGACGAACTGAGCATCGACCCATTCGTCGAGCGCCTCAAGAGACTCGAAAACAAGCCCCTTCATGCCCGCCGCCACCTCTGCGTCCAGCTCCACGTAAGCCCAGACCGATAGATCTCTATCCCCTTCAAAGGTCATCGTGAAGAGGACTGCGGACTGTCCCATCCAGAAGACCCCGGTAAGTGGAATCTCGTACCGGTGAAAGACTTCCAGGCGGCTTGCTTGGGAATTTGGGCACCATGGCAGGCGACCTTGTTTCACCAGGGAGTCAAGGTTCACTGAAACCACCTCACATCTAGCCGTGTCCAACAAAACAGTCAGCAAACCCGGCCTCCACGCTGTCCGGCCACGGGATGTCCTGCCTCCCCAACGGGTCGTCATCCGGCCACACCACCGAAACATGGGGGCCGTTGACCCTTCTTCCCGGGGTGTGTACCACCGCGAAGCCGGCCTGCCTTAAGCGACCGGCAGTGGTATGGCGGACTTCCGACCTTTCGACTGCCGCTTTTATCGCCGCCTCGCCACCCCGCCTGATGCGGTAACGCGTGGCCTCTTCGGTGGTGAGCCTTCCTCTGAGAAGAGAAACTTCGCGTTCAGTTTCGACACGAGGCGCGTTAAGGAACTCCCCCGCATTCTTGGTGTGGTGAGTCAGCACTTCACTGTCCTTTACGCACCGTTCGGGAGGCGGTCCACAACTGCAGGCCTCTCCACGTACGTACCCTCGGTCTGGCTGGCTCATGAGACGGACGCTAACCAGCGACGCCTGCAGCCACTATAAGTTTCCCGTGATTGACAGAAGTTTTACCGTTCCCTTTAGCCGCATAAGGGATTTTATTCTATTCACATATAGTTTGCCACAGATGCCCGATCTTGCCGGATTTTAACCATCATCAGCCTACGCGCACCCGTCGGCAAAAGATAGAGGTTGGCCACAACCTTACTGCAGAGAGCATTGACTCGTCGCCCTCCGGCTGCCCGCAGACAAGTTTCGAGGATCCCTTCCCTATCGCCCGACCATGATCAATATTCTCTGGGAGGTGAGCAGTTTTATAGTCAATTAGATGCTTTTGCCGGACGGTAAGGACTTCTGCAAGAATCGCGCCACCCAACTAACCCATCGATCGAAGCCCAGAGTTAGATCACCAACAGCGATTTACGACTGTTTGATAGCCGCGTGTACGCGGGGTGGCCTGGCGTCCGCAGGTCTCGCCGAGCTTGGCCGACCACTGTATCGAGCCCGGCAGGTGGAGGCTGGGCGGCTTAGAAGATCATGCATGCCAGACCCCTCCGAGGAGGACTGTGACGCGACCGGGCGATGAGAGGATCGAAGTCCTCCTGACGGCCCCGGCCGTCACGGCTCGGGCGGTGCCCGGCAGCACGGGACCTGGATCGCGCCCCATAGGGCATCAAAAATAGTGTTATCAGTGGACAAGTAGGACAACTGCCTACTTTTTCCCGGGAATATCTCGGGTCGTGATCAATATCCCGGAATGCAGCGTTGTGGTCATCACCTACAACGATGCCCCACGGCTGGCCAGGGCCGTGCGGTCCGTACTCCGGCAGTCCCTGCGCGACATCGAGGTGATCATCGCGGACGACGCGAGCACCGACGACACCGAGAGGGTGGCCCGGCAGTTGCAGCGCAAGGACCCGAGGGTCCGCTACCTGCGCGGGGAGGTCAACAGCGGGGGGTGCGGGGTCCCGCGCAACAGGGGCGTGGCGGCGGCGCGGGCGCCGTACGTGATGTTCCTGGACAGCGACGACGAGCTGACGAGACACGCCTGCAAGAGCATGCTGCTGGAGATCGAGAGGACCGGCGCGGACTTCGTCACCGGGCAGATCACCCGGCTGTACGAGCGGAGCGGGAAGACCGCGCGCTACTACCCCGCGCTGTTCGCCAGGCGCAGGACGGTCGAGGGGATCGCCCAGGAGCCGGAGATGTTCCTCGACTCCTTCAGCACCAACAAGCTGTACCGGGCCGAACTGCTGCGGCAGGTGCCGTTCCGCGAGGACATGCACTACGAGGACCATGTCTTCACCACCGCCCTGTACTGCGCGGCGCGGCGGTTCGCCGTGGTCCCCTGGGTGGTCTACATCTGGCACCGGGCCTCGGCGGAGAGCGAGACCCGGTTGTCGATCTCGCTGTGCCTGACGGAGATGACGAACGTCCGCTCCAGGATCAGGGCGGCCCGCCTCAGCGACGACATCCTGCGGGACAACGGCCTCGGCCACCTGGTGCACGAGCGGCAGCGCCGCTTCATCCGCCAGGACCTGCGGGTCTATCTCAACCCGCTGCCCTCGCGCGACCCGGCGTGGATCGAGGAGTTCGTCTCGGTGGTCCGCCCCTACCTGGCGGAGCTCGACCCGGTGGTGTTCGAGACGATCGACCCGCTGATGCGGGTCTGCTGCAGCTTCATCCTCGACGGCAGGCCCGACGAGCTGCTGGTGGCCGCCCGGTCGCTGAACGGCCCGAAGGCCCCGCCGCGCGTCGCCGTACGGGAAGGGGGGCGCACCTACTGGGGCGCGGTCCCCGACGAGAGGCGGGAGATCACCTCGCTTCGGATGGCCGAGCTTCCCTACAGCGCCTCCCGGCTGCGCCACGAGGCGGTCGTCACCGGCAAGGGCTCGCTGATCAGGCTCGCGATCACGACGTACGACCCGTTCGGCGTGCTCACCGCCACGCCCGGCTGGACCGCGTACCTGCGGTTCAGGAACGATCGGCTGCGGCTGGAACCGCGCGAGCAGCCGGACGGCGGTTATCTGAGCGAGGCGACGATCGACCTCACCACGATCCACCACGGCCGGCTGGGCTTCGAGGGCCGCTACGACCCGGTGATCGAGATCCTCAACCCCGACGGACGGGTCACCGCCGACCGGTTGCTCGTCGACCCGTCCACCGCGCCGTTGGGCACGACCGTCCTGTGCCACGAGATCGTCGTCAAGGCGGAGGGGAACGCCGCGTTCCTGCGGGTGCTCTGGCGCCGCCAGGGGCTGCTGCGGCAGCTGCCCAGGCTCAAGCGGGCCGCCGCCCGCCTGCTGCGGAAGGTGAGCGGGCCGGAGGTGAAGCTCCGCGTCTACAGAAGCCTGATCTCCGTGCTGCCCGCGCGCAGGGACCTCGCCCTGTTCGAGTCCGATGTCGGCACCGGATACACCGGGAACCCGCGCTACATCTACGAGGAGCTCAGGCGACGCGGCGCGCCGCTGAAGATGGTGTGGTCGGCCGCCACGGCACGGGGGCACTTTCCCTCCGGTGTCCGGCTGGTACGGCGGATGAGCTGGCGCCACATCTGGACCATGGCGAGGGCGGGCTACTGGGTCGACAGCCATGGCATGCCGCTCGCCTATCCGAAACCGCCGGGCACCCGCTACCTGCAGACCTGGCACGGCCAGGGCATCAAGTCGGTCGGCTTCGACGCGCCCGACCTGCGCGCCGACTTCGACGGACCGAGGGCGACCTGGCGGGCCGCGGTGGACCGCTGGGACGCGCTGGTCTCGCCCAGCGCCGAGTTCGAGCGGGTCTTCGTGCCCTCCAACGGCTACCGGGGGCGGTTGCTGCGGCACGGTTCTCCCCGCTGTGACGTGCTCGTGCGCGGCGACCGGGAGGCGGCGGGGCGGGCGAGGAGGCGACTGGAGATCCCGCACTGGTCCAGGGTGCTGCTGTACGCCCCCACCTACCGCGACCGGGCCAAGGGGTCCGGGCAGTCGGTCAGGGCCGACCTGGACGCGATGGCCGAGGCCCTCTCCGGCGACTGGACGGTGATCCTGCGGACCCACCCGGTCGAGCGGTTCGAGGTGCCCGAGCATCTGCGCCACTTCGTCCGGCACGCGGGCTCCTATCCGGAGGTGAACGACCTGATCCTGCTCTCGGACGCGCTGCTCACCGACTACTCGTCGCTGATGTGCGACTACGCGATCACCGGGCGGCCGATGCTGTTCCTGATCGACGACTGGGACGAGTACCGCAGGGTGGAACGCGGCGTCTACCACGACCTGCCCGCGATCGCCCCCGGCCCCTGCCTCACCACGACCGAGGAGCTGATCGAGGTGCTGCGAGATCTCGACGGGACGACGGCGGCGTTCGCCTCCAGGTACATCGCGTTCCGCAGGACGTGGTGCGCCGACGAGAAGGGGAACGCCTCGGCGAACGTGGTGGACGCCTTCTTCGACCCCCGGCACGCCCAGGCCCCTCTCCCCTCCGACGTGCGGGAACGCCCCCCGATCGTGCCACGGCACCTGGCACGCCTGCCGCTGCTCGGACGGTCGCGGTGACCGGCGGGCGCGGTGGGGCGGTGGTGTTCGCGTGCCTGGACGCCGACACCCTGGGCGGCGTCCAGCGCGTCACCCACACCGTGGCGCAGGGCCTGGCGGAACGGGGCCGCGAGGTGCACGTGATCGGGCTGCATCGGTCGGAGAAGCCGTTCCGCTATGTGGAACGGCCTCGCTACACCAGTCACGTGATCCACCGGGCTCCGGTGGGAAGGCTCTCCCGACTCGGCAGGCGCCGCGAGCGGCAGGCGCTCGACAGGCTGCTGCGGGAGGTGGGGTCGGGGTTCGCGGTGCTCTCCTCGCCCAGCGTGGTCACCCGGATCGGGGACCTGCTGCCCGAGCGACTGCTGCCGATCGGGCAGTACCACGGATCCTACGAGCACGCGCGGGGATCGTGGCACCTCGGCTCGGTCCGCGGCCACTACGGCGCCCTGGAGAAGGCGGTGTTCCTCAGCGAGGAGGACGCGTGGCTGTTCTCCGAGCACGCGTTGCTGCCCAACACCTGGTCCATCCCGAACCCGCTGCCCGTCTGGCCCTCGCGGACCGCGGACCTCACCGCCCGCCGGGTGCTCGGGGTCGGCAGGCTGGAGGGCGTGAAACGGTTCGACCGGCTGATCTCGGCCTTCGCGCGGGCGTGCGGCCGTCCGGGTCCCGGAGGCACAGAGGGCGCAGAGGGCGACGGCGACCACCCGGATCTCGTGAGGGCCCGTCGCGAGGCGAGCGAGGGCTGGGAGCTGCACCTGATCGGCGAGGGGGCCGAGCGGGAACGGCTCCTGTCGCACGCCGCGGAGTGCGAGGTGAGCGACCGGGTGGTGTTCCGCGGCGCGGTGCCCGCCGCCCGGATGGCGGACGAGTACACGGGCGGGTCGCTGCTCGCGCTGTCCAGCGAGCACGAGGGGCTGCCGCTGGTGGTCGGCGAGGCGGCCTCCTACGGGGTGCCCTCGGTGGCGTTCGACGTGTCGAGCGGACTCAGGTCACTCGTACTGGACGGGCAGACCGGGGTGCTGGTGCCCCCGGCCGACGTGACCGGGCTCGCCGCCGCGCTGGCCGGGCTGATCGCCTCGGCCGCGGAGCGGCGGCGGCTGGGAGCCGCCGCCCGCGCGCACGTCGAGGCGTTCCGCCCCGACCACGTCCTGGACCGCTGGGAGGCCCTGTTCGACCAGATCACCCGCTGACCGTCCCCGGACCGGCGGGAACCCCTGTCCGGATCACACCCTGACCGCGTACCACCGGCGGAAAGCCCTGCCCGGATCACCCTCTGACCGCGTACCGCCGGCGGGAAGTCCCGTTCGGCCGGATGCCGACCACGTACCGGATCGGCGGGAAGCCCCTCACCTGCCGGCCGCGACGGGCTCGGTGCGCGGCATGGGCACCCCGGCCAGCACGATCTGGGCGGAGGTGAGCCGGGCCCCCAGCGGATTCGGCTCGCGGAGCCGGATCAGCCGGTCGAACGTCACCCTTTTCACCCGGGTCAGCTTCCGCCTGGCCGCCGTCCGCTCGTAGGACATCAACCGCGAGGTCTCGGCCTTCGGCGCCCCGGTGAGCTCGTACCCGTACGTCTGCAGCCGGTCCCCGAGCACGCTCTCGCACAGCGAGATCTCGCCGGGGTCGAGCCGGTCACGCCACGAACCGGCCCGCGCGGTGGTCACCTCGCCGAAGGTGCGCGCGTGCCAGGTCTTGCGTGCGGGTACGGCGATGCCGGCCATCGCGCCCGGGTCGCACATGGCGGGGGCGAAGTCCTCACCGAGGAACTCGCACAACCTGCGCAGGTGGGCCTCCGGCTCCGCGGTCAGGTCCTCGTAGCGCAGCTCGTGGTAGCTGCCGCCCGGCAGTTTCGGCGCGCCGTGCCTGGCGAAGTCGATCGCCTCGGCCCAGGCGGAGACCGCGCTGTAGACGGTCCCGTTGTACCAGGGCATCTCCTTCAGCGACGCCACGCAGTCGCGGCCGTCCCTGATCAGGTGCACGAACTGGGCGTCGGGGAACAGCCGCAGCAGCACGTCGGTGTACTGGAAGTACGAGGGCCGCTTGTCACCCCAGCGCGGCTTGCCGTGCCTGGCCGCGTAGGCGCGCAGCACGATGCCCAGCGCGGAGCCGAGTGTCGGCGGCCCGCCGACGATCTGGTCGAGCACCTCGTCGCGGTCCAGTTCCAGCTCGTGGAAGCGTGACTGGCGCCGGTCGACCACCCATTCGCCCAGCTCACGCCGGTGCGCGGCGTCGTTGAGGTCGCCGAACTGGAGCCGCCGCTGGTAGGCGGAGACCATGAACCGGGTCTCCGGCGGGATGGCGACGCGCGGGTGGGCGTGCAGCATCAGCTGCAGCATCGTGGTCCCCGAGCGGGGACAGCCCAGGATGAAGATCGGGCGATCGGGCTTCATCTCAGACCTTCGCAAGCTCGCCGAGTTGCCGGCTGGTGAGCCTCGCGGCCACCGGGCTCGGCTCGCGGAACCGGTTGACGCGGTCGCGCATCTCCTTGCGCCTGCGTGCCCAGCGCCGCTTGGACGCCGCCTTCTCGCACGCCTCGACGTGGGTCTTGCTCGCCTTGGGGGCGCCGCTCAGCTCGTAGCCGTTCGCGGTGAGCCGGTCGCCGAGCACCGTCTCGCACACCGAGATCTCCCAGGGCTCCAGCCTGGCCTTCCACGACCCCGCCCTCGCCGTCGTGACGTCGCCGTGGGTGTGGCTGTGCCAGACCTTGTGCTGCGGGATCGCCACCCTGGCGACGTGGTACGGCTCGGTCATCGCCGGGTCGTAGTCCTCGCCGAGGAAGTCGCAGAGCTTGCTCAGCTCGGTCTCCGGGTAGGCCGTCAGGTCCTCGTAACGCAGCTCGTAGTAGCTGTCGGCGGGGAGCCTCTTGGCGTGGCGGCGGCCGTAGTCGATCGCCTCGCTCCAGTTGACCGCCGCGTGGAAGACGTCCTTGGTGTACCAGGGCATCTCCTTCAGCGACGCCACGCAGTCGCGGCCGTCCCTGATCAGGTGCACGAACTGGGCGTCGGGGAACAGCCGCAGCAGAAGGTCCACGTGGTGGTAGTAGCTGGGCCGCTTGTCACCCCAGCGGCTCTTGCCGTACTGCTCGGCGTAGGAGCGGAAGGTGATTCCCATCGCCGACCCCAGCGTGGGCGGACCGGCGACGATGTCGTCGATCAGCCTGTCCCCGTCGAGCTTGAGCTCCTTGAACTTGGTGTCCTTGTCGCTCACGATCCACCGGCCGACCCTGCGCCGGTTGCGTTCCTCGCGCAGGTCCCCGAAGGAGAACCTGCGGTAGTAGCCGGGCACCACGAACCGTGTCTCCGGAGGCACCGCGATGCGCGGGTGCGAGTGCAGCATGAGCTGCAGCATCGTGGTGCCGGAACGCGGACAACCGATCACGAAGATCGGGCGGTCGGACTGCATGACAACGAACCCCCGTAAAGCTTGGTCAAACAGATATGCGTGGCGCCTTCCCGACGAGCGGTACGACGGGCACCACCCGGGCGAAGAGCCACATTCGGTAGATCAGAACGACCTCGTTCAGCAGAAGCAGGACCCCCGCCGCGACCGCGAGGGGTACCAGGGCGACCGTCCCGACCAGCGGGGCGACCACGAACACGGCGGCGTGGAACTCGATACCGCTGATCAGGTGGGTCCGCACCCGGTGGCGGGCCAGGAGTCGGGTGAACCTGCGGGGCAGCCTCGGGCGCCTGCCTTTCCTGGGCCCCCGCCGTCCGGCCCCGTCCTCTCCCCGGTTCTCGCCGCGCACCTCTTCACGGTCTTCTTCCTGGTCCTCGAATCCGGCGACTCGCAGCGGCTCGCGGGGCGTGATGACCTCGACGGGCCTGAGGTGTCCCGCGTGGGCGGTGTGCCCGGCGGCCACCGGCGCCTCCCCCGCCCTGGGGGATCCCACGGTCACCACGGACTCGACGGGTACCGGCCGTCCGAGCCGGTTCTCCCTGACCACCTCGCGCACGCGCTTCATCTGCGGCGCGTTCACGTAGCGGAACAGGTCGAGGACGGCCACCCCGGCGCCCAGCAGGATGTAGGAGACGTCGCCCGTCGCCACGTACTGCCCGGACGCCAGCCCCGCGGCGCAGCAGAGCACCCTGATCCGGTCGCCCACGTAGTCGAGCCAGAGCCCGAACGCCGTCCCCGTCCCCTTGAGCCGGGCGATCTTCCCGTCCATGCAGTCGACCATGAAGCTCACGTAGAACAGCAGTGCCCCCGCGGCGAGCCGTCCTGACGCGAAGCAGATCGCCGAGCACATGCCGAGGATCAGGGAGAAACGGGTGAGCCCGTTGGGGGTGATGGACGTGTGGTTGGCGACGAGCAGGGTGAGCCTGCACGCCACCGGGTCGACCAGGAAAACGGTCCACCAGGAGTCTTTTCGTTTCCGGGTCGCGAGAACGTCGTCCAACGAATAGGCCCTCATGCGTTCCAGCATGGCCACGCGGTGTCTCCTGTCATCTACGCTCTGTAACTACTAGAAGATCTCCATGCCACTTCTTGACCGACCCGCGCCATGGGGCTCCGGCGCTTGAAGGACACGAAAGGCCGAGGAGGGTCTCCCCGGCCTTTCGTGAGGACGACGGGCGGCTACCGGAAGATCCGGTCCACGGCCCTGGCCGCCGCGCCGCCGTCCTCCAGCGGGCAGAACCTGGCGGTGAAGGCGTCGTACAGCTTCCGGTACTCACCGCGCACCTCGTCGGCGTCCCGTACGGCCGTCACGACCTCCTCGGTCGTGCGCAGCAGCGGCCCGGGGGCCTCGGCCTCGAAGTCGAAGTAGAAGCCGCGCACCTCGTCGCGGTAGCGCTCCAGGTCGTAGGTGAAGAAGAACATCGGCTTGCCGGTCACCGCGAAGTCGAACATCGCCGACGAGTAGTCCGTGATCAGCATGTCCGCGACCAGGTAAAGCTCCTGGATGTCCGGATATATCGAGACATCGAAGAGGAAGTCCGTGCCGACCCTGGGCAGCCTGTCCGTGACGTTCGGGTGCTTACGGATCATGAGCACATGGTCCTCGCCGAGCTTCTCCGCCATGTGCCGAACGTCGAGGCGCAGGTCGAGCCGGTAGCGTCCCCTGCTGTAGAGCTTGTCGTCGCGCCACGTCGGGGCGTACAGGATGACCTTCTTGCCCTCGGGCAGGCCGAGACGCTCCCGGATCTTTCCGATCCGCTCGGCTCCGGCACGACGCAGCAGGTCGTCGCGAGGAGAGCCGATCTCCAGGATCTCCCCCTCGAACCGCAGGGCACCGTCCAGGATCGAGGTGCACCAGGGACTCGGCGAGATGAGGTGGCTCCACCGGGCGACGGCCCTGGCGAGCCGCTCGTGTTGGTCGGGCCTGGCGAACGGCACCTTCTCGACGTCGAACCCGACGCGCTTCAACGGCGTGCCCCGCCAGGTCTGCAGCACCGTCTGCCCCTGCCTGCGCTCGAACCAGGAGGGCAGGTGGCTGTTGGTCACGATGTACCTGCAGCGGGCGAGGGCCTCGAAGAACTCCCGCCCGTACCGGCGGACCGGCGTCACCCCCTCGGGCAGTTCCACCTGCCCGTCCCGCACGACCCACATGAACTCCAGGTCCGAACCCCGCCGCACGAGCTCCTCGTAGATCGCCTTCGGGCTGTCGGAGAACTGCCTGCCCCCGTAACCGTCGAAGAGGACGGCGGGCCGCAGCGGTTCCTGGCACCTCGCGGGGTAGAAGTCCTCGCGCAGCAACCGCTGCTGCTTCGGCCTGCCCGAGGCGCGCAGGTCGTCGCTCACGGTGAAGACGGCCTCGTTCATCAGGTCGGTGTCGAAGACGAACGTACGGGTGGCGGAGATGTGCTCCAGCGGCGCGGACAGCCGGAACTCCATGCGCATGTCACCGGTGCCGGCGCCGGTACGGATCGCGAAGCCGTGCGTGCCCGCCGGCAGCGGCAGCCACCCACCGAGCGTCTCGCTCCCCTCGGGCGTCACCGTGGCACTGCCGTCGACGAGCGGGAAGAGCCGCTCGGTGAGCCGGTTGCGCGAGGTGACGACCAGCCACGCCGGGCCGTCGATCGGGCGCATCGGGGCCCCGGTCACCCTGAGGTGGCCCAGGTCGGTCCACTCCACCCGCTCCACGTAGAACGTCGGCCGCTGCTCGCGCAGCACGAGCCCACCGGCCTGCGACCGGTTCAGCACCACGTCGCGCCCGCGGAGCCGGTAGAGGCCACGCTCCACGTCGCGGGCGACGAGCAGCGGCCGGGCCTTTCCTTCGGCGGGGACGACCTCGAAGTGCCACTCGGCCCCGGGGTTGAGCGCGCTCATCTCCAGGCCGGCCGGGTCGAGCTCCGGCCAGTGCTCGGACAGCACCCCGTCGAGGTCGACCACCGCCTCGAAGGCGCCGTCCGACACGGTCATCGGGTAGCGCCGGTCACGGCCCCCCTGCGGCCGGACCAGCCGCAGCGTCGGTGCGGCGCCGAGGTCGTCGTCGCACCGGCCGCCGATCCTCAGCTTGCCCTCGGCCACCCGGTGGCCGGTGACCCAGCCCCCCGGCCGCTCCACCCGGAGCCTGAACTCCTCGGCGGGCGTCCACTCCGTCCACGCCACGGTCCCCGGCTCGCGCTCGGTGAACTCCAGCCGCCGTGCGGCCGGGCTCGGCTGCCCCAGCCTTCCCCGGCGCAGGAGTCCTCGGGACAGTACGCACAGGTCGATCCGCCAGGACGAGCCGGCCGGGAGCTTGGCGGGATCGACGGTGAGCCGGAACCCGCACCAGTCCTTGCGCCTGCGCGGGCCGGTGTCGACCAGCGACAGGCCCCGCCTGATCGTGACGGGGAGCCGGATCCTGCGCCGGCGACCTTCGAGTCCTTCGGTGCCCTCAGCGCCCTTAGCGCCCTTGGCGCCCCCGGTGCCCTTGGCGTCCCCGGTGCTCTCGGGGCCCTCTGGGACGAGCCAGGCGAGGAGGTGCTGCTGCATCCGCCTGCGGGGACGCAGGTAGCGCAGCGAGACCCGGCCCTCGACGACCAGCTTGTCGTCCTTCCATTCCAGGCTGTCCACCCGCTGGCGCAGGTCCAGTTCCTCGCGCATCCGCGTGGCGGACCGCTCGACCTGAACGGGGACGTTGAGGTGGTACCCGCGCAGGCTGCTCCCGACGACGCGGGCGGTCGGCTTCACCGTCCTGTCCCACTCCAGCAGCTGGAGCAGGTCGCTCATCCTGCGTTCCTTGACGAGGATCCACTTCGCCCTGCGCTGCGCGGGGATGAGCGGGAGAACCTTCGGCCCCGCCCTGTCGAGATAGGCGCACGCCAGGTCGAGGAAGCGACTCCGGAACTCCTCCCCCGCCTGGTCGAGCACCTGCAGGAAGTTCGGCAGGTCGCTGTCGAGGACCATCCGGTCCCACGCCCTCAGGTGCTGGGTCCGCCCCGTGTCGACGAGGAAACTCCGCACGGAGTCGACGGCGGCGAACCGGTCCTCGATCCCCTTGAGGTGCCCCCGGTTCTGGGTGATCGAGACGCTCTCCCCCTCCCGCTCCCGCCACAGGTAGACCGGAGTGGACAGCACGTCCACCGCCCCGGCGAGGAAGTGGGCGGGCAGGGCGACGGCGATGTCCTCCCACAGGACCCCCTCGGGAAAGCTCAGCCCCCGCTCGTCCCAGAAGGAGCGCCGCCAGAGCTTGTTCGTGACCAGCCGGTCCTTGAGCAGGATCTCGTCGGCGGTCACGTGGGTCCGCCTGGCGGAGTTGGCGAAGATCGCCTTGTGCATCGCCGACTGGCGCACCCCCTGCCCGCTGAAGCGCAGGACGTTGCCCGTGACGAGATCGGATCCGCTCTCCGTCAGAGAGCACACCATCGTCTCGACGGCCGTCAACGGGAGCATGTCGTCGCTGTCCAAAAAGGCGAGGAAATCACCGCTGGCGTGCCTTATGCCGGTGTTGCGCGCGGTGCCAAGGCCCCCGTTCTCCTGCCGGATCAGCCGGAACCGGGCGTCACGCTCGACGAAGGTCTCGGCGATCTCCGCACTGGAGTCGGGAGAGCCGTCGTCCACCATGACGACCTCGATGTCACTCCAGGTCTGCGCGACCAACGACTCCAGACACGCCTCAAGGTACGGCTCCACGTTGTATATGGGCACGATGATGCTCACTGGGGCCACGATCGGTCCTCCGGTAGTCGAAAGCTCACAGTCCGGTCCATCGGCGTGAACGCCGGACATGGCACGCGGGCGAAGATCCACTCAGCGTGGAAGACGTCACGGGCGCGCGGCGGGAAGCCCAGTGGTCGCCGGAAAGCGGCGGAAGGAGCCCGTGTGCCCGTCGACACAACCTGGCGGCCATGAACGCGACGTAGACGTCACGTCAGCAGCATGGCTCCGCGCCGGGCCGGGCGAGCCCAAAATATGACCGCGATGGAGTGAGCTGACCGAGACTTGACCATCTCCGGCACATCTCCCCCGGCCGGCCGATCCGCCCTCGGGTCCGTGACGCGGCAACGCCTCCCCCAAGCCCAGGTCAAGGCTGGGAATGCACACGTCCTAGTAAGACGTGATGACCCCTCGATCCCCCCTGACCGTCCGACACGATCGGGTGACCGAGACGGGCGAGATCGCGGCAAACGGCATTCGCGGGGGGAAACGCATGGACTCAACAGTGGTCGTGGGAGCGGGGCCCGCCGGGCTCACCGCGGCCTACGAGCTGGCCCGGCGAGGACACCCGTGCGAGGTCTTCGAGGCCGACCGCGTGGTCGGCGGCATCAGCCGGACGGAGGAACGCGACGGCTGGCGCTTCGACATCGGCGGGCACCGCTTCTTCACGAAGGTGCCCCGGGTGGAGGACTTCTGGAACGAGATCCTCGGCGAGGAGGACTTCCTGCTCCGCCCGAGAATGAGCCGCATCCACTACGGGGGCCGTTTCTACGACTACCCGCTCAGGGCGTCCAACGCCCTGCGCAACCTCGGTGTCCTGGAATCCCTGCGCTGTGTCGGCTCGTACGCCTGGGCCAGGATCAGGCCGCCCGCCGACCAGTCCACCTTCGAGGGCTGGGTCGCGGCCAGGTTCGGCCGGCGGCTCTACGGGATCTTCTTCAAGACCTACACCGAGAAGGTGTGGGGCGTTCCCGCCGCGAGTATCCAGGCCGACTGGGCCGCGCAGCGGATCAGGGACCTCTCCCTGGGCAAGGCCATCGCCGCCGCGCTGACGCCGGGGAGGAACCGCAAGGAGATCACGAGTCTCATCGAGGAGTTCCGCTACCCCAAACTGGGGCCGGGCATGATGTGGGAGGCCTGCGCCGACCGGGTCCGCGAGCGGGGTTCCACCATCCACCTCGGCACCCGGGTCGAACGGATCCGCCGCCACCACGGCCGCCTCGCCGTCACCGTCCGCCACGACGACGGCGAGAACGAGAGGGCCGGTGTCGTTCGTCCGGCGGGCGGCGACGTCCACGACGACGGCGTTCGCCCGTATGGCGGCGCCCTTCGGCAGGACGGTGACCGCCAGGACGGTGCCGGGGGCGCCGTCCGCGAGGTGCACTGTGACAACCTCATCTCCTCGATGCCGCTCAACGCCCTGATCCGCGCGTTCGGGCCGGACGTGCCCGATGTCGTCGCGGAGGCCGCCGCGGGGCTGAAATACCGCGACTTCCTCACCGTCGCGCTGGTCGTCCCCGAGCGGTTCTCCTTCCCCGACAACTGGATCTACATCCACTCCCCCGAGGTCCGGCTCGGCCGGGTGCAGAACTACGGTTCCTGGTCGCCGTACCTGGTGCAGGCGGGACGGACCTGTCTCGGCCTGGAGTACTTCGTCAACGAGGGCGACGACCTGTGGCGCGCTCCGGACGACGACCTCATCGCGTTCGGCACCCGGGAGCTGGAGCGGCTGGGCCTGGTGACCCCCGGCTCGGTCCGGCAGGGCTACGTGGTGCGAATGCCGAAGGCCTACCCCGTCTACGACGCCGGTTACGCCGGCAACGTCGAGGTGCTCAGGAAGTATCTCGACGTGGAGTGGCCGGAGATCCACCCGGTCGGCCGCAACGGCATGCACCGGTACAACAACCAGGACCACTCCATGCTCACCGCGATGCTGACCGTGGAGAACGTCGTCGACGGAGCCGGGCACGACGTCTGGCAGGTCAACGTCGACGCGGAGTACCACGAGGAGCACACGGGACGGCCGAGGACCCCGAGGGTCACGAGGGGAACCGGCCGTGACGCCCCCGTCCTCCTCGCCGGCACGCCCACCTCGGGCTGAGTGCCCACATCCAACACCAGCGATCCCATGACGCCTTGCCCTGCCGTTGCCGCCTCCGCCCCGCCGAGCGCGGACCACCGCGGGTCAAGGCTCTCCTCCCAGCCGCCTTGGAGTTGCGCGCCATGACAACACAGCCGTACACGGTCCCGGACGTCAGCGTGATCGTCATCACCTACAACGACGCGGCCCGGTTACCCCGGGCCGTGCGCTCCGTTCTCGGCCAGACGCTCAAGAACCTCGAAGTGATCATCGTGGACGACTGTTCCGGTGACGACACCCCGGCGGTGGCCAAGGCGCTCACCGAGGAGGACGGCCGGGTCCGCTACCTGCGGCTGCCCGCCAACAGCGGCGGCTGCGGCGCGCCGCGCAACGCGGGCATGGACGCCTCCCGCTCGCCCTTCCTGATGTTCCTCGACAGCGACGACGAGCTGCCCAGACACGCCTGCAAGAGCCTCCTGCTCGAAGCGGAGGCGACCGGCGCCGACTTCGTCATGGGCACCGTGGAGCGCGTCGACGAGGCGACCGGCGCCGTCACCCTCTGGTACCCCCAGCTGTTCGCGGAACGACGGGTCGTGGACGGCATCCGCGCCGAACCCGAACTCCTCTTCAACTGCCTCGCCACCAACAAGCTGTACCGGCGGACCTTCCTCGACGTCACCGGCATCCGTTTCCCCGAGGACATCCACCACGAGGACATCGTCTGGTCGACGGAGCTGTTCTGCCGCAGCAAGCTGTTCGCCGTCGTGCCGTGGCCCGTCTACCGCTGGCTGCTCGCCGCCACCCCGGCCACCAGGTCGATCTCGTCGCGGCGGCACGAACTGGAGAACGTTCGCCAGCGCGTCGCCGCCGCCGTCCTGAGCGACCGCGCCCTCGCGAACACCCACTCCCTCGACCTCAAGGAGGACAAGGACTTCCGCTTCCTCTCCCACGACCTCCGCCTCTACCTGGGCGACCTGCCCCAGCGTGACCCGGCGTGGATCTCCGACTTCGCCGACATCGTCATCCCGTACGTGGACACGCTCGAACCCGCCGCGATCGAGCGGCTGACCAGGGCGGAGCGGGTGTGCCTCCAGCTCGTCCGCGAGCGGCGCGGAGCCGAGGCGGCGCTCGCCGCCGTCGAGCTGGGGGGCAGGCACTCCGTCCCGCCCCGGGCGGTCACGGCGGACGGCGATCGGGTGTTCTGGGGGACGGTGCCCCCTCAGGACGAGCGGGCCAGGAGCGAACTGGACGTCACCGAGCTGCGCCTGGCCGAGCAACCGCTGTCCGGAGCGCTGCTGCGGCACGAGCTCATCGACCTGCAGGCGTCGAGGGACCGGATCCGGTTGCGCCTGCGAACCTACGACCCCGGCCGGGTGCTCGACGGCCGCACGCTGACCGCGTGGCTCCGCGTCGGCGGCAGGAAGAGGACGATCACCTCGATCCCCGTCCAGATGGCCCCCGTCGTGATCGAGTCGCTGGAGGAGCGGGAGAAGAAGAGCCCGAGAGGGCTCGAAGGGCAGTGGGAGCCGGAGGAGCCGGAGCGGACGAGGATCCCGCGGATGACGGGAGGTCCTCCCGAGGGGACGGGAATCCTGGAGGGGACGGTGACGATCTCCCTGCCGGAGCTGGAGTGGCCGGACAACGCCGTCAGGCCGCAGGCGGTCATGATCTCGCTCCAGGAGGGCGAGCGCGGGAACCTCAGGCCCCTCCTCGCGGTCCCGGGGTTCTCGTTCACCTCCGTGGGCACGGTGGGCTCCGGCCGCCTCGTCCTCGAGGCGTCCGCCGACCTCCCGTTCCGCCTCATGGCGCGCAGGCTCGGCCCCGCGGCCAAGCGGCGTTTCCCGAGCGTGCCGGAACTCTGGCGTGGCCTGCTCGCCGACCTCGCCACCCCCCGCAACCTGGGCCGCTTCTACCGGCTGGTCAGCATGACGGTGCCGGTGAGCCGGAACCTGGTGCTGTTCGAGTCGGCCGAGGGCACCGGCTACACCGGCAACCCGCGCTACGTCCACGAGGAACTGCAGCGGCGCGCCACCGGCCTGCGGGCGGTCTGGTCCCACGCGGACGTTCCCGAACGTTTCCCCGAGGACGTCGGTCTCGTCCGGCGCGACACCTTCCGCTACGCCTGGACCCTGGCGCGCGCCGGACACTGGGTGGACAGCCACAACCTGCCCTACTGCTACCGCAAGCGCGGGAGCACCCGCTACCTGCAGACCTGGCATGGTCAGGTGCTCAAGAAGATGGGCCTGGACGAGCCCAGGCACCGGACGCAGCCGGCCCTCGCCAGGAAGTACGCCGAGGCGGTGGCACGCTGGGACGCGCTGCTCACCCCGGGCCCCGACTTCCTGCGCGACTTCGCCGAGGCGAGCGGGTTCAGGGGCGAGCTGATCCACGCCGGATACCCGCGCACCGACGTGCTGGTACGGCACATGGAACCGGCGCAACGCGAGCGGGCGCGGCAGGTGAGGGAGTTCTTCGAGATCCCCGCGGGAAAGCGGGTGATCCTCTACGCACCCACCTACCGCGACAACAGGCGCTTCAGCGGCGACTCGATCCGGCTCGACCTGCCCGCCCTCGCCGGCGCGCTGCCCCCGGACTGGGTGATCCTGGTGCGCGCCCACCCCTACGACCGTTTCACGGTGCCCGACCCGCTCGGCTGGCTCGTCCGGGACGCCTCGGCGTTCCCCGAGGTCAACGACCTGATGCTCGCCTCGGACGTCCTGGTGACGGACTACTCCTCGATCATGTTCGACTACGCCTGTCTCGGCAGGCCGATCCTCTACTACGTCGACGACTACGAGCGCTACGCCTCCGCCCAGCGGGGGATCTGCTTCGACCTGGCCGAGGTCGCCCCGGGGCCGCTGCTGCGCGAACCGGGCGAGCTGGCCGAGGCGCTGGAGCGGCTCACCGAGATCACCGAGAGGTACCGGCGGCGCTACGCGGAGTTCCGCGACCGCTGGTGCGGCCTCGACGACGGGCAGGCGAGCGGCAGGGTCGTGGACGCGTTCTTCCCGGAGGTCATGCGTTGAGATCGCGAGACGTCTTCTTCCTCAGCACCGACGGCGACTCGATGGGCGGGTCCCAGCGGGTCATCCACACCCTGGCCCAGGGCCTCGGCTCGCGGGGGCACAGGGTGACCCTGATCAGTATCAATCCCTCCCGGCAGCCGCAGACCTACGTCGCCGACCCCGTCTACCGGCACGCCACGCTGTACGACACGCCCGCCCCCGAGCCCGCCGCCCGCTCGCTGCCGTGGCGCAGGGGCAGGCAGAGAAGGAGCCCGGAGGAGGTCGCCGCCGCGAGGCGGAAGCTGCTGCGGCTGACGGACCGGATCGACGTCGGACACAGCGGACACGGCGGATACATGGTCATCGCCTCGCCCTGGGCCGCCCACTGGATCGCCGACCTGCCCATGCCGCACATCGCCAAGATCGGCCAGTACCACCAGTCGTACACCGAGGCGGTGGACTCACCGAACCTCAAGCTCATCAAGAAGCACTACGCGCACCTCGACAAGGCGCTGTTCCTGTGCGACGACTACGCGGCGTCCTTCACCGCGCACCGGCTCGCCAACTGCGGCACCATGCTGAACCCGGTCAGCGTCTTCCCCGAGGAGGCGGCCCCGCTGCGCAACCCGCGGATCGTCTCGGCCGGACGGCTGGTCAGGGTGAAGCGGATCGACCTGCTGATCGACGCCTTCGCCGCCGCGGCCCCGGCCGTCGCCGAGCCGTGGGAGCTGCACGTCATCGGCGACGGACCGCTTCGGGCGGCCCTGGAGGCGCAGGCCGCCCAGACCGGCCTCGGCGACCGGATCGTCTTTCGCGGACAGGTCGAGAACGTCGAGGCCGAGTACCTGGACGCCTCCATCGTCACCCTGAGCAGCGACTTCGAGGGATGGGGGCTGGTCCTCGCCGAAGGCGCGGCCTGCGGGCTGCCCGCCGTGGCCTGCGACGCCTCGGCGGGGGTGAGGACCCTGGTCGAGGACGGGGACAACGGCATACTGGCCGAGCCCGGAGACACCGGGAGCTTCGCCGCCGCCCTGGAGCGCCTCATGTCCGACGCCGAACTGCGCCGCAGGATGGGGGCGAGGGGCAGGGAACGGATGAGGAGGTACCGGCTGCCGCGCGTCCTGGAACGCTGGGAGGCGCTCTTCGACGAACTCGACCGCTGACGACCGGGCCCGCGTCCTACGGATCGGAACGGGCGAGGTGCCCCGCCTCCCGCAGGAGCAGCGGAACGAACAGGACGCCGACGAGGATCGGCGACACCATGAACCGGAAGTCCGGCGCGGTGTTGGTGAGGATCACCCCGATCTGCTGCCCCGCGACCACGGCCGCCCCCGCGAGTGCCGCCCGGCTCCCCGTCCGCCACCAGGCGAGCGCGGCCGTGGCGTAGGTGAGGTAGCACCAGAAGGGCGCCCGCCAGAGCAGCCATTCGAACTGCCTCACCGTGCTCGCGTCCAGCGCGAACAGCCCGGCTGCGAGCAGCCCTTCGGAGATCGGCCGCCGCCGCATCGCCGAGGCCGCCGGGGAGCCCTCCCAGCCGTCGGGGAGCCGTGGGTCCCCCAGGGAGAAGCGGTAGAGCTCACCGCCGGGCTCGCCCGAGGTCGGGCCGACCTGCCAGGCGAGCGCGGCGCGGCAGATCCTGGCGCTCAGGATCGTGCCGGGCGCGCGGCCCAGCAGCCCTCGCCACAGTTCCAGGATCTCGGACATCCGCTGTTCGGCCCGCGCGTGGCCGAACCCGGGATCGAAGAAGACCCGCGCCATGGTCTGGCAGGTCGCCCCCCGCCGCCAGACGTCGAGCGGGGCGATCTCCGCCAGGAGTTCCCGCTGCTCGCGGTCGAAGAGGTGGGGTCTCTCCCCGTACGCCACGGCGAGGTCGCCGAACACCGTCTGGTAGGCGAACGAGCGGGACGGCGACGCGATGCCCATCGCCGGGTAGCCGACGCTCAGCAGGAGCGGCGGCGCCGCCACCGCTCCGGCCGCGAGCGCCGCGACCCGCCGGCGGGCTCCCGGGCGGCCGGCCAGGAGCGCGACGAGCGCGACGGCGGCGACCAGCGCCACGAGGAAGCCGTTGTTGCGGAAGAGCCCCAGGCCGAGCAGTTCGGCCCCGAGGGCGAACAAGCGCGGGTCCCACGCCCACCGGCCGCCCCCGCGCCCGGCCCTCCCCCGCCCGCCGACCCCGGCCGCGTACCACATCCGGCCCTCACCTCGCACGACGCCTCCGGCCGCATCCCCACCGGGCCGCGCCCCAGGCCGGGTCATGAGCCGTACCGCGGTGCCGGCGGCCAGTACGGCGCACACGGTGAACGGCACGTCCTTCCACATCGACACCGTGAAGGCGCCGAGCGGCGGTGACAGCGCCGCGCACCCCACCGCCACGAGCAGCGGGCGTCCCCGTACCCCCAGCGGCCGGATCGCGCCCGCGAGGTGGGCCAGGGCGGCGGCCATCGCCGCCGTCTGCAGGAGGGTGACCGCGGACAGGTCGCCGGTCACCTTCAGGGAGAGCCCGAGCAGGGCGTCGTAGGCGACCGACTGCCCGGCCACCCAGGGGCCCGTCGTGACGTGCGCGACGTAGGTGACGGAGTCGGGGCTCATCAACCCGGGGTGGAAGCCGAGCCACCAGCCGAGCAGCGCGAGCTGGGCGGTGGCGTAACAGGCGAGCGTGAACCGCCGGTCGCGGGCCGGCGCCCCATCGGTCGCCCCGAGCCCTTTATCGACCGGTTTCAAGCTCGCCGTACTGATCGTCATTTTTCCCAGCGCGCTCCTCCGGGGGACCGACGCCCATCATCGAATACGCCCGAGGTGCGCCCCGCACGCCCACGGCCCGCTATACGCACTCATGACCTGGGGAAACGTCAAGTTTGTGCTGAGCGAAGACGGCATGCCCCGGCCACGGGAGAGCGTGCCTTTCACAGGACATCGTGACGCTTCTGCCCCAGGAGGCATCAGGCACCTCGATAGGATGCCCATTCGACCGACGTCGATTTGACCCGGAGCTCCCCTCATGAAGTCTCCTGTCCGAATGTTGCTGGCCACATCCTGTGCGCTGGCCATGATTTCCGTCCCGACCACCGCGTGGAGCGCGGAGAAGCCCGAACCGAAGGCCACCACGGCGAGCAAGGCCAAGCCCGCCCCCAAGGCCAAGCCCACGCCGAAGCCCGTGGACTGCGCGAAGGTGAAGTGCATCGCGCTCACCTTCGACGACGGCCCCGGCAAGTACGCGGACAAGCTGCTCGACACCTTCAAGAAGTACAAGTCCAAGGCGACGTTCTTCCTTGAGGGCCAGTACGTGAAGTCCCGCCCCGCGTTCGCCAAGCGGATGGTCACCGAAGGCCACGACATCGGTAACCACAGCTACACCCACCCGCACCTGCGGGAGATCTCGGAAGACAAGATCCGCGAGGAACTCACCAAGACCCAGGACATCGTCAAGAAGGTCACCGGCAAGTACCCGACGACGATTCGCCCGCCCTACGGTGAGTTCGACGAGCGGGTCTCGGCGATCGCCACCCAGATGAACATGCCGATCATCCTGTGGAACGGCGGTTCACGAGACTGGGCGACCAAGAACGAGAAGGCCATCTACGACGAGGTGCTCAAGAACGCCAAGCGTGACGGGGTCATCCTCATGCACGACTGGGTGGAGCAGACCGTCAAGGTGATGCCGAAGCTGCTGACCGCGCTCCAGAAGCAGGGCTACCACGTGGTGGCCGTCTCCTCGCTGCGCGGCGCCAAGGCCACCCAGCCCGGAGACGTCTACCCCGTCGGCTCCGAGAAGGACAAGGACCTGCCCTCCGAGTCGCCCACCGGCGACCCCGAGGACTACGCCCAGTCCCCCGAGGACGGCTCCTGAGCCGTTAAACCCTCACCGCACCGCAGGGGCGACCTCTCGGGGGTGATCCGCTTGAACCCTCACCGCGTGGGGGCGATCTCGCTGGAGGACGGCCTCCGGGCCGGCCGCCTGCCCAGCCGCTGCATGGGAAGCTCCACGTAGCGGTAGGTGAGCAGGCTCAGGCCGAGCACCACCAGCACGAACGCCACCGACAGTGAGACCTGCACCACCTGCCCCGCGTTCCGCACGTCACCGACGACGACGTGCGCGATCCGCAGGAGCGGGTGGTGCAGCAGGTAGACCGAGTAGCTGACCAGGCCCAGCCAGACGAGGAACCTGGGCAGCCGTCGTTCGCGCAGGGCCATCGCACCCGCGAACGACGCCCCGGCCAGCGCGATGGTGGTGAACCACGGCCCCGGCTGTACCCACCACCAGCCCGCCTGCTCCGCCCAGACCGGCGCCAGCGCCACGAGCACGGTCGCCGCCGCCACGGGCCAGAGCCCGCCCGAACCCTGCTCCCAGCGGCGGATCGCGGTCCCGGCGAACATCACCGACAGGATCGCCGCACCGAACCACGGCACGAAACTCGAAAAGATCAGAAGCACCAGCGCCGTCGCACCGAGGACGTACGCGGCGGTCCTTCTGAACCGGCCGCCGATCAGGCACGCCAGCCCCACGAAGAACAGCACCCCGGACACGTACGCGGGCCAGGGGCCCTGTAGCAGCGGTGCCGTCAGCACCAGCCCCACCGCGACCGCGACGACACCGAAGCCCACCGCGAAGGTCCCGCTCGCGCGGTGCAGCCCGCCGACGAACAGCGCGGTGACGACCAGGTAGAAGACCATCTCGTAGGAGAGCGTCCACATGGTGTCGGCGAGGCCGCCCCTGCCCACCACGTCCAGCAGCATCGTGGCGTGCGCGGCCACCGACGACAGATCCCTGGGCACCTGCTCGCGGACGGGCATCCAGAACGCCATCACCAGGACGAGCGCCGAGACCAGCAGGTAGATCGGGTAGAGCCGGAACACGCGACTGATCCAGAACGCCCTGACATCGCCGTGCCTCTCCAGCGAGACCGGGATGATGTAGCCGCTGACCAGGAAGAACACCAGGACGCCGTACATCCCGAGGTTGAACCAGTACGGTCTCAGGGCGGGCATGAACCAGGGCAGCATGTGCTCCAGCAACACGGCGACCGCGCCGATGCCACGCAACGCGTCGAGCCACGCCAGGCGGGCGACGGCGGTCTTGGGGGAGTCTGCGCCGATGGGGGTGGTGGAAGACACCCACCCCAACTTACCCTTCGCCCTCCCGTCAAACGGCGCCAACCACCGAGGAGATCCCTCCCCCGTCGGCCGCCGAGGCGGCTACTCCCACTCGATGGTGCCCGGGGGCTTGCTGGTCACGTCGAGCACCACCCTGTTGACCTCGCGAACCTCGTTCGTGATGCGGGTGGAGACGCGGGCGAGCACGTCGTACGGGACACGCGACCAGTCGGCGGTCATCGCGTCCTCGCTGGAGACCGGGCGCAGCACGACCGGGTGACCGTAGGTGCGGCCGTCGCCCTGGACACCCACCGAGCGGACGTCGGCGAGCAGGACGACCGGGCACTGCCAGATGTCCCGGTCGAGACCGGCGCGCGAGAGCTCCTCGCGGGCGATGGCGTCCGCCTCGCGGAGGATCTCCAGGCGCTCGCGGTTCACCGCGCCGATGATGCGGATGCCCAGCCCGGGGCCGGGGAACGGCTGGCGCCAGACCATCTCGGCGGGCAGGCCCAGTTGCTCCCCCGCCCGGCGCACCTCGTCCTTGAACAGTGCTCGCAGCGGCTCCACCAGCGAGAACCGGAGATCGTCGGGGAGGCCGCCGACGTTGTGGTGGGACTTGATGTTGGCGGTGCCGGTGCCGCCGCCGGACTCGACCACGTCGGGGTAAAGAGTGCCCTGGACGAGGAAGTCGACGGGGCCGTCGGCGAGGATGGCGCGCTGCTCGTCCTCGAAGACCCTGATGAACTCGCGACCGATGATCTTGCGCTTCTCCTCGGGGTCGACGACCCCGTCGAGCGCCTTCAGGAAGCGCTCCTGGGCGTCGGCCACGCGCAGCTTGACGCCGGTGGCGGCCACGAAGTCGCGCTCGACCTGCTCGGCCTCGCCCTTGCGCAGCAGCCCGTGATCGACGAAGACGCAGGTCAGCCGGTCACCGATCGCCCGCTGGACCATGGCTGCGGCCACCGCGGAGTCGACGCCGCCGGACAGGCCGCAGATGGCGCGGCCCTCGGGGCCGATCTGGGCGCGGATCGCCTCGACCGCGTCCTCGACGATGTTGACCATCGTCCAGGAGGGGCGGCAGCCCGCCGCGTCCAGGAAGTGCTTCAACACGGTCTGGCCGTGCTCGGAGTGGAGGACCTCGGGGTGGAACTGGACGCCGTACAGGCCCAGCTCGGGGTGCTCGAAGGCGGCGACGGGCGTCTGGGCCGTCGCGGCGGTGACCGTGAACCCCTCGGGGGCGGCGGAGACGCTGTCACCGTGGGACATCCAGACCGACTGCGCGGCGGGCAGCCCCGCGAAGAGCACACCCTCCTCCTCGACGTCGAGGTGGGTGCCGCCGTACTCGGCGGTGCCGGTCCTGGCCACCTTTCCGCCCAGTTCCTGGGCCATGACCTGGAAGCCGTAGCAGATGCCGAAGGTCGGCACGCCGGTCTCGAACAGGCCCGCGGGGGCGGCGGGGGCACCCTCGGCGTACACCGAGGAGGGGCCGCCGGACAGGATGATCGCCTTGGGCTTCTTCGCCATCATCTCCTCGACCGGCATCGTCGAAGGGACGATCTCGGAGTAGACGTGGCATTCACGCACCCTTCGCGCGATCAGCTGCGCGTACTGCGCGCCGAAGTCGACGACCAGGACCGTGTCGAACTCAGACACCAAGACCCCCAAAAGGAACAGAGCGGTGTCCCCAGTCTATCGGCGCCCGTCAGCCCGCCCGCTCACAGCCGAAAAGATCTCCCGCCGCCCCGCTCACCCGGACCAGGAAGGACCTCCCCGCCGTCGCGCCCACCCGCACGGTCCCCCCGGCCGGAGAACGAGGGCAGCGCCCCGGCGATCAGCGCCTCGGTCTGCTCGCGCAGGATCTCCGCGTAGCCCGGGTGGGTGAGGACCAGGAACCGCTCCTCGCGGATGGCGGCCACCGCGGCGCGGGCCACCTCGGACGGGTCGATGCCCTCCTCCACCAGGCCGTCGATGATCGCGGCGGAGACCTCCTCGTCCCCGTCCTCGGCGCGTCCGGCGGCCACCAGGTTCTCCGGCCGGTGGCGGCCGGAGCGGTTGAGACCGGTACGTACCCCGCCGGGGCACAGCGCGGTCACCCGGAGCCTGGAGCCGGCCGCCGCGAGATCCTGGGCGAGGGACTGTGAGGCGGCGAACGCGGCGTACTTCGAGACCGAATAGGGCCCCAGGTAGGGGATGGCGAACAGTCCAGCGGCGGAGACGGTGTTGAGGATGTGCCCCTCGGTGTCCTGGTCGATCATGCGGGGCACGAAGGCCCGGACGCCGTGGAGGATGCCCCACAGGTTCACCCCGAGCGGCCAGGCGAAGTCCTCCGGCTCCCTCGTCCACATTCGGCCGCCCTGGAATACCCCCGCGTTGTTGCACAGCACGTGAACCGCGCCCAGCTCACCGAACGTACGGTCGGCGAGGTGCTCCACGGCCACCGGGTCGGAGACGTCGGTGATCTCGGTGAGGACCTTGCCCCCGTCGGCGACCGCCTCCACCAGCGAGGCGGTGTCCGCGAGATCTCCCGGCTCGACGTCGGCAAGCATGAGGGACATCCCCTCCGCGGCCAGGCCCAGCGCGAGCGCTCTCCCGATCCCGCCGCCCGCCCCCGTGACGACCGCGACCTTGCCCGACAACTCCCGCATGGCGCTTCCTCCCAGCCCGATGGTTACGGATCGTCGTACCTCCAGGCCGCTGGTTCACACCTCGCGCTCCTCCGGTTCGTGCCGGAGGGCGTGGTCGAGGAGGCCGAGGGGCGGGGAGCCGAGGTCGAGCATCGCGGTGTGGAAGCGGTTGAGACCGAAGCCGGGACCCCACTCGGCCCTGGCGCGGTCACGCAGGTCGAGGATCTCCAGCTTGCCCCAGGTGTAGCGGCCGTAGGTGGGGTCGAAGGTGGCCCGCGCCGCCTCCGACAGGGCCGCGGGACCGGCGAGGTGGGTGTCGGCGGCGAATCGCCGGGCCCCCTCCTCGACGGTCATCGCACCGGAGTGCACCCCGATCGCGCAGGCCAGCCGGGTCACCCTGATGAGCGCCTCCAGCCACACGCCGATCTCGAAGCGCGGGTCGCCCGGGGCGAAGTCCTCCTCGACGCAGAGCTCCTCCGCGTAGTGCGCCCAGCCCTCCGCGAAGGAGAGCGACATCAGCGTCCGCCGCACGTCGGAGCGGGCGTGGCGCAGGGCGCGGCCGTGGGAGAAGTGCCCGGGAGCGACCTCGTGCACGTTGATCGCGGGAAGCGTGGTGTCGCTGAAGACCTCCAGCCACTCCTCGATGTCGCGCTCGGGCCACGAGGGGTCGGGCGGGGTGACGTGGTACCACGAGGGACCGTCCGGCTCGCCGGGTGCCGACCAGCTCATCATCGCCATGCCCCACCGGCGTGACTCGGGTGCGATGCCGACCAGGCACTCCCCGTCGTGATAGGGCACCAGGTCCTTCTCCCTGGTGAAGGCGATCGCCCTCTCGGTGCCGACCCTGGCCGCCTCGATCACACCGTCGGGGTCGGGGTGCCGCCTGACGAGTTCGCGCGCGACCTCAAGCGGCGGCCGTCCCGCGAGTCCCAGCGCGGCGCACGACTCCGCCAGCCTGGCCATCAGGCGGTCGCGTTCGGCGTCGGCGCGCTCGGCGAGCCGCCCCAGGTCGACCGGGAGGCCCTCACCGCCACCCATGAGCCTGGTGAGCCCCTCGGCGCCGAGGGAGGCGTCCGGGTCGCCGTCGTGCGCGGCCTTCTCGACGTGCTGCACCAACCGGGCATGCGCCCTGAACGCCGCCTCACGCACACTCTCCTCGGCGTCCCCGGGCACCCCGGAGGCCAGACCGCGCACCACTCCGAGCAGGGCGGTCGCGACGGGGGCGCTGAGCAGGTCGAGCGAGGCGATCGCGCCGTCCACCGCCTCCGGCCAGCGGGCCAGGTGCGCGAGCTTGGCGGCGTTCCGCTCGGCCTCCGGGGCGTACTCGCGGTCGTAGGTGGCCAGGTCGAGGTTGCCCACATGCTCCAGAGGGTTGCGGCGGTGCAGTTCCAGCTCGCCGAACTGCACCCGTACGGCCTCCTCGAAGATCTGCAGGTGCGCCGCGTCGTACGGATCGGCGGGCAGCGGCCCCCTGCCCAGCGCGGCCAGCCCGGTGCGCACCCCCTCGGGCGAGAGGTCCTGGATGAGTCCGTCGTACTCGTGCCGCCCGGCCATTTCCCTGACGCCTGAGACGGTGAGGTCGCACACCGCGCGAAGGCGGCCGTCGAGTTCGCTCATGACCGCGACGCTATATCAGCGAACCCTCCCGAACCCGAGAGTAAGCACTATCCGGACGCCCCTCCCGGCGATGCCTCCCGAGGCTTCAGGGCCTTGGGCAGACGGGCGACATCGATCCTGCCGGGCCCATCCGCGTCCAACAGTATGACCGTGCATTCCTCCCACCACCGAGAATCGCAGCGCGGGTGAGCGGGTTTAGATGGAACATGGGCCCATGACCGTCTACAGCTTCGACCTTCATTTCACGGCTCCGAGCGGTGAAGCCGTGATCGATGCTCTGTACGAGGCCGGATGGGACGACGCCACGGTGTCGTTCGATCCCGTCGCGGGGGGACCCGGCGTCGCCACGTTCGACCGCGAGGCCAGTGGAGCGGTGGAGGCGATCGCGTCCGCGATCGCCCAGGGGCGCTCGGCGGGAATCGAGGTGAGCGAGGTGAGCGAGATCCCGTGACGCTCGCCGAGATCACCTACCGCCCGCCCCTCGGACTGGGGAAGCTCAGAACGGTATCCAAGTGGATCGAGTGAGTCGTTCAAGAGCAAAGCCACCAGCGGGCCCAGACGGTTTTGCCGGGATGGTCGCGGAGCGGGGTGACGCCGGAGTCGTGCGCAAGGGCCTCGACGATCGTGAGACCGCGCCCGTGCAAGGCGTCGGTGTCGAGGCGAAGGTGGCGGGGCTGCCCCGGACTGTGGTCGGTGACCTGGAGGAGGAGTTCGCCGGCTCCGGCCCGTAGGGAGAGGGCGGCCGGGGCGTCGCCGTGGACGACGGCGTTGGCGAGAAGCTCCCCGGCGACGAGGACCACATCGTCGGCAAGGTGTCGAAACCCCCAGGCGTTGAGGGTTTCATCCACCAGGGTGCGGATCTTTGCGATCGCCGAGGGGTCGTGCGGCACGCCCCAGCAGGCGATACGGGGGTCGTCCGGAACATCGGGCATCGTGGCTCCTCGGAGTGCCGGTGGGGTGTGTTCGCTCTCACGCGTTTTTGAGGGTGGTGACGCGGCGGGTCGGGTTTCGTGGGTCGGCCGGGGCGGTGGGGAGGATTGCTCGGCCGCCCGCATCACATCGCGGAGGCCGTCGGCGGTGCTCGCGTACACGATCAGGGGTTCTGGGGCGTACCAGAGGGCGACAGCGTGAAAGCACCGGGTGGCCGGTCCGTACCAGACGGCCCAGGCGGGTTCGATCAGATCGAGCTGCCGAGCGCAGGCCATGCTGGCCGCGTCCCAGCACCGGGGACCGACCGGAAAGACGGATGCGCCCCGCCGGTGCCGCCCAGTCGGCCGCTCCCGGCCTTCCCTCCCGCTCACACCGTCACCGCCGAGGCGGTACGGCTCGCGCCCAGCGGACGCGAGCCTGAGAGGTTCGGCGGCCATCCACGCCGGTGAGGAGGAGCGGCCGGTGTCACGGGCTGCTCCTGTCGCCGATGCCGTCCGGGTGAGTGAACCGGGAAGTCGGGCCGCAGCGGGGGACGAGCCGTACGGGGTGCGGCGTGCAGCGGCGGACGGGAGGTCGGAGGTTCGGGCCGGAGGATCGGTCGCGTCGGCACTACCACCGCCTGGGACCGGCCGCACAGACCGAGACGCCTGCGCGCGGACATCCGGGCGCGGACCTGCTCGGCGGTGGGCTGCTGCCAGTCGTGGCGGGTTCGGTGCGGCAGGCTGGTGGCCTCGTGGGCGTACGGAGGATGCCCACACCAGCGGCAACCGAGCGGCATCGGCGGCTGGTCGGCGTGCCAACGGATCCGGATCGGTCTGGGGTTTCCTCTGAGGTTGTGCATCGGATCGGACCTCCTGCGTCCGGTCAAAGAGCTCGCCCCGGCGTGCGATGCCGTGGCTCGTCCGGGGCGCCGTAGATGCTGAAGTGGAGCGGCCATGTTCGGCCTGCCTTCAGAGAAGCGTCGGCCCCGTCTCCTCACCAGCGCGTGTGCCAGATGCGCACGCCGTGTGCAGGATCTGCATATCCAGACTCTTGGAGATGGACAGCGAGAGTATGGTGACTAAGAGAAATCATGTCGTGACAAGGAGTCGCGATGGGTGGGCAACCGATCACACGCGATGACGATCAATGGCAGTCGCCACAGTTACGGACACTGATCGCCGCCCATGACGTCGGTGGTGTCATCAGGTTCGCGCGGCAGCTACGGAGCTGGAAACAGGCCGACTTGGGAAAAGCCTCGGGCTATTCAGCCTCGACGATCTCCCGACTGGAGACAGGTCAGCGTGCGGGGATCGATTTGCAGGTGCTGCGCCGCGTCGCCCACGCAGCCGGGGTACCCAGTCATATCCTCGGCGCGCTGATCAATCCGGTTACGGTAGCCGAAACGATGGGTCAGCTCGCGAAGGAAGACCTGATGCGCCGCCGCACTCTGCTGTCCGCCGCCGGACTCGCCATCCCTGCCCATCTGCTGTCCAGGCTCGATGACGCGCTGGCCATCCCGCCCGCATCCTCCGCTCCCCCCTTGCCCGAGCAGATCACCTCTCGTCTGACCCGAGCGCGAAGTCGCTTCGACAGCGGCGATCTGGTTCGGCTTGTCGCCGATCTGCCTGACCTTCTGGCCCTGGCTCACGAAGCGGCCGACGGCCGAGAAGCGGGTGCCTGCGTGCGGGCGGCCGCCTGCTACGACCTGGCGACCGCGACCCTGAACAAGATCGGGAGGTATGAGGCGAGCAGGATCACCGCAGACCGCGCCGGCGTGTTCGCGAGCCTGTCCGGCTCCCCGATCAGCATGGCCGCCTCGGCGCGTTCCCTGGGCATCGTGCTCCGCCACGAAGGCCGCCGGAAAATCGCCGACCAGCTCACTCTGCAGGCCACCCACCGCCTGGAGGCCGCAGGACTCGGCACGCCCGCCCACGCTGCCGCCTACGCCCAGATGCTGTGCACCTGCGCCTACAACGCCGCACAGGCGGGAGACCGAGACCGCGCCCTAGAGATGATCAAACAAGCCGCGCACGTCACCACCCGGCTTCCCGCTCGGGTGATCCCCGGCCAGCCCTTCAGCATCGGCCCCGCGCACGTCAGCCTGTACGAGATCGGCGTGCACTGGTCCCTCGGCGACGCCGGAGCGGCCCTGCACGCCGCGCGCGACGTGCATCCCAGCCAGCTGTCCACCCCCGAACGACGCGGACGCCTGTACACCGATCTTGCACGAGCATGGTGGCAATGGGGCAAACCCGAACAGACCACGGCGGCCCTGTTGAACGCCTTCCGACAGTCGGCCGACGAGGTCCGCACTCGGCCTGCCATCCGCGCGATGGCGGTGACCCTGATCGACCAGCATCCTCGGGTGGCCGGTGTGCAGGCGCTCGCCGCCGCCATCGGCTATCGACGCTGATCTGCGCAGCCCTCGCGTCCTGCGGCCTTCTCGACGTGCTGCATCAACCTGGCATGCGCCCTGAACGCCGCCTCACGCACACTCTCCTCCGCCTCCCGGAACCTCGGAGGCCAGACCGCGCGCCGCTCCGAACCCGGGAGTCGGCACTATCGGGACGACTTCCCGGCGATGATCTCCAGGGCGGAGCGGGGTGCCGTACCGAGCAGGCTTCGCAGGTCGCCGTCCGTGCCGTCCATGAACCCGTTCGCGATCGAGGAGTAGGTGCCCACCAGCATCGGGACCTGGAAGGACGCCAGGCCCAGGGCGGTGAACGCCTCGCGGGCCTCGGCGAGGGTGCTCGGCTCGTACGAGACGGTGCTCCCGATGGTCTCGGTGAGTGCGGCGGCCAGCTCCGCGCCGCCGACCGCCTCCTCCCCGACCAGCTCGTAGGTCCGGCCCGCGTGCGCGGAGGCATCGGTCGCGACCAGGGCGGCCACGTCCGCCAGGTCCTCGCGGGCCACCGCGGCGAGCCGTCCGGAGCCCAGCGGCGCGGTGATCCTGCCGTCCACGACGGGTGCGAGCGTCGCCAGCAGCTCGGCGTAGAGCCCGTTGCGCAGGATCGTCCAGTTCGCGGTCCCCTCACGGAGCCTGCGCTCGGTCCAGCGGTGGGCGAGCGCGTAGGCCAGGTGGTCACCGGCGGCGCTGAGGCTGGTGTAGACGATGTGCGACACCCCGGCCTTCTCCGCCGCCTCGATCGCCGCGCCGTGCCTGGCGATCACCACGTGGTCCTCACCGTAGCCCGCGGAGATCAGCAGCAGCGTGTCCACGCCGGCGAAGCCCTCCTCCAGTGAAGCAGGGTCCTCGAAGTCGATCAGGCGGCTCGGTGTCCCGGCGGGGACCGCCTCGGGGGCGCGGCTGCCGATCACCACGTCGTCCCGCCCCGCCAGCCGCGCGGCGACGAGCCGCCCCAGTGCGCCCGTCGCCCCTGTCATGAGAATCATGGAATCTTCCCCGCGTGAGTGGTTCTCTCCGGTAACTGGGTCCATCATCGATAACCAGAACGCGTGGCATAAGGAGGCACTTCGATGTCAGTGGGGCACACCGCGGTAACCACGGAGCCGGTCGTCTCCTGCGGGGACGAGGACTGCGGCATCCGTGAGGTCCTCGACCGCATTGGCGACAAGTGGTCGGTGCTGGTGATCGTGGAGCTGGCCCAGGGGGTGCGCAGGTTCCGCGAACTCCAGCGGGCCGTACCCGGCATCTCGCAGCGGATGCTCACCCTGACCGTACGCCGCCTGGAGCGCGACGGCCTGATCTCCAGGACCGTCCACGCCGTCGTCCCGCCGCAGGTCGACTACGAACTGACCCCGACCGGGCACAGCCTCACCCACCTGGTGCGGGCCCTCGCCGACTGGTCGGCCGAGCACCGCGACGGCATCGCCGAGTCGCGCCGCCGCTGGGACGCCGCCCACCCCGACTCCGGCATCCGCTGAGCCCCGCCGAGACTTTCCCGTGCCGGCTTCAGTCGCACACCGGGATTTTGGCTGTGGCTCGTGGCCGAACTCACGGCAGGACCGGCACCTCCCGTCAGGTGATGTCGACGATGGGGAGACGGAGGGCACCGGGGGCGGCGGTGGGGACGGCGGGGTTCGCCGGGGCGACGGGTGTGAGGCGGGCGTACGGGGAGCCCTGGGCGGGGCGGGTGTCGGGCTCTCCCCGGTTGGGCCACAGCGCCATCGCGCGCTCGGCCTGTGCGGTGATGGTGAGGGAGGGGTTGACGCCCGGGTTGGCGGAGACCGCGGAGCCGTCGACGACGTGCAGCCCCGCGTAGCCGTGGACGCGGTGGTAGGGGTCGATCACCCCGGTGTCCGGCCCGGCGCCGATGGCGCAGCCGCCCAGGAAGTGGGCGGTGGCCGGGATGTCGAACAGGTCGAGCCAGGAGCCCGCGGGCACGCCGCCGACCTCCTCGGCCGCGTGCCGGACGAACTCGTGACCGGCCGGCAGCCAGGTGGGGTTGGGGTCGCCGTGGCCCCGCCGCGAGCGCAGCCCGCGGCCGAACACCCCCCTGCGCGAGGACAGGGTGATCGAGTTGTCCTTGGCCTGCATGACCAGCGCGATGATGCCGCGCTCCGACCACCGGCGGTGGTTGAACATCCTCGCGGCCCGACGCGGCGCGCGCATGGCCTCGCCGAGGAACCTGAGCCAGCGCGGGGCGCCGCCTCCGTCGACGAGCAGGGTGCGGAGCATGCCCATCGCGTTGGAACCGTCGCCGTAGCGGACCGGCTCGATGTGCGTGTGGGCGTCGGGGTGGATCGAGGAGGTGATCGCCACCCCCCGGTTGAGCTTCTCCCCCGTGACCGAGAGGCGCTCGAACCCGAGCAGCGCCTCGGAGTTGGTCCTGGTGAGGGCGCCCAGGCGGTCGGAGAGGCCGGGCAGCGCACCCGAGGACTTGAGCCGGTGCAGCAGGCTCTGGGTGCCGTACGTCCCCGCGGCGAAGATCACGTGCTCGGCGGTGAGCACCCGGCGGCGCCAGGGCGTCCCCGTCCTGCGCACCTCGACCCGGTAGCCGCCCTCGACCGGGGCGACCGAGGTGACCGTGGTCTCGGCGAAGACTTTCGCCCCCGCCCGCTCCGCGAGGTGGAGGTAGTTCTTGACCAGCGTGTTCTTGGCGTTGTGGCGGCAGCCCGTCATGCACTCGCCGCACTCGGTGCACCCCCTGCGGCGCGGCCCCGCGCCGCCGAAGTAGGGGTCGTCCACCTCGACGCCGGGGGTGCCGAAGAAGACCCCGACCGGCGCGAGGTGGAAGGTGTCGCCCACGCCCATCCGTTCGGCGACCGCGCGCACCACCTCGTCGGCCGGGGTGACGGTCGGGTTGAGCGTCACGCCCAGCATGCGCGAGGCCTGGTCGTAGTACGGGGCGAGCTCGGCCTTCCAGTCGGTGATGGACGACCACTGCGCGTCCTGGAAGAACGCGTCCGGCGGCTCGTAGAGGGTGTTGGCGTAGACCAGGGAGCCCCCGCCGACCCCGGCGCCCGCCAGGACCATCACGCCGGTGCCCTTCTCGCCCCGCAGCACGTGGATGCGCTGGATGCCCTTCAGACCCAGCGCCGGAGCCCACAGGAAGTCGCGGATCCGCCAGGAGGTCCTGGGGAGCGTGGTCTCGTCGAAGCGGCGGCCCGCCTCGAGCACGGCGACCCGGTAGCCCTTCTCCGTCAGGCGCAGCGCCGAGACGCTCCCGCCGAACCCCGATCCGATCACCAGCACGTCGTGGTCGAACACGGCGGCTCCCTTCGAACGACGACCTCCATCGACCTCAGCCGGCCCGGCGACCTTGACGGCCCTCGGCGGGCAAGGCTCCGCGTCTTCGGCGCGGCCGCCCGGGAAACCTCGTGCCCCGGACGGCCCAGGCGACTCCGCGTCCCGGGCGGCCCCGTGACGCTCACTTCAGGCGGAGCGTCTTCATGAGCTTGAAGGCGGTCGCGAGGGTGTCGGCGTACTTCTCGTACGCCATGCCGAGGACCGGTTCGAAGCCCAGCCAGGGCGCCTGGCTGGAGACGGTCTGTCCCTCGGTGTATCTCAGCAGCCCCTCGGTCCCGTGGCGGCGGCCGAGGCCCGAGGACTTCATGCCGCCCATGGGCGCGTCGTAGGAGGCGTAGGCCGAGGCGTACCCCTCGTTGATGTTGACCGTGCCCGCCCTGATCCGGGAGGCGAGCGCCCGCCCGCGCGGCACGTCGCGGGTCCAGACGGAGGCGTTGAGCCCGTACGCGGTGTCGTTGGCCCGCTCGACCGCCTCGTCGTCGTCGCCGAAGCGGTAGATCGCGACGACGGGGCCGAAGGTCTCGGCGCGGCACATCTCCATGCTCTCGTCGACGCCGGACAGGACGGTGGGCTCGTAGAACAGCGGGCCGAGGTCGGGGCGGGCCTTGCCTCCCGCGAGGAGGGTGGCGCCCTTCGCGACGGCGTCGTCCACGTGGGCGCCGACCGCCTCCAGTTGCCTCGCGGAGGAGAGCGAGCCCATCTGCACGTTCCAGTCGAGCCCCGCGCCGAGCCGCATGTTGCCGACCTGCCGGACGAACCGTTCCACGAACGCGTCGTACGCGGAGTCGTGGACGTAGAGCCGCTCGACCGAGAGGCACAGCTGTCCGGCGTTGGTGAAGCAGGCGCGCAGCGCGCCCTGGGTGGCGGCGTCGAGGTCGGCGTCGTCGAGCACGAGCATCGGGTTCTTGCCGCCGAGTTCCAGCGAGCAGCCGATCAGCCGCTTCGCCGCCTCCTCCGCGATCTTCCTGCCGGCCCGGGTCGAGCCGGTGAACGCCAGGTAGTCGGCGTCGTCGAGCAGTGCCTCGCCCACCTCCGCGGGGTCGCCGAGGACGACCTGCCAGATGTCGCGGGGCATGCCGAGGGAGACGAGCAGGTCGATCGTCCACAGCGTGGACAGCGCGGTCTGGGTGTCGGGCTTGTGGACCACGGCGTTGCCCGCGAGCAGCGCGGGGACGGCGTCGGTGACGCCGAGCGAGAGCGGGTAGTTCCACGGCGAGACCAGGGCCACCGTCCCCCGGGGCCGGCGCGCCTCGACCGTCCTGGTGGCGACGGGCAGGATTCCCGCCCGTCTCTTCGGCTCCAGCAGGCCGGGGGCCCGCCGCGCGTAGTACAGGGTGCAGCCCGCGACGTCGAGGACCTCCTCGAAGGCGTGCCTGCGGGCCTTGCCGGTCTCCCACTGGACCACGTCGAGGATCTCCTCGCGGCGGTCGAGGATGGCGTCGTGCAGGCGCAGGAACGGCTCGGCACGCTCCCGCGCGGACCTGGCCGCCCACTCCCGCTGTGCCTGTCGCGCCGAGGCGTGGGCGGCGCGGACGTCGTCGGCGGTGGAGACGGGCATCTCGGCGAGGGCCTCGCCGGTGAACGGCGCCGTGATCTCCCGCGTCCTGCCGCCGGAGGTCACGTGCCGTAGGACGCGCTCGATCATGCGGGGGTCGAGGACCCGTGTCATCTCTGCCCGTGTCATTTCAGGGGGAACGGCCATGTTCGCAGCGTAATCGTGGGAGGCGTGCCGTGACTACCGGCGAGTAGCACGGTGTTGAACCGCATGCCCTCCCGATCCGTCGTAGGGGCATGAGGACATCGATTCGTACGGCCGGCGCGGTCACCCTCGCCGCGGCCCTGCTCGCCACGGCGTGCAGCTCGACGGAGCCGAAGACCGCCGCGGGTCGTACGGCACCGGTCGAGCTGGGAAACGTCAAGCTGGTCTCCTACAGCGGCTGCGACGACATGCTGGCCGGTCTGCGCGCGGCGACGGCCGAGAACGTCGGCCCATGGGGGATCGGCGGTCCCGCCATCATGTTCGCGGAGGCGCGGTCGCTCGCCTCCGACACCGCGGCCAAGAGCGGGTCCGGCGCGCCCGAGCACTCCACCACGAACACGCACGAGGCCGGGGTCGACGAGCCCGACCTGGTGAAGACCGACGGTGAGCGGGTCGTCGTCGTGAACCGCGGCGTGCTGCGGGTGGTGGACGCCGCGACCAGGAAGGTCACCGGCACGCTCAGGCTCGTCGACGCCGAGCAGGCGTGGGCCCCGGCCGATCTGCTGGTCAGCGGTGACCGTGCGCTGGTGCTGTTCTCCGGCGGCGGGATCATCCCGTACGGCGCGACGGCCAAGCGCCCGGCGAGTCCCGGACCGCGTTACGTTCTCATCGACCTGTCGGAGAAGCCGAAGGTGATCGGTTCGCTCACCCCCGACGGCGCCCACGTGGACGCCAGGATGGTCGGCTCGACCGTACGGGTCGTGGTCCGTAGCCAGCCTCGGATCGAGTTCCCCGACCCCGGCCCCGACCTGTCGGAGAACGAGCGCACCCGGCGCAACGCGGAGATCGTCGCGAAGGCGCCGATCGAGGCGTGGCTGCCGAAGTACGAGCTGACGACCGCCGACGGCGTGACCTCGGACCGTACGGTCGACTGCGGCCAGGTCAGCCACCCCGCGGAGTACACGGGGACGTCGATGCTGACCGTGCACAGCCTCGACCTGTCGCAGGCCCTCGCCGAGACGTCCCCGATCAGCGTCGCGGCCGACGGCGACACCGTCTACGGGACGGGCTCCAGCCTGTACGTGGCGAGCAACCCGCGCTGGTGGTGGCCACGGCCGGTCGATCTGCCGATCGTCGAGGACGCTCCCGCGACCTCCGAGCCGTCCGAGCCGTCCGACTCCGCGACCGTCACCGCCGTCCCGGGGACGTCGACCGGCGCGCCCGACTCGGCACCGACCGCCGCGCCCTCCCTGACGCCGAACGCCGCGTCGACCTTGACACCCACCCCCGCCGTCACCCCGGCGTCCGTCTCGAACGCCGACCCGGCCCCGAGCCTGCTGCCCGAGCCGCCCGCCTCACCGGTCCCCGACCCCTCGGTGACCGGCACGGCCTCGCCGAGCGACCCCGCCGCACCGACCGTCGCCTCGCCCACCCCGGTGCCCGCGACGCCCGCCCCGGCCGAGCCGACCCCGCGGCAGCCTCCCGAGGAGACCGAGGTCCACCGGTTCGACATCACCGCGGCCGGAGCACCCCGCTACGTCGCCTCGGGCAAGGTCTCCGGCAGGCTGCTCAACCAGTACTCCCTGTCGGAGCACGAGGGACACCTGCGGGTCGCCACCACCTCGACGGACGGGCAGGACAGTTCAAGCGCCGTCTACGTGCTCGACGCCGACACCCTGGCCAAGACCGGCGAGGTCGGCGGGCTCGGGCGGGGCGAGCGGATCTACTCGGTCCGCTTCATCGGCCCGGTGGGCTACGTGGTGACGTTCAAGCAGGTGGATCCGCTCTACACGCTCGACCTGCGCGACCCCGCCGCGCCGAGGAAGACGGGCGAACTGAAGATCACCGGCTACTCGGCGTACCTGCACCCGGCGGGTGACGGGCGGCTGATCGGTGTGGGCCAGGAGGCGAGCGAGCAGGGCCGTACACTCGGCACCCAGGTCTCCCTGTTCGACGTGAGCGACCCGGCGAACCCGCGCCGCCTGTCGCAGATGTTCCAGAAGGACTCGGGCTCGGAGGCCGAGTGGGACCCGCACGCCTTCCTGTACTGGGCCAGGACGGGCATGGCGGTCCTCCCGCTGAGCTCGTGGGGAGGTTCCGAGCCGACCAACGGGACCGCCCTGGTCCTCAGGATCGACGACTCCGCGGTCACCAGGACCGGCACGATCAGTCACCCCAGGCCCAAGCCCGCGGAGAACACCCGCTTCGCCGCGTACGATCCCGGCATCCGCCGCTCGGTCGTGATCGGCGAGAGCCTGTGGACGGTCTCCGACCTGGGCCTCAAGGTCAGCGACATGAAGGACCTCGCCGACCAGGCGTGGATCCCCTTCTCCTGAGCCCGGCTCCCCGAGGAAATCCCGAGCCCGGCTCCCGAGGCCTCGGAACCGCGCCCCCGGCCCACCGCCGGGGGCGCGTCCTGTTATGTGCCTTGAGAGCCCCTATAACACCGATATACACACCTTTACAAGATCTTGTCAGGACACTTGAATCGGTGTTACCTCTTGCCCACCACACGTGATCCGCGTGTGCCATGGCCGACGACGGCCAGCTTTCGCAGGAGGATCGGTGTCGACCAAACCCTGGTCACGCGTTACCGTCATCGCCGCCGCCACAGCGGCGCTCTTCATTCCCCTGCCGGGGGTCGCCCAAGGCGAACCCGGTGGCCAGCCTCCCAAGCCCCACGACTTCCAGTCGGAACACAGCGCCAAGCCCGACCTGGACAACCGGCGCGGCAGCGTCGCACCCCCTGCCTCGCTCTCCAGATCCGCGACCGCGAGCACCGCGACGATCCGGTGGAACGCCCTCGGCACCCCGGCCGTCATCGCCGACTCCGCCCCCCTCGCCGAGGGCCTGGACGCCGACCCCGAGCGGGCCGCGCGGGCCTACCTCAAGGCGAACGAGAACCTCTTCGGGCTCTCCGGCGAGGCCGTGGACGCACTGGAGAAGATCGCCGCCAACCCCATCGGTGACGGGTACGCCGTACTGCTGCGGCAGAGGTTCGGCGACCTGCCCGCGGGTGTGGACGGGCAGGTCGTGATCGGGGTGAAGGGCGGCAAGGTCCTCCACGTCACCTCGACGCTCTCGCGCTCCTCCGAGGCGCCTCCCGCCGCCAGGCTCACCGAGCAGCAGGCGCTGGAGATCGCGGCCAGGGACGGCGGGATCGACCTGGCCACGGCCACCGTGAAGAAGGTCACCGCCACGGCGGTGCCCGCACCCGACGGGACGCACAACGCGTTCCAGGTCGTCCTGATCGGCGGCGGCGAGGGCGAGCCCGCCGCGTACACGACGCACGTGGACGCGGTCAGCGGCGAGATCCTCACCCGCGAGAACCTGGTGGACCACCACAGCGCGCCGGACGACCCCAGATGGAAGGCGTTCACCGCCAATCCCCCCGCCGACTACTCCTCCACCGACACCCGCGCGACGTGGTGCGCCAAGGCGGGCCCCGGCTGTGACGTGATCGGCGCCGACCCGGCCACCGGCAAGGCGTGGGACGTCGACCACGCCACGAACACCCCGACGAACACGAGCGTCGGCAACGCCGCCAAGACCGTGGAGAACCGGGCCAGCGGCGACGCGTTCTCCGTGGGCACCCGGAGCAACGTGGCCACCCCGAGCCGCGACTACGTCTACCCGTGGACGAACAAGTGGTACACCGCCAAGTGCGACCCGGCCGTCCTTGACCAGCCGGGTGAGGCCGACCTCGAAGCCGCGATGTCCAACCTGCACGTCATGCACAACCGCATGCACGACTGGTCCTACCGGCTCGGCTTCACCGAGACCGCCTGGAACATGCAGAACGACAACGGCGAGCGCGGCGGCCTCGGCGGCGACCCCGAGCAGGGCAACGCCCAGGCGGGCGCCCGGGTGCTCAGCGTGCGCGACAACGCCAACCAGATCACCGGCCCCGACGGTGTCGCCCCCATCACCAACATGTACATGTGGCAGCCGATCGCGGGCTCGTTCTACTCGCCCTGCGTGGACGGCGACTACGACATGTCGGTGATCGGGCACGAGTACACCCACGCGATCTCCGGTCGCATGATCGCCGGTCCGAACGCCGGGTGGAGCGGCGCCCAGGCCGGGGCGATGAACGAGAGCACCTCCGACCTGTTCGCGATGGAGTACCTCTCCGAGTACGGCTACCGTCCCGCGGGCGACACCCCCTACGTCACCGGCGGCTACGTCACCGGCGACAAGAAGGCGGGCATCCGCAACTACGACATGTCCAGGTCCCCGCTGAACTACAGCGACATCGCGTACGACATCGTCGGCCAGCAGGTGCACGCCGACGGTGAGATCTGGTCGGCGACCCAGTACGGCGTGCGCAAGGCCTTCGTCCAGAAGTACGGCGAAGGCACCCCCGCCAAGCAGAAGGCGTGCGCCGAGGGCACGACCCCGCTCGGGCAGTGCCCGGGCAACCGCCGCTGGGCGCAGGTCTCCTTCGACGCGCTGCTGCTGATGGCCTCCGGCTCGGTCAGCTACGTCGACCACCGCGACGCGATGCTCGCGGCCGACGTGATCCGCTTCGGCGGCGCGAACCAGGCCATCATGTGGCGCGCGTTCGCCGAGCACGGCCTCGGCCAGGGCGCGGCGAGCGCGGGGAGCAACGACCCCGACCCGACGCCGAGCTTCGTCGACCCGGTCGGCAAGAACGGCAGGATCCAGCTCAAGCCGTTGCTTGAGGCGAAGGACGCGGCGCTCCGGCTGTACGTCGGCGACTACGAGGGCCGCGTGGTGCCGGTGGCCGACACCGATCCGGCGACCGAACTCGGCGACACCGTCGAGATGACCCCGGGGATCTACGACTTCGTGGTCGTGGGCAACGGGTTCGGGCACACCCGGGTGAAGTTCGCGGTGCTGCCCGGCGTGAAGCTGCCGCTGCCGCTCGCGCTGCCGAAGAACCTCGCCTCGGCGGCGCTGGGCGCGACCGCGACCGGTGACGGCGTCAACCAGGCCAAGCTGATCGACGAGACGGAGGCGACGAACTGGGCCTCGCTCACCGCTCCGGTCAAGGGCAGGTCCGTCACCGTGGACCTGGCCGGCACCAAGCCGGAGAAGATCCGCCGCGTGCAGGTCAGCGCCATGCTCAGGCCGCCCGCGCCGAGCGACCCGGCCGACCCCGGCACCCAGAACCGCTTCAGCGCCCTGCGCGCCTTCGAGGTCCTGGCCTGCGACGCCACCAAGAAGGACTGCTCGTCACCCGCGTCCTTCTCGGTCGTCTACACCAGCCCGTCCAACGCCTTCGAGACGCGCAGGCCGCGTCCTCGCGGTGCCGACCTGCTCATCGAGTCCTTCAAGATCCCCACGACCACCGCGACCCACCTCACCCTGCGAGCCGTCTCCACCCAGTGCACCGGCAACCCCGTCTACGCCGGTGAACAGGACGCCGACCCCAACTCCGCCACCGACTGCGCCACGGCGAGCCCCGCCAGGGACCACCTGCGCGCGGCCGAGTTCCAGGCCTTCACCCGCTAGTCCCGCTCCCGGAGTCCCCGGGGCCCGAGCTTCTCGGGCCCCGGGGACCTCCCGGTTTCCGGGTGCCGGTGCCGCGATCTCCCGGTTCGAGGTCCTCCGCCGCGAGGGCCGGTTGCGGAGCCCTCCGGTTCGAGAACCTCCGTCGAGGAGGTCCGCTTCCCGATTTCCCCGAGGCTAGACGGGGTCCGTCTCGGGAACGGCGACCGGCACGATCTCCGGGGCGCCGAGGCGGATGGCGTCGGCCTCGTGGTCGGTGTCCTGCTCCTGGGACAGCCGTTCCGACTCGACGCGCTTGGTGTAGTACTCCACCTCGCGCTTGATCTGCTCGGCGTCCCAGCCCAGTGGCCCGGCGAGCAGCTGGGCCGCCTCCTGGACCACGCCCACCCCTCGGTGGAAGGTCTCGATCGAGATGTGCGTACGCCGGGTCAGCACGTCGTTCACGTGCCGGGCACCCTCGTGGGTCGCCGCGTAGACCACCTCCGCCCGCAGGTAGTCGTCGGCCCCGGTGAGCGGCTTGCCCAGCGACGGGTCCTGCTCGACCAGCGCCAGGACCTCGTCGATCATCGACCCGTACCGCTGGAGCAGGTGCTCGATCCTGGCCACGTGCAGCCCGGAGGACTGGGCGAGCCGCTGCCGGGAGTTCCACAGCGCCTGGTAGCCCTCGGCCCCGGCCAGCGGGACGCGATCGGTGCAGGAGGGCGGGACCCGCTGGTCCAGGCCGTGTGCCACGGCGTCGACCGCATCCTTTGCCATAACACGATATGTCGTGTATTTTCCGCCGGCCACCATCACCAGCCCCGGCACGGGGTGGGCCACCACGTGCTCGCGGGAGAGCTGGGACGTCTCCTCCGACTCCCCCGACAGCAGCGGGCGCAGCCCCGCGTAGACACCCTCGACGTCCTCACGGGTGAGCGGGACCGAGAGCATCTCGTTCACGTGGTCGAGGACGTAGTCGATGTCGGAGCGCGACGCCGCCGGGTGTGCCCGGTCCAGCTCCCATCGGGTGTCGGTGGTGCCGATGATCCAGTGCCGGCCCCAGGGAATGACGAACAGCACCGACTTCTCGGTGCGCAGGATGATCCCGGTGAGGGAGTGGATCCGGTCGCGCGGCACCACCAGGTGAATGCCCTTGGAGGCCCTCACGTGGATCTGCCCGCGCCCGCCGACCATCTCCTGGATGTCGTCGGTCCACACCCCGGTGGCGTTCACCACCTGCCGGGCCCGCACCTCGAACTCCTTGCCGCCCTCCAGGTCACGCACCCGGACCCCGGTGACCCGCTCCCCCTCGCGCAGGAAACCCACCACCTGCGCCCGCGAGGCGACGTTCGCCCCGTACATCGCCGCCGTCCGCAGCGTGGTCATCACATGGCGGGCGTCGTCGACCTGGGCGTCCCAGTACTGCACCGCACCCGAGAACGCCGTCTTGCGCAGCGCGGGCGCGAGCCGCAACGCCCTCGTACGCGACAGGTGCCTGTGGCCCGGTACGCCCCTCGCGAGCCCGGTGGAGAAGCCCATCGTGTCGTACAGCACCAGACCCGCGCCGACATAGGGCCGCTCCCAGCCGTAATGCGTCAGCGGGAACAAGAACGGCACCGGCCTGACCAGGTGAGGGGCGATCCGCTGCAGCAGCAGGGCCCGTTCCTGGAGCGCCTCCCTCACCAACTCGAAATTGAGCTGTTCCAGATAGCGCAGACCGCCGTGGATCAGCTTGGACGACCTGGAGGAGGTGCCGGAGGCGAAGTCGCGCGCCTCCAGCAGCCCGACGGACAACCCCCTGGTCACCGCGTCCAGAGCGACCCCCGCTCCGACGACCCCGCCTCCGATCACCACCACGTCGAGTTCTTCGGCGCCCATCTGCGCCAGTGCGGCGGACCGCTCGGCAGGACCAAGTCGTCCGGTGCCCATTCGCGCCGTCATTGTGCGACCCCCTGGGGTGCGTCTTGTCGCCTTACGTGAGGTATCTACCCATCTACCCTAGGCATTACTACTGACCGGTAGGGAAGGCGGGCAGCACTCAGGCCGTACCCTATGAACATCAAGAAACCAAGTTCTCGGCAGTATTTCACCAACAACTCACCGGAAAGCGGACGCGCCCGGTATATCACCGGTCACCTGAGGACGGCGCACCGGCCATCCGAAGTCGAGCGCGAGCACCACGTCGCTTCATAGGGAGAAGATCCCTGCCCCCGTGGTCCCGACGGCCGTGCCGGGAGCCGGTTCTCCCGGGGACCCGCAAGGATGGGCAGCATGAGCATCACACTCGCCGACGCCCGCGTCGTGACCCCCGAAGGTGTCCACGAAGGCTGGCTCACCATCGAAGACGGCCGCATCACCCACGTGGGCCAGGGCTCGGCCCCCGGCGCCGGGCTCGGTCTCGGCGGCCGGTACGTCGTGCCCGGTTTCGTCGACATCCACAACCACGGCGGGGCGGGCGCTTCCTTCCCCACCGGGGACCCCGACCAGGCGAGCCTCGCCGTCGACCTGCACGCCCGTCACGGCACCACCACGCTCATGGCCAGCCTGGTCACCGCCTCCACGGACGATCTGGCCAGGGCCGCCGCCTCCCTCGCCGACCTGTGCGAGGACGGCCTGCTCGCCGGTATCCACTTCGAGGGCCCCTACATCTCCACCGCCCGCTGCGGTGCGCACAACCCGGCCCTGCTGCGGGACCCCTCACCGGCGGAGCTCGCCGGGTTGCTCAAGGCCGGACGCGGCCACGTACGGATGATCACCATCGCCGCCGAACTGCCCGGCGCGCTGGAGACCGTACGGGAGGCGACGGCCAACGGGGTGATCGCGGCCCTCGGCCACAGCGACGCCACCTACGAGCAGACGATCTCGGGCATCGAGGCGGGCGGCAGCGTCGCGACCCACCTCTACAACGCGATGCCGCCGCTGCACCACCGCGATCCCGGGCCGATCGCCGCGCTGCTCCAGGACGAGCGCGTCACGGTGGAGCTGATCAACGACGGCGTGCACCTGCACCCGGCCATGACGCGCCTCGCCTTCGAGGTCGCGGGGCCCGGCAGGACCGCGCTGATCACCGACGCCATGGCGGCGGCGGGCATGGGCGACGGCGTCTACGAGCTCGGCCCGATGACGGTGAACGTGGTGAACGGTGAGGCCAGGCTCGCCGGGAGCGGCACCATCGCGGGCAGCACCCTCACCATGGACGTCGCGTTCCGCCGCGCCGTGCGCGAGGTGGGCCTGTCCCTGGCCGAGGCGTCCGAGATCGCCTCCCTCACCCCCGCGAGGGTTCTGGGACTCGCCGACCAGCTGGGATCCGTCTCGGTCGGCAAGCGGGCCGACCTGGTGGTGCTCACCGACGACCTGGAGGTCTCCGGCGTCATGCGCGGGGGCACCTGGATCACCGAGCCCCGCTGACCCGGCGGATCAGAGCCGCATCAGGACCGGACCAGGGCCGGTCCCGGCGGATGCCGACCAGGCCGGGTTCCAGCGACCCGGCCATCGGGTGCACGGCGTGGTGGGCGTTGGGGGAGAGCTCACCGAGATCACGCTCCCCGGCCCCGGCGCCGTGCCGGGCGAACCGCCGGACCACACCGGGAGGGCCTGCCGCGCGAAACCCCCCCTGCCTCGATCGACCTCACGGGGGCCGGCGTGAGGTCCGGCCCCGCCCTCGCGAGAAGGTCAGCCCTGCGGAGCGACGACGACCTCGACCCGCTGGAACTCCTTGAGGTCGGAGTATCCGGCGGTGGCCATCGTGCGCCTGAGCGCGCCCATCAGGTTCATCGAGCCGTCGGCGACCGAGGAGGGGCCGTGCAGGATCTGCTCCAGCGTGCCGACCGTGCCGAACTCGACCCGCTTGCCCCTGGGCAGCTCGGGGTGCTGCGCCTCGGACCCCCAGTGGAAGCCCTTGCCGGGAGCCTCGACGGCCCTCGCCAGCGGCGAGCCGACCATGACCGCGTCCGCGCCCACGGCGATCGCCTTGGCGATGTCGCCGGAGGTGCCCATGCCGCCGTCGGCGATGACGTGGACGTAACGGCCACCGGACTCGTCCATGTAGTCGCGGCGGGCGGCGGCGACGTCGGAGATCGCGGTGGCCATCGGCACCACCACGCCCAGCACCGTACGGGTGGTGTGCGAGGCGCCGCCGCCGAAGCCGACGAGCACCCCGGCCGCGCCGGTCCGCATCAGGTGCAGCGCCGCGGTGTAGGTGGCACACCCCCCGACGACGACGGGCACGTCGAGCTCGTAGATGAACTGCTTGAGGTTGAGCGGCTCGGCCCTGCCGGAGACGTGCTCGGCCGAGACCGTGGTGCCGCGGATCACGAAGATGTCCACGCCCGCGTCGATGACGGCCTTGTGGTACTGGACCGTGCGCTGCGGGGACAGCCGGACGGCCGTCGCCACCCCGGCGGCGCGGATCTCCTCGATGCGGCGGCCGATCAGCTCCTCCTTGATCGGCGCGTCGTAGATCTCCTGCAGCCGCTTCGTGGCGGGCGCGCCCTTGAGCTCGGCCACCTCTTCCAGCAGAGGCGTCGGGTCGTCGTACCTGGTCCACAGCCCTTCGAGGTCGAGCACGGCGAGACCGCCGAGCCTGCCGACCTCGATGGCGGTCTTCGGTGAGACCACGCTGTCCATCGGGCTCACCACGACGGGCAGCTCGAAGCGGTAGGCGTCGATCTGCCAGGCGATCGAGACCTCCTCCGGGTCGCGGGTGCGACGGGAGGGAACGATGCCGATCTCGTCGAGCGCGTAGGCACGACGGCCGTTCTTGCCGCGGCCGATCTCTACCTGAGTCATATGCCTGTCTTTCCCGTTCCGTGCGCACAGCGCACGCCGTGTTCCATGCGTGCGCCCGGCACGCCGTGTTCCGTGCGCGCACAGCGCACGCTGTGTTCCCTGCGTGCGCCCGACACGCCGTTCCCTGCGGTACGGCCGTACGCGCGGCGTCTCGCGCGTGCGGGGCGCACGTCACGTTCTCCCGTGTGAGCGGCGCGCGCCGCTCTAGCGACCGTGGTAGTTGGGAGCCTCGACCGTCATCTGGATGTCGTGCGGGTGGCTCTCCTTGAGACCCGCCGCCGTGATCGGCATCAGCTCGCACCGCTCGTGCATCTCGGCGACCGTACGGCACCCGGAGTACCACATGCCCTGGCGCAGGCCCCCGATGAGCTGGTGGGCCACCGCGGCGACCGGGCCGCGGTAGGGGACCTGCCCCTCGATGCCCTCGGGGATGAACTTGTCCTCGTGGCCGACGTCGCCCTGCGCGTAGCGGTCCTTGCTGAAGGAGGCGCCGCCGCGCTCGCGGTTGCGGACCGCGCCGAGCGAGCCCATCCCCCGGTACGACTTGAACTGCTTGCCGTTGATGAAGATCAGCTCACCCGGGGACTCCTCGCAACCCGCCAGGAGCGAGCCGAGCATGACCGTGTCGGCTCCGGCCGCGATGGCCTTGACGATGTCGCCCGAGTACTGCAGGCCGCCGTCGCCGATCACCGGAACCCCGGCGGGACCCGCGGCCAGCGAGGCCTCGTGGATCGCCGTCACCTGCGGGGCGCCGACACCGGCGACCACGCGGGTGGTGCAGATGGAGCCCGGCCCGACGCCGACCTTGACCGCGTCGACCCCGGCGTCGACGAGCATCTGGGCGCCCGCGCGGGTGGCGATGTTGCCACCGATCACGTCGACCCGGCTGTTGGACTTGATCTTGGCGATCATGTCGGCGAGGCCCTTGGAGTGACCGTGCGCGACGTCCACCACGATCACGTCGACCCCGGCCTCGATCAGCGCCATCGCCCGCTTCTCCGCGTCGCCCCCGACGCCGACGGCCGCCCCCACGACGAGCCGGCCGTCGGCGTCCTTGGTGGCGAGGGGATACTGCTCGCTCTTGGTGAAGTCCTTGACGGTGATGAGCCCGCGCAGCCGCCCTCCGGCGTCGACCAGCGGGAGCTTCTCGATCTTGTTCTGCTTGAGCAGGTCGAACGCGTCGTCGGTGGAGACCCCGACCGGCGCGGTGACCAGCGGCATCGGGGTCATGACCTCGCGTACCGGACGGTTCTCGTCGGTCTCGAAGCGCATGTCGCGGTTGGTGACGATGCCGACGAGCACACCGGTCTCGTCGGTCACCGGGACACCGGAGATCCGGTACGTCGCGCACAGGCGCTCGACGTCGGCCAGCGTGTCGTCCGGGGAGCAGGTGACCGGGTTGGTGACCATCCCGGCCTCTGAGCGCTTGACGAGGTCGGCCTGCTGGGCCTGGTCCTCGATCGACAGGTTGCGGTGCAGGACGCCGATGCCGCCCTGGCGTGCCATCGCCACCGCCATGCGGGCCTCGGTCACCGTGTCCATCGCCGCCGAGACCAGCGGGATCCGCAGGGTGATGCCCCGAGACAGCCGCGTGGTGGTGTCGGCCTGCCCCGGCTGCAGGTCCGAATACGCGGGAACGAGGAGCACGTCGTCGAACGTGAACCCCGGCTCGGTGAACTTGGCCATCTGCAATCCTCCTGCCGCGGCGCTCTCATGACGGGGAAAGGCGCCGACCCCCGGGTCACAGTTTAGAGTCTGGCGCCAAACCCGGTGGACCCGGGGGAAAAAGGCGAGACAGGTGGACCGCGGAGAGAAGAGGGGTCCGGGGGGCCCGGGGGAAAGACGGGCCCCCCAGGTAAAACGGGGAGGAAAGGGAAAGCGAGGGGCCGAGCGGTCGGTGATCCGCTCGGTCCCCCGGATCACCGGCGTCGGCGCGGGGACGCCTTGACACCACCCGAACCCCCCTCCACATCCGGATGGCGGTGTGATCCGCGCCTTTGCCGACGCTGCGTCAAGGGTGCGTCACGATGCGTTCGCCACGCAATGTCCGAACGTGCAATTGCACGAAGCTGCACACGAGGGCATGCGAGTAGAAGCAACGCCCGGACAGGGATGATTCGCCGGGTTATCCTCGCCAGACCTCGTGTACCTGCAGGAGTCCCTCACCGATGCGCACAGACACCCCCGCACTGCCCGATCCGCTGGAAACCCTGGGGCTCACCCCCGCCCAGACGACCCTTTACAACGCGGTCCTGCGCCTGCACCGCGCCACCTGCGCCGAACTCGCCCAGGCCACCAACGGCTCGCCCGAGCCGATCGGCCGCGAACTGGCCACCCTGGTACGGCTGGGAGTCGTCGACGAGCAGGGGGGTGAGTACCTCGCCCGTCACCCGGCCGCGGCCCTCGGCCACCTGGTCGCGGAGAGGCTGGACCGGCTCGCCGCCGAGAGTCGCAGGATCGACACCGTGCTCGGCTCGATCCGCGGCTTCATCCACCAGTACGACGCCGGGCGCGACTACCAGACCGGCCAGTTCTCCGTGGACCTGGTCGGAGGGGCGGACGAGCTATACGAGAGCGTGATCGGCATGGCGGTCCAGGCCCCGCCGCTGAAGCTGATGTCGGGCATCCCCGACAGACGGACGATGAGCGACTTCGCGCACCGCTACGCCGACCAGTGGATCGCGGCCCAGCGCGACGGCCTGCTCTCCTGCCGGGTCACCATCCCGGTGCACACCCTGGAGATCCCCGGCCTGCGCGACAAACTGGACCAGTTCGAGCGGGCGGGGGCCGAGGTCCGCACCCTCGACACGGTGCCGAGCTGGTTCCTCATCGCGGGGGACGACGCCGCGGGCATGCCCGCCCAGTGGGGCGGCACGCTGCCCGAGAACGCCTACAACTTCCACCTGGTGAGGGCTCCCGTCGTGGTGGCCGCGCTGCGCTCGCTCTTCGAGGAGCTGTGGGCCCGCGCCGCCCGCCTGCCCTGGACCCACCGCGACGACGGGGTGGTCCGGGTGCTGCGACTGGCCGGCCAGGGCGTCACCGACGAGATGATCGCCCGGCAGCTGGGCGTCTCGGTCCGCACGGTGCGTGCCAGGTTCGCCGACGCCATGGCCGAACTGGGGGCGCAGTCGCGGTTCCAGGCGGGGGTGGAGGCCGCCCGGCGCGGCTGGCTCACCTAGGCTTCCCCGGGGCTTCCCCGGGGCTCACCCGGGCCTCCCGGCACGGCCGCCGCCCTCGGGCTCCCCCGAGGTCTCCCCTGCCACCTGGACCTTCGCCCCCCACCGCCGGGAACCCTCGGCATCTCCAAGTTGCCCGCACTGTCCTAAAGCGTCCCACTCATACAGTTCGGAACTCGTCTGTCACATCCAGGCCATAAGGTGGGATCGTGCTCGACGATGTCCCTCGCGACCCATTCGCGGATGACCCCGACGACCCGGCGGCGGCGCTGGGCGATGCCGACGATCCCGAGCCCTTGACGACGGACGAGCGCGACGAGGCCATGACCGACCTCGCCGACGTGGAGGTCTTCCGCTCGCTGCTGGAGCCTCAGGGCGTGCTCGGCCTGGTGCTCGACTGTCCGGAATGTGGAGAGCAGCACTACTTCGACTGGGAGCTGCTGCGCGGCAACCTGCGCCAGATGATCGAGAACGGCCAGCCCCAGGTGCACGAGCCCGCCTACCAGCCCAACCCCACCGACTACGTGAGCTGGGAATACGCCCGTGGTTACGTGGACGGTGTGATCGACACCGAAGAACACCGCTGATCCACGTCGTCGACCAGGGCCGCCAGCAGCGCGACCGCGACGTCCGAGGTGGAGACGGGCGTCCTGCCCGAGAGGGCCTCCACGAGCTCGTCGGTCTCGGCTACCGCCGGGTCCTCGTCCGGCCCGTATCTACGAACCGGACGGCGCGGGTGAACCGTTGTCATGATCGTTCTCGCTCCGGGTCGTCGCGATCCCCGTCCCGCGGCTCGGGCCTGCGCTCGCGCCCCCTCTTCGACGGCTCCGCGGTCAAGCTATCGACTCCAGCTCCGCCATCGCCCGCAACCGGGCGAGCGCCCTGTGCTGGGCCACACGAACCGCACCTGGTGACATGCCGAGTACATTACCGGTCTCCTCGGCGGAAAGACCCGACACCACTCGGAGCATGAGCAGCTCGCGTTGGTTGTCGGGCAGCCTGGACAGCAGCCGGCGGGCGTGTTCGGCCTCGATGTAACGCACCACCGTCTCCTCGGGCCCCGGCCCCTCGTCGGGCCCGTCAGGAAGATCCTGGGTGGGCACGGCGGATCGCACGGAGCTGCGCAGCGCGTCGGCCACCTTGTGAGACGCGATACCGAAGACGAAGGACGCGAACGGGCGTCCCATGTCCCGGTATCGGGGCAGCGCGGACAGCACCGCTATGCATACTTCCTGGGCCACGTCGTCCGCGATGTGATACTGGCCGGAAACCCGGCCCAGACGACCACGGCAATATCGGACGACCATCGGCCGCAGTTGCGCGATCAGAGATTCGATCGCGGTGCGATCCCCCTGAACGGCGAGGCTTGTCAGATCCTTGAGATCATCCCTGTGGGCGACCCCATCAGACCTCGTCGCAAGCCTCACCCCATTTTTGGCGTCGGCGACGCATCCCTCGGTCACGTTAGGCATGATGCCCGCCCCGATAGTGACTGTCGTCATCGCAAACGGCTACGGATTGGTCACATTGAGGCGGAGTAACGGGGCGTAATCAAACAGCGACGACAACGACTACAGAATGTGCAAATATTTCATTCGATTGCCAAATACGTCGTCTATTCGCTAGAACCGCGTTTGGTCTTCCGTCCGACATGACGCTTGAGATCGTTTTCGGTTTACCGCGAAACGCGAACGGCTCGCGCCTCCTGCGAGACGCGAGCCGTTCGGAACCGCTTCGGAACCGCTGAGGAATCAGTGGCCGTGGCCGTGGCCGTGACCCTGGCCGGCGGCCGGGGCCTCCTCCTCGGGCTTGTCCACCACGAGGGCCTCGGTCGTCAGCAGCATGCCGGCGATGGAGGCGGCGTTCTGGACGGCCGAGCGGGTGACCTTGACCGGGTCGATGACGCCCTGGGCGATCAGGTCGCCGTACTCGCCGGTGGCGGCGTTGAAGCCCTGGCCGACGGACAGCTCGGTGACCTTCGCCGTCACGACGTAGCCCTCAAGGCCGGCGTTCTCCGCGATCCAGCGGGCCGGCTCGACGAGGGCCTTGCGGACGATGGAGACACCGGTCGCCTCGTCACCGGTCAGGCCCAGGTCGTCGAGGACCTTGGAGACGTGGATGAGCGCGGAGCCACCGCCGGAGACGATGCCCTCCTCGATCGCCGCACGCGTCGCCGAGATGGCGTCCTCCAGGCGGTGCTTCTTCTCCTTCAGCTCCACCTCGGTGGCCGCGCCGACCTTGAGCACGCAGACACCGCCGGAGAGCTTGGCGAGACGCTCCTGGAGCTTCTCGCGGTCCCAGTCGGAGTCGGACTGCTCGATGGCGAGCTTGATCTCCTTGACGCGGTCGGCGATCGCCGCGGCCTCACCGGCACCGTCGACGACGGTGGTGGAGTCCTTGGTGATGACGACGCGCCGGGCGGTGCCCAGCACCTCCAGGCCGACGTGCTCCAGCTTGAGGCCGATCTCCTCGCTCACGACCTGGCCACCGGTGAGGATGGCGATGTCCTGCAGCATGGCCTTGCGGCGGTCACCGAAGCCCGGCGCCTTGACGGCGACGGAGGTGAAGGTGCCACGGATCTTGTTCGTGACGAGGACCGCGAGGGCCTCGCCCTCGACGTCCTCGGCGATGACCAGCAGGGCCTTCTTCGTCTGCGCGATCTTCTCGAGCAGCGGCAGGAAGTCGGCGACAGAGGCGATCTTGCCCTGGGTGATCAGGATGTAGGGGTCCTCCAGGATCGCCTCCATGCGCTCCTGGTCGGTCACCATGTAGGGCGACAGGTAACCCTTGTCGAACTGGAGACCCTCGGTGAACTCGAGCTCCAGGCCCATGCTGTTGGACTCTTCGACGGTGATGACACCGTCCTTGCCCACCTTGTCGAACGCCTCGGCGATCAGCTCACCGATCTTGGCGTCCTGCGCGGAGATCGTCGCCACATTCGCGATCTCCTTCTTGTCCTCGACCGGGCGGGCCGACTCGATCAGCCGGTCGCTCACGGTCCTGGCCGCGATGTCGATGCCGCGCTTGAGGGAGAGCGGCTGCGCTCCGGCGGCCACGTTGCGCAGACCCTCGCGGACCATGGCCTGGGCCAGGACCGTCGCGGTGGTGGTGCCGTCACCGGCGACGTCGTTGGTCTTGGTCGCCACTTCCTTGGCCAGCTGGGCGCCCAGGTTCTCGTACGGCGTCTCCAGCTCGACCTCGCGGGCGATGGTGACACCGTCGTTGGTGATGGTGGGCGCACCGAACTTCTTGTCGATGACGACGTTGCGGCCGCGCGGGCCCAGCGTCACCTTGACCGCGTCCGCGAGAGCGTTCACGCCGCGCTCGAGAGCTCGGCGCGCGTCCTCCTCGAACGACAGGGTCTTCGGCATGACAATCCTCTCTATAAGTACGTCGGCGCATCAAAGCCCCGGGCGCTGACGCGACCCGGGGCTCGATACGTCATCTTTGTGAAGCGAGAACTACTTCTCGATGATGGCGAGCACGTCACGGGCGGAGAGCACGAGATACTCCTCGCCGTTGTACTTCACCTCGGTGCCGCCGTACTTGCTGTAGAGGACCACGTCGCCCTCCTTGACGTCGAGCGGAATCCGCTTCTCGCCCTCGTCGTCCCAGTTGCCGGGACCCACCGCGAGGACCTTGCCCTCCTGCGGCTTCTCCTTGGCGGTGTCCGGGATGACCAGACCGGAAGCGGTGGTCTGCTCGGCCTCAAGCGGCTGGACCACAATGCGGTCGCCGAGCGGCTTAACGGGAACCTTGGTGGCGGTCGTCACGTCGGACCTCCCCTTCAGATATGAATGATCTAGAAGAGGCGACCAGCGGTCTGCCGTCGCGGGTGTCAGACCTGCCTCGTCGCATGTATTTGGCACTCTCACCGGGAGAGTGCCAATACGGAACAGTATGCAAGGTGGCCTTGACAGTCAACACGAAGCACCCCTTCTCCGCTTCACGCGAACGTCAAACCAGGTGGAAGCCCTACGGCGAAGCCCTGCGGCCGAGGCGGTAGCGTCGGCCGATGTGAATCTCGACGCATTCCGGGAGCTCCTCACCCAGCGCGGCCAGGAGGCCCTGGGCGCCGCGGCCGAGACCGCCGCCGACGACCCGGTGACCGCGGTGACGAGGTTAAGGAAGATCTACGACGCGGACCTGACCTCCGCGGCGCTCACCCAGGCGACGCTCAGGCTGCGCGCGAGGGAGAAGTTCGGCGCCGACGCCGATCTCATGTACTTCACCCGGACCGGCCTGGAGCAGGCCACCCGCCGCGAGGTCGCCGACCACAGGGCGCGGCGCCTCCCCGCGGGCTCGCGGGTCGCCGACGTCTGCTGCGGCATCGGCGGCGACCTCCTCGCCCTGGCCAGGGCCGGGTGCTCCGTCGAGGCCGTCGACGCCGACCCGCTCACCGCCGCGATCGCCCAGGCCAACGCCGACGCCCTGGGCTTCGGCGACCGGGTCTCGGTCCGCGCCGCCGACGCCTCCACCCTGGACCCGGCCGCCTTCGACGTCCTGTTCGCCGACCCCGCGCGCCGCGGCGCGCGGGGCCGGACCTTCGACCCGATGGGATACTCACCGCCCTGGCCCGCCGTGCTGGAGATGGTGGCCCGAGCCGGGGCCGCCTGCCTGAAGGTCGCCCCCGGGATCCCGTACGAGTTCGTCCCCGAGGGCGCGGAGGCCGAGTGGGTCTCGTACAAGGGCGACGTCAAGGAGGCCGTGATCTGGTGCGGTGCGCTGGCGGGCGAGACGGCGCGCAGGGCCACGATCCTGCCGTCGGGGGCCACGATGACCCCCGACCCCGCCCTCGGCGATCCCGCCACCGGCCCCGCGGGACGCTACATCTACGAGCCGGACGGCGCGGCGATCCGCGCCCACCTGGTCGCGGAGATCGCCGCGTCGGTCGGCGGGCACCTGCTCGACCCGCAGATCGCCTACATCACCGGTGACACCGCGACGCCGACGCCGTGGGCGTCGCGGTACGAGGTCCACGAGACGCTGCCGTTCTCGCTCAAGCGGCTGCGGGCGGCGCTCCGCGAGCGCGGCGCCGGCAATGTGACGATCAAGAAGCGTGGCTCAGCGGTGGACGTCGACCGTCTCAGGAAAGACCTCCGACTTTCCGGCGGGGAATCCGCGGTGGTCATTCTCACCCGAATCGGTGACCGACCGTTCGCCTTCGTGTGCACCCCCGACTGACCGGCGGATCATCACCATCTGACCAGCCAAAATAGTCAATTCTTCCAGCCAACCGGCAATTCCTTTCTTTTATTCTCGCTGCCAGAAAACCCTGATCCAGGGGCTAAGGTTGCCGGGCGGGAGTTCTCTCTCGCCTGCGTTTCCCTCTCGTTCATCAGCAAATCCCATCAAACCCAACCGCGCGGCTGAGCGTCGGCGAGCGAAGGAGCTCTCGGTGGATCACTCCGACCACACCCTGCTCCAGGCGGGCGGCCAGGCCGCCATCTCCGACCGGATGCGGGAGCTCCTCGCCCGCGCGGCACAGGACCACGTCTACGAGCAGCGCACCCAGGGGGCCGTGCTCGACGAGATCCGGCGGCGCCTGGAGGGCATGGAGTGGGTGCTTCGCGAGGTCAGGGAGCGCGAGATCGGCGGGCTGAACGGCACGCTGGAGTCCGTCCACGGCCGGCTGGACGACATCGCCGCCCGCCCGCCCTCCTGGGCCGAGGGCCTGGCCCAGCACGTCGAGGCGATACGCGACCACGTCGACGCCGTCGGCGAGCGGGTCGACTCCCTCGGCCGCCGCGTCGACACCGTCCGCGACCGGGTCGTCCCCCTGGGCGAGCTGCCGAGCCTGTGGACCGACCTCGGTTCCGTGGGCGAGAGCATGGACGAGGCGCTCACCCGCCTACGGGCGATCTCCGACGGCACCCAGGGCCTCGACGAGCAGGTGGGGCAACTGGCCGAGCACCTGGGCAGGCTCCAGGCCGACATGGGCGTCGCGGCGCACCGGTTCAGCCGCCTCGACCGGGCCGTGGCCGACCTCTCCCAGCGCACCGGGCGCGTCGAGGCGGGGATGCTCGACCTGGTGGCGAGCGTCCAGCAGGCCGTCGGCACGGCCACGGACCGGATGCTCGCCGCCGTCGAGCAGGTGAACGGCAAGGTCGACCTGGTGAGCGGAAGGGTCGAGCAGGTGGGCGCCAGGGTCGACCTGGTCGCGCCGAGGATCGACGAGTGCACCGCCGCCGTCGAGAGCCGCATCGACAGGCTGGACGGCCATCGCATGACGGCCGGTGGCCGCTTCGACACCCTCGACGAGCGCCTCGACGACATCGAGGGGCGCCTCACCTGCCGGATGGACGTCATCGACTCCCGGCTGTCCACGCTGGACGGGCGCGCGGAGAAGTCCGCGGAGCGCCTGGAGAGCCTGGACGAGCGCCTGGAGGACCTGCCGGCCGTGCTCGGCGTCGGCGCGCTCATCGGCGTTCAGACCGCCGAGCAGCGCGAGCGCTTCGACTCCCTGGACGAACGCGTCATCAGGGCGGAGGCGGCGCTCTCCCCTCTCGCCGAGACGCTCCGCGCCCTGCCCGACCGCGACGAGCTCTCCGAGGCCCTGAGCGAGACCGTCGAGCCCGCGCACGCCGACCTCACCCGTCGTCTGAGCGCCCTGGAGGAGACCATGCTCGCCCTGGCCGAGGCGTTGCTCCGTCCCACCAGGGGCGACAAGGACTGACCTCGGTTCTCCGCCGAGGGCCGCTCCGGGCCCTCCCCGGTCCAGCTCGGCCTTCGCGGAAGATCCCGCCCGGCCTCCCCGGTCCCGCTCGCCCCTCGCGGAAGATCCCGCCCGGCCCTCACCGTGTGGGGAGACCCGGGCCTCGCGGGGAGAGGGCGAACCGCGCGAGAAGCACGGACGCCGTCAGCCGGAGCGGGTGGCATCGGCCGCCGGGCGCCTCCCCGCGCCTTCGACGACCTTCGCCTCGCGGCACAGGTTGTTCCTGACCACCGAGAGCAGGGACGACAGCTCGTCGGTCTGCTCGGCCGTCAGTCCGTTGGTCATCCGCCGGTGCACCTCGGCGAGGACCCGGTCCACCTCCGGGCGGAGCGCGTGCCCCTTGGGCGTGATGTCGACGATGCTGATCCGCCGGTTGGCGGGGTCGGGCCTGCGGCTGACGAAACCGCTGCGCTCCAGGCGCTGCAGGGTCTTGGTCATGGTGGACACGTCGACGCCGACGATTCTCGCCAGGGCGTTCTGCGACTGGGGGCCGTTGTCCCACAGCGCGCCCATCACACGCTCCTGGCCCGGGTAGAGGTCGATCTCGCCGAGGAGGTCGGCGAGCAGCACGCGGTGGCCGCGAGTGGCGTAGGCCATCAGGCAGTTGAGGTCGTTGTCGTAGTCGCCGCACTCGCCGGCGGACGAGGGACACGCCCCGGCCTCGTCACCTCCTCCGGAGAGGGCCTCGGGTGTCGTGCCGCGCTCTTCGGTCACGTCGCGCTCTTCGTCGATCGACAACTCCGCCATGGTCGGATCCTTCCGCTCTCCCCGAGACTACCCGCTTGCATGTTGGCCGACCAAGTTGTAGAACTACTTATTGGCTAGCCAAGTTGGCCAGCCAACAAAAGGAGTTCACCATGCCGTTCTCACCGTTCACGCTCGCCGGCCTCCAGCTGCCCAACCGCCTGGTGATGGCGCCCATGACACGCTCTCGGGCCTACGTCGACGGAATCCCCTCGTCGCTCACCGCCCTGTACTACGCCCAGCGGGCCTCGGCGGGCCTGATCATCACCGAGGGGGTCCAACCCAGCCAGGCCGGCAAGGGCTACATGAACACCCCGGGGTTGCACACCGACGAACAGGTGGCCGGATGGCGTGAGGTCACCGACGCCGTCCACGCGGCGGGCGGCAGGATCTTCGCCCAGATCATGCACGCCGGCCGGATCGGCCACCCCGACAACACCGGCGCGCTTCCCTTCGGGCCGTCCGCCGTACGACCGGCGGGGCAGATCTTCACGCCCACCGGCCTGCAGGACTACCAGACCCCGCTCGAACTGACGACCGCCCAGGTCGAGTCCACCGTCCAGGACTTCGCCGACGCCGCCGCACGCGCCGTGGAGGCGGGCTTCGACGGGGTCGAGTTGCACGGCGCCAACGGCTACCTCATCCAGCAGTTCCTGTCGCAGAACGCCAACCTGCGCGACGACCACTTCGGCGGCTCGCCGGAGAACAGGATCCGCTTCGCCGTGGAGACCACGCGGGCGGTCGTGGACCGGATCGGCGCCTCCAGGGTCGGCATCCGCCTCTCGCCGGGCAACGGCGCGGGAGACCTGGTCGAGGACGACATGCACGAGATCTACCCGGCGCTCGTCTCCGAGCTCGCCGCGCTCGACCTCGGCTACCTCCACCTGGTGGCGAGTTCCTCCGAGGAACTCAACCAGGAGATCCAGACGCTGTGGCCGAACGCCCTCATCGTCAACGACCCCTCGATCGACGCCCCGGTCGAAAGGGTCACGCGGTGGCTGGAGCGTGGCGCCGACCTGGTCTCGCTGGGCCAGTCGTTCCTGGCCAACCCCGACCTGCCGCTCCGCCTCCGCCTCGGCGCCGAGCTCAACCAGGCCGACTTCAGCTCGGCCTTCGGCGGCGACCACCGCGGCTACACCGACTACCCGGTACTCACCCTGCACTCCGTCTAAGGCACCCGTGGTGAAGTACCTCCGGGAGGAGGAAGCCCTCGAAGGAGAAACCCTCGGGGCGGCCCCCGGAGGAAGAACCCGCGGCAAAGGGGAGAGCTCCGTGCGGCCGCCGCCCAACGGGGGCGCGACGGCCGACGGGCGCACACGGACACGCCGGCGGGGGTCCAACGCACGAACACCCCCGGCGGGGTCGGCGGGCGCGCGAACGCCCTCGGCGGGGGTTCGACGGAGCGCGCGGACGCCCTCGGCCGGGCGTCATCCCCTGACGAGGACGGGCCCGTCAGACGTGGACGGTGGTGATGGGCATCGAGGAGTCGGCCGGGATGTCCAGCCGCGACGGCGTGATGCCGGCCGCGACCAGGTCCGAGCCCAGGGCCGCCACCATGGCGCCGTTGTCCGTGCACAGCCCGGGGCTGGGGACCCGCAACCGGACACCGGCCGCGTCACAACGCTCCTGGGCCATCGCCCTCAGCCGGGAGTTGGCCGCCACCCCGCCACCGATCAGCAGGTCGTGAACGTCGTACTTGGCGCACGCCTGCAACGCCTTGCGGGTCAGCACGTCGACGACGGCCTCCTGGAACGACGCCGCCACGTCGGGCACGTGAACCGGCTCCCCCGCCTTCTCCCTCGCCTCCACCCATCGGGCCACCGCGGTCTTCAGGCCGGAGAAGGAGAAGTCGAGCGTCCCGTCGTCGTACTTGCCGCGCGGGAACGCGATCGCCGCGCCGGAGCCGTCACGGGCCACCCTGTCGATGTGCGGCCCGCCGGGGAACGGCAGGCCGAGCACTCTCGCCACCTTGTCGAACGCCTCGCCCGCGGCGTCGTCCACCGTGGAACCCAGCGAGATGACGTCCCTGGCGACGTCGGGCACCAGCAGCAGCGACGAGTGCCCGCCGGAGACCAGCATCGCGATGCAGGGCTTGGGCAGCGCCCCGTGCTCCAGCTGGTCCACCGCGACGTGGGCGGCGAGGTGGTTGACGCCGTACAGCGGCACGCCCAGGCCCAGCGAGTACGCCTTGGCCGCGGCGACGCCGACGAGCAGCGCGCCGGACAGGCCGGGCCCGGCGGTGACCGCGATCGCGTCGACGTCGGCGAGCCGCAGGCCCGCCCGCTCCAGTGCCCGCTCCACGGTCGGGGTCATCGCCTCCAGGTGCGCCCGGGAGGCGACCTCGGGCACCACCCCGCCGAAGCGGGCGTGCTGCTCGACGCTGGAGGCGATGGCGTTGGCCAGCATCGTGTGCCCCCTGACGAGGCCGATTCCCGTCTCGTCGCAGGAGGTCTCGATGCCCAGGACCACCGGTTCGTCACGCATGGAGATCCTTCCTCATCATGATCGCGTCAGTGCCGTCCTCGTAGTAGCGGCGGCGCAGGCCGATCCGCTCGAACCCGAACCTGTCGTAGACGGCCTGCGCGCCCAGGTTGTCGGCGCGCACCTCCAGGAAGACCGACACGGCGCCCCTGCGGGCGGCCTCGGCCAGAAGATCGGTCAGCATCGCGCCGCCGACGCCGTTCCCGCGCCACTCGGCCAGGACGGCGATGGTCTGCACGTCGGCCTGGTCCCCCGCCGCGGCGAGGCCCGCGTAGCCGACGATCACGCCGTCGACCAGGGCCACCACGTAGTGCCTGGTCCTCGGCTGGTCGTCGAGCTCCCCCCGGAGCATGCCCTCGCTCCAGGCGTCGGCGGGGAAGGTCTTCCGCTCGACCTCCATCACCGCGGGCAGGTCGTCCGCGGTCATCCGGCGCAGGACGGCCGTCACGTGGAGACCTTCTTGGGCGCCGAAGGCACCTTGGCGTCGGGCCGGCGCAGGTAGATCGGCCTGGGCGGGCCGAGCACGGGGTGGGTGCCGCTCTCCGCGGCCTCGCGGACGCCCGGCTCGCCGAGTCGCCCGGCGGCGAGCGCCGCCATCGCGCCCGCGCCGGGATACTCCGGCACGTCCAGGATCCGGGAGGCGCCGACGATCTCGGCGTACATCCGCGCGCCCGCGCCGACCAGCGGGAGCTCCCCCGGCAGGTCCTGGGGCCGGTCCACCGCGGGGCCCGACAGCCGGGTGCGCGGGTCCCGGTAGTGGCCCCAGAACACCTCCTTGCGCCGGGCGTCGGTGGCCACCAGGAACGGCTCGTCCGGTCCGCTGCCGTACGCGAGCGCGTCGAGGGTGCACACGCCGTACGCCGGGACGCCCAGCGACGTCGCGAGGGCCTGGGCGGTCACCAGGCCGACCCGCAGGCCGGTGTAGGGGCCGGGTCCCGAGCCCGCGACGATGGCGGTGACGTCGCGGAGCGAGGCCCCGGCCTCGCTCAGGACCGTCTCGATCGTGGGGACGAGCAGCTCACCGTGGCGGCGCGCGTCGATCGTCGTCGACTCGGCGAGGACCCTCGCACCGTCGTGCAGAGCTGCGGTGACGGCGGGGGTCGCGGTGTCAAAGGCCAGGACCAGCACGAACACTTAGCCTAGCCCGTCCCGCGAGGGCTCAGGTCTTGACCAGGGTGGCGTAGACGATGAGGTTGTCGCGATACTCGTGGTTGTCCCAGTCGAAGGACCCGCCGCAGGTGATCAGTCGCAGGCCGTCCTCCAGATAGACCTTGTCGGCCGGGAACCGGTTCTTGCTGATCTGCTCGACCGTGTCCACCCGGTACTGGGCGACCTTGCCGTCGCTGCGTACGACCTTGATCACCTGCCCCTCCCGCATCTCCTTGAGCTTGTAGAAGACCGCGGGCGCGGTCTTGGTGTCCACGTGCCCGAGGATCACCGCGGACCCCTCGTCACCGGGGACCGCGCTGTCCTTCACCCAGCCCGCGACGTTCGGCTTCTCGTACGGCGGCAGGTCGACCCGGCCGTCGGTCACGCCGAGCTTCATCAGCGGCGCCTTGATCCCCAACGAGGGGATGTCGATGCGGCTGGGCGAGACCGACGCGCGGGCGGGCGCCTTCTCCTTCTCGACCTCGCCGCCCCGGTTGCCGAACGCGACCAGGACGACGCCGGTGATGACCCCGGCCAGGACGATCCTGGACCAGCGGGTTGAATCGGCCATGGAGGACTACGAACGGCGGCGACGCACGACCGCGATGCCGATGCCGCCGGCCAGGGCGAGGGCGAGCAGGACGCCGGTCGTGCCGATCGGGGCGCCCGAGTCGTTCGGGCCTCCGGCGGCGGTGCCGCCGCCACCCGTCTCCGGCGCCTCGGTGCTGATGATCGTCCTGGTCGGCTTGGAGGTGGGGGTGGAGCTCGGCTCGGTGTCGGCCACGATCCTGAGGTTGGCCTTGCCGGTGTCGTTGGTCCCCTCGCACCTCGCGTTGACCTCGTGGATCCCGGGTTCGGTGCCCTCGGCGACGGTGGCCTGGCCACGGACCCACGGACGCGGCGCCGGGGTCGCGGTCGAGGCGGGGTCGGGCGTGGGCGTCGCGAGGATCGGGTCGAGGGTCACCGGGGTTCGGAAGATCTTGGAGGACGCGGTACCGCGATGCTCGGGGCCGCCCTGCGGGATCGGGCAGTTGGCCAGGATCCATACCTTCTGCCCGGCCTTGGCGCGGGCCGGCTGGAGTTGGACCTCGATGTCCTGCCGGCTGATGCCGGAATCAGGTGGGGCCGTGGTGGGTGTGCCCGACGGGTCGGCCGTTTCGGCACCCGCAGAGCACCCGACCAGTCCGAAAAGGAGGATGGCTCCCACAACCGCGACACGCTTGACGCTTGGCACCGTCGAACTCCACTTCGCCCTCCGGCCGACGACCCTCGCCCGGCACGATTTCCCACCTGTTCCCCATTAAACATGGGCAAACCCGCAAGAGTCGATCATCACGCCTGACGATCTAGACCAATGGTGCGTAGTCCGAGCGTGCCAGGATTTCTCTGTCTTTGTAGGCAGATCAGATGACGCCGTGCCAGCGCGGCCCGATTCCCCTGAGGGCGACGGTCCGCTCCTCCCCCGGCTCTTCGGAGGCGCCCCTGCCGATGAGGATCTCCAGCCGGTCGTCGGCGAGCCCCTCCACCAGGCCCTCGCCCCACTCCACGACCGTCACCGACTCCTCGATCGAGGCGTCCAGGTCCAGGTCGTCGACCTCCAGATCACCCCCGAGGCGGTAGGCGTCGACGTGGACCAGGGCCGGTCCACCCGAGAGCGAGGGGTGCACCCGGGCGATGACGAAGGTCGGCGAGGTGATCGGGCCGCGCACCTTGAGCCCTTCGGCGATCCCCTGCACCAGGGTCGTCTTGCCCGCGCCGAGCGGGCCCGAGAGCACCGCGAGGTCCCCCGGGCGCAACAGGGCCGCCAACTCCTCGCCCAGCTCCCGCATCTCCTCGGCGGTCGCCACGATTCTCACCGCTTCGTCACTCCTGTTCCATGCCTTCCTGGGCCTCACGAGGTCTTCCAGGACCTTCCAGGGCTCAGCGCCGTTCACGGCCCCGGCGAACCCCGCTCAGGGCTCACCGTACGCCGTACGTGCGCCTGCGGCTCACCGGTCCTCGTCATCGATGTCGGCCGCGTCCACCCGCTTGAGCAGGTCGTGCAGGGCGTCGTTGACCACGGTAGGCCGCTCCAGCTGGACCAGGTGCGAACTTTCCGGAACCTCGGTGAACCGGGCGCTCGGCAGCGCCGCAGCCATCGCCCTGCTGTGCTCGACAGGGGTGAGCCAGTCCTTGTCGCCGACCATGATGGAGGTCGGGACCTCGTCCAGCACGCGTAGCGCGCTCAGCTTGTCGTGCGACATCAGCGCCGGGTAGAACTCGGCGATCACCTCGAACGGGGTGGAGCGGATCATCGACTCGGCGAAGTCGACGACCGTGGGGCTGATGTTCTTGGAATCACCGAAACCCAGGTGGCGCAGGACGAGGAAGGCCACGTCGTTGCCGACCTGGCGGCTCTTGTCGACCAGCGAGCCACCGCGTCTCAGGAGCGACACCGTGCCCGGCGTGACCTTGTGCACCGCCTTCGACAGCAGCGCGGGCAGACCCAGGGAGATCTCGCCGAGCTTGCCGGTGGAGGTGGAGATCAGCGCCACGCCCTTGATCCTGTCGCCGAACAGCTCCGGGTGCCTGTCGGCCAGCGCCATGATCGTCATACCGCCCATGGAGTGGCCGACGAGCACGCACGGACCGGGCACCAGCGCCTCGATCACCTCGGCCAGGTCGTCGCCCAGCCGGTCGATCGAGCAGTCCTTCATCGGGATGCGTGGCGAGCGCCCGTGGGAGCGCTGGTCCCACAGGACCAGGCGGTGCTCGCCGCCCAGGTCACGCCGCTGGTAGTGCCAGGAGTCGAGGTTGAGCGTGTAACCGTGGCAGAACACCACGGTCAGCGGAGCCTCCTCCTGCCCGTCGACCTCGGCGTACAGGGGAACACCGTCGGAGGTGGTGACCGTGGTGGGACGGCCGCGCAGCTCTCCGAGCGGCTCGCTCGCCTCCAGGTCGGGGCGGAGCCTGATGCGTCCGACGGCGTACCGCTTGGCGAGAGCCCCTGCGGCCACTCCGGCCGACGTGACACCGACGACCGCGCCCGCGATACCGACCTTGCGCCGTCTGGTACTACTCATGCGCCCCCCTGAGCTTCCTTTCACCGGTAAACGCGCGGGACCCGCGAACCGATCCTGGTCACGATCTCATGCGTGATCGTGTCGAGGGAATCCGCCCACTCCTGAGCGGTGGGCTCGCCACGGGAACCGTCGCCGAACAGGATCACCTCGTCACCCTCCGTCAGCGGGTCGTCTCCTACGTCGATCATGAACTGGTCCATGCAGACCCTGCCCGCGATCCGCCGTCTGCGGCCACCGGCCATCACCTCCGCCACGTTGGTGGCGTGCCGTAGGACCCCGTCCGCATACCCGAGGGGGACGAGGCCAAGCGTCGTCTCACGATCCGTGACGTACAGGTGTCCGTAGGAGACGCCCGACCTGGCGGGCACCCGTTTGACCAGGGCGATCCGGGCGACGAGCGTCATCGCCGGATGCAGCCCGAAACCTCCGAGCCGGGGCACGGGGCTCAGGCCGAAGGTCGCGATGCCAGGACGGACCATGTCGTAGCGTGCCTGCGGCAGCGTCAGGATCGCCGCCGAGTTGGCGATGTGCCTGATGACGTGGGAGCCTCCGGCCCCGGCCTTCTCCGCGATGTGCAGCGCCTCGTCGAAGGCCGCCAGCTGGGCCGCGATGGACGGGTCTCCCGGGATGTCGGCGCAGGCGAAGTGGGACCAGAGCCCGACGATCTCGATCACGCCCTCGGCCCGGTGCCGCAACGCCCGCTGGACCAGGGCCGCCCATTCCGCCGCCGTCGCGCCGCCGCGTGACATGCCGGTGTCGACCTTCAGGTGCACCCTCGCCGCCCCACCGGCCTCCGCGGCGGCGTCGGCGATCGCGTCGATCATCGAGACGGAGCTCGCCGAGAGCTCGATGTCGTGCCCGACGGCCTGCTCAAGCGGCTCTCCCGGCGGGATGATCCACGCCAGGATCGGCGCGGTGATCCCGGCGGCCCTCAGTTCCAGGGCCTCGCGGATGTAGGCGGTGCCCAGCCGTCCCGCGCCGGCCTCCAGGCAGGCGCGGGCCACGGGAACCAGCCCGTGCCCGTAGGCGTCGGCCTTGACCGCGACCATCATCTCGGCGCCGGGAGCGTGGCTCGCGAGCTGCCTCACGTTCTCACGAATCGCCGAGAGATCCACCCGTGCCTCGGCGGGAGTCATCGGGAAACTCATGACCCCAGTTTGGCAGGTGAGAGGCGATGCCGAGGCCCGCCGAGCAGGGAGCGCGCCACCTCCGGCAGGGCCTCGGCGACGTCCCAGGCGGTGAGAGGGCCCTGACGACCGGCGATTCCGTGCAGATACGCGGCGCAGGAGGCCGCGTCGTACCCGCTCAGTCCCGCGGCCAGCAGCGCGCCCGCCAGACCCGCCAGCACGTCGCCGGTGCCGCCGGTCGCGAGCCAGGGGCTGCCGGTGAGGTTGATCCCGACCGGCCGGTCCTCCTCGGCGACCAGCGTGGTCGAGCCCTTGAGCAGCACGGTCACCCCCAGTTCCGCCGCCGCCCGCCGTACGCTCTCCAGGCGCCGCGCCTCGATCCGCTCCCTCGGCACACCGATCAGGCGGGAGAGCTCGCCCGCGTGCGGGGTGATCAGGACCGGCGAGTCCCTGCGGAGCAGCGCCCTGTCCTGGGCCACCAGGGTGAGCGCGTCGGCGTCGACGAGCACGGGGACCTCGCTCGACAGCACGGAACGGGCGACGGCGCGGGCCTCGTCGCCGGTGCCGAGGCCGGGGCCGAGCACCCACGCCTGCACGCGGCCCACCCTCTCGACCCCCTCCCCGGGGGCGAGCGTGGTGATCACGGCCTCCGGCCAGCGGGCCCGCACCTGGGCCACCGGCTCCGCGCCCCCCGCGTAGCGGACCATGCCCACCCCGGCCCGCAGTGCCCCGCCCACCGCCAGCACCGCGGCGCCGGTGTAGAGCTCGCTGCCCGCCGCGACCCCGACGACGCCCCGGCGGTACTTGTCGGACGAGGCGTCGGGTCTGGGCAGCATCGCGGCCACGTCGGCGTCCGTCGGCGCGACCGCCTCGGGCTCGGGCAGGTGGGGGCCGAGGCCGATGTCCACGAGTTCCGTCCGGCCCGCGTGCCGGGAGCCGGGATCGACGAGCAACCCGATCTTCCACGCCCCGAACGTGACGGTGGCGTCCGCGACGACCGCGGGACCCTCCACCCGGCCGCTGCTCGCGTCCACGCCGCTGGGCACGTCCACCGCGACGACCTCGCCGGGCGCGTCGTTCGCGAGCCGGGCGAGGGTCGCGTACGGCTCCCTGAGTGCCCCGGCCCCGCCGATCCCGAGCATCCCGTCCACGATCAGGTCCGCCGCGTCGAGCAGGCCGCGAACGCGCGCACCCGCGGGATCCGCGGTGGCCACCGCGAGACCGGGCCCGTTTCCCGCGCCGGGACCGGAACCGGAACCGGGATCGCGGTCGGAACCGGAACCGGGATCGTGGCCGGGGCCGGGGCCGGAGCCGTGATCGGGGTTGAGCCGGGTGACGCGGCCGCCCGCGCGGCGCAGGGCCTCCAGACCCGCCGCGTGGACGCGCGTACCGGCGAGGAGCGCGTCGACCCTCGCCCCCCTGGCCGCGAGACGGGCCCCGGCGTAAAGGGCGTCACCGCCGTTGTCGCCACCGCCGACGAGCAGCACGACGCGGGAGCCGTACACGCCGCCGAGCATCCTGGCGCAGGCCACCGCGAGCCCGGTGGCCGCCCTCTCCATCAGGGCGCCCTCGGGCAGCGTCGCCATCAGTGCCGCCTCGGCCGCCCTGATCTGGTCGGAGGTGTACGCGGTCCGCATTCCACCGAATCTATCCCTCGGCGATCACGTAGGCGATCGCGACGCCCCCGTCGTGGGTGAGGGAGACGTGCCACCGGGCCACGCCCAGGGCCTCGGCGACGTCCGCCACCCGGCCGGTCACCCGCAGCTCGGGCCGCCCGTGCTCCCCGCTGAGCACCTCGGCGTCCAGGTGACGCAGCCCGGGAGGGGCGCCGAGGGCCTTCGCGACGGCCTCCTTCGCCGCGAACCTGGCGGCGAGGGACTCCGTGGCCAGCCCGCTCTCCCCTTCGGTGAACAGGCGTCCCCGCAGCGCGGGCGTCCGCACCAGCGTCGCCTCGAACCTCGCCACGTCCACGACGTCGACACCGATACCAACGATCACCCTCCCAGGCTAGTGGCGTCGCGCCGTCGGCCCGCGTTCCCGCCGGTCAGAAGCCGCCGCGCTGCCAGGGGCCCCAGATGGCGAAGCTCGTCCCCTTGGTGGACTGGACGTTGACGTAGAGGGTGTGACCGCCGGGGCCGAAGGTCGAGCCGGCGAACTCGGCGTCGGAGTCGCCGCGGACGGGGGCGAGGCGGGAGAAGTCGAAGATCTCGCCCTGGCGGGTGAGGCCGCGCAGGTAGTTGTCACCCGCGCCGTCCTCGCACAGGACCAGGGTGCCTCTGGGGCTGGCGGTGACGTTGTCCGGCAGGTCGAGGGTGACCGCGCCCGGCGACTCGTAGACGAGTTTGAGCCGCCCGCTCCACGTCTCGTACGCCCACACCTGGCCGCGCCCCTTGCCGAAGCCGCCGCGCGGGGTGTCGCCGGACGCGGTCGCGCCGCCCTGGGTGGAGACGAAGTAGATCGTGCCGTGGTGGTTGATCGCCCCCTCCAGCCGGGAGAAGAGCGCCGCGCCCTTCGCCCTGCCCTGGTTGCCGACGGCCTGGAGGGCGAGGCTGTTGGCGGGGGTGCCGATGAAGGTGGGGTCGGGGTCGTCGATGTCCACCCAGGTCGTCGAGTACGAGGCTCCCCTGGGCTGGCCGAGGGAGAGGTTCTTGCCGGGCGCGCCACGCACGGCCAGCATCTGGAGCCGGCCGCCGTCGAGGATGCGGCGGGCCGTCAGCGGGTTCTTCGGGGGCAGGTAGCGGTAGAAGCCGGAGGCGAAGCCGAAGTTGTCCTCGGTGAGGTAGAGCGCGCCGGTGAACCCGTCGAACGCGACCGACTCGTGGGCGAACCGCCCGGCGTTCCTGATCGGTCCTCCGGCCTGGCCGTCGAGCGGGACCTCGAAGATGTAGCCGTGCTTGCGCGTGAGCTTGCCGTTGTCCTGGCCGGTGAAGTCGTCGCCCACGTCCGGCCCGTTCACGGTCTCCTCGCAACTCACCCAGGCACCCCAGGGCATCGGGCCGCCCGAGCAGTTCATCTGGGTGCCGGTCAGGCTGGGGGCGGAGGTGAGCACCTTGCCGTAGCGGGTGACCCTGAGCGTCGAGGTGCCGCCGCCGGCCGCCGGATCGTAGGCCTTGGCCGGGTTTCCGAACGCGCCGACCGGGCCGTTGACCTCGTGGTTGCGGATGAGGATCGCGCTGCCGCCCGGCCCGCGGAACGCGGCCATGCCGTCGTGCCTGGAGGGGACGGTGGATCCGTCGCTGTACTTGTCGCCGGCCGAGCTGAAGGACCGGTAGTGGAAGCCGTCGGGCAGGTGGAGGCGCACCACGCCGTCCCGCTCGTCCTTGACCGGCTTCAGCGGGCCGTACCCGGCCCCCGGGAGAAGCTCCCCGTTCGCCCCCGCCCGCGCGACCCCCGCGAACGGCCCGGCCACCCCCAGCGCGGCCAGTGCGCCACCTCGGGCGAGGAAACGACGACGGTCCATCTTGCGGCTCCCTTGGATCCGGTGGATTCACGCCACGTTGATGCGCCTCAGTAAACCGTTATATGGCATATATCGACACTTAATGGGACAAGAAGAAGGGCAGAGCCTATACCCACTTACGGCTGTGGGTAATCCATAGACTTTATCCACAGGCTGTGGACAACGCGCGGGGAGGGCTTACTCCACCGTGACCGACTTGGCGAGGTTGCGGGGCTGGTCGACGTCGTGCCCCTTGGCCGTGGCCAGCTCGCAGGCGAAGACCTGGAGCGGCACCGCGGCGACCAGCGGCTGGAGCAGGGTCGGCACGACCGGGATGTGGATCAGCGTGTCGGCGTAGCGCCCGACCGCGACGTCCCCCTCCTCGGCGACGACGAGGGTCCTCGCGCCCCTCGCCCGGATCTCCTGGATGTTGGACACGATCTTGTCATGGATCATCCGCTGGCCCGAAGGCGAAGGGACGACGACCACGACCGGGAGCCCCTTGTCGATCAGCGCTATCGGGCCGTGCTTCAGCTCGCCCGCCGCGAAGCCCTCCGCGTGCATGTACGCCAGTTCCTTGAGCTTCAGCGCCCCCTCCAGCGCGACGGGAAAGCCCACGTGCCGCCCGAGGAAGAGCACACACCGCTCGTCGGCGAGCGACCTGGCCAGCGCGCGGACCGGCTCGACGGTCGAGAGGACCTCGCTCACCTTCGACGGCGCCTCCGCCAGCCGGTCGACGATCTGGGTGATCTCGTCGCCGTACTTCGTCCCCCTGACCTGGGCGAGATAGAGCGCCACCAGGTAGCACGCCACCAGCTGGGTGAGGAACGCCTTGGTGGAGGCCACCGCGACCTCCGGGCCCGCGTGCGTGTAGAGGACGGCGTCGGACTCGCGGGAGATCGTGGAACCGTTCACGTTGCAGACCGCCAGCACCCGCGACCGCTGCCCGCGCGCGTGCCGTACCGCCATGAGGGTGTCCATGGTCTCGCCCGACTGGCTGATCACGATCACCAGCGTGTCCCGGGTGAGGATCGGGTCGCGGTAGCGGAACTCGCTCGCCACCTCGACCTCGCAGGGCAGCCTCGCCCAGTGCTCGATGGCGTACTTCGCGATGAGCCCGGCGTGGTAGGAGGTCCCACAGGCGACCAGAATGATCTTGTTGATGTCACGTAGCTCCTGGTCGGACAGTCGCATCTCGTCCAGCACCAGCCGGCCGTCCTCGCCGACCCTGCCGAGCAGCGTGTCGGCGACGGCCCGGGGCTGCTCGGCGATCTCCTTGAGCATGAAGTGGTCGTAGCCGTCCTTCTCCGCGGCCGAGGCGTCCCAGTCGACGTGGTAGTCGCGCGTCACGGCCGGGAGGCCCTGGAAGTCGGTGACCGTGATCTTCGAGGGACGCAGTTCGACCACCTGGTCCTGGCCCAGTTCCACCGCCTCGCGCGTGTACGCGATGAACGCCGCCACGTCCGAGCCGAGGAAGTTCTCCCCCTCGCCCCTGCCGATGACCAGCGGTGAGTTGCGCCGCGCGCCCACCACCACGTCGGGCTCGTCGGCCGAGATCGCGAGCAGGGTGAACGCCCCCTCCAGCCGCAGGCAGACCCGGCGCATCGCCTCCATGAGCCCTCCGGCGGCGAACCGCTCCAGCAGGTGCGCCACCACCTCCGTGTCGGTCTCGGAGACGATCCTGTGCCCCGCGTTCTCCAGCTCGGCCCTGAGCGCGGCGAAGTTCTCGATGATCCCGTTGTGGATGACCGCGATCCGTCCCTCGCAGTCGGTGTGCGGATGGGCGTTGCGGTCGGTGGGGGCCCCGTGGGTGGCCCACCGGGTGTGCCCGATCCCCGTCGTCGCCGCGGCCGGCGGTGTGGGACGTGAGACCAGCGCCGAGCGCAGGTTGGCCAGCTTCCCCGCCCGCTTCTCCACGACCAGGCCGTCCGCCCCGACCAGAGCGATCCCCGCCGAGTCGTATCCCCGGTACTCCAGGCGGCCCAGCCCCTCGACCGCGACCTCGATCGCCTGGCGCTGTCCCGTATATCCCACTATTCCGCACATTGTCATACCCCCTCCCTGAGAAGTCGTCCGGTGCGTCTATGGAGAACCCCCCGGACAGACCAAGAATCCCGCCCGGTACCCGTCGGGAAGCGCTCCCGACGCACCATCCCTCGTCGGGAAGCGCTCCCGACGCACCAGCACCCGTCGGGAACCGCTGCCGGCACACCAGCACCCACCGGGAAGCGCTCCCGGCACACCAACACCCACCGGGAGGCCGCCCCCGGCACACCGACACCCGCCAGAACCCCGTCCCACGGACCAACACCCGCCAGGAACCCGCCCTCGACGGATCAGTAGGCTCTCTGAACATGGCCAACGGTTTGGACACCGCGACACCGTACGTGCAGCTCAGCCGGGCTCAGTGGAGCGAACTCCGCAAGAACACGCCCCTCACGCTCACCGAGGACGAGCTGGAGGAACTACGCGGCGTCGACGACCCGATCGACCTGGCCGAGGTCACCGACATCTACCTGCCGCTCACCCGGCTGCTCAACCTCCACTTCACCGGGGCCAGGCAGCGCAGCGCGGCGCTCAACACCTTCCTCGGCGGCGGGCGCAGGACGGCCCCGTACGTCCTGGGCATCGCGGGGAGCGTCGCGGTCGGCAAGTCGACCACGGCCCGGCTGCTGCACACCCTGCTGGCCCGCTGGCCCGAGCACCCCCGGGTGGACCTGATCACCACCGACAGCTTCCTCTTCCCCAACGAGGTCCTCACCGCGAGGGACATCATGCACAGGAAGGGCTTTCCCGAGAGCTACGACCGGCGGGCCCTGGTCAGGTTCGTCGCCGACGTCAAGGCGGGCCTTCCGGAGGTGACGGCCCCGGTCTACAGCCACCTGGAGTACGACATCGTGCCCGGCGCGACCCAGACCGTGCGCCGACCCGACATCCTCATCGTCGAGGGCCTCAACGTCCTGCAGCCCGCACCGCCCACCGCCCTCGCGATCAACGACTACTTCGACTTCTCGATCTACGTGGACGCCAAGGTCGAACACATCCGCGACTGGTACGTGGACCGTTTCCACAAGCTCCGGCGTACGGCCTTCGAGGACCCGAAGTCCTACTTCAAATATCTCGCCGGCCTGTCGGAGGAGGAGGCGACCGACTTCGCCAGAAATATCTGGCGCGACATCAACGAGCGCAACCTCGTCGAGAACATCGCCCCCACCAGAGGCCGGGCCGATCTCGTCCTCCACAAGGACGCCAACCACTCCATCCAGCGCGTCCGCCTCCGCCGCATCTGATCGGAAACGTAGGAAACGACGACCGAGCGGCTCGGACGCGGCGCCGGTTCGGGGTCCGGGGGAGACTCAGTCGGCCCGGCGGGCGACGTACAGGATCCGGTCGTGGTCGTCCTCGTCGGCCGGCTCCCGCGCCGACGTCCCCACCAGCCCGCGGGTGGCCACGACGCGCAGCCCGGCCCGCTCGGCCACCCGGCGCACCGTCCGGTCGGAGCGGTGCCGCTGCACGTGCCGCATCGACACCCGCTCCCAGCCCGCGCCGACCCGCTCGAACAGGTCGAACTGGGTGACCACGACCGCGTCGGCCTCGATCCGCGGCGACGCCGCGAACCACGCCACGTACCGGTCCCCGCGGTCGGCGACCGTTGGGACGCCGAACGTACGCCGGTAGTAGCCGATGGTGCTCAGGTCGAAGATCAGCACCCCGCCGTCCGCGAGCTGGTCGCGCGCCGACGCCAGCGCCCACCGCAGCTCGTCCGTGCCGGCCAGGTACGCCATCGGCAGGTCCACGCAGGCGACCACGTCGAAGCCGGTCAGCCCCGGCGGGGGCTCCTGCAGCCGTCCCACCAGGAACCGGACGTCCTCGGCTCCGGGTCTGCTCCCGGCCATCGCCACCATCGCCGGCGACAGGTCGTAGCCGGTCACCTCGAACCCCCGCTCGCGGAAGGCCACGCTGCTGCGGCCGGTCCCGCACCCGGCGTCCAGCAGCCGCCGCCCGCCCGTACCGTACAGGCCCGCCATCTCCACGTAGCGGTCCACCAGGGCGGCGGTGTCCATCCGCGCGTTCAGCTCGTCGTACCGTGCCGCGACGCTCTCGTACGCCGCCAGCGTCTCGTCCACATGCGTCATGAGCGCCTCCCTGAGCGCGGACCCGTCGGGGCCGCGCCGGGCCGTCGGAGGCCAGGCGCGGCCGGAGGGGGAGAGAGTCTTACCAGACGAACCATGCCTGCCGGTTGACCCGGCGGCCGGTAACACGGCGCAGCAACTTCCTCATGGAGTTCACCTCCCTTCCTGGTGGCCGCTGGCGGTCAGGGTCTGATGGGGGTCCGGCGCAGTTGGAACGAGGGCGGGGTGATGATGCCCGCGACGTGGGGGCGCCCGTGACCGCCGCGCACCTCCAGGCGGGCGCCGTCGCTCACGGCGGCGAGCAGGCCGGTGGCCAGGGTCTGCGCGACAGCGGCCCCGGCACAGGTGAACGGGCCGCCACCGAAGGGCAGGTAGGCCCCGCGAGGGCCGGGGCCGTCGTCCCACCGTCCTGGCCGGAACCGGGCGGCCTGCGACCAGTACCGCTCGTCGCGGTGCAGCAGGTAGACGCAGACCGACACGCTCTCCCCCGGCTCCAGCCGCACGCCGCCGATCCGGTGGGCGCGGTGTACCGGGCGGCCCAGCAGCCACGCCACCGGCCACAGCCGCAGCGACTCCCGTACGGCCGATTCCGCGGGCACGTCCGCCAGGTCGACGCCGTGGGCGGCGGCCGCCAGCAGCGCCCAGCCGACCACGTGGCCGACCGGCGCCACCGAGGTACGGAACAGCAGGAGATACACCTGGGCGACCTGCGCGGCGGGCGTGTCGGGCGGGGTGGACCCGAGCACGGCGTCCAGCAGGTCTCCGGGGCGACCGGGTTCCTGACCGGCCGGACCGGTCACACCGGCCCGGCCGGCCCGGCGGGCGCGCACCTCGCCGGCGACCGCCCGCACCACGCGCGCCCACAGCGCCGCCCGCGCCACGCGTGCCGGCCGGCCGCCGGAACGGATCAGGACGTCACGCTCCACCACCCGCGTCATCAGCTCCCGCAGCGCCGGCGGGCTGTCCGGGCGCAGCAGCGCCTCGGCCAGGAACCGGTGCGCGGCGGTGCGCCCGGCCGACGGCCACTCGCTGACCTCTCCCAGCCCCGCCACGACGGCGGGCAGCCGCTCGCGGTGGGCGGCCAGGTGGGCGCGCACCGTCGCCCGCGCCGCACGCCCGATGGCGACCTGCGTCTCCCGCGGCCCCAGCCGCCCGCCGCGGACATGGAAGAAGTCGGACACCTCGTCGTAGTGACCCTCCTCGTTGTGCAGCACCCGCAGGGCCTCGACCGGGTCGGCCACGCACAGTGACCCGTCGTCGGGCAGCCGGAACACCGGGCCGTGCTCGCGGGCCGCCCACTCGACGAACCCCAGCGGGTCACGGCGGTACCGGCGCGCCGCGCCGCCGGAAGCGGTCCGATCCGATTCGCCGGCCGTCGCCATCCCACCCCCATGCCGTCCGTGACCTCGGGTGCACGCGCGGGTGGTGCCGCCCGCGCGCCCTGCCGGGAGAGGGCGCCGCCCGCCACCTTCGCCGGGCGGGCGACCGGACCGTGGGCCCACCGGCAGGCGGCGACGACGAAAAAGGCCGACACCACACCAGGAACAGCGGAAGCCTATACCTGCGAGTCATTCTCGATGGTTATTGAGTGAACAATGGGGAATATCGGTGTTTTATTGACAGAATTGGCTGAATAAACGCTGCGGAGGTATCCCGTGAATAGGTCGTCCGTTCCCGCTCGGGCGCGGCGGGAACACACACCCACACCTTCCCCGGAAACGTGAACCGAGATGCGATCGGTAACCGTACGACTACGAATCCGCACGTCAAGGCCATGATCATGACGTAGTGGACCTCCGGCGTCACACCCCGTCACCTTTCCGGACCCTGTTTCGGCCGTTCACCCATCGGAGGTAAAAAACTTCCCCGCCTGCGGTTATGTATGGCGTAACAGCACCAAGCCCTCTCCAGAAGAGTGGATTAGTGTCTTATATGTGAGCATCTCATCTCATGGTCCGCTGAAGCTGAGCGTCGGCGCGAGCACCGGCATGAAGATCGCTGCCATACTCCTCGCCGGCCCCTTCGTCGGTTTCCCGCTGTTCGCGATCTCGGAGATCGGGCGGGCCGTCGAGCTCTCCCTCGACGACTCCTCGCTGATCCTGACGCTGCCCCTCGCCCTGGTCATGGTGGTCTTCCTCATCGTCCTCCTCGGCGTCCTCCGCTTCCGCGCGGAGATGGAGGGAAGCGTCGTGGAGGTCCACGGTGCGTTCACGACGCGCAGGGTGGATCTCGCGCGGGCCCACGTCTGGCTGGACTCCTTCCCCGAGTGCTCAAGAGCCCGTGACCTGACCGGCCACCGGCTCCCCTACCTGTACCTGTACGCCCAGGAGCCGGGCGGCCGCAAAATCCTGCTGCGGCTGCGCGCGGCGCACGCCTTCCTGCCGCCGCGGGAGCTGGGCGCCCTCGCGGACGCCATCGAGTCGGACCACCGGACCGGCCAGGACGCCGAGCGGGCCTCCCGCACAGCCGACCTGCTCCGGCGCCTGAGCGCCGACCCCGCCCTCAAGGTTCCCTGACGGGCTCCGCTCCCGCACCGGCCCGGGCAGTCGGGACGCAGGAAAGGGGCGGACGACGACCGTACGGCTCCCGGGCTTCAGCCGGCCGGGAGCCAGGTCCTAGGGTTGGCCCGTGCTGCATCTACGTGTGATCACTCCGGCGGAGCTGACGGACAAGGTGCTGAAGGTGCTCGACGAGTGCGTCGGCGTCCTCAACATCGTCCTGTTCCCCGGTGTCGCGCGCTCCCCGGCCGGGGACCTCGTCCAGTTCGACATCGCCCGTGAGGCCGCCAACCAGGTGATCGAGCGACTCCAGGAGCTCGGCCTCCACACGGAGGGGTCGATCGCGGCCGAGCAGATCGACCTGTCGATCTCACAGGCGGCCGAGCGCGCCCAGGAGGAGGCACCCGGCGACAGCGAGGACGCCGTGGTCTGGGCGGAGTTCGCCCAGCGGGTCGACGAGGACACCCGGCTCACCTGGGCCTTCCTCGCGTTCCTCACGATCGCCACGCTGCTCGCGGCGATCGGCGTGATCGTCAACTCACCGATCCTCATCATCGGCGCGATGGTGCTGGGGCCGGAGTTCGGCGCGATCGCGGCCATCTGCTTCGGCCTGCTCCGCACCGACGGGAACCTCATCGGCCGCGCGGCCAGGACACTCGTCCTGGGCTTCGCCGCCGCCCTCACGATCACCTTCGTCTGCGCGCTGGCCGCGCGGGGGCTCGGCTGGATCGGCGTGGGCACGCTCGCGACCGGGCACGAGGAGATCGAGTTCATCGTGAAGCCCGACAGGTGGTCGTTCATCGTCGCGCTGCTCGCGGGGGCCGCCGGGGTGCTCTCGGTCACCGCGGGCAAGTCCTCGGCCCTGGTCGGCGTCTTCATCTCGGTCACCACGGTCCCCGCCGCCGGATACTTCGCGGTCGCCGCCGCGCTCGCCCGCTGGGGCGACATGGCCGCCTCGGCCGTCCAGCTCGGGGTGAACGTCGCGGGCATGGTGATCTCCGGTGTGGTGACGCTGCTCGTCCAGAGGGCCTACTGGTCCCGGTTCGGCATGCGGCTGCCGGCGCGCCCGGGTGGGAGATAGCGGCTGAGAATTGACCTTTTGGACGAGGGGAGACTCCTTCGCATGACGGAGGTGCGCACCTGCGGCGACGGATAGTGTCCGAGCATGACTATCCTCGCCACCGAGGGACTAACCAGACGTTTCCCCCGGGTGACGGCGCTCGACCAGCTCACCGTCACCGTCGGCTCCGGTGTGACCGGCCTGGTCGGCGCCAACGGCGCGGGCAAGTCCACGCTGATCAAGATCCTCCTCGGCCTCCTCGAACCCAGCGCGGGCGGTGCCCAGGTGCTGGGCATGGACGTGACGACCAAGGGCGCGGAGATCCGCCGGATCGTGGGCTACATGCCCGAGCACGACTGCCTGCCACCCGACCTGTCCGCCACCGAGTTCACCGTGCACATGGCCCAGATGTCCGGCCTGCCGCGCACCGCGGCCCGCGAGCGCGCCGCCGACGTCCTGCGCCACGTCGGGCTGTACGAGGAGCGCTACCGGGCGATGGGCGGCTACTCCACCGGCATGAAGCAGCGCGTCAAGCTCGCCCAGGCCCTGGTGCACGACCCGCGCCTCGTCCTGCTCGACGAGCCCACCAACGGCCTCGACCCCCGGGGCCGCGACGAGATGCTCGCGCTCATCCGCAGGATCGGCTCGGAGTTCGGCATCAGCGTGCTCGTCACCTCCCACCTGCTGGGCGAGCTGGAGCGGGTCTGCGACCACGTCATCGTGATCGACGGCGGCAAGCTGCTGCGCTCCTCCTCCATCGGGGACTTCACCCAGAGCACCCAGACGGTGACCGTCGAGGTCGAGGAGGGCCAGGACGCGCTGGCGGCCCGCCTCACCGAGCTGGGCGAGACCGTCACCCCGCACGGCAGGATGCTGCTCGTCCACGTCCGCGCGCCGGAGACCTTCGACGTGCTCCGCGACGCCGTCTGCGAGCTCGACCTCTCCCTCGTACGCGTGGAGCAGGGCCGCCAGCGCATCGAGGACGTCTTCAGGGAGCCCGCCAATGTCTGAGTCCGTCTCCGAACCCACGGGTGTCATCCACGACATCGGATACCGCCACTACGAGGGGGCACGGCTCGGCCGACGCCAGGCCGCCGTCGCACTCACCGTGCACAGCCTGCGCGGGATCTTCGGGCTCGGCCGCACCGCCCGCTCGAAGATCATCCCGTTCGTGCTCCTGGGCGTGATGCTCCTGCCCGCGGTCGTCTCCATCGCGGCCATGGCGCTGATCAAGCAGGAGGGGATGCGCTACAGCGAGTACGCCATCGTCATGCAGGCCGTGCTCGCGATCTTCCTCGCCTCGCAGTCGCCGTACACCGTCGCGCCCGACCTGCGCTTCCGGGTGCTGCCGCTCTACCTGTCGCGCCCGGTGACGATCTGGGACTACGTCGGGGCGAAGCTCGCGGCGATGGCGAGCGCGATGTTCCTGCTGCTCGCGGTGCCGCTCACCGTGCTCTACATCGGCGAGGTGGTCATCGACCTGCCCGGCGACACGCACACCTTCGAATACCTCACCGCCATGGTCGGCGCGGTCGGCTACGCGCTGCTGCTCGCCTGCCTCGGCGTGGCCATCGCCTCGTTCACCCCCAGGCGCGGCCTGGGCGTGGCCTCCGTCATCGCCTTCTACCTGCTCGCCTCGGCCGTGTCGACCGTGCTGTTCGCGACGCTGGAGTCGATGGGCGACGACGGCGCCGCCGCGTGGGCCTGGCTGATCAACCCCTTCTTCCTGGTGGACGCCGCCGTCCACGTCGGGATCTTCGGGGCCGAGCCCAGCGCGGGCGTCATCTACCCCGCGAGCGGCGGAACCCTGGTCGCGGGAGCGATCATGATCGCACTCATCGCCCTGTCCCTCACGGCCCTGATCGCGCGCTACCGTAAGGCGGCCTCCCGATGAAGATCGAACTGGCCCAGGTGTCCCGGTGGTACGGCAACGTGGTCGCCGTCAACGACATCACCATGACCGTCGGCCCCGGCGTCACCGGACTGCTCGGCCCGAACGGCGCGGGCAAGTCCACCCTGCTGCACATGATGGCCGGCTTCCTGCCCCCCTCGAACGGCACCGTCACCCTCGACGGCGACCGCATCTGGCGCAACCACCAGATCTACCGCTCCATCGGCCTGGTCCCCGAGCGCGAGGCCGTCTACGGCTTCCTCACCGGCTGGCAGTTCGTGCTGTCCAGCGCCAGGCTGCACCGCCTGCCCAACCCCGACGACGCGGCGCGCAAGGCCCTCGCCCTGGTCGAGATGGAGAGCGCCAAGGACCGCAGGATCGAGACGTACTCCAAGGGCATGCGCCAGCGCGTCAAGGTGGCCGCGGCCCTCGTCCACGACCCGCAGGTCCTGCTGCTCGACGAGCCGTTCAACGGCATGGACCCGCGCCAGCGCCTGCACCTGATGGACCTGGTCCGCTCCATGGGCACCGCGGGCAAGACCATCCTGTTCAGCTCGCACATCCTGGAGGAGGTGGAGCGGGTCGCCCAGCACATCGAGGTCCTCGTCGCCGGACGCCACGCCGCCTCAGGGGACTTCCGCGAGATCCGCCGCCGGATGACCGACCGCCCCCACCTGTTCAAGGTCCGCTCCAGCGACGACCGCCGCCTCGCATCCGCGCTGATCGCCGACGCCTCCTCGGGCTCCGTCTCACTGACCGAGACGGGCCTGGAGGTGCACGCCGTCGACTTCCGGCGCTTCACCTGGCTGCTGCCCAGGGTCGCCAGGGACGCGAACGTCCGGATCATGCAGGTCTCCCCCGCCGACGAAGACCTGGAGAGCGTCTTCTCCTACCTGATCAACAGGAGCAGCTGACCATGAACGGTGTCATCGCCGGAATCTCCTACCGGGCGCTCCTCGGCCGCCGCCGGATCTGGCTGCTGATCATGCTGCCCGTCGTGCTGATCGCCATGGCGGCGCTGATGAGGTTCATCGGCGCCGCCGACGAGCGGACCGCCGTCGCGCTCATGCAGACCTTCGCCATCGGCACCATGCTGCCGCTGCTCGGCCTGATCGCGGGGACCGGGGTGATCGCCCCCGAGATCGACGACGGCACGATCATCCACCTGCTGTCCAAGCCGATCTCCCGCTCGGTGATCGCCCAGACCAAGTTCGTGGTCGCCGCCTCGATGCTCGCGCTGTTCGCCGCCGTACCGACCTTCGTCGCGGCCTATCTCCTGGTCAACCTCGAATCCGGCATCGCGTACGGCTTCGCGCTCGGCTCCCTCGTCGGCGGGATCGCGTACGCGGCGGTGTTCATGCTGCTGGGGGTGCTGACCCGGCACGCGGTCACGATCGGCATCGTCTACGCGCTCGTCTGGGAGGGCGTGGTCGGCAACTTCGTCCCCGGCGCCCGCAGGTTCTCCATCCAGCAGTGGGCCCAGACGATCGCCGACCAGATCTCCTCCTCCGCGTTCTTCTCCACCGAGATCACCCTCGGCTTCGCCGTACCGGCCCTGTTGATCGTCACCGTCGGCGCTGTCGTCTGGGCGGGAGTACGCCTGCGGAGCTTCTCCCTCACCGGCGACGAGTGAACGAAAGAGCACCGACATGTCGTCGTCTGCTCTCGCGCCCCTGCCACGGAACTCTCCCACCTCGGAAAACTCCCGGAGATGGAGGGATGTCCCGGCCTGATGGCTCAGGGCTACCTCTGCGTCCTGACCGAACGAGAGCTCCGCCGCACCAGGGTCGTCGATGGGGAGGTCGGCATCCGGACCCTGGAGGCGCGGCTTCGGTCACACTCCTGAGCGACGGAGCACGGACCCCGTACTTCGTCGCTCTGATCGTTACGAGGACGGCTCCCGCAGGTGGCGTCCGCGCCTGGAGCGGCGGAGGAGCAGTAGCCCGGCCAGTACCAGGACCGACAGCGCGGCAGCAGCGCCCATACCCACGTACCCCAGGCGGCTCGACACGGGGTGGGCGGCCACGTGCTCGGCCTCGGCCGCCGCCGCGCCGGCCGGCAACTGGTCGGAGTGGGTGGCACAGACGATCGGCCTGTCGTTTCCCTCGATGCTCGCGCAGGCGATGCTGGCCAGGCGCAGGAGATCCGCCGGTGTGGCCCCCACCTCCGCGACGGTGTGGAAGGTGGCCTCCTTGCCAGGCGGTACGTCGACGCTCCAGCGGACCTGCCCCTTCGAGGCCGAGCCCTGGCCGTCCGCCGAGACGAACCTGAGGCCGGTCGGCAGGGTCTGGGTGAGGTCGAGTTCGCGCACCCGGGTCGCGCCGGTGTTACGGACCTTGACGGTATAGGTGAGCCGGTCCCCCTCCTCGGCGGCGGTCCGGCCGTTGTCGATGCTGATGCTCAGGCTGGGTACGCCTCCGGCCGCCGCCTTCTCGCCCCTGCTCTCGGGGCCCTCGGGATGCGGTTTGAGTACGGACGCAGCCGATGACGGTGCGGCGAGGGCGACGACCATGGCCGCGCCGAGCCCGCAGACGGCCGCGGCGCGCCGTGGGCCGGTGGAGGGACAGGTCATCACGATCGATGCCATGGCTTTCTCCTTCACGTTGCTCGTGTACGAGGTGAGTGGTGTGCGATGCCTCGGTGACGGCACCGTGTCATTGGGCCGTCGCGACGTAGGTGAGCGTCCCCGAATAGCCACCGATCGGCACGAAGGGGATGTCCCCCTCGAAATCATTGCCAATGGCGTCTCCGTTGGGAGCGGACGGACCCGACTGGCTGTGGACGAGTACCGGGTCGGTGGTCGAAAGGGGCTGGAAGGCCGACGACGTACCGCTCTCGCGCACGCGCAGGTTCCCGATCGGGATGGTGGCGTCGTTGCCCGGCTGGTCGGAGGTGAGCTCGGGAGACGCCGCCTGAACGGTGACGGTGTAGCCGTCGAAACTGTTCGTGATGACCGTCATGGTCACGGCCTCGTTGCGGCGAACCGTCGAATCCGGTTTTCCGGCCAAGGTGAAGTCGGGGGTCAGGTCGATGAGAGTGATGCTGGTGGGGGTCACGGCGTTCTGGACGGAACAGCCGGGGTCTGTGCCTCCGACGGGGCAGGTGCTGCCGACCGTCGCCGAGGTGACCCGGTTGTCGAGGATCGCGTTGCCTGTGCCCTCGTGTGTGACGAGCACGCTGAAGGTGACGACCGCGCTCGCCGCCACCGGCAGGCCGCCGGTCCAGCCGAGGACACCGTCGGTGTAGGTGACGGTGCCGACGGTGGCCGTCGCGTCGTTGTTGTAGGTGGCGTCGTCGAGAACCCCGGCCAGCGTGTCGGTGAACGCGGCCTCGGCGTACGGAGCCTCACCGGTGTTCGTGGCCGTGATCGTGTACTGGACTGTGGCGTCCGCCACCACGGCACCGCTGTCGTTCGTGGTCTTGACGATGGTGAGGCCGGGAGTCAGGACGGCGACGGTCGTGGTGCAGCGTGGATCGGTTCCCCCCTCGGGGCAGGTCGACCCGGCCGTGACGGAGCTGACGGTGCTGGTCAGGGTCTTGTCGCCCGGCGGGGGATAGACGGTGGTGACCGAGTAGGTGATCGTCGCGGTGTCGCCGATGGGGAGGGCGCCCGTCCAGGTGAGGGTGCCGTCGGCGTAGGTGACGGTGCCGACGGTGGCGGTCGCGTCACCGGCGTAGACGGCGTCGTCGAGCACCCCGGCCAGCGACTCGGTGAACGCGGCGCCGGAATAGCCGGTCTCGCCGGTGTTGACCAGGGTCACCGTGTAGTTGACGGCCTCCCCGGCGACGACGGTGCCGGCGTGGGCGGTCTGCGTGATCGTGAGCTGCGGTATCAGGACACGCACGAACGTCGTGCACGCCGGGGCGCTGCCACCCACCGGGCAGGTGCTGCCCGGCGCGGTGGAGGTCACATCGCTGGTCAGTGCCTTGTCACCGAGGTCGGGGTCCTTCACTGTGACGGAGTAGGTGATCGTGGTGCTCGCGCCGGTCGCGAGGGATCCGACCCAGGTCAGGTTCGGCGCGATGTATTCGAAGACGCCGGTGGAGGCGCTCGCGTCGTTGTTGTAGACCGTGTCGGGGAACAGTCCGTTGAGCGCGGCGACGACGGAGGCACCTGTGTAGTCCGTCTGCCCGGTGTTGGTAAGCGTGATCGTGTAGCCGACGGTGCTTCCGGGTGTCGTGGTCGCCGTGTCGGCGGTCATCGCGATGCTCAGCGCGGGGATCAGGATGGTGACGGTCGCGCCGCAGGCCGGGTCGGTGCCACCCGCCGGGCAGGTGCTGCCCGGCGCGGACGAGGAGACGGTGTTGGTCATGCTCGTGTCACCGGTGTCGGGGTCTTTCGCCTTCACCGTGTAGGTGACGGTCGAGGTCGCCCCGACCGGCAGGTCACCGGTCCAGGTCAGAGTCTGACCGGCGAGGCCCACCGTGCCGACGGTGGCGGTCGCGTCGTTGTCGTAGGTCGCGTCGTCCAGCACCCGGGCGAGGGAGTTGGCGACGCTCGTGCCGGCGTACGGGGTCTGACCGGTGTTGGCGATCGTGACGGTGAACCGGGTGACGCCGCCGGGAGTCGTGGTCGCCCGGTCGGCGACGATGGATACGGCCAGTCCGGGGACGAGGACGGCCACCGACGAGGCGCAGGCCGGGGCGGTGCCACCCACCGGGCAGGTGCTGCCCGGCGCGGACGAGGAGACGGCGTTGGCGAGCACCCGGTTTCCGGTGTCGGGACTGTTGACGGTGACCGAGTAGCCGATGGTCACCGTCATCCCGACCGCCAGATCGCCGGTCCAGGTCAGGGTCTGCCCTGCGAGGCCCACCGTTCCGGTCGTGGCACTCGCGTCGTTGTTGTAGGCGGCGTCGTCCAGCACACCCGCCAGCGGATCGGTGACGCTCACGCCGGTGTAGTCCGTCTGCCCGCTGTTGGTGGCGGTGATCGTGTAGCCGACCGTGCTCCCAGGGGCCGTGGTCACCGTGTTGGCCGTCTTGACGATGGTCAGCGCCGGTACGAGCACGATGACGAGCGTCGTACAGGCCGGGACGGATCCGCCGGACGGGCAGGTACTGCCCAGCGTGTCGGAGAAGGCACGGTTGACCATCAGCTTGTCACCGGGATCGGGGTTCAGCACGGTGACCGAGTAGGTGATCGTCGCGGTCGCGCCGACCGCGAGATCGCCGGTCCAGGTCAGGTTGGGGCCGGCGAAGGTGACGGCGCCACTCGTGGCGCTCGCGTCCGCGTTGTAGACGGAGTCGGGGAGCACCTTGGTGAGGTCGTCGGTCACCGTCGCCCCGGTGTACGGCGCCTGCCCGGTGTTGGCGACCGTCATCGTGTAGGTGACGGTCTCACCGGGTGTAACCGTCGTCCGGTCCGCGCTCTTGGAGACGGTCAGGACGGGAGTCAGCACGTCGACCGTCGAGGTGCAGGCGGAGTCGGCGCTCCCCACCGGGCAGTTGGTGCCCGGGGTCGCCGAGGTGATCACGGTGGTGAGGATCTTGTTCCCGGGGTCCGGGTTCAGCACCGTCACCGAGAAGGTCCCGACGGCGCTGGCACCGACCGCCAGGGGAAGCGTCCAGGTTCCCTCGTCGCTGCTGGAGAAGCCGAAACCACCCGCCGAAACCGCCCCGTCGCCGTTGTAGGTCGCGTCGTCCAGCACCCCGCCCAGCAGGTCGTTCACCACGACGTTGCTGTACGGCGTCTTCCCGGTGTTCGTGACCGTGATCGTGTAGGTGACCACCTGGGTCGGGAGCGCCGTGGTGGCGTTCGCCACGTTCGTGATAGCGATCCTGGAGACCGGCACCTCGCTGGAGCACCGCGAATCGGTGCCTCCGGTCGGGCAGGTGCTGCCCGAGGTGGCGGAGGTGACGATATTGGTCAGTATCAGGTCACCGGTGCCCGGGGTGTCGACCGTGACGCTGTAGGTGAGGGTGACCCCCTGCCCGGGGGCGAGGGCTCCGGTCCAGGTCAGGTTGGAGCCGGTGAAGGCGACGGCTCCCCTCGTGGCGCTCGCGTCGGCGTTGTAGACCGCGTCGTCCAGCACCCCCGCCAGCGCGTCGGTGAACGTCGCCGAGGCGAAGGGGACCTGCCCGGTGTTGGTGGCGGTGACCGTGTAGGTGACCGTACCTCCCGGAGTGGTCGACGTGACGCCGGGCGTCTTCTCGATCGTCAGGATCGGTGTGAGGACGACGACGCCCACATTGCAGGCCGGGCTTCCGCCGCCGGGCAGGCAGGTGCTGCCCATCTCGGTGGAGGCGACGTTGTTGCTCAGAAGCTTGTCACCGGTGGAAGGGCTGTTGACGGTGACGGAGTAGGTGACGGTCGCGGTCGTGCCGACCGCCAGATCACCGGTCCAGGTCAGCGCCCCGGCCGTGAGGACGACCGTGCCGGTCGTCGCCGCCGCGTCGCCGTTGTACGTCGCCGCGTCCAGCACCCCGGTCAGCGTGTCGGTGACGACGGCACCGGTGTACGCGCTGTCCCCGCTGTTGGCGATCGTGATCGTGTAGGCCACCGGGGCACCTGGAACCACGCTGCTCCGGTCGGCGGTCTTGGTGATCGTCAGCCCGGGGGTCAGCACGGTGATCGAGTTGGTGCAGCCGGGAGCGGTCGCCACCGGGCAACCGCTGCCCTGCGCCGAGGAGACCGAGGTGAGGGTGATCAGCTTGTCGCCGGTGTCGGGATTGTTGATCGTGATACTGCCGGTCACCGTGACGCTGCCGCCCACCGGAATGCTCCCGGTCCAGGTCAGCCCGTCGAGCCCCAGGGTCAGCGACCCGGAGGTGGCACTCTGGTCCCCGTTGGGCACGCTGTCGTCGACGCCCTCGATTCCGTTGAACAGGACGCTGATCCCGTTGTACGGCGTCTGCCCGGCATTGGTCATCACCGACGTGTAGTGCACCACCTGCCCCGGCAGATAGGTCGCCGCGTTGGACGTGGTCACGATGGTCAGCTTGGCCACGGTCACCGTGGCCGTGCAGCGCGGGTCGGTGCTCCCCGAGGCACAGTTGCCGTCCGGTGAGGTCGAGACCAGGGTGTTGACGAGGGTCCCGTCGGGTGAGGCCTGCACCGTCACCGAGTAGACGACCGTGGTGGACCCGCCGGCCGGGACGGTGCCGGTCCAGGTCAGGTTGGGTGCGGTGTAGCCGACGGTGCCCGCGCCTGCCACAGCGTCGTTGTTGTAGGTCCCGTCGTCCAGAACGTCGGTCAGGTCGTCGGTGAACGTCGCGCCGACGTAGGGTGTCAGCCCGCTGTTACTGATCGTGACGGTGTAGGTGACCGTCTCGCCCTGCGCGGCCGAGAGGGTGTTCGCGGCCTTGTCGAAGGTCAGGGTGGTGATCGCGGTGACCGCGACGGTGGTGCCACAGCGGGGGTCGGTCCCGCCGGACGGGCAGTTGTTGCCGGAGGTGGTGGAGGTGATCGTGTTCACCAGGCTCGCGTCACCGGTATCCGGGTTGTCGACGGTGACCGAGTAGGTGATCGTCGCGCTCGCACCGGGCGCGAGGTCCCCGGTCCAGGTCACGGCCTGGTCCGCGAAGTCCACGGTGCCGCTCGTCGCGCTCGCGTCGGTGTTGTAGGCCGCGTCGTCCAGCACACCCGCCAGTGAGTCGGTGAACGTCGCCCCCGCGTAGGGGAGCTGCCCGGTGTTGGTGGCGACGACCGTGTAGGTGACCGTGCTTCCCGGAACCGCCGTCGTCGGAGTGGCGGTCTGGACGATGGTCAGCGCCGGGATGAGCACGATCACGTTGCTGGTGCACTGCGCGTTACCGCTCGCCGGAGCGCAGTTGCCGCCGGTGGTGGGCGAGGAGATCGTGCCGGCCAGGTTCCTGTCACCGGGGTCGGGGTTTCGCACGGTGACCGAGTAGGTGATCGTGGCACTCGCCCCGACCGCCAGGTCACCGGTCCAGCTCAGGGTGGATCCGGCGACGGCGGCGGTGCCTCTCGTCGCGCTCGCGTCGCCGTTGTAGACCGCGTCGTCCAGTATTCCGGTCAGCGACTCGGTGAACGTCGCCCCGGTGTAGGCCGTCTGCCCGGAGTTGGTGACGGTGACCGTGTAGCCGACGGTGCCCCCCTGGACCGTGGCACCGGTGTCGGCGACATTGGTGATCGTCAGACCGGGGACGAGCACGTTCATCGAAGCGGTGCAGCGGGGGTCGGAGCCGCCGGACGGGCAGTTGTTGCCGGGCGCGGCCGAGACCAGGGTGCCGGTGATGACTTTGTTGCCCGTGTCGGGATTCTTCACGGTCAGGGTGCCGGTGACCGTGACGACGCCCCCGACGGGGATGTTGCCGGTCCAGGTGATCGCGGTGGAGCTGAGGATCAGCGTTCCCGAACTCGCGGTCTGGTCGCCGTTGGGAGTGGCGTCGTCGACGACGCCCGCGGTGGGACTGGCGATGCTGATCCCCGTGTAGGGGACGTTCCCGGTGTTGGTGAACGTGGCGTTGAGGCGGATCGTCGAGCCGGGGGTCGTGCTGCTCCCGACGAAACTCTGGGAGATGACCAGCCGCGCAACCGGCACCGAGACGGTGCATCGGGTGTCGGTCCCTCCCACCGGGCAGTTGCTTCCCGGCGCTGAGGAGGCGGTGCTGTTCACGAGCAGGGCGTCACCCGTGTCGGGGCTGCTCACGGTGACCGAGTAGGTGATCGTCGCGCTCGCGCCGACCGCCAGATTTCCGGTCCAGGTCAGATTGGGACTGGTGTACGACACGCTGCCGACCGTCGCGGTCGCGTCGGCGTTGTAGACCGCGTCGTCCAGCACCCCGCCCAGCGCGTCGGTGACGGTGGCCCCCGTGTAGGGCGTCTGCCCGGAGTTGGTGACGGTGACCGTGTAGCCGACGGTGGCCCCGGGGATCGTCGTCGCGGCGTTCGCGGTCTTGACCACGGTCAGTCCCGGAGACAGGACCGGCACCGTCGAGGTGCACGCCGCGTTGGTGCTTCCCGCAGGGCAGGTGCTGCCCTGCGTGGACGACACCGCGACGTTGGTCATCTGCCCGTCGCCGAGTTCGGGGTCGTTCACGGTGAACGAGTAGGTGACGGTCGCGCTCGCCCCGATCGCCAGGTTTCCGGTCCAGGTCAGGTTGGACCCGGCGAAGGCGACCGTACCGGCCGTCGTGGTCGCGTCGGCGTTGTAGGCGGCGTCGTTGAGCACCTGGGCCAGCTGGTTGACGACCTGGGCTCCGGTGTAGGAGGTCTGTCCGGTGTTGGTGACCGTCGTCGTGTAGGTGACCTTACCGCCCGGCGTGGTCGTCTGGGTGTCGGCGGTGTTCGTGATCGTCAGCGCCGGGACCAGGACGGTGACCAGGGTGAAGCAGCTGGGCGCCGTCGCACCGACACTCGGGCAGGTGCTGCCGGGCGCGGCGGAGGTGAAGGAGGTTTGAAGGACCTTGTCGCCGGTGTCGGGGTCGTTCACGGTGACCGAACCGGTGATGGTGACCGTCGCGCCGACCGCGACGTCCCCCGTCCACAGGAGCGAGCCGTCCGGGAGCACGTCGAGGCTGCCCGAACTGGCGAGCAGGTTGCCGTTGTAGGTCACGTCGCCGAAAAGGCCCTCGACACCCAGCGTGGCGCTGATGCCCACGTAGGGGGTCTGCCCGGTGTTGGCCAGCGCGAACGTGTACGACACGACGCCGCCCGGAACCGTGGTGCTCGACGGGGTCGTGCTGGTCACCGTCAGCTGCGGGACGAGAACCGTCACGCTGCCGGCGCACCGGGCGTCGCCGCTGCCCGTGGGGCAGTTGTTACCGACGGTGGTCGAGGTGAGGGTGTTGGTCAGTGTCTTGTTCCCGGTGTCGGGATTGTTGACGGTCACCGAGTAGGTGATCGTGGCGGTCGCCCCGACCGCGAGGTTGCCTGTCCAGGTCAGCGTGGAGCCCGCGAAGCCGACCGAGCCGCCGGTCGCGGCGGCGTCCGCGTTGTAGGTCGCGTCGTCGAGCACCCCGCCCAGCGCGTCGGCGAACGTCGCACCGGTGTAGGCGGTCTGCCCCGAGTTGGTGACCAGCACCGTGTAGTTCACGACCGAGCCGGGGGTCGTGGTCGCCGTGTCGGCCGCCTTGGCGATCGTCAGGCCGGGGATCAGGACCGTGATCACGCTGAAGCACCCGGGGGCTTGGTTGCCCACCTGGCAGTTGCTGCCCGGCGCGTTGGAGACGGCGAAGGTCCTCAGGACCCTGTTGCCGGTGTCGGGATTGTTCACGGTGACCGAGGCGGTGACGGTGACGGTCGCGCCGACCGCCAGGTCGCCGGTCCAGGTGGCGGTGCCGTCCGGGTTGGTGACGACGGTTCCCGTCGTCGCGGAGATGTCGCCGTTGGGCGTCGCGTCGTCCAGTAGGTCCGCCAGGGAGACGGTGATACTCGTCCCGACGTAGGGGGTCTGCCCGGTGTTGGAGGCGGTGAACGTGTAGCGCACGACCGAGCCGGGCGTCGTGGTGGCCACGTCCGAGCTGCTGCTGATCGCGAGGCCCGGAACCAGGACCGAGGTGGTGGCGGTGCACTGCGGGCCCGGGTTTCCCTGCGGGCAGGTGCTGCCGGGAGTGGACGAGGAGATCGTGTTGGAGACGCTCCTGTCCCCGGTGTCGGGGTTTCGCACCGTGGCCGAGTAGGTGATGTTCGCGCTTCCTCCCGGAGCGAGGTTCCCTGTCCAGGTCAGGTTGGGGCTGGTGTACGACACGCTGCCGCTGGAGGCGGTCGCGTCGGCGTTGTAGACGGCGTCGTCGAGCAGGCCGGCCATCGAGTCGATGAACGTCGCGCCGGTGTAAGGGGTCTGGCCGTTGTTCGTCACCGTGATCGTGTAGCCGATACTCTGACCGGGAGTCGTCGTCGAGAGGCTGGCGACCTTGACGATGGCCAGCCCGGACACGGTCACGATGGCCGAGCAGCGTGGATCGCCGCCGCCCGCCGGGCAGGTGCTGCCGACCGTCGACGAGGTCACCGCGTTGGCCAGCACCTTGTTGCCTGTACCGGAACTGCTCACCGTCACCGAGTAAGCGATGGTCACGGTCGCCCCCGCCGCCACGTTGCCGGTCCAGTTCAGGGTCTGCCCGGTCACCGACACCGAACCAGCGCTCGCGGTCGCGTCGGCGTTGTAAGTAGCGTCGTCAAGGACGTCCGCCAGCGGGTCGGTCAGCGTGACCCCGGTGAAGGCGCTCGTCCCGGTGTTGGTCACAGTGATCGTGTAGTTGAGCGTGCCCCCCGGGACCGTCGAGGAGGCGCTCGCCGTCTTGACCATAGCCAGTGGCCCGGCCACCACGACGAAGGTCGCGGACTGGGTGGCCGCCAGATTGTTCGCGTCGACCACCCGGAAGGTGACCGGGTAGTTGCCCGTCGCCGTCGGCGTGCCGGACAGTACTCCGGTGGAGGCGTTCAGCGTCAGCCCCGGCGGCAGGCTGCCCGCGCTGACCGACCAGACGAGCGGCGCGGTACCGCCGCTCACGGTCAGCGGCACGCTGTAGGCGACCCCGACCTGGCCGGTCGGCGGTGGGTTGAAGGTGAACGTCGGCAGCGCCGCGACCGTCAGGCTCACCGTCCTGGTGCTGCTCTGGCCCAGCGCGTCGACCACCTTGACGGAGAAGGAGTAGCTGCCTCCCGCCGTCGGCGTGCCGGACAGCAGGCCGGTGGAGGCGTTCAGCGTCAGACCCGGCGGCAGGCTGCCCGCGGTGACCGACCAGACGTACGGCGCGGTACCGCCGGTGACGGTGAGCGGGATGCTGTAGGGAATGCTCACCGCGCCGCTGGGCGGCGCCGCGAACGTCAGGACCGGCGCCGCCGCGACGACCACGGTGACATCGCGGTTGGCACGCGCACCGCTGGCGTCCGTCACCCGCGCGGTGAAGGAGTAGCTGCCTCCCAGGGTGGGGATGCCGGACAGCAGGCCGGTGGAGGCGTTCAGCGTCAGGCCGGGAGGCAGGCTGCCGTCGCTGACCGACCACGTGTACGGCGCGGTTCCACCGGTGATCGTCAACGAGAAGCTGTAGGGGACGTTCACCTCACCGGCGGGCGGCGCGGCGAAGGTGAAACTCGGTGAAGTGTTGGGCACGACCGCGCCGGAGGGCAGGGACGCCTGGCCGGAACCCGCCGCGTTCACGGCGGCGACGGTGAAGGTGTACGAGGTCCCCGCCGTCAGGTTGGTAACGGTCTGGCTGGTCGCGGTGCCGCTGAACGTCTGGGTCGACTGCGCGACACCGGCGATGAAGGGAGTGACGACATAACTGGTGATGGTGCTGCCGTTACCGGCCGGTGCCGTCCAGGTGAGGTTCGCCGACAAGGTGCCCGCCGTGGCCGAGGTGATGATGGGCCGGCCTGGGACGTCGTAGGGGGTGACCGCGCTGGAGGCGGCGCTGGCCGGGCCGGTGCCGACCGCGTTCACCGCGGCGACGGTGAAGGTGTAGGACGCGCCCGCGGTCAGCCCGGTCAATGTCCTGTTCGTAGTGGATGCGTCGAAGGACAGCGGGGTCTGGGCCACTCCGGCGATGGAGGGCGTGATGACATAGCCGGTGATGGTGCTGCCGTTACCGGCCGGCGCCGTCCAGCTCACCGTCGCGCTGGTCTTCCCCGCCACCGCGGTGGGCGTGGCGGGTGCCGAGGGGGCGGAGATGTAGGTGTATGTCGCGGACGCGGAGCGCCCCAGGGTGACGACCGTGACATTGACCGTTCCGGCCGTGGCTCGCGCCGGCATGGAGGGGATGGTCAGGGTGCCGTTGCCGTTGTTGACGAAGCATCCGGTGGTCACCCCGGTGGGGCACGGCAGCAGGACCACCGAGGTTCCCGCCTGCTGCTGGGCGGTGGTGCCGATCTCGATGGCGGTGGCGCCGGAGATGTTCGTGCCGGACACGATCACCGTCCCGCCACCGGCGATCGTGCCCGAGTTCGGGCTCAGCCCGATATTGCCGGGCGCCGACGGCAGTGTGCCGGCGGTCGCCGTCGTCGAGTAGGCGGGGTTGGCGTCGACGGACGACGAGGTGACCACGGTCGCCGTCTGGATCAGCGCCGACGTGACGCTGCTCCCGGTGACGACGCCGTGTACGGTGATCGGCGGCAACGTCGCCGCCGCCGGGAACGGGCCGTTGCTGTTCGTACAGGTGATGGACTGCCCCGACGGCACCGCGCACACCCACCCCGTGCCGGACGCGCCTACCGGCGTCACCCCCGCGGGCATGGTCTGGGTCATGGAGATCGGGGCGGTCTCTGCGATGCCGACGTCGACCCCCGCGACGACGTTGTAGGTCACCGGGGCGCCCTGCTGCGGACTCGTGACGCTGTAACTCGTCTGCGCGACGGTCAGCTCGGGGACGGCGCTGATCGTGGTCACCTTGGCCTCACCGATCTCATGGAAGTCGGTCACCGCCCCGGTGGAGCCCACCCATCCGAACGCCAGCTGCCTGGGGATCCCGGCGGAGTTCAGCCAGCTCGACGGGTACAGGCCGGCCTGGACGGTGGGAAGCGTCCCGGACAGGGTCCTGGTGGCGCCGCCGACCAGGGTGACCACCACCTGGTAGCTGTTGGCCGGGACCGTCAGACCGCTCGCGGTCGTCTGCGTGGAGCTCGTGGGATTGATACCGACCTGTACCGGGACGGCCGTGCGGGTGGCCGCCCGCAGGGGAAGCGCGGCGGAGGTTGTCGAGGTGGCCGTGCTGTTGATCGCACAGTAGCCGACTGTGCCGTTACCCGGCCCGCGCACGACGACCTGACCGGCGACCTTGCCGCCGGTCGTACTGATATAGGCCGGATTCGCGCAGCCTGTTCCCTGGTAGGTGCTGGTGCTGTAGTTTCCGAACACGTCAAGGCCGATACCTAGGTAGCCGTAGGCCAGACCGGAAAGGCTGTTGGTCCCGGTGTAGCCCAGCGCCCCACCCACCTGACCGATGTTGGGCGGCGACTGAGGGGTCGTCGGATCGACCGCCGCCAGCACGAAGGCGATGCCGTCGGCATTGTTCCCGCCGTACTGGTAGGTGTTGAAGGTGACGTCGAGCCCCTGCGAGGTGGGCACGCTGACCGCACCGAAGACGCCGCCCGCCCGGTAGGTCGAGGTGTCCGTCAGCCGCAGCTTGCCGGAGCCCTGACTGTCCAGAGCGCCGGCGCAGCTACGCAGGACGCCCGTGCTGGTGTTGCCGGAGGCTGACAGGCACGCGAAGTTCGGCGTACTCACTCCGGCCGGCAGCGCGGGTAGCACCACGGCACCGTCGCCGTCCGGCGTGTTGTTGTGGAAGGGCTGGTTGAACACGACGGTGCCCGCCGCCGACGCGGGGGTCACCGAGGTCAGCACCACACAGGTCCAGATCAGAGTCAGGGTGAGAAACCTGGCGAGCCCTCGCTCGGATCGCGACAGTGGGTCGGCGCCCCGGACAATGGTGAACGGCGACACACCACCCTCCGATCGATCATGATGTCAGCGGCCCGCCGCCATGCGAGCATCGCGAGAACGGCGTGAGTGTCGGCGACCAGGATCAGGCCATCGACTCGATAAGCATCGTTTCCAAGCGGAAACCTCGACCCAACCACTGAAAGTGTCTGATCAACCACCTAGAGTGTCAATCAATGCGAAGTCCGGCGTGGCGATGGGCAGAACCACACACGGCCCGATAAGCCAGACAGGGCATGACAAAAAGCGCGGCCCGCACCGGAGTGCGGGCCGCGCTTTCGATATTCGTCTCTAGAGGGGGCGCTCCCGGACGATCACCGGGCCCCTCAGACGCAGGCCGTACGGACGACCTCGGCGAGGCGACCGGCCAGCTGCTCCGCCTGTTCCGCCGAGGCGGCCTCGACCATGACGCGGATCATCGGCTCGGTGCCGCTGGGCCGGATCAGCACGCGCCCGCTCTCGCCCAGCTCCGACTCCGCGGCGCTGACCGCGGCGGCCAGCTCGGGAGCCGATGCCTTGGACCGGTCGACGTCCTTCACGTTGACCAGGACCTGCGGCAGGCGGGTCATCACCGAGGCCAGCTCGGCGAGCGGCTTCTTCTCCCGGGCCATGACCGCGAGCAGGTGCAGCGAGGTGAGCAGGCCGTCCCCGGTGGTGGCGTGGTCGAGCATCAGGACGTGGCCGGACTGCTCGCCGCCGAGGTTGTAGCCCCCGGCCCGCATCGCCTCCAGGACGTAGCGGTCGCCCACGGCGGTCTCGACGACGTCGACACCGGCGTTCTTGAGCGCGATCTTGAAGCCCAGGTTGGACATCACCGTGGCCACCACGGTGTCACCGACCAGTTTGCCCTCGGCGTGCATCGCCATGGCGAGGACGGCCATGATCTGGTCGCCGTCGACGATCTCACCGGTGTGCGAGACGGCGAGGCAGCGGTCCGCGTCACCGTCGTAGGCGATGCCCACGTCCGCGTTCCGGGAGACCACGATCTGCTGGAGCCGATCCAGGTGGGTGGAGCCGACCCCCGCGTTGATGTTGAGACCGTCGGGGCGCGCCCCGATCGTCTCCACGGTGGCCCCGGCCCGCAGCAACGCCTCGGGAGCCACCATGTGGGCGGCGCCGTGGGCGCAGTCGAGGACCACGTTCAGGCCGTCGAGACGGCCCTCCACGGTGGACAGCACGTGGGACACGTAGCGGTCGGCCTCACCGTACGCCTCGCGTACGCGGCCGACCGAGGCACCGACAGGACGCTCCCACTTCTCGCCGAGCCGCTGCTCGATCTCGTTCTCCACCGTGTCGGGCAGCTTGTAGCCGCCCCGGGTGAGGAACTTGATCCCGTTGTCGGGCGCGGGATTGTGGGAGGCGGAGATCATCACGCCCATGTCGGCTCTGAGAGCCGTCGTCAGATAAGCGACCGCCGGGGTGGGCAGCACGCCGAGCCGGAGAACGTCCACACCAGACGACGCGAGGCCGGCGACCACCGCGGCCTCCAGGAATTCTCCTGAAGCCCGGGGGTCCCGGCCCACGACGGCGACGGGACGGCCTCGCCGCCCGACGCTGGCGTTGAACGCCCCGGCATCGCCGAGGACATGAGCCGCGGCCACGGACAGGTCCATGGCGAGCTCGGCCGTGAGGTCGCGTCCGGCGACCCCACGTACCCCGTCGGTGCCGAAGAGGCGCCCCAACGCTTAACGCTTGCTGTACTGCGGAGCCTTACGGGCCTTCTTGAGGCCGTACTTCTTGCGCTCGGTGGCGCGGGCGTCACGGGTCAGGAAGCCGGCCTTCTTCAGCGGCGGGCGGTTGACCTCGACGTCCAGGGCGGTGAGCGCGCGGGAGAGACCCATGCGCAGGGCACCGGCCTGGCCGGTGACGCCACCACCGTTGATGCGGGCGATGACGTCGAACTGGTCCTCGGCGCCGAGCACCACGAAGGGCTCGTTCACGATCTGCTGGTGGACCTTGTTCGGGAAGTAGTTCTCAAGCGTACGGCCGTTGATCGTCCACTTGCCGGTGCCCGGAACGATGCGCACGCGGGCCACGGACTCCTTGCGACGGCCGGTGCCGTACGAGTTGCCGGTGGTGATGGGCTTGCGGACGGCGGCGTCGCCGCTGGCAGTGGACTCGGAGGTGTACTCGGAGGGGAACTCCTCCGCGGAGTACGCTTCCTGAGCGCCCTCGACGGGCGTCTCGACACCGGTGGGCTCAGCCACGGTTCTCCTCTTAACTTTCCTACTCGGCGTCGGCCGTCGGCCAACGCTGCTGGCGACAAGCAGCTAGTGACTACTGGGCGATCTGGGTGAGCTCGAAAGACACCGGCTGCTGCGCCTGGTGCGGGTGCTCGGAACCGGCGTAGACCTTGAGCTTCTTGATCATCTTCCGGCCGAGGGCGTTCTTGGGAAGCATGCCCTTCACGGCCTTCTCGACGGCGCGGTCGGGACGCTTGTCCATGAGCTCGCCGTAGGTCATGGAGCGCAGACCGCCCGGGTAGCCCGAGTGGCGGTAGGCCTTCTTCTGCTCAAGCTTGTTACCGGTCAGCGCGACCTTGTCGGCGTTGATGACGATGACGAAGTCACCGGTGTCGACGTGGTTGGCGAAGGTCGGCTTGTGCTTACCGCGAAGCAGGATCGCGACGTGGCTGGCCAGCCGGCCAAGCACGATGTCGGTGGCGTCGATGATGTGCCACTGACGCTCGACTTCGGCAGGCTTGGGTGTGTACGTGCGCACGGTCGTATGCCTTCTTTGGTCGCGTCTTCGGCGCTGTCGGAGAGGACAGCAACATGGTCGGTAGGTGCGGGCACACGACAGCCCGGACCTTCCGTCTCCAGATAAAGAGGAGATGACGCCGGACGCGCCGCGTATCGGTCTGCTAGAGGAGACCAATTCGCACACAACGAACTAGCAGGATACCGGCGCGGAGGAGCGCATGCAAAACGACATGACTCTCCGGCGGTTCCCCCGGCAGTCTACCCGCCACCGGCCGGTGCCGGGAAACCGGCACACACCGGGCGCCGAGATGATGATTTATCCCGATATACGGCGCTATATGTCGAATATCCAAGGTCGCCGCGAGCGGGGCGCCGAGACCCGGACGACCACGGAAAGGGGCCGGTCACCGCGTCGGAACCCCTCCGGGAGCGGGCTTGAAACGGAAAGGGGCCGGTCACCGCGTCGGAACCCCTCCGGGAGCGGGCTTGAAACCGGGCGGCGCGACGTTCCCCGAGAGGGGGCGCCGAACGACGAGTCAAGGACGATAGCGCCGGAACCTTCACAGAACGGTTCCAACATGTTCTCAGCATTCCCTTCTTCCTCACCGCAAACATCTCTATCTTTGATAGCGGTATGTGGCAGCTTCCTCACCCCGGGCATACCCAGCGAGCGCGCCTGCGCCGCATGGGGGTGTTCGTGTGCCTGCTCGCGGTTCTGCTCGTCGGCTTCATCATCGGCCGGGGCAGCCGCGACGAGAAGGCCGCCGACCAGATCTACCTGAACGACACCGGGCCCGTACGCCCCACACCCAGCGGCGCACTCGCCGGCCAGGTCGAGCGCGCCCCGCTCTCCCGGGTCGCCCGCTCCACCCCCGCCCCCGAGGACCGGCGCCCGCGCCCCACCCCGACCCCCGGCACGTCACTCGGCGACTCCGGCGGCTCCGGCGAGGACGGCCCCTCCCGCCTCCTCCTCAACGGCGACGACGGCGGCGCCACCTCCGCCCTCGGCGCGATGGAGCGTGAGGTCGTCCGGCTCGTCAACATCGAGCGCAGGCGGGCCGGATGCGTACCGCTGCGGATCGACAGGAGACTCACCGTCTCGGCCAGGAGGCACTCGGCCGGAATGGCGGCCACGGGCCGCCTCTCCCACAACTCCGCCGACGGCACCTCCCCCTGGGAGCGGATGGAGGCGACCGGCTACCGCGACGGCGGCGCGGAGAACATCGGGCGCGGCTACACCTCCCCAGACGACGCGGTGCGCAGCTGGATGGGGACGAGCGGCCACCGGCGCAACATCCTCAACTGCGAGCTCAGGGCCACCGGCGTCGGAGCCGTGCGAGGGTCCGACGGCCCCTGGTGGACCCAGGACTTCGGATACTCCTGAGCCAAGCGGCCCCGATACCGGGCTACGCTCGGCGCATGGGTTTTCCCGTGGAGCCGCCGCGCCGCCAGCCTTACAACCGGCCTGACGCGTCGCCGCCCGCACAGGGCCAGCACTGGTTCGACGCCTCGCAGAACAACCGCCCCCCCGACTCCCCCTCCCAGGCCCCACAGGCCCCCCGGCCGCAGGGACGGCCCATCGAGGCGCCCAACGAGCGGCCTCGCAAGGAGATGTGGAGCCCGTACGACGAGGGGCCCCGCTCACGCCGCCCGATCTACATCGCGGCCGGGGCGTTCGCGGCGCTGGTCGCCGCGGGCATCGGCCTCGCCGTGCTGGCCAACTCCGACCCCGACCCGGTGCCCGGCGCGACGGAGCCCACCGCCGCGGCCCCCCTCATCCCGCCCGCGAACACCGCGAAGGGCAAGTTCGGCTTCGCCTCCTCCCGCGCCACCGACCCGCACCCTCTCACCCTGAACGAGGTGTTCAAGAACAAGAAGATACGGATCGGCGGGCAGACCTACCTGATGACCACCCGCAGGACCGACAAGAAGTGCGACAAGGCCGTGGTCGGGGAGAAGCTCCAGAAGGCCCTCACCTCGGCGCGGTGCAACCAGCTCCTGCGCGCCAGCTTCCGCGACGCCTCGGGGAAGATCATCGGCACCGTGGGGGTCGCCAACCTCAAGACGTCGGCGGGAGCGTCCAAGGTCGTCTCGGCGAGCACCGGCAAGGAGCGCGAGGAATACATCAAACCGCTGCCAGGTAAGGATAAGGTCACCAAACTTCTCGGCACCGGCGAGGCATTCGTCGGCGAATGGCGCCACGGGCACTACGTGGTGATGGTCTGGTTCCAGTACAAAGACGGCCACATGCCAAAGAAAACCGAGGTCAAGAAGCTGAACCAGGCGGCCTTCGGCGCGGCGGACGCGACCGTCACCCCTGCCCTGGAGTCACGGACACTGACCGGAAAACGCCCCTGACCATGGGGTCATATCCCCACTTCGAGGCATGAATCCGACAGACGATACGGCCATACTCGCATGACGATCTCCGGCTGTCGCTAGGCTGCGTCGTATGCGTGGGCAGGAATCCGGGTCCGAGCACCAACGTGAAGCCGAGGGTTCGGCGACACCGGCGACGCCGCCGCCGAGTTTCGGCCAGCCCTCGCCCCACGTGCTGCGGACCGATCTCACAGACGACGAGCAACCCCCCGGCCCTTCCGGGTGGCCGGAGACGGCCCCGGGCGCGGCTCAGCCGTGGACGGTCCCCGGCGACGGCGCCCCCTACGACTGGTACGCCCAGCCGGAGGACGATCCGCCCGCCCCCTGGCCCGGCCCCGCGCACCCCGCGCCCCAGCCGGGACCGCTCTCATACCCGGAACCCTCCGGCCCCACGCGGCCCGAGTTCTCCTCCGACTCCGCGGGTTCCACCAGGCCCGAGTTCCCGCCCGGCCCCTCGCGGGACCCCCGACCGGATCTCCCCGGCCCACCCGGCTTCCCCTCCGGCCCGCCGCCCGGGTTCCTCCGGGGTCCCTCGCAGGACCCCCGGCCGGAGTTCCCCCGCGACCCCTCGGGCCCGCCGCCCGGGTCGCACCCACAGGCATCGGAATCCCTTCCCCGCGATCCCTCCGGACCGCCGGGATCTCCCTCCGGCCCCTCGCAGGCCCCCCGGCCCGAGTTCTCCCAGGACTCGGGTCCGCGACCCGAGTTCTCCCGCGATCCCTCGGGTCCGCGGCCCGAGTATCCCGCGGGTTCCTCGGGTCCCCGGCCGGAGTCCTCCCCCGGCTCCTCGGGCCCCACCTGGTCCGAGTTCTCCCGGCCGGAACCGGCCCCTCCGGCGTGGATCAACTCCCCCACCCCGCCGGAACCCTCACCTCCCGCCTGGCCCACCCCGGAGAACCCGAACGTCTCACCGCGGCCCGGTGGGACGCACGAGGGCGAGCGCCACGAGCACGGGGTTTCCTCGCCACGGGCCGACCAGCCGCTGTCCACCGCGCCCATCGTGCCGGGGGCACCCCCCTGGCAGCCGCCGCCCGCCTTCACGGCGGCGGCCGCGGGCATGCAGGTCTGGCCCTCCTCGGGTCAGGAGAACCCCTGGCCCGCCGCGACCGGCGAGCCGGTGTGGACCGACCCCGAGGAGAGCACCGCTCGCCCGGGAGAGCCCGGCGACATCGCCGTCTGGCCGCCGGACGCCACTCCCCCGCAGGAGCCGGACGAGAGCGACGACACCACGGCCGACGTCCGCGCCGCCGTGGCCGGCGCGCCCGGACACCCCGAGGAGGGAGACCTCCTCGCCTCCGGCCCTCTCCCCCCGACTCGGCAGAACCCTCAGCAGAGTCCGCCCCGCCAGGGGCCTGCCCAGCAGGCCCTCGCGCAGCCCTCTCCCGGACAGGCCACCCATCAGGTCTCCGTGTCCTCACCGGCCACCGGTCCACGAGACGAGAGCCCTCCCGCCCCGTCAGGTTCCGCCCCGTCCGGTCTCACTCCGTCCGGTCCCGCCCCATCAGATTCCGCCCCGTCCGGCCCCGGCCCCGCTCCGGGGGCTCCGCCCCCCATGGCCGCGCCCACCACCGCGTCCATGACCCAGCCCTTCACACGTCAGGAACCGGAACCGGTCTCACAGGTGCCCGCGCCTCCCTTCGGACAGGACACCCGCGACCGGACACCGTCCGAGGCCGCGCAGCCCTTCCCCCTGTCGGACCACACCCCACCGGGCGGCATCCCCGTCGTGACCGGCATCGCCCCCTCGTTCCCCGTTCTCCCGCCCCCGCCGGTGACCTCCTCACCGGCGGACGGGACCGCGGCGCTCCCCGAGAGCGGACCGGCGACGATGCGTGGGGCGTTCACCCCTCTCTCGGAGTTCACCCCCGAACCACCGCCCTCTCCCCCCGAGCCGACCCGCAGCAGGGCGAGTACGACCCTGCTCGCCGCCGTCGTCGCGGTCGTGGTGGTCGGCATCGGCACCGGGGCCTTCTTCGCCTACCAGTCGTTCAGCGCCAAGCAGTCGGCGAACGCGACGGATCCGATTCCCAGGTCGGGGACCCTCGACCCCACCGACGACCTGGACATCACCGGCGAGCCGGAGCCGATCAACACCACGATGCTCAACTCCGAGAAGACCGACCCCGGCACGATGACCGTGGCCGACGCCTTCGGCCAGAAGGTGTCCGTGGCCGGGACGACGTTCAAGCGGGTCAAGACCGACGTCACCGAGCAGTGTCAGAAGGCCGCGTCCGGCAGGTTCGGCGGCACCCTGCGCAGCCAGGACTGCCGCCGCGTGCTACGGGCGACGTACGTGGACAGCAAGCGGAAGTACGCCGTGACCACGGGGATCGCCGTGCTGCCCACCCGCGAGTCCGCGGTGGCGGCCGACAAGGCCAAGGATCTGGACAGCAACCTCTGGTTCCGCGGCCTTCCCTCCGCCGCCGGTACGGGAGGCGAGCGGGTGCACATCGCGGGCGGCTACGCGGCCGGGATGGTGTGGGGCCGCTACATCGTGTTCAGCTACGCCACCTTCAGCGACGGCCACACGCCGACCGCCAAGGAGAAGTCCCTGGGCAAGGTGAGCGGCGCCTTCCGCGACCAGACCGCGAAGGTCGTGGAGCGCCGCGTCACGAACTGATCGTCCGCACCCGGCGGGTCTCCGCGGCCCGCCGGGCGAGCTCGCCCGGCGCGGGGTAGCGCACCTCCTCCAGGCAGAGCCCGTGCGCGGGCGCGACGTGCACCCCCGAGTCCCGTACGGCCCGCGACAGCACCTCTCCCGGCCAGCCGACCGGGAGCCGGCCCTCACCGACGGGCAGCAGCGATCCGACGAGCGCCCGGACCATGGAGTGGCAGAACGCGTCGGCCATCACCGTCGCCACGACGAGGTCGCCCTCACGAACCCAGTCGAGCCGCTTGAGCTCCCGGATCGTGGTCGCGCCCTCGCGTCTCCTGCAGAACGCGGCGAAGTCGTGCTCACCGAGGAGAGCGGCGGCGGCCGCGTTCAACCTGTCCACGTCGAGGGGCCTGTTGTACCAGACGACCTCGCGGCGGCGGAGCGGGTCGACACCTCCGGGGGCGTCGGACACCCGGTAGGCGTAGCGCCTCGACAGCGCCGAGAACCGCGCGTCGAAGCCCTCAGGAGCCACCGTGACGTGATGGACACGGACATCGGGGGGCAGGACTCCGGCGAGTCTCCTGCGCATGGCAGAGAGCCTCTCGCCGAGCTCCCCCTCGGATCCCGGCTCGGGGTCCTCGCCCGCGGCCCCCCTTCGGCGCCCACGGCCGTCCAGCGCGCCGAACGCGCCGGGATCCAGGTCGACATGGGCCACCTGACCTCGGGCGTGCACACCGGCGTCGGTCCGCCCGGCCACGGTCAGCGCCGGAGGCTCGGGAAGCCGCAGGATCCTGCCGAGTGCCCCCTCGATCTCCCCCTGGACCGTACGCCGTCCGGGCTGCTTGGCCCAGCCGGAGAAGTCGGTGCCCTCGTAGGCGAGATCCAGCCTCAGCCGTACCACGATGGTTCCCCATGAGACTTGGCGAGCCGCCATCCGGCGGACTCGGGAAGTGTTGACGTGCTCTTCGGCTCGCCGCGGGCCGGCGGTTGTCCGGCATCGGACGATCAGGGCGCGGGACCCGTAGCCGAAACGGGCGGCGGAGCCGTGAACACCGAGCGTTCCGTCCCCGCCCTCGCCACCGCCGCGACGGACGGAAAAGGCCCGGCGCTCACCGCCACCGCGATCCTTCGCGGTGGCGGCGCTCGCGACGGACGGAAAAGGGCCCGGCGCTCCCTGTGGAGGGAGTGCCGGGCCCTTTCACGGGGCCTGAGAGATCAGGCGTTGTCCTTCTTGGCCTCGGTCTCCTCGGCGGGAGCCTCGGTCGTCTCCTCGGAGGCCTTCGTCTCCTCGGTGGTCTCGGCCTTGGTCTCCTCGACCTTGGCCTCTTCCGCCTTGGGCTCGGCGGCCTTGGCGGCGGCCGGGGTCCGGCTGGTCGTGACCTTGTTCAGCGGCTCGGACACCAGCTCGATCACGGCCATGGGGGCGGCGTCGCCCTTGCGGAGGCCGATCTTGGTGATCCGGGTGTAGCCACCGGGACGCTCGGCGAAGGTCGGGGCGATCTCGGTGAAGAGGTGGTGGACGACACCCTTGTCCCTGACGATCGTCAGCACCTGGCGACGGTTGTGCATGTCGCCCTTCTTCGCCTTGGTGATCAGCTTCTCCGCCACCGGACGCAGACGCTTCGCCTTGGCCTCGGTGGTCTTGATCCGGCCGTGCTGGAACAGCTGGGTGGCGAGGTTCGCCAGGATGAGCCGCTCGTGGGCCGGGCTGCCGCCGAGACGGGCACCCTTGGTGGGCCTAGGCATAACGTTCTCCTTGGGAGTAAACCCGCCCCGGCCGTACGAGGTACCGGGGTCGGGCCGAGGGCCGCGAGGCCCTCGTCATCGTGAAACGCGGTGACACCCGAGGTGACGGGAGGCCACCCGGTGTCGCGGAGCGCCGTGAGGCGCCCCTGGACTCAGTACTGCTCGGTCTCGACGTAGGCGCTGTCGTCGTCGTCGTAGCCGCCGCCGGCCACCGCGCTCGGGTCGAACCCGGGCGGGGAGTCCTTGAGCGCCAGCGTCATCTCGTGCAGCTTCTGCTTGACCTCTTCGATGGACTTGGCGCCGAAATTCCTTATATCGAGAAGGTCCTGCTCGCTGCGGGCCACGAGCTCACCCACGGTGTGGATGCCCTCGCGCTTGAGGCAGTTGTAGGAGCGGACCGTGAGGTTCAGCTCCTCGATCGGCAGCGCGAGGTCGGCGGCGAGGGCCGCGTCCGTCGGCGACGGGCCGATGTCGATGCCCTCGGCCTCGACGTTCAGCTCGCGGGCGAGACCGAACAGCTCGACGAGGGTCTTACCGGCGGAGGCCACCGCGTCGCGGGGCTTCATGCACGGCTTGGTCTCGACGTCCAGGATCAGACGGTCGAAGTCGGTGCGCTGCTCGACTCGGGTCGCCTCGACCTTGTAGGTGACCTTGAGCACCGGGGAGTAGATGGAGTCGATCGGGATGCGACCGATCTCCTGGCCCGGCTGCTTGTTCTGCGCGGCGGAGACGTAGCCGCGACCGCGCTCGACGGTCAGCTCCATCTCCAGCTTCGCCTTGCCGTTCAGGGTGGCGATGCGCAACTCGGGGTTGTGCACCTCGACACCGGCCGGAGGCGCGATGTCGGCGGCGGTGACGTCGCCGGGGCCCTGCTTGCGCAGGTACATCACCACGGGCTCGTCGTGCTCGGAGGAGACGACCAGGTCCTTGAGGTTCAGGATGATGTCGGTGACATCCTCCTTGACGCCCGGCACGGTGGTGAACTCGTGCAGCACGCCCTCGATGCGGATGCTCGTCACGGCCGCGCCCGGGATGGACGACAGCAGCGTGCGGCGCAGCGAGTTTCCGATGGTGTAGCCGAAACCCGGCTCCAGCGGCTCGATGATGAACTTGGACCGGGTCTCCTCAAGGGATTCCTCAAGGAGGGAGGGACGCTGAGCGATCAGCATGTGAAATCTCCCTTGCATGGCGGCGCCCGCTATTTGACGCCGCTCGAACAACAGCATAGGTGCCGTACGGCGAATCGCCGTACGGCACCGGCAGGAGCGCTACTTGGAGTAGAGCTCGACGATCAACTGCTCCTGGACCTGGGTATCGATCTGCTGACGGACCGGGAGCTGGTGGACCAGGACGCGCAGCGCGTCCGGGATGACGCCGAGCCACGCCGGGTACGTCTTGTCACCGGCGGTGGCGCGGGCCACCTCGTAGGGCAGGAGGTTGCGCGACTTCTCGCGGACCTCGACGATGTCGTGCTCGCGCACCCGGTACGACGGGATGTCGACCTTCTTGCCGTTCACCAGGATGTGCCCGTGACGGACCTGCTGGCGGGCGGCGTCGCGCGACTCCGCGAAACCGGCGCGGTAGACCACGTTGTCGAGACGGCTCTCCAGGATCTGGAGGAGGTTCTCGCCGGTCTTGCCGGTCTTGCGGTTGGCTTCCTCGTAGTAGTTGTGGAACTGCTTCTCGAGGACGCCGTAGATGCGGCGGGTCTTCTGCTTCTCACGAAGCTGGAGCTGGTACTCAGACTCCTTGGGACGGCCGCGGCCGTGCTCACCCGGCGGGTAAGGACGGATCTCGATGGGGCACTTCGCGGACTCGCACTTCTTGCCCTTGAGGAAGAGCTTGGTCTTCTCCCTGCGGCAGAGCTTGCAGTCCGCACCCGTGTAACGAGCCATTTTCTATCTTCTCCTGGGCGTCAGACGCGGCGGCGCTTGGGCGGGCGGCAGCCGTTGTGCGGCACGGGGGTGACGTCCTGGATGGACCCGACCTCGAGTCCGGTCGCCTGAAGCGAGCGGATCGCGGTCTCACGGCCGGAGCCGGGGCCCTTGACGAAGACGTCGACCTTGCGCATGCCGTGCTCCATGGCGCGGCGGGCGGCGTTCTCCGCGGCCATCTGCGCCGCGAACGGGGTGGACTTACGGGAGCCCTTGAACCCGACGTGGCCGGCGCTGGCCCAGGAGATCACGTTCCCACTCGGGTCGGTGATCGAAACGATCGTGTTGTTGAACGTGCTCTTGATGTGGGCGTGCCCGTGAGCGACGTTCTTCTTTTCCTTGCGGCGCACCTTCTTGGGTGCACCCTGGCGGCTCTTAGGAGGCATTCTTTGCCTTCACTCCTGAGGTCTTCGGTCCTGCGGCTACGCGGACTACTTCTTACCGGGCTTCTTCTTGCCGGCCACGGTCTTCTTCTTGCCCTTACGGGTGCGCGCGTTGGTCTGCGTACGCTGACCGTGCACGGGAAGGCCACGGCGGTGCCGAATGCCCTGGTAGCACTGAATCTCGATCTTGCGACGGATGTCGGCCTGAACTTCGCGACGGAGGTCACCCTCGATCTTGAAGTTGGCCTCGATGTAGTCGCGCAGCGGCACCAGCTCTTCGTCGGTCAGCTGGTGAACCCGCAGGTCGCCGTTGACGCCGGTGGCCTTGAGGGTTTCGAGCGCACGAGTGCGTCCGATTCCGAAAATGTAGGTGAGAGCGATCTCCAGCCGCTTGTCGCGGGGGAGGTCTACACCAACCAGGCGAGCCATGGTCGGGCATTCTCCTTCGTTATGGCGGAGGTCCTGCGCCTCACTTCCCCTCCCCATGCCCGGGGTGAGGGCCCCGGCCTCCGACCGGGGGTCTCCTGCGGGGTACGGCGTGAGCCGCCTGCGCAGGTGTGAGACGCGATTACGTGAAAGCCCCACATGAATCGAGTCCGCCTCTTGGAGCGGACTCTCACGGGGCCTTTTTTGGAGCGACTAGCCCTGACGCTGCTTGTGGCGCAGGTTGTCGCAGATCACCATGACGCGACCGTGCCGGCGAATCACCTTGCACTTGTCACAGATCTTCTTGACGCTCGGCTTGACCTTCATAGTCCTATTCGTCCCTCAGACGCGCTTACTTGTATCGGTAGACGATCCGCCCACGACTGAGGTCGTAGGGGCTCAGTTCGACGACAACCCTGTCGTCAGGAAGGATTCGGATGTAGTGCATCCGCATCCGCCCGCTGATGTGGGCCAGGACCTTATGGCCGTTATCGAGCTGCACCCGGAACATCGCGTTCGGGAGCGACTCAACCACAGTGCCCTCGATCTCGATGGCGCCGTCTTTCTTGGCCATGTCCCTCGCGTTTCACTGATCGGTCGTCTGAGGCTTCGGAACACTAAGCAGCCGCGACCCAGCGCTTCGATGAGAGCGGCGGTTGCGACACCGCCGATGCGCAATGGTCATAGTGAACCGAAAAAGGAGTGTACGGCACCGGGCGAGGAAATGCGAAACACACGGCCGGTGCCTTGACACAACTGCTACGAAGGATACCGCAGATCCTGAGCGGGCTGGACGACACGACTCGGCACGCGAACACTCTCGCCCTCATTGTGGCACGTCCGACCAGGTCAGGCCAGCATCCCGGCGACCGGACCGAGCCGAGCGGCCCGACATCCCGCCGACCGAGCCGGGTTGGCCCGGTCGGCGTCCCGGCGGCCGAGCCGGGTGAGCCCGGTCGGTATCCCGTCGGCCGGACCGTGCGGGCGACACGGGAAGGCCCCCGGCGACGCCGCGCCGGGGGCCCGTTCGGCCGACCCTGTCGATCAACGTTCCCCGACCGGTTCTCCTTGATCAAGGCTTCTCGGTCGACGCTCCTCGATCACGTCCCGCTGAAAGGCCCCCCGCCCTCACCGGGCGCCCCCGAGGACCGCCCCCGCGGAAGGCCCCCGAGGGCCACCTCCGCGGAAGGCGTCGGAAGACGCCTCAGAAGGCGTCCCCCCAGCGGCCGCAGTCGTCGAACTTGTCGCGGCCCTCGCAGACCCTGATCTTGAAGTCGTCGAAGCCGCTGCTCTTCTTGAACCCGCCGAACTTGGTGAAGCCGGAGCGGCCGAAGGTGCTGAACACCTTGGTGTGCGAGCCGAACCTGTCGTGCCACTTGAACCACACGTAGCTGCGCTCACGATCACGGTCACGGTCGAACAGGTCGCCGTAGAACCAGTAGCGGCCGCCGCTGCTGGTCCAGTAGCCCTTGAAGTACGAGCGCCTGCCGAAGCTCTCGCCACCGCCGAAGCCCGAGTAGTACGGACCGAAGAAGTGCTTGCTCGACGCCTGGGTCTCCTGGGTCGCGACGGCGGACCCCGCGGAGGCCTGCGTGGCGGCCGTCGCGGACGGGGCGGCGACCACACCCGCGGCCAGCGAACCTGCCAGCGCCGCTCCGACCAGGGCTGTACGGATCTTGCTCATTGGATCTTCCTCCTGCGAACCGGGGTCCTGTCGTTCGGACACCGCTCACGTTAGGAAGATTCAACGCCATCATCTGTGGAGGAATGCACACTCAACGCCCAGAGTGCACTATTACCGCTTCTTGTCCCGCCCCTGGCCGCCGGCGATCGTGGCCACCAGCAACACCACACCCCACGGGCCCATCACCCACAGGGGCCACGGGTAGGGGAAGTCTCCGGTCAGCCCGATGATGAGCCAGATCACCCAGTTGACGCCGCTCGCCGTCGCCCAGACGGCCCATGCCTCCGCCATCCCCTTGCCCTGCTTGTTCTTCCCCTCGGCCGCCTTGGAGCGCTCAGGGGCGCGTGAGGGGACCTCGGGGAGCCGACGCAGGTCGACGTCGGGAAGGTCGGAGGTGAGGACGGCGAGCTCGCCGTACGTCTTGCTCGTGTAGAGCTGCTCAAGGCGCTCGTCGAACTCCTCCGTGGTCAGACGGCCCTGCGCGTAGTGCTCCCTCAGGACCGAGGCGACCTTGTCACGGTCTCCGTCGGAGGCTCGCATCTCCGGACCAGCCGCCATCTCAACCCCATCCGCTCGCCGGCGGGCCGAAACTAGCCCGCGTTTCCCAACAGGTCGGCAAGCCGCTCTTTCCCCCCGTCAAGGGCGGTCAATACCCAAGGACCATTATGTGTCACGGCGACGCTGTGTTCGAAGTGCGCGGAGACCTTCCCGTCGATCGTGACCACGGTCCAGTCGTCGGCGAGCACCTTGGTCCTGTCCGTCCCGAGGTTCACCATCGGCTCGACGGCGAAGCACATGCCGGGCTCGAACTTCGGGCCCCGGCCCGGCTTGCCGTGGTTGGCCACCCACGGGTCCATGTGCATCTCGGTGCCGATGCCGTGACCGCCGTACTCCTGCGGGATGCCGTAGCGCCCCTGGGAGCGGATGTACTTCTCCACCTCGTGCCCGATGTCGGACAGGTGACGGCCCACGGTGAGCGCGGCGATCCCGCGCCACATGGCCTCCTCGGTGACCCTCATCAGCTCGGTCAGCTTGGGATCGACCTCGCCGACCGGGACCGTGACGGCCGAGTCGCCGTGCCAGCCGTCCAGGATGGCTCCGCAGTCGATCGAGATGATGTCGCCCTCCCGCAGCGGACGGCGGTCACTCGGGATGCCGTGGACGACCTCGTGGTTGACCGAGGCGCAGATCGTCGCGGGAAACCCCTGGTAGCCCTTGAAGGAGGGGATCGCCCCCTCGTCCCTGATCGCCTTCTCCGCGATCGCGTCGAGGTCCAGGGGTGTCATACCCGGTCGGACGCTCTCCCTGAGCAACTGCAGGGTACGGCCGACCACGAGGCCTGCCGCCCGCATCTTGTCCACCTGCTCGGGCGTCTTCAGCTGGATTCCGTGCTTGTTCTTCTTGAACACCTGCGCACCCCCTGGGGTGGTTCAACGGGCGGTCCGGGATCCCAATTCCCCCGATTCTGCCCTAAATGACAGCACACCACCCATGGGAAACCCATGGGTGGTGTGCACCGTGCCGTCGTTCGGCCGGCCAGCGAAGGGGTCGCTAGCCGATGAAGGGCCTCAGGGCCTCCATCGCGCGCTGGGTGACCTCTTCCACCGGCCCCGTGGCGTCGACCCCGACCAGGATGCCCTCGTCGGCGTAGAAGGAGACCAGGGGCGCCGTCTGCTCCTGGTAGACCTCCAGACGGTGCCTGACGGTCTCCTCCTTGTCGTCGTCCCGCTGGTACAGCCGGCCCTCACAGGCGTCGCAGATGTCGTCCTTCTTGTCATCGAAGTCGACGTGCCAGATGCGGCCGCACTGGCTGCAGGTCCGGCGGCCCGCGAGCCTGCGGACGACCTCCTCGTCGTCGACCACGAGCTCCAGGACGATGTCCAGACCGACCTGGAACTCGGCGAGCATCTTCTTCAGGATCTCGGCCTGGGGCACGTTCCTGGGGAAGCCGTCGAGCAGGAAGCCGTCCTGCGCGTCGTTCTCGGCGAGGCGGTCGCGGACCATCGCGATGGTGACCTCGTCGGGCACGAGGTCACCGCGGTCCATGTATTCCTTGGCAAGCTTGCCGAGCTCCGTGCCGCCCGAGACATTGGCGCGGAAGATGTCACCTGTCGAAATCTTCGGGATCGACAGGTTCGATGCGACGAACTGGGCCTGTGTCCCCTTACCCGCTCCGGGGGGCCCGACCAGGACGAGGCGCACTACTTCAGGAAGCCTTCATAATTACGCTGCTGCAACTGGCTCTCGATCTGCTTCACGGTGTCGAGGCCGACACCAACCATGATCAGAATGCTCGTTCCTCCGAACGGGAAGTTCTGACTCGCGCCGACGAGCGCCAGCGCGACGATCGGCACCATGGAGATCAGGCCCAGATACAGCGCGCCTGGAGCGGTGAGTCGCGTGAGCACGTAGTTCAAGTACTCGGCCGTCGGGCGACCCGGGCGGATACCCGGGATGAACCCACCGTACTTCTTCATGTTGTCGGCGACTTCAACGGGGTTGAAGGTAATCGACACGTAGAAGTACGTGAAGAAGACGATGAGCAGGAAGAAGGTGATCATGTACGTCGGGGTGGTCCCGCCACCGCCGAACTCCTGCGAGATCCACTGGATGATCGGGTGCGGCTCTTCCTGGGTGTTCGAGAAGAGCGTGGTGATCAGCTGCGGGAGGTAGAGCAGCGAGGAGGCGAAGATGACCGGGATGATGCCGGCCTGGTTGACCTTGAGCGGGATGTAGGTCGACGTCCCGCCGTACATTCTGCGGCCGACCATGCGCTTGGCGTACTGCACCGGGATCCGGCGCTGTGCCTGCTCCACCATCACGACCAGGGCGATCATCGCGATACCGACCACGATGACCACGCCGAAGACGAAGCCACCCTTCTGGCGGGCGATGTTCAGCAGCTCGGACGGGAAGACCGCGATGACCTGCGTGAAGATCAGGATGGACATGCCGTTGCCGATACCGCGATCGGTGATGAGCTCGCCCAGCCACATGACGACGGCGGTGCCGGCGGTCATGGTCAGCACCATCGTGACGATGGCGAAGACGTTGTCCTTGTCGAGAAGGATCTCCTCGCGGCACTGCGGGAAGAGCTGGCCGCTGCGGGCGAGCGCCACGAAGGCGGTCGACTGCAGGACCGCCAGGCCGACCGTGAGGTAGCGGGTGTACTGCGTGATCTTGGTCTGCCCGGACTGTCCCTCCTTCTTGAGGGCTTCCAGTCGCGGAATGACCACGACGAGCAGCTGAAGAATGATGCTCGCGGTGATGTACGGCATGATGCCGAGGGCGAAAACTGAAAGTTTCAGAAGGGCGCCGCCGCTGAACAGCTGCACCATTCCGTAGATGTTGCCCGCGTCCCCCGCTTGCGCCTGGGTGAGACAACGGCTGATGTTCTCGGTATGCACACCCGGAGTCGGCAGGACCGACCCAAGTCGGAACAGCGCGATGATGCCCAAAGTGAAGAGCAGCTTCTTACGCAGGTCCGGCGTACGGAACGCTCGGGTAAATGCGGTCAGCACGGTCCCTCCTGCGCGCCTGAAAGGCGAGGTCGGTCAGCGATGGTGCGGGGGTGTTCCATCTTTGCCATATCCAGTCAATGAGCCCAAGGAAATGAGTCGAGGCCCACTGTCCAGCGAACTCTAACGCACTACGGGCGCGGGAGCCCATTACGAGCCCCCGCGCCGCGTGATGATAACGCCTACAGCTCGGAGACGGAGCCCCCGGCCGCGGCGATCTTATCCTTGGCGCTGGCCGAGAAGGCATGCGCCTCCACGTTCAACGCCACGGAGATGTCACCGGTTCCCAGAACCTTGACGAGTTGGTTCTTGCGAACCGCGCCCTTCGCGACGAGCGTGTCGACGGTGACGTCGCCACCCTCGGGGAACAGCTCGCCGAGCTTGTCAAGGTTGACGACCTGGTAGGTCGTCTTGAACAGGGCGTTGGAGAAGCCCTTGAACTTGGGCAGGCGCCGCTGCAGCGGAACCTGGCCACCCTCGAAACCGAGGGGGACCGTGTTCCTGGCCCTCGTGCCCTTGGTGCCACGACCCGCGGTCTTGCCCTTGGACGCCTCGCCGCGGCCCTTGCGGACCTTCGACTTGTTGGCGCCGGGAGCCGGACGCAGGTGGTGGATGCGGAGCGGAGTGTTCTCTGCCATGTCTAGTCGACCTCTTCCACGGTGACGAGGTGCGTCACCACGGTGACCATGCCGCGGATCTCCGGGCGGTCCTCCTTGACGACGACATCGCCGATTCGCTTCAGACCGAGCGAGCGCAGCGAGTCACGCTGGTTCTGCTTGCCACCGATCTTGGAACGGACCTGGGTAATCTTCAGGCGTGCCATGGACTAGCTCACCGCCTTCGCGGCCGCGGCCTCCGCGAGGCCCTCGGCGCGAGCCTTGAGCATCCTCTTGGGGGCGACGTCCTCGATCGGGAGGCCGCGGCGGGCCGCGATCTCCTCGGGGCGGCTGAGGCCCTTCAGGGCCGCCACGGTGGCGTGCACGATGTTGATCGGGTTGTCCGAGCCGAGCGACTTGGACAGCACGTCGTGAATGCCGGCGCACTCCAGCACGGCGCGCACCGGACCACCGGCGATGACGCCGGTACCGGGCGAGGCCGGGCGGAGGAAGACGACGCCCGCCGCCTCCTCACCCTGCACGATGTGCGGGATGGTGCCCTGGATACGGGGCACCTTGAAGAAGTGCTTCTTGGCCTCTTCGACACCCTTGGCGATCGCCGCGGGCACCTCCTTGGCCTTGCCGTAGCCGACACCGACCATGCCGTTGCCGTCACCGACGATGACGAGGGCGGTGAAGCTGAAGCGACGACCACCCTTCACGACCTTGGCCACTCGGTTGATCTTCACAACGCGCTCGATGTACGAGACGCCCTTGTCAGCGTTTCCACCGCGGCGATCGTCACGACGACCGTCACGCCGCTCGCCACCGGCGGCGCCACCGCGACGCGGAGCTCCGGCCATTAGTGGTTCCTCTTCTCATTCGTAAGACGGGCCATCGGGTGCGATCCTGGATTGCGATCCTGGGACGGAGTCATCAGAACTCCAGTCCGCCTTCGCGAGCGCTGTCTGCCAGCGCCGCGATGCGGCCCGCGTAGCGGTTGCCACCCCGGTCGAACACGACCGCGGTGATCCCGGCTGCCTTGGCCCGCTGAGCGAGAAGCTCGCCGACCTGCTTGGCCTTGTCGGTCTTGGCGCCCTCCGCCGAGCGCAGGGAGGCGTCCATGGTGGACGCGCTCACCAGCGTGTGGCCCTGGGTGTCGTCGACGATCTGCACGAAGAGGTGCTTCGTGGACCGGTTGACGACCAGGCGCGGACGTGTGGCCGTACCGGCCACCTTCTTGCGGACTCGGCCGTGGCGGCGGGCCCGCGAGACGGCGCGGGCGGCCGTGTGCTTGCCGAACGCAGTCTTGCCAGCCATGCCTACTTACCAGCCTTTCCGACCTTGCGGCGGATAACTTCACCCTGGTAGCGCACGCCCTTGCCCTTATAAGGGTCGGGCTTGCGCAACTTGCGGATGTTCGCGGCGATCTCGCCGACCTTCTGCTTGTCGATGCCGTCCACGTGGAACAGCGTCGGCTTCTCGACGCGGAAGGTGACACCCTCGGGGGCGTCGACGATCACCGGGTGGCTGAAGCCGAGAGCGAACTCGAGCTGAGTCGGGCTCTTGGCCTGCACGCGGTAACCGACGCCCACGATCTCCAGGGTCTTCGAGTAACCCTGGGTGACACCGGTCACCATGTTGGCGACCAGGGTGCGAGACAGGCCGTGCAGCGCACGGACCTTGTTCTCGTCGTTGGGACGGGTGACGGACAGATTGCCGTCGTCACCCTTGGCGATCGCGATGGGTTCCGCGACCGTGTGTGAAAGCGTGCCCTTGGGGCCCTTGACCGTGACGTCCCGGCCGTCGATGGCGACGTCCACTCCGTTCGGTACGGGGATGGGCAGCCGTCCGATTCTTGACATGCTGTTCGTTCTCCCCTCTACCAAACGAAGGCGAGGACTTCCCCGCCCACTCCACGCTTGCCGGCCTGCTTGTCCGTCATGAGGCCGCCGGACGTCGAGATGATCGCGACGCCCAGTCCACCCAGGACTCGGGGCAGGTTGTCCTTCTTTGCATAGACCCGCAGGCCGGGCTTGGAGACCCGGCGCAGACCCGAGAGGGAACGCTCACGGGTCGGCCCGAACTTCAGCTCCACCACGAGGTTCTTTCCGACCTTGGCGTCTTCGACGCTCCAGGACTGGATGTAACCCTCCTGCTGGAGGATCTCGGCGATGTGCGCCTTGATCTTCGAGTACGGCATCGCCACGCTGTCGTGGTACGCCGAGTTCGCGTTTCGCAGACGCGTCAGCATGTCTGCGATCGGGTCGGTCATCGTCATGGCCGGTGGCCTTCCTCACCGCGGTTTCCACAGGGGACCTACGGTGCGGTCGTGGGCGCCTGTAGGCGGCGCCCGGTGAATACGACTTCTATGTGCGGCCGGTGCCTCGCGCGGGCCCGTGATCGCTCACGGGGCCGCGCGGAGGGCTACCAGCTCGACTTGGTGATGCCGGGCAGCTCGCCCCGGTGCGCCATCTCGCGGAAGCAGATGCGGCACAGGCCGAACTTCCTGTAGACGGCGCGGGGACGACCACAGCGCGAGCACCGAGTGTACGCCCGGACCTCGAACTTGGCCTTGCGAGCAGCCTTGACCTTGAGCGACGTCTTCGCCATGATCAGGCCTCCTTGAAGGGGAAGCCGAGCTGCTTCAGCAGTGCCCGGCCCTGGTCGTCGGTCTTAGCGGTGGTCACGACGGTGATGTCCATACCACGCTGGCGGTCGACCTTGTCCTGGTCGATCTCGTGGAACATGACCTGCTCGGTGAGACCGAAGGTGTAGTTGCCGTTGCCGTCGAACTGCTTGGGCGACAGACCGCGGAAGTCACGGATACGGGGCAGCGCCAGCGAGAGCAGCCGGTCGAGGAACTCCCACATCCGGTCACCGCGCAGCGTGACGTGCGCACCGATCGGCATGCCCTCGCGCAGCTTGAACTGGGCGATGGACTTGCGGGCGCGGACGACCGCCGGCTTCTGACCGGTGATCACGGTGAGGTCGCGGACGGCGCCTTCGATGAGCTTCGAGTCGCGCGCGGCCTCGCCGACACCCATGTTCACCTTGATCTTGGTGATGGTGGGCACCAGCATGATGTTCTCGAACTCGAACTGCTCGTTCAGCTTCGCGATGATCTCTTCGCGGTAGCGCTGCTTGAGGCGCGGGAGGGCCCGCTGTTCGGTCTCGGTGGTGTTCGCGGTCATCAGTTGTCCTCACCCGTCTCCTCGGAAGCGGCCTTGGCCGACTCCTTCTTGGCGGGCTTGTCGTCCTTGGAAGGCTTCTCATCCTTGAGCTTCTTGACGTTGCTCACGTGGATGGGAGCCTCCATGGTCTGCACGCCACCGGCCTTGGCACCGCGCGGACCCTGGTTGGTCTCCTTGCTGTGCTTCTTGACCATGTTGACGCCCTCGACCACCACGCGCTCGTCACGCGGGTGGGCGGCGATCACACGACCCTTGGCACCCTTGTCCTTGCCGGCGATGACCAGGACGAGGTCACCCTTCTTCACATGAAGCTTCGGCATTACAACACCTCCGGCGCGAGCGAGATGATCCGCATGAACTTCTTGTCACGCAGCTCACGTCCGACGGGACCGAAGATGCGGGTGCCCCGGGGGTCGCCACTGTCCTTGATGATGACGGCGGCGTTCTCGTCGAAGCGGATGTAGGAGCCGTCGGGCCGGCGGCGCTCCTTGACAGTGCGGACGATGACGGCCTTGACCACATCGCCCTTCTTCACGGTGCCGCCCGGGATGGCGTCCTTGACCGTGGCGACGATGATGTCGCCGATTCCCGCGTAACGTCGGCCCGAGCCACCGAGAACACGGATGCAAAGGACTTCCTTCGCACCGGTGTTGTCGGCGACCTTGAGCCGCGACTCCTGCTGGATCACTTGAACTCCTGTTTGTCTCGCCGGTTCTCACCCGTGGTTTCGGGTGAGCCTTGCGGAACCTGCTGGTCTTTTTCCTCCGGCGACAGCCCTCGCGGACCGCCGTCGCAGGCGGGGCGAAGATCGCTTCGCCCCCTTGGACGCCATCATGGGGGGTGACGGTGTCACCCCCCACGAGGCGCGTTGTCTACTTGGCCTTCTCGAGGATCTCGATGACGCGCCAGCGCTTGCTGGCGGACAGCGGCCGGGTCTCCATCAGGAGAACGCGGTCGCCGACACCGCAGGTGTTGGCCTCGTCGTGCGCCTTGTACTTGGTCGTCCTGCGGATGACCTTGCCGTACAGGGGGTGCTTCACGCGGTCCTCGACAGCGACCACGACAGTCTTGTCCATCTTGTCACTGACGACCAGACCCTCACGGGTCTTGCGGTAGTTCCGCGCCTCGGTCGTGGTTTCCGTGGCCTCAGCCATCGATCGACTCCTTCTCTACCGTGACGATTCCGAGCTCCCGCTCGCGCATCACCGTGTAGATACGGGCGATCTCGCGGCGGACGGCGCGCAGCCGCCCGTGGCTCTCCAACTGGCCGGTCGCTGCCTGGAAGCGGAGGTTGAACAGCTCCTCCTTGGCTTCCTTCAGCTTCGTGACCAGGGTGTCCTGGTCTTCCACCCGCAGCTCACCGGCGGTCAGGCCCTTAGCCATCACGCCTCACCCACTTCACGCTTGACGAACCGGCACTTCATCGGCAGCTTGTGCATCGCACGACGCAGGGCTTCGCGAGCCACCGGCTCGGCGACACCCGACAGCTCGAACATGATGCGACCGGGCTTGACGTTCGCGACCCACCACTCCGGCGAACCCTTACCGGAACCCATGCGGGTCTCGGCGGGCTTCTTGGTGAGGGGGCGGTCCGGATAGATGTTGATCCAGACCTTTCCGCCACGCTTGATGTGACGGGTCATCGCGATACGAGCCGACTCGATCTGACGGTTGGTCACGTAGGAGTGCTCAATCGCCTGAATGCCGAACTCGCCGAACACGACCCTGGTGCCACCCTTGGCGGCGCCGTGACGGTCGGGCCGGTGCTGCTTGCGGTGCTTGACCCTGCGCGGGATCAGCATGGTCAGCTCCCTTCAGCACCCGGCTGCGCAGCCGGGCCGGTCTCGGGGGCGGCCTGCGAGGCCGCCTCGGTCCTGGGGGCGGCGGAGCCACCCGAAGCGCGGTCACCGCGGCCGGCACCGGCACCACGACGGGCGCCACCGGCGCCACGACGGGGACGGTCGCCGCCACCGGCACCGGGGCCACGACGGTCGTCGCGGTCACGGCGCTGGCCCGCGCGAGCACCGGCGGCGGCCGCCTCGCGCTCGGCGCGGCTGGTCGGAGCCTCACCCTTGTAGATCCACACCTTCACGCCGATGCGACCGAAGGTGGTGCGGGCCTCGTACAGGCCGTAGTCGATGTCCGCGCGGAGGGTGTGCAGGGGCACGCGGCCCTCGCGGTAGAACTCCGAACGGGACATCTCGGCGCCGCCGAGACGGCCGGAGCACTGCACCCGGATGCCCTTGGCACCGCTCTTCATCGCCGACTGCATCGCCTTGCGCATGGCACGGCGGAACGAGACACGGCTGGACAGCTGCTCGGCCACACCCTGGGCGACGAGCTGAGCGTCGATCTCAGGGTTCTTGACCTCGAGGATGTTCAGCTGGACCTGCTTCTTGGTCAGCTTCTCGAGGTCACCGCGGATCCGGTCCGCCTCGGCGCCGCGGCGGCCGATGACGATGCCCGGACGGGCGGTGTGAATGTCGACCTGTACCCGGTCGGTGGTCCGCTCGATCTCCACCTTGGAGATGCCGGCCCGCTCCATGCCCTTCTTGAGCATGCGGCGGATCGCCACATCCTCGGCAACGTACGACTTGTAGAGCTTGTCGGCATACCACCGGCTCTTGAAGTCGGTCGTGATGCCGAGGCGGAACCCGTGCGGGTTAACCTTCTGACCCACTAGCGGGTCCTCCCCTTCGGCTCGCGGGACTCCACGATCACGGTGATGTGGCTGGTCCGCTTGTTGATCCGATAGGCACGACCCTGAGCACGGGGACGAAACCGCTTCAGCGTCGGGCCCTCGTCGACCCAGGCACGGCTCACGAAGAGCGTGTCACGGTCGAGCTTGAAATTGTGCTCCGCGTTGGCAATGGCGCTCGAAAGCACCTTGTACACGGTCTCGCTCGCCGACTGGGGAGCGAACTGCAGCACGGCCTGCGCCTCCGAAGCGGGCAGCCCGCGAATGAGGTCCACCACACGGCGGGCCTTCATGGGCGTGTGGCGCGCGAACCGCGCCTGAGCCCTGGCTTCCATCGCTTACTCCTCTTACCCTTCGTTTTGGTCGAGTCCGTCTCACCCGTGACGATCGCTTCCGATCGTTCTCGGCTCGACGTCCTCTTCCTGAGGCGCTTATCGCCGGCTGCGGCGGTCTTCCTTGACGTGGCTGCGGAAGGTTCGCGTGGGAGCGAACTCACCCAGCTTGTGGCCGATCATCGACTCGGTGACGAACACCGGGACGTGCTTGCGGCCGTCGTGAACGGCGATCGTGTGACCAAGCATGTCGGGCACGATCATGGAGCGCCGCGACCACGTCTTGATGACGTTCTTGGTGCCCTTCTCGTTCTGGACATCCACCTTCTTCTGAAGGTGGTCGTCCACGAAGGGACCCTTCTTAAGGCTACGTGGCATTTTGGCTGCTCCTACCGCTTCTTCCGCTTGGTACGACGGCGGATGATCAGCCGGTCGCTGGCCTTGTTCGCCGCACGGGTACGTCCCTCGGGCTTGCCCTTGGGGTTGACGGGGTGACGACCGCCGGAGGTCTTACCCTCACCACCACCGTGCGGGTGGTCGACCGGGTTCATCGCGACACCGCGGACGGTGGGGCGCTTGCCCTTCCACCGCATGCGTCCGGCCTTGCCCCAGTTGATGTTGGCCTGCTCGGCGTTGCCGACCTGGCCGATCGAGGCCCGGCAGCGGACATCGACCTGGCGCATCTCACCGGAGGGCATACGCAGCGTGGCGTACTGGCCCTCCTTGGCGAGGAGCTGGATCTGCGCGCCGGCGGACCGGCCCAGCTTGGCGCCACCGCCCGGACGGAGCTCCACCGCGTGGATGAAGGTACCGGTCGGGATGTTGCGCAGCGGGAGGCAGTTGCCCGGCTTGATGTCGGCCGTGGGGCCGTTCTCGATGTGGTCGCCCTGCTTGAGGCCGGTCGGGCAGAGGATGTAGCGCTTCTCCCCGTCGGCGTAGTGCAGCAGCGCGATGCGGGACGTGCGGTTCGGGTCGTACTCGATGTGAGCGACCTTGGCCGGGATCCCGTCCTTGTCGTGACGCCGGAAATCGATGATCCGGTAGGCGCGCTTGTGGCCACCACCCTGGTGACGGGTGGTGACTCGGCCGTGGACGTTACGGCCACCCTTGCTGTGCAGGGGTGCAAGCAGCGACTTCTCGGGCGTGCTGCGCGTGATCTCGGCGAAGTCCGAGACGCTGGCGCCGCGGCGACCCGGGGTCGTCGGCTTGAGTTTACGGATGCCCATCTTTTTCGTTCATCCTTCGTCGGTTAATCCGGTCGAATGCCCCTCGCCAGACGGCGAGGGGCTTTCTCCCTGTACTTACTGAGCGAGCGCGTCAGCCGATCTGGCCGAAGATGTCAATCCGGTCACCCTCGACCAGGCTGACGATGGCTCGCTTGGTGGCCGGGCGCTGGCCGTAGCCGAACCTGGTCCGCTTGCGCTTGCCCTGGCGGTTGATGGTGTTGACGCTGGCGACCTTGACACCGAAGATCTTCTCAACGGCGATCTTGACCTGCGTCTTGTTGGCCGTCTTCCGCACCAGGAACGTGTACTTGTTGTGCTCGTCGATCAGGCCGTAGCTCTTCTCGGAGACAACCGGCTTGATGATGATGTCGCGCGGGTCGGCGATCTTCTCCATCAGGCGTCTTCCTTCCCGCTCTTGCTCAGACGCGCCACGGTCTGGTCGTACGCGTCCTGAGTGAAGACGACGTCGTCGTAGCAGAGCACGTCGTAGGTGTTGAGCTGCCCGGCGTCCAGGAGGTGGACCTCGGGAGCGTTGCGCAGGCTCAGCCAGCTGAGCTCGTCACCCTCGTCGACGACGACCAGGACGCTGCGGGCCTTGGTGAGCCTGCGAAGCGACTCAAGAGCCGCCTTGGTCTTCGGGGTCTCCCCCTCGACCAGACCGCTGACCACGTGAACGCGGCCGCCGGTCGCCCGGTCGGACAGGGCCGCGCGCAGGGCGGCGGCCTTCATCTTCTTGGGAGTCTTCTGCGAGTAGTCCCGCGGAACCGGGCCGTGGACGGTGCCACCACCGGTGAACTGCGGGGCGCGGGTCGAACCCTGGCGGGCGCGGCCGGTGCCCTTCTGGCGGTACGGCTTCTTGCCGCCGCCTCGGACCTCACCGCGGGTCTTCGCCTTGTGGGTGCCCTGCCGGCGAGCGGCGAGCTGGGCCACGACGACCTGGTGGATCAGCGGGATGTTGACCTTCGTGCCGAAGATGTCCTCCGGCAGGTCGACGGTGCCGGCCTTCTCACCGCGTACGTCGAGGACGTCAATGGTGCTCACTTGGCAGCCCCCTTCTTGGCGGCGGTGCGGACCAGGACCAGGCTGCCGTTGGCGCCGGGGATCGCACCCTTGATCAGGATGAGGCCCTTCTCGGCGTCCACGGCGTGAACCTTGAGGCTCTGGACGGTCGTGCGGACGTTGCCCATCCGGCCCGCCATGCGCACGCCCTTGAAGACGCGGCCGGGGGTGGCGCAGCCACCGATGGAACCGGGCGAGCGGTGCTTGCGCTGCGTACCGTGCGAGGCGCCCAGACCCTTGAAGCCGTGGCGCTTCATGACACCCGCGAAGCCCTTGCCCTTGCTCTTGCCCGTCACGTCGACGAACTGGCCGGCCTCGAAGGTGTCGGCGAGGAGCTCCTGGCCCAGGGTGTAGTCGCTCGCGTCGTCGGTGCGGATCTCCGCGAAGTAACGGCGCGGGGTGATGTCGTGCTTGCGCAGGTAGTCGCCGAGCGGCTTGTTGACCTTCCGCGGGTCGACCTGGCCGAAGCCCAGCTGAACGGCGGTGTAGCCGTCCTTCTCGGCGGTGCGGACGCGGGTCACGACGCACGGGCCAGCCTCGACGACGGTCACCGGGACCATCCGGTTGTCCGCGTCGAAGACCTGGGTCATGCCGAGCTTCTTGCCCAGGACGCCCTTGATCTTGTTAGCCATGTCAGTGCGTTCCCTCAGAGCTTGATCGAGATGTCAACGCCGGCGGGAAGGTCGAGTCGCATGAGCGAGTCGACCGTCTTCGGCGTCGGGTCGATGATGTCAATCAGCCGCTTGTGCGTGCGCATCTCAAAGTGCTCGCGGCTGTCCTTGTACTTGTGCGGCGAGCGGATGACGCAGTACACGTTCTTCTCGGTCGGCAGCGGCACCGGGCCCGCGACCTTGGCGCCAGTCCTTGTCACCGTCTCGACGATCTTCTTGGCCGAGACGTCGATGACCTCGTGGTCATAGGCCTTGAGCCGAATGCGGATCTTCTGTCCCGCCATAATGGCCTCGGTGTCCTTCACTGTCGTCTGAAAAAGTTACGTGCGGCCTGTTGCCGCTATGTCGTGGCCGGCCCATCTGGACGGTCCCGCCACGTCGTGCCGGAGCACGTCTCGCCCTGGGGCGGCGTCTCCGCACATGCCCCACGTAGCAGACGCTGTGAGTCCGCGCTTTCTTCCGTGATCTGGCAGTGAGTTCGGTCATCCTTCGGCCGAACCAACTGCGAGATCACGGTTCGTGGGGTCCTGCCGGGGTTCGCGCCCTGCGGCACGGCCCCCTCGTGGTGAGGCGGTCGGCCCTGTTTCGGGGGCCGACCGCCACTCCGCGATCGTACTACTTGATGATCTTGGTCACTCGACCCGCACCGACGGTGCGGCCACCCTCACGGATGGCGAACTTGAGACCGTCCTCCATCGCGATGGGCTGGATCAGCGCGACGTTCATCTCCGTGTTGTCGCCGGGCATGACCATCTCGGTGCCCTCGGGGAGGTTCACCACGCCGGTCACGTCGGTCGTACGGAAGTAGAACTGCGGGCGGTAGTTGTTGAAGAACGGGGTGTGGCGGCCGCCCTCGTCCTTGCTCAGGATGTAGACCTGGGCCTCGAACTCGGTGTGCGGGGTGGTCGTGCCCGGCTTGATGATGCACTGGCCGCGCTCGACGTCCTCGCGCTTGATGCCGCGCAGGAGCAGACCGACGTTGTCACCCGCCTGACCCTCGTCGAGGAGCTTGCGGAACATCTCGACACCGGTGACCGTGGTGGTGGTCTTGGTCTCCTTGATGCCGATGATGTCGACGGTCTCGTTGACCTTGACGATACCGCGCTCGATACGGCCGGTGACGACCGTACCGCGGCCGGTGATCGAGAAGACGTCCTCGATCGGCATGAGGAACGGCTTCTCGGTCTCACGGGTCGGCTCGGGGACGTTCTCGTCCACGGCGGTCATGAGCTCGATGATCGAGTCGCCCCACTTGGTGTCGCCCTCAAGCGCCTTCAGCGCCGAGACGCGGACGACCGGCAGGTCGTCGCCGGGGAACTCCTGGGCCGAGAGAAGCTCGCGGACCTCGAGCTCGACGAGCTCCAGGATCTCCTCGTCGTCCACCATGTCGGACTTGTTGAGGGCGACGACGATGTAGGGGACGCCGACCTGGCGGGCCAGGAGGACGTGCTCCTTCGTCTGCGGCATCGGGCCGTCGGTGGCGGCGACCACGAGGATCGCGCCGTCCATCTGAGCCGCACCGGTGATCATGTTCTTCACGTAGTCGGCGTGACCGGGGCAGTCCACGTGGGCGTAGTGGCGCTTCTCGGTCTGGTACTCGACGTGCGCGATGGAGATCGTGATACCACGAGCCTTCTCCTCGGGCGCCTTGTCGATCTTGTCGAACGGGGTCGCCTCGTTGAGGTTCGGGAAACGCTCGTGGAGCACCTTGGTGATCGCCGCGGTCAGAGTGGTCTTGCCGTGGTCGATGTGCCCAATGGTGCCGATGTTTACGTGCGGCTTGGTCCGCTCGAACTTGGCCTTGGCCACTGCTCTCTCCTTAGAGATTCTGACGTGACTTGCGTCTTCATATTCGGGATTGGGGAGGCCGGTCCCTCTCGGAACCGGCCGGCGAGAAAGCTCTCGCCCCGCACCCCTCCGGTGGCGGGGCGACGATCTCCTCGCCTCCCACACCCGGAACAGCGCTGGGGCCTGCTCGCCCCGCACCCCTCCGGTAGCGGGGTGACGATCTCCTCGCCTCCCACACCCGGAATGGTGCTGGACTTACTCGCCCCGCACCCCTCCGGTGGCGGGGTGACGATCTCCTCGTTACCCGCACCCGGAATGGTGCTGGACTTACTCGCCCCGCACCTTCGCGACGATCTCCTTGGCGATGTGCGCGGGCACTTCGGCGTAGGAGTCGAATTGCATGCTGTAGCTCGCACGCCCCTGCGTCTTGCTACGGAGGTCTCCCACGTAGCCGAACATCTCAGAGAGCGGCACGAGCGCCTTGATGATCCGGGCGCCGGAGCGCTCGTCCATCGCCTGGATCTGCCCGCGGCGACCGTTGAGGTCACCGATGACATCACCCATGTAGTCCTCGGGCGTGGTGACCTCAACGGCCATCATCGGCTCCAGGATTACGGCGTCCGCCTTGCGCGCGGCCTCCTTGAAGGCCATCGAGCCAGCGATCTTGAAGGCCATTTCGGACGAGTCCACCTCGTGGTAGGCACCGTCCTGCAGGGTGACCTTGACCCCGACCATGGGGTATCCGGCGAGAACACCGAACTCGGCCGCCTCCTGGGCGCCCGCGTCGACCGAGGGGATGTACTCCCTCGGGATGCGGCCACCGGAGACCTTGTTCGAGAACTCGTAACCGTCGTTGCCCTCGCCCAGCGGCTCAATGTCGATGATGACCTTGGCGAACTGGCCGGAACCACCGGTCTGCTTCTTGTGGACGTAGTCGACCTTCTCCACCTTGCGGCGGATGGTCTCCCGGTAGGCCACCTGAGGCCGGCCGATGTTGGCCTCGACCTTGAACTCGCGGCGCATCCGGTCGACGAGGATCTCCAGGTGGAGCTCGCCCATACCCCAGATGACCGTCTGCCCGGTCTCGTCGTCACGACGGACCTGGAAGGACGGGTCCTCCTCGGCCAGACGCTGGATCGCGGTGCCCAGCTTCTCCTGGTCACCCTTGGTCTTGGGCTCGATGGCGACGCTGATGACCGGCGCCGGGAAGTTCATCGACTCCAGGACCACGGGGTGAGCCGGGTCCGACAGGGTGTCACCGGTGGTGGTGTCCTTCAGACCCATCACGGCGACGATCTGACCGGCCACGGCCGACGCGCGCTCTTCGCGCTTGTTGGCGTGCATCTGGTAGATCTTGCCGATCCGCTCCTTGCGGCCCTTCACCGAGTTGGTCACCGCGGTGCCGGTCTCGAGCGTGCCCGAGTAGATGCGGATGTAGGTGAGGCGGCCGAGGTGCTGGTCGCTCATGATCTTGAAGGCGAGCGCGGAGAACGGCTCGTTCACGTCCGCGTGACGCTCGATGACCTCGTCTTCCTTGCCGACCGCGTGGCCCTTGAAGGCCGGGATGTCGATCGGGGCGGGAAGGTAGGCGACGATCGCGTCGAGCAGGGGCTGAATGCCCTTGTTCTTGAACGCGGTGCCGGTCAGGACCGGGTTGATGGCGCTGGCCAGCGTCGCGCGGCGGATGGCCGCGACCAGCTGCTCCTCGGTGGGCTCGACGCCCTCCAGGAAGAGCTCCATCAACTCGTCGTCGTTCTCGGAGACCGTCTCGATGAGCTTGTCACGCCACTCGCGAGCGGCCTCGGCGTGCTCGGCCGGGATGTCGACGACCTCGTACATCTCGCCCTTGGCCGCCTCGGCGCTCCAGAGCAGACCCTTCATCTTGACCAGGTCGATGACGCCCTTGAAGTCGGCCTCGACGCCCCAGGGAAGCTGAAGCACCGCGGGGGTCGCGTTCAGGCGGCTGATCATCATGTCGACGCAGCGGTGGAACTCCGCGCCGACCCGGTCCAGCTTGTTGACGAAGCAGATCCGGGGCACTTCGTAGCGGTCGGCCTGACGCCAGACCGTCTCGGACTGCGGCTCGACACCGGCGACGCCGTCGAACACGGCGACGGCACCGTCGAGGACGCGGAGCGAGCGCTCCACCTCGATCGTGAAGTCCACGTGGCCCGGCGTGTCGATGATGTTGATCGTGTGGCCGAGCCATTCGCAGGTCGTGGCAGCGGAGGTGATGGTGATACCACGCTCCTGCTCCTGCTCCATCCAGTCCATCGTGGCTGCGCCCTCGTGGACCTCACCGATCTTGTAGTTGATACCGGTGTAGAACAGGATGCGTTCGGTCGTCGTGGTCTTGCCCGCGTCGATGTGGGCCATGATCCCGATATTACGGACCTTGGCCAGGTCAAGAGCGGTCGTGGTGGCCACTTCTCTCGCGTCCTCGTCGTCTCGTCGAACCCGCTGTTACCAGCGGTAGTGGGCGAAGGCCTTGTTGGACTCGGCCATCTTGTGGGTGTCCTCGCGCTTCTTGACGCTTGCGCCGAGGCCGTTGCTGGCGTCGAGCAGTTCGTTCATGAGGCGCTCGGTCATGGTCTTCTCGCGGCGGGCGCGGGAGTACTGCACCAGCCAGCGCAGGGCCAGGGTGGTGCTACGCGTCGCGCGCACCTCGACCGGGACCTGGTAGGTCGCGCCACCGACACGGCGGCTGCGGACCTCAAGGGTGGGCTTGACGTTGTCCAGCGCGCGCTTCAGGGTGACGACCGGGTCGTTGCCGGTCTTCTCCTTGGCGCCTTCGAGAGCGCCGTACACGATGGACTGGGCGATGGAGCGCTTGCCGTCCAGGAGCACCTTGTTGATGAGCGCGGTGACCAGGGGCGAGTTGTGAACCGGGTCAGCCATGAGCTGACGACGGCCAGGAGAACCCTTGCGAGGCATTCTTACTTCTCCTTCTTCGCGCCGTAACGGCTACGGGCCTGCTTGCGGTTACGGACACCCTGGGTGTCGAGCGAGCCGCGGATGATCTTGTAGCGAACACCCGGCAGGTCCTTCACACGGCCACCACGGACGAGCACGATGGAGTGCTCCTGGAGGTTGTGGCCGACACCGGGGATGTAGGCCGTGACCTCGATGCCGTTGGTGAGCCGGACACGCGCGACCTTGCGGAGCGCGGAGTTCGGCTTCTTCGGGGTCGTGGTGTAAACGCGCATGCAGGTGCCGCGTCGCTGAGGGCTGGCCTTGAGCGCCGGAGTCTTGGTCTTTGTGACCTTGTCCTGGCGGCCCTTGCGGACCAGCTGCTGAATCGTGGGCACCGCGTCTCCGTTCGTGCTAGCCGGTAATTCGAATGTGGTGCATTTTGCAGGTGCTGCCGGTGTCATGACCTGCGGTTCTTTCATCCCCTCCGACCCACGCGGTCGGGCGTGTCGCGTAAGTTTCGCGCCACATCCCGGTTAAGGCCGGTCCGGTGGAGGAGGCCATACGGCGCCTCTGCCGACCCCTCATCGGGAAACTGGCGACGCGCACGCATGAAGACCCATGAAGACATGGGCACGAAGGGAAAGACTACCCAGCCCAACGCAACACGTCAAAACGGCTGCACTCGCCAGGCGTCGGCGTTCGTGTCATGACTCCCGCGATCGGTTTCCGACCGACCGCTTCCGGGTCCGTGTCGAGTTTACCCGGCGCGAAGCACTTCTCCGGCCGTTCTCCGCATTAACGTGTGGCTTTCGCCGCAACATTCCGGTCAAGAAAGGTCCACATCCCCAGCTATCGGGTCAGCGGGCAGGAAAGGCGACGGTACCGGAGGGAAAGCGACGGCGCCCGGCCCCCTTGAAGGGGACCGGGCGCCGTCTGCGACCACTCTGCCGTCAGCGACCGCTCAGCGGTCGTGCCGTTCAGCGGTTGTACTGACCGAAGTCGTACTCCTCCAGCGGCACGGCCTCGCCGGAGCCCGAACCGAAGGTGTAGTCGGCCGCGGAGCCGTCGTAGCCGCCGACGGTGTACATGGCGGCCTTCGCCTCCTCGGTGGGCTCGACCCGGATGTTGCGGTACTGGGGCATGCCCGTACCGGCCGGGATGAGCTTTCCGATGATGACGTTCTCCTTGAGACCGAGCAGCGAGTCCGACTTGGCGTGGATCGCCGCGTCGGTGAGCACTCGGGTCGTCTCCTGGAAGGACGCCGCGGACAGCCAGGACTCGGTGGCGAGCGAGGCCTTGGTGATGCCCATCAGCACCGGGCGTCCGGAGGCCGGCGTGCCGCCCTCCGCCACGCACTCGCGGTTGATCCGCTCGAAGCGCGGCCGCTCGACGAGCTCACCGGGCAGCATGTCGGCGTCGCCGGACTCCAGCACGTTCACGCGCTTGAGCATCTGCCGCACGATGATCTCGATGTGCTTGTCGTGGATCGACACACCCTGCGAGCGGTACACCTGCTGGACCTCCGCCACAAGGTGCAGCTGCACGGCCCGGGGGCCGAGGATGCGCAGCACCTCGTTGGGGTTGACCGCACCGGCGATCAGCTGCTGGCCGACCGTGACGCGCTGCCCGTCGGAGACGAGCATGCGCGACCGCATCGACACGGGGTACGCGACCTCCTCGGAACCGTCGTCCGGGACGATCACGATCTTCCGGGTCTTGTCGGTCTCGTCGATGCGGACCCGGCCCTCGGCCTCGCTGATCGGGGCGACGCCCTTGGGGACGCGCGCCTCGAAGAGCTCCTGCACACGGGGCAGACCGTGGGTGATGTCGGCGCCCGCCACACCACCGGTGTGGAAGGTCCGCATCGTCAGCTGGGTGCCGGGCTCGCCGATCGACTGGGCGGCGATGATGCCGACCGCCTCGCCGACGTCCACGAGCTTGCCGGTCGCGAGCGAACGGCCGTAGCAGGTGGCGCAGACACCGATCTTGGCCTCGCAGACGAGGGCGCTGCGGGTCCTGACGGTCTCCACCCCGGCCTCGACCAGCGCGGTGACGTGGATGTCGTTGATGTCGACACCCATCGGCGCGATGATCTTGCCGTCCACCTCCACGTCCTCGGCGAGGATGCGGCCGTGCACGTTGCTCTCGGCGTTCTCCGCCTTGACCAGGTTGCCCTGGGCGTCGCGGTCGGCCACGTGCAGCGGGACGCCACGGTCGGTGCCGCAGTCGATCTCGCGGACGATGACGTCCTGCGCGACGTCAACCAGACGACGGGTCAGGTAACCCGAGTCGGCGGTCCGCAGCGCGGTGTCCGCCAGACCCTTCCGCTGACCGTGGGTGGAGATGAAGTACTCCAGCACCGACAGACCCTCGCGGAACGAGGCCTTGATCGGACGCGGGATCGTCTCACCCTTGGTGTTGGACACCAGGCCACGGATGCCGGAGATCTGCCGGACCTGCATCAGGTTTCCTCGGGCGCCCGACTGGACCATCATCCAGACCGGGTTGGTCTTCGGGAACGCCTTCTGCATGTCGTCGGTCACGTCACTGGTCGCGTGCGTCCAGATCTCGATGAGCTCCTGACGGCGCTCCTCGTCCGTGATCAGACCGCGCTCGTACTCACGCTGGACCTTGTCGGCCCTGCGCTCGTACGTCTCCATGATGTCGGCCTTGTTCGGCGGCGCGATGACGTCCTCGATGGAGATCGTCACACCGGCCCTGGTCGCCCAGTAGAAACCGGCGTCCTTGAGGGCGTCGAGCGCCGCGGCGACCTCGACCTTGGGGTACTTCTCGGCGAGCTCGTTCACGATGACCGAGAGCTGCTTCTTGCCGACCTGCGAGTTCACGTACGGGTAGTTCGCCGGCAGGGTCTGGTTGAACAGGCAACGACCCAGGGTGGTCTCCAGGCGGTAGCTGTCACCCGCCTCCCAGCCCTCGGGAGCGGCCCAGCCGCGGGGCGGCGGGACGTCTCCCTTCATCCGGATCTGGATCAGCGACTGGATGTCCAGCTCGCGGCGGTCGAAGGCCATGAGCGCCTCCGACACCGAGCCGAAGACCCGGCCCTTGCCGACACCGTTCTCGTCCTCGTCCTTGAGCGTGGTCAGCGAGTAAAGACCGATGATCATGTCCTGGGTGGGCATGGTCACGGGCTTGCCGTCGGCCGGCTTGAGGATGTTGTTCGTCGACAGCATCAGGATGCGGGCCTCGGCCTGCGCCTCGGCCGACAGCGGCAGGTGCACGGCCATCTGGTCACCGTCGAAGTCCGCGTTGAACGCGGTGCAGACGAGCGGGTGGATCTGGATGGCCTTGCCCTCGACCAGCTGCGGCTCGAAGGCCTGGATGCCCAGGCGGTGCAGGGTCGGCGCGCGGTTGAGCAGCACGGGGTGCTCGGTGATGACCTCTTCGAGGACGTCCCACACGACCGGCCGGGCACGCTCGACCATCCGCTTGGCCGACTTGATGTTCTGCGCGTGGTTCAGGTCGACCAGGCGCTTCATCACGAACGGCTTGAAGAGCTCCAGGGCCATCTGCTTGGGCAGACCGCACTGGTGCAGCTTCAGCTGCGGGCCGACGACGATGACCGAACGGCCGGAGTAGTCGACTCGCTTGCCCAGCAGGTTCTGGCGGAACCGGCCCTGCTTGCCCTTCAGCATGTCGCTGAGGGACTTCAGGGGGCGGTTGCCGGGACCGGTGACCGGGCGGCCACGGCGGCCGTTGTCGAACAGCGCGTCGACGGCCTCCTGGAGCATCCGCTTCTCGTTGTTCACGATGATCTCGGGGGCGCCGAGGTCGAGAAGTCGCTTGAGGCGGTTGTTCCGGTTGATCACCCGGCGGTACAGGTCGTTCAGGTCCGAGGTCGCGAACCGGCCACCGTCGAGCTGCACCATCGGGCGCAGGTCCGGCGGGATGACCGGGATGCAGTCGAGGACCATCCCGTTGGGCGAGTTGCGGGTGTTCAGGAACGCCGACACGACCTTGAGACGCTTGAGTGCGCGGGCCTTCTTCTGGCCCTTGCCGCTGCGGATCGTCTCGCGCAGGTTCTCGGCCTCAAGAGCGAGGTCGAAGTTGGTCAGACGCTCCTGGATCGCCTGGGCGCCCATGCCGCCGCGGAAGTAGCGGCCGAAACGGTCGCGCATCTCGCGGTAGAGCAGCTCGTCGCCCTCAAGGTCCTGGACCTTGAGGTTCTTGAAGCGGCTCCAGACCTCGTCCAGCCGGTCCAGCTCGCGCTGGGCCCGGTCGCGCAGCTGCCGCATCTCACGCTCGGCGCCCTCCCGGACCTTGCGGCGCTGGTCGCCCTTGGCGCCCGCGGCCTCAAGCTCGGCCAGGTCGCTCTCCAGCTTGCGCTGGCGAGCCTCGATGTCGGCGTCACGACGCTGCTCGATGTGCTGCCGCTCGACGGAGATCTTCGCCTCCAGCGACGGCAGGTCACGCTCGCGCATTTCCTTGTCGACGTGCGTGATCATGTAGGCCGCGAAGTAGATGACCTTCTCAAGGTCCTTCGGGGCCAGGTCGAGCAGGTATCCCAGCCGGGACGGGACACCCTTGAAGTACCAGATGTGCGTGACGGGCGCGGCCAGCTCGATGTGGCCCATCCGCTCACGACGCACCTTGGCGCGGGTCACCTCGACGCCACAGCGCTCACAGATGATGCCCTTGAAGCGGACGCGCTTGTACTTACCGCAGTAGCACTCCCAGTCGCGAGTCGGACCGAAGATCTTCTCGCAGAAGAGTCCGTCCTTCTCGGGCTTGAGCGTCCGGTAGTTGATGGTCTCCGGCTTCTTCACCTCGCCGTGCGACCACTGGCGGATATCGTCGGCGGTCGCGAGGCCGATCCGAAGCTCGTCGAAGAAGTTGACGTCGAGCACTATGTAATCCCCTCCTCAGCTTCTAGATCAGACCTCTTCGACGCTGCTCGGCTCACGCCGGGACAGGTCGATGCCGAGCTCTTCCGCGGCGCGGAAGACGTCCTCGTCGGTGTCGCGCATCTCGATGGACATGCCGTCGCTGGAGAGCACCTCGACGTTCAGGCACAGCGACTGCATTTCCTTGATGAGCACCTTGAACGACTCCGGGATGCCCGGCTCGGGAATGTTCTCGCCCTTGACGATCGCCTCGTAGACCTTCACGCGGCCGAGGACGTCGTCGGACTTGATGGTGAGCAGCTCCTGCAGGGCGTAGGCGGCACCGTACGCCTCCAGCGCCCAGACCTCCATCTCACCGAAGCGCTGGCCACCGAACTGGGCCTTACCGCCGAGCGGCTGCTGGGTGATCATGGAGTACGGACCGGTCGAGCGAGCGTGGATCTTGTCGTCGACCAGGTGGAGCAGCTTCAGGATGTAGATGTAGCCGACCGAGATCGGGTGCGGGAACGGCTCCCCGGAACGGCCGTCGAACAGCTGGGCCTTTCCGTTCGCGCCGACCATCCGCCCGCCGTCCCTGTTGACCAGGGTGTTGTCGAGCAGACCGATGATCTCTTCCTCGTTGGCACCGTCGAACACCGGCGTGGCCATGTTGGTGCGCGGGTCGACCTCGGCGAAGCCCTTGTCGCGCAGCCGCTCGGCCCACGCCTCCTGGATGCCGCTGATGTCCCATCCTCTGGCGGCGATCCACCCGAGGTGGGTCTCCAGCACCTGGCCGACGTTCATTCGGCCGGGCACGCCCAGGGGGTTGAGGATGATGTCGACGGCCGTGCCGTCCTCAAGGAACGGCATGTCCTCGACCGGGAGGATCTTGGAGATGACGCCCTTGTTGCCGTGCCGGCCGGCCAGCTTGTCGCCGTCGGTGATCTTACGCTTCTGGGCCACGTAGACGCGGACCAGCTCGTTGACGCCGGGGGGGAGCTCGTCGCCCTCCTCGCGGCTGAACACGCGCACCCCGATGACCTTGCCCTGCTCACCGTGCGGCACCTTCAGTGAGGTGTCACGGACCTCGCGGGCCTTCTCACCGAAGATCGCGCGCAGCAGGCGCTCCTCGGGGGTCAGCTCGGTCTCGCCCTTGGGCGTGACCTTTCCGACAAGGATGTCGCCGGGGACGACCTCGGCGCCGATGCGGATGATGCCGCGCTCGTCGAGGTCGGCCAGGACCTCCTCGGAGACGTTCGGGATGTCCCGGGTGATCTCCTCGGGGCCCAGCTTGGTGTCACGGGCGTCGACCTCGTGCTCCTCGATGTGGATCGAGGACAGGACGTCGTCCTGCACCAGACGCTGGGAGAGGATGATCGCGTCCTCGTAGTTGTGGCCCTCCCACGGCATGAACGCCACGAGGAGGTTCTTGCCCAGGGCCATCTCGCCCTCGTCGGTGCAGGGACCGTCGGCGACGACCTGGTTCACCTCGATCCGGTCGCCTTCGGCGACGATCGGCTTCTGGTTGAAGCAGGTGCCCTGGTTGGAACGCTTGAACTTGGCGACCCGGTAGGTCGTACGGGTGCCGTCGTCGTTCATCACCGTGACGTAGTCGGCGGAGACCTCCTCGACCACGCCCGCCTTGTCGGCGGTGATGACGTCGCCGGCGTCGGTCGCGGCACGGTATTCCATGCCGGTGCCGACCAGCGGCGCCTCGCTCTTGAGCAGCGGCACCGACTGGCGCTGCATGTTGGAGCCCATGAGCGCGCGGTTGGCGTCGTCGTGCTCCAGGAACGGGATCATCGCGGTCGCCACGGACACCATCTGGCGTGCCGAGACGTCCATGTAGTCGACCTCGGTGGCGCGCAGGGACTCGAACTCCCCGCCCTTCCTGCGGACGAGCACGCGCGACTCGAGGAACGTTCCGTCGGAACCGATGGGCGTGTTCGCCTGGGCGATGACGTGCCGGTCCTCCTCGTCCGCGGTCAGGTAGTCGACCTGGTCGGTGACCCGGCCGTCGACGACCTTGCGGTAGGGGGTCTCGACGAACCCGAAGGAGTTGACCCGGCCGAAGGAGGCCAGCGAGCCGATCAGACCGATGTTCGGTCCTTCCGGCGTCTCGATCGGGCACATGCGACCGTAGTGCGACGGGTGAACGTCACGGACCTCGAAACCGGCCCGCTCACGGGACAGACCACCGGGGCCCAGCGCGGACAGACGACGCTTGTGCGTCAGTCCGGCGAGGGGGTTGGTCTGGTCCATGAACTGGGACAGCTGGGAGGTGCCGAAGAACTCCTTGATCGACGCCACGACCGGGCGAATGTTGATCAGGGTCTGCGGCGTGATCGCCTCGACGTCCTGGGTCGTCATCCGCTCGCGGACGACGCGCTCCATGCGGGCCAGGCCCAGGCGGACCTGGTTCTGGATGAGCTCGCCCACCGTACGGAGACGGCGGTTGCCGAAGTGGTCGATGTCGTCGGTCTCGACGACGATCGGACCGTTCGCGCCGGGCATCTCCGTCTCGCCGGCGTGGAGCCGGACGATGTATTCGATGGTGGCGACGATGTCGTCCTCGGCGAGCGTGCCCTGGGTGATCTCGCTGTCGACCCCGAGCTTCTTGTTGATCTTGTATCGGCCGACCTTGGCGAGGTCGTAGCGCTTGGAGTTGAAGTACAGGTTCTCCAGCAGCGTCTGCGCCGACTCCTTGGTCGGGGGCTCGCCCGGGCGCAGCTTGCGGTAGATGTCGAGCAGAGCGTCGTCCTGGCCGGCCGTGTGGTCCTTCTCCAGGGTGGCGCGCATCGACTCGTACTGACCGAAACGCTCAAGGATCTGGTCGCTGGTCCAGCCGAGCGCCTTGAGCAGCACGGTGACGGCCTGCTTGCGCTTGCGGTCGATGCGGACACCGACGCTGTCGCGCTTGTCGATCTCGAACTCGAGCCAGGCGCCCCGCGAAGGGATCACCTTGCATCCGTAGAGGTCCTTGTCCGAGGTCTTGTCGACACTGCGGTCGAAGTAGACGCCCGGGGACCGGACCAGCTGGGAGACGACGACACGCTCGGTGCCGTTGATGATGAACGTGCCCTTACCGGTCATGAGCGGGAAGTCGCCCATGAACACGGTCTGGCTCTTGATCTCACCAGTGGTGTTATTGATGAACTCCGCCGTGACGAACATCGGGGCGGAGTAGGTCATGTCCTTGTCTTTGCACTCATCGACTGAGTACTTGGGCGGCTCGAACCGGTGATCGCGGAACGACAGGGACATGGTCCCGGAGAAGTCCTCGATGGGACTGATCTCCTCAAAGATCTCTTCGAGGCCCGACTGGGCCGGAACGTCCTTGCGCCCGGCCTGGCGAGCCGCCTCGACCCGCCCCTTCCACTTCTCGTTGCCGAGCAACCAGTCGAAGGACTCGGTCTGAAGAGCGAGAAGGTCAGGAACTTCTAGCGGCTCCTGAATTCGTGCGAAAGACACACGACGGGGACCGGCGGGTACGGCGGAGGCGTTGCGCGAGGCTGCCAACAGATGTCCTTCCGAGGGCTCGCGGCGGACTGACTACACGCACGCCAGACGACCATGCATCAGAGCACCAAAAGAAGCGGGTCGTCAAAGGGCAGCGCAAAGGGGCAGTGTAGCCGAACGGCATACACCTGTCCACTTCAGTCTCGCTGCAAGCTCCACGTTGGTCGCAGCATCGCCCGTCAGAGCCGAAACGTCAAGCCCGGGAGCCGACATTTCGACAGGGAAACAGCCGAGACCCTGGGAGTTTTCCCACCGAGCGACCTGCGTACACCACCACAGCGGAGACAATGCCCGACCTGGTGTGGCTGACGCTGAGTCACGCGGCGGATCGAACACCGGCCGATGGATCGACCGACGATCGACGCTGCCATGGCCGGTGTACCCAACCGCCAACCCACCCCAAACCAAGGCTTTACTAACAATTGAATAAAGCGACGCGCCGATCAGGGGGGCGGAGGGTCTCCGAGCAGGGTGGACAGCTCCGAGACCAGCCATCGGGAATCCTTTTTGATCATGATGAATCTGGCCCGGTTCTGGCTGACGACCCGGCGTGGCTCCTTCTCCCCCTCGGGGGTCCTGACCGTGCTCATGCTCATGAAGAGCAGCACCTCGACCCGGCCGGAACCTCCCGACTCCACCGACTCGACCCCGGCCCCGGTCACCGTGGCCTGCTGCACCGTCTTCTGTCTCCTGGCCTGTGGAGCGATGCTCCTGGCCAGCTGCCGGTAGTGCAGACTGAGCGCCCCGACGGTGTATTCGCTCGCTCTTGCGAAATCCTGTTCGATCGTACGATAGTCATACGACAGCATGTCGGGGGCGACCGAACGGGCCGCGGCGAGCGCCTCCCGGCCCGCCGTCTCGTCCGCGCGCAGCCGGCTCAGGTCGGTGAACATGATCCAGACGGCCGCCGCGAGCGCGAGCGCGACGGCGACCATGAGTCCGATCGCCAGCCGGGAGGCATGTCTCACAGCACCAGCTCCGCCTGGGACACGAGCCACGATCCCCCGACCTTGGTCACTTCCATGTTCCACCGGTAGAACCGCTCCTGCGGGGCGTCCTTGCCCCCGTCCCGCCGGATCACCGCGTCGCCCACCACCATCACCTGGGCCGTGCTCCCCTTCAACGAGACCAGCCCCGAGGCCCGCAGCGCACCCGTCTGGAGGATCTTGTCCTTCACCGTGCTCCTCTTGAGCTCCGCGGCGGTCCTGGCGTACTCGGCCCTGGCCACACCCGTGGAGGTGTCGAGGATGCGTTCGATGTCCTCGTCGACGCTCCGGTAGCCGACGGAGAGCAGATGCAGGGCGTGGGCCCCCGCCGCCCTCAACGCGGCCTGCCGGTCGTCAGCGGCCGTCTGGGCGTCGCGCAGGGCGGCACCGATCCAGAACGCGGCGACGAGCAGCACCACGATCAAAACTCCCAGCATCGGCCCCAGGATCCTGAGAGGGCGACGGGAGCGGCGTGAGCGACGGGAACGAGTGGCGTGCACTGCCATGCGTTCTCTCCCATCGCACGGTCTGCGGAACGCGGGCCGGTGAGCGCGACCGTCGCACCGCGCCGGACGGTGCGCTCCCCGATCGCCGGATCATAACCCGCCGCGCAGATCCGCATAACGGCCTTCGCCCACATGCCCCGGGCCATTTCGCCCACCCATTCACCCCGGCCCCGAGACGACGAGGCGTCCGGCCCGGTGAGGATGGCCCTCCCCCGCCGTCGACGCGCATCCCGGCCGGCCGCCGCCCGCCCCTCCCACCCGGGGCCCGGGCACGGGTCGCGGGGGGGCGGAAACACGAGAAGAGCGGGCCACCGGCACCAGGTGGACCCGCTCTTCTCGATGAAACGAACTACTTGACGGTCACCGAGGCGCCGGCGCCCTCAAGGGCGGCCTTGGCCTTCTCGGCCTGCTCCTTGTTGACCTTGCCGTCGAAGACGGACTTGGGAGCGCCGTCAACGAGGTCCTTGGCCTCCTTGAGGCCCAGGCTCGTCAGGGCGCGGATCTCCTTGATGACCTGGATCTTCTTGTCGCCGGCGGCCTCGAGGACGACCTCGAACTCGTCCTGCTCCTCGACCTCTTCGACGGCGGCCGCACCGGGGGCGGCGGCGGCGACGGCGACGGGGGCAGCGGCCTTGACGTCGAAGGTCTCCTCGAAGAGCTTCACGAAGTCGGACAGCTCAAGAAGAGTCATCTCCTTGAAAGCGTCGAGCAGCTCGTCGGTGCTGAGCTTCGCCATGATGGTTCCTCCATACGGATCTGAACTACTAAAGAAAGTCGGGACCGCGGTTTGCGTTAATCCCCTGTGACCGCCTGCGCGGACCTACTCGCCGGCGCCTTCGCGCTTGGCGCGCAGGGCCTCGGCCAGCTGAGCCATGTTGGTGGGCAGCGCATTGAAGACGGCGGCCGCGTGGCCCTGCTTCGCCTTCAGGGCACCGGCCAGCTTCGCGAGGAGAACCTCGCGCGACTCAAGGTCGGCAAGCTTGCTGATCTCGTCCGGCGTCATCGACCTGCCGTCGACGACACCGCCCTTGATGACCAGGAGGGGATTGGCCTTGGCGAAGTCACGCAGACTCTTGGCAGCCTCGACCACGTCGCCGTTGACGAACGCGATCGCCGACGGACCCGCGAGCAGGTCGTTGAGCTGGTTGAACCCGGCCTCAGTGGCCGCGATCTTGGTCAGCGTGTTCTTCACCACGGCGAACTTCGCATTCTCACCGAGAGAAACGCGCAGCTGCTTGAGCTGGGCGACGGTGAGACCGCGGTATTCGGTCAGAACGGCAGCATTGGAGCCGTCGAAGCTGCTCTTCAGCTCAGCGACAGCCGTTGCCTTTTCTGCCTTCGCCATGGGCCTCCTTCCAGATGTGCCGCCGGGGCAAGGGCCCAGAAAAGCGAACAAGCCCCGGCGCAGGCGCACGGGGCTCACATAAGGAGGTTAGTCCAGATGAAAACTCACATCACAACCTACGCGGGCCGTCCACTGACGTGGATCCTTAAGTCATCAAGCCATGCGGCTTGACGACGACCGGCGGTCTTCGGCGTTGACAGCTTACGCGCTGACGCCACGAATGCCAACTCGGCGCCACCTCAGCGCGGTAAGCCGGAAAAACACGCTTTTGCCCCCTCCCGGCGTCGTCCCCGGAGCCTGTCCCGCCACGGGCGCCGAGAACAGGCCGGGACGCCCGGGAGGAGCCCTCCCCGGCAAAGGGGCACGGAAAAGGCTCACGCCCCCGGCCGGTGGGCCGAGGGCGTGGACTTCCGGGAAACGTCAGTTTCCGCCGCGGTGCTCGGGCAGGTCACCCACCTGGTCGGCGGGCGGGGCCGTGATCTCCACGGGCTCGTTGAACCCCTTGAAGAGCGCCGTCAGGTTGAACGACGCGTCCTTCTCGGAGCCGCTGAGCGTGACCTTGCGGGGCAGGCTCTGGGCGTCGGCCCAGAGGTCGAACTTCACGTCCTTGGCCTGCGAGAGCTGCTCCTGAAGCTTCTCACGCTTGGCCGGGTCGATCAGCTGGGCGGCCTCGGCGACCGGGAAGGTGCCGCTGTAGTGGGTCGTGTCGACCCCACCGACCGTCTCGGTGCCGACCGCCTTGACGTCCTTGGACGCGGTCAGCAGCTTCACGGTGCCCGCCAGGTCGAACTGCTGCGCCTGGTCCATGAACTTCCTGATCTCGGACTGCCCCTTGGCGTCGAGCTCGCTGAGCGACACCTTGGTCCACGGCTTGCTGGTGCCGGCGACCCTGTTGATGAGCTCGGACTTCACGTAGACCGTGTCACCCGACAGGATGGCCCGTGCTCCGCCGGGCACGTTCTGACCGCCGAAGGTGATCGTGTCGAGCCTGATGTCCGTCGCCAGCTGGGGCTTGCTCTGGTAGAGCATGCTGCCCTGGACCTTGCCCGCCCCCTTCTCCCCACCGGTGGCGTCGAGAACCACGTCCGCGGAGTAGGAGGTGACCTCCTCGGCCTTCTGAGCACTCTGCTGCACCGCGTCCGCCGCGGCGAGTTTGACGTTTCCGAGGGAGCCGGTGCCCTGCGCACCGCATCCCGCGACCGCGATGAGCGCGGCCGCTCCCAGTGCGACTGTGGGAGCCAATCGGCGCATTTTCGTCTCCACCCTTTCGTTCCCCCGGTGATCCATGACAACGACACTACGCGTCGGCAAAGCCGGGCGCGTCGTCCGGGAGAACGAAGAAAGGCCTCAACCGAATGGCCATTCGGTTGAGGCCTTCCTCAGAAGACGTCTGCTATCAGGCTGCCATCAGGCGTCGAGCTCGGCGGTCAGCGCCCGCGTCTGGTTGGGGTCGACCTGGATGCCGGGGCCCATCGACGTGGAGAAGACGACCTTCTTGACGTAGCGTCCCTTCGCCGCGGACGGCTTGAGACGCAGCACCTCTTCGAGGGCGGCGGCGTAGTTCTCGATGAGCTGGCGCTCGCCGAAGGACACCTTGCCGATGATGAAGTGCAGGTTCGCGTGCCGGTCGACACGGAACTCGATCTTGCCGCCCTTGATGTCGGTGACGGCCTTGCCGACGGCCGGGGTCACGGTGCCGGTCTTGGGGTTCGGCATCAGGCCACGGGGGCCGAGCACGCGGCCCAGACGACCGACCTTGCCCATGAGGTCCGGGGTGGCGACGACGGCGTCGAAGTCGAGGCGGCCCTTGGCGACCTCGTCGATCAGCTCGTCGGCACCGACGATGTCGGCGCCCGCGGCGCGGGCCTCCTCGGCACGGTCACCGGTCGCGAAGACCAGGACCCGGGCGGTCTTGCCGGTGCCGTGCGGGAGGTTGACGGTGCCGCGGACCATCTGGTCGGCCTTGCGAGGGTCGACGCCCAGCCGCAGGGCCACCTCGACGGTGGCGTCGAACTTGGCGACGTTGGTGTCCTTGGCCAGCTTGGCCGCCTGCGCCGGGGTGTACAGGGTCTCGCGGTCGACCTGCGCCGCCGCGGCGCGGAATCCCTTGCTGCGCTTCATGTGATCACTCCTGTGGATCCGAGTGTTCGTGGTGCGGGCCAGCGCCTGGCCCCTCCACTTACTTCGAAATTTTCCTGCCGGACGTCGCTCGTGCTCCGCCCGCTGTTCGGCCCCTCGACGGTCGCGCGGATCATGCTCTCGCGCTCGTGCCCGCAGGGCCCGGTCAGCCGTTTCGGCTAGTCGGTGATCGTGATGCCCATCGACCGGGCGGTGCCGGCGATGATCTTCTCGGCCGCCGCGATGTCGTTGGCGTTGAGGTCCTGCATCTTGGTCTCGGCGATCTGGCGCAGCTGCTCCTTGGTGAGCTTGCCCACCTTGTCCTTCTGCGGGACGGCCGAACCCTTGGCGACACCGGCGGCCTTCTTGATCAGCTCAGGCGCCGGGGGCGTCTTCGTGATGAAGGTGAAGGTGCGGTCCTCGTAGATGGTGATCTCAACGGGGATGATGTTGCCGCGCTGGGCCTCGGTGGCAGCGTTGTACTGCTTCACGAATTCCATGATGTTGACGCCGTGCGGGCCGAGGGCGGTACCGACCGGCGGCGCGGGCGTGGCCTGGCCAGCGGGGAGCTGGACCTTGACCAAGGCTGCGAGCTTCTTCTTAGGAGGCATGCTTCTCTCCGGGTCCTTGCTTCTCTGAACGATGTTCCTGCCGGCCCCGCGCAGGCGGGGCCCACTCCGGCGGCTGAATTTCGGCCGGAGTGAAGAAGGAACCATCCCCGCGACCGCGGGGCAGACTGGTGAAGTCTACGCGACCGGTTTAGATTTTCGAGACCTGGTTGAACGAGAGCTCGACCGGGGTCTCACGACCGAAGATCGACACGAGCACCTTGAGCTTCTGCGACTCGGCGCTGATCTCGCTCACCGTGGCGGGCAGCGTGGCGAACGGGCCGTCCATGACGGTGACGGACTCGCCGACCTCGAAGTCGACCGTCGCGGCGGAGGCCTTCGCGGTGGACTTCTTCACCTCTTCCGAGGGCTCCGGCGCGAGCAGCTTGGCGACCTCTTCGAGGCTCAGCGGGCTCGGCTTGTTGGAGAGGCCCACGAAACCGGTCACACCGGGGGTGTTACGCACCGCGGACCAGGACTCGTCGGTGAGCTCCATCCGGACCAGGACGTATCCGGGCAGCACCCGCTCCTTGACCAGCTGGCGCTTGCCGCTCTTGATCTCGGTCACGTGGTGGGTGGGCACCTCGACCTGGAAGATGTAGTCCTCCATGTTGAGGGACTGCGTGCGGGTCTCGATGTTCGACTTCACGCGGTTCTCGTAACCGGCGTAGGAGTGGATGACGTACCACTCGCCGAACAGGCTCCGCAGGTGCCGCTTGAACTCCTCGACCGGGTCGACGTCGGGAAGGACGTCACCGTCCTCGTCGACGGCGCCGACCGGGGCCTGCTCGGCCTCACCCTCGGCGTCGGTGTCGGTCTCGGCGTCGACATCCCGCCCGTCGGACTCGTCAAGCGAATCCTCGGTGACGTCGACGGCCTTCTCCAGCTCGTCCTCGCGCTCTTCGCGGGGCTCGCCGGCCGACTGTGCAGACTCGGACACGGTGCTCTATCTCTTTTCTTCGATGGCTTGTGGACTCATCGGCGAGGCTATCCGCCCGCCGGAGACCGCGGCTCAGGCTCCGCCGAAGATTCTCAGCACGCCCTCGGTGAACAGCGCGTCCAAAGCCGACACGATCCCGACCATGATCAGAACGAAGACCAGGACGATGATGGTGTACGAAATAAGGTCTTTGCGCGTAGGCCAGATGACCTTACGCAGCTCGGCGACTACCTGCCGGTAGAAAAGGGCGGGAGAAGTGCGCTTGGTCTTCTTCTCACCGCTCGGCTTGTCTGCGGTTTCGCCGCGCGTGTCGATCGCCACAGTCCTCACCTGAATCCATCGAGTCCAACGCACATAAGCGGCGCGCTGGACGCCTGATGCGCGGACCGCTCCTAGCAGGGCACGAGGGACTCGAACCCCCAACCGCCGGTTTTGGAGACCGGTGCGCTACCAATTGCGCTAGTGCCCTAAGACATGAACCACCATACATCGGTTGGACCGAAGTTTGTCCGTGGCTCACGGTCTTGACCGCCGGTTCACGCATACGGCGGAAAGACCATGCCGGAGTCTACGGGTGAATGGCCACCACGTCGAACCGGAGGACGCCGACGGGCGATCGTCCAGCTCAGAAGCCGTCGCCGATGCTCAGGCGGCTCCCGGGAAGACGTCCGCATGGTGGATACGCGGCGGAAACATCGGCACAGGTCTGTAACCATGGAGGTATGACCCGTCCTCGCATCTCAGCGCGCATCTCCGCGATCTCCGAGTCCGCCACGCTCGCCGTGGACGCCAAGGCCAAGGCAATGAAGGCGGCGGGCCGCCCGGTCATCGGCTTCGGCGCCGGTGAGCCGGACTTCGCGACCCCCGGCTACATCGTCGAGGCGGCCGTCGAGGCGTGCAGGAACCCCAGGTTCCACAAGTACACCCCGGCCGGTGGCCTTCCCGAACTGAAGCAGGCCGTCGCCGACAAGACGCTCCGCGACTCCGGCTACCGGGTGGACGCGGCCCAGGTCCTGATCACCAACGGTGGCAAGCAGGCCGTCTACGAGGCGTTCGCCACCCTGCTCGACCCGGGTGACGAGGTCCTGGTCGTGGCCCCGTACTGGACGACCTACCCCGAGGCGATCAAGCTCGCCGGCGGCGTCCAGGTCGACGTGGTGACCGACGAGACCACCGGCTACCTGGCGAGCGTGGAGCAGCTGGAGGCGGCGCGCACCGACCGCACCAAGGTCCTGCTCTTCGTCTCCCCGTCCAACCCGACCGGCGCGGTGTACACCCCCGAGCAGGTCGCGGAGATCGGCCGCTGGGCCGCCGAGCACGATCTGTGGGTCGTCACGGACGAGATCTACGAGCACCTCACGTACGGCGACGCGACGTTCGCGAGCATCGCCACCGTGGTCCCGGAGCTGGGCGACAAGGTGGTGGTCCTGAACGGCGTCGCCAAGACCTACGCGATGACCGGCTGGCGCGTGGGCTGGCTGATCGGTCCCAAGGACGTCGTCAAGGCCGCCACCAACCTGCAGTCGCACGCCACCTCCAACGTCTCCAACGTCGCCCAGGCCGCCGCGCTGGCCGCCGTCACCGGCGACCTGTCGGCGGTGGCGGAGATGCGCGCCGCCTTCGACCGGCGCCGCCGGACCATCGTCAGGATGCTCAACGAGATCCCGGGCGTGGTCTGCCCCGAGCCGCTGGGCGCGTTCTACGCCTATCCCTCGGTCAAGGCGCTCCTGGGCAAGGAGTTCGGCGGCAGGCGCCCGGCGACCTCCGCCGAGCTGGCCGAGATCGTCCTGGAGGAGGCCGAGGTGGCGGTCGTCCCCGGTGAGGCCTTCGGCACCCCGGGATACTTCCGCCTGTCCTACGCGCTCGGCGACGACGACCTCGTCGAGGGCGTGAGCCGCCTCGCCAAGTTCCTCGGCCAGGCCGGCTGAACGCGACGGCCTGACCGCCCGGCGCGCCAGGTCCCCGGCAGGGCCCGCCGATCAGGACGGCCTCCCTGCCGGGCCCGCCGAGCGTGACCGGTTCCCCGCCGGGTGCGGGGTTTCCCGCGGGGACCGCCGATCAGGACGGCTCCCCCGCCGGTCGAACCCGCCCTCCGTACGCGCCGGGCGGGGCTCAGTCCCGCAGGGCGTAGGCCACGGCGGCCTCGAGGTGGGCGGCCGAGCCCTCGTCGAAGGCCCGCGCGTAGGCGGTCTCGCCGATCAGGCACGTGGCGCGGGCACCGGCGGCCTCGCGGAGCGCGGCCATGGTGTGGGCCCCGGCGCCGGGGGGCCCGAAGGTGGTCCGGATACGTTGCGCGGCCCCCAGGAGCCAGGCCGCGCGTCCGCCGTCGCCCTCGGTGGCGGCGATCCTGGCGAGCTGGTCGATGGCGAGAGCGCTGCCGACCGTGTCCCGCAGCCGTCGTTTGGCCTCCAGGGAGGCCCTGGCCGCCGCTGAGGCCTCCGCGAGGTCACCCCGGCCGAAAAGGGCGAGGGAGAGGACGTAGTCGTCCGTGGCGCGCTGTGACAGCTCCCCTCGCGCCTCGTGGCCCGGACGCGCCTCGCGCAGGATCCTCACCGCCTCGTCGAAGTCGCCGCGGAAGGTGGCGGCCAGGGCGAGGAAGGAGGGCAGGAAGAACGTTCCCTGCGAGGTGGGGCCCAGTCCGTCGGCCACGCGCAGCGCGTACGCCCGCGCGTCCTCTCGATCCAGGTCTCCGGTGAACAGGCGGGTTTGCGCGAGGGCGAGAAGGGCGTGTGCCTCGGCGTCGCCGTCACCGTACCGCTGGGCGCTCTCGACGGCCTCCTCCGCCCGGTCGCGCGCCAGGGACATGTCGCCCTGGATGAGCGCGAGATGGGCGACGACCCACAGCGGCCTGGACCTCGCCCTGTCGGGGGCGGGGACGGCGGACAGGGCGCGGCCGAGATAGTGGCGGCCCTCCCTGACGAACCCCAGCCGGCACCAGAGCACCCACAGGGCTCCTGCCAGCTCCAGAGCGCCGCGGTGGTCGCCCGCGCCGAGACAGCGGTCGAGGGCCGCGCGGATGTCGGGCAGTTCCCGGTGCGCCCAGCAGGTCCATTCGAGCTGGCGGGGGCCGTACCATTCGGCGTCCATGCGCCGGGCGGTGGACAGGTAGTGATCGCGATGCCTGCGGATCATCAGGGCGCCTTCGCCCAGCTCGTCGAGCCAGTCGCGCCCGTAGTCCCTGATGGTGTCGAGCAGGCGGTAGCGGTCACCCACGCGCGCGACGACGGATTTGGCCACGAGCGCGGCGAGTGCGCCGGGGACGTCGGGCAGGCGCTCGTCCTCGCACACGCCACGCGCCGCCTCGGCGTCGAACGCCGCGGGAAAGACCGACAGGCGGGCCCAGAGCAGACGTTCGGCGGGGGTGCACAGCTCGTGGCTCCAGCCGGCGGCGGTGCGGAGCGTGTGGTGGCGGACGGGGAGTCCCTCGCCGTCGGTCAGCGGCTTGAAGTGGACGTCGAGCTGGTCGGCGAGCTGGGTCGCCGACAGGCCGCGCATCTGGCTGGCGGCCAGCTCGATGGCGAGCGGCATGCCGTCGAGCCTGCGGCAGAGCCTGGCGACGGCCATCATGGCCCGCTCGTCCGTACGGAATCCGGGGGCCACGGCCCTGGCGCGGTCGAGGAAGAGGCTCGGCGCGTCGTGGTCCGCGAGATCGGCGGTCTCGGGCGGGGGGACGGGGAAGGGTTCGACGAGCATGACGACCTCCAGCGGCAGGCCGAGCTCCTGGCGGCTGGTCACGATGATCTGAACGTCGGGCGCGCCGGTCAGGAGGGCCACGACCAGGGCGGCGCAGGAGTCGACCAGGTGCTCGCAGGTGTCGAGGACGATGAGGAGCCGCCGGTCGACGAGATGCTCGACGAGGGAGTCCAGCGCGGGACGTTCGGCCGGGGTGTGCAGGCCGAAAAGTCCGGCGACGCCGTGGATGAGCAGGTCGCCGTCGGTCTCGGCGGAGAGCTCGGCCACCCAGACGCCGTCGGGGTAGTCGTCACGGACGTTCCTCGCGGCCCGCAGGGCCAGACGCGTCTTGCCGACGCCCCCGGGGCCGCGCAGGGTGAGCAGGCGTGTCCTGGTGAGGAGTTTCGCGATCTCGTCGAGCTCGGTGGTGCGGCCGACGAAACTGTTCATCTCGGCCGGCAGGTTGCCGCAGCGCGTCAAGAAAGCTCCCCCTGGAGTGCGTGTTCCACGGCGTCGCGCAGGTTGATCGAACTTCCCCGCGCCTCCAGCCGCTCGAACTCCGTCCTGCCCATGCGCCCGCGCAGCCTCAGCTCGGCCGTGCGCAGCTGCGTCGCGATCACGGGTGAACGGCTGGGCGGCACGTCGGCGCTCCGCCACGCGGCGCGGGAGGCTCCGAACATGGTGGCGGCGAAGGTGTCGTCGGAGCACGCCTCGGCGATCACGACGAACACCTCCAGTGCCTCCATCAGGGAGATGCTGTCGCCGAACAGGCGGGCCCCGCGCAGGGAGCCGCAGGCGGAGTCGAGCGCGGAGACGGTGTTGCCCAGGGAGTGCTCGGCCTGGGCCAGGAGGAGGTCCAGGCGGATGAGGGTCCAGTAGTCGCCGCAGGACTCGCAGAGCTCGCGTCCCTCGCGCAGGACGGAGACGGCCTGCTCATGGTGGTCGGCGAGCATCATCGCGGTGGCGACCACGGTGTAGGTGGGCAGGAAGCCCGGGAAGACGTTGCCGGTTGAGCGGTGGCGCACCCTGGCGTGCTTGATGAGCCTCAGGGCCTCGACCACATCGCCCTTGACCACGGCCAGGTGGGCCTGGAACTGGCTGACGTAGGCCGTGGCGTAGCCGTCGGCGTCCTCGGCGGCGCATTCGGTGAGGATGCGTTCGGCGCGTTCGAGGTCACCGCGCTGGATCGAGACCCAGGCGTGCACCCAGAGCGCCTTGACCCGTTCGGGGCTGGGGGTGTGATCGAGGTCGAGGCCGCGCTGGAGGAGGTCGTCACCGGGTGCCTGCATGCCGCAGCACGCCCACAGGAACCACAGGTTGCCGACGAGGTCGAGTCCCCTGCGGTATTCCGGCGGCCGGGAGTAGCAGTATTCGATGGCGCCACGCATGTTGCCGCATTCGAGGACCAGCCTGCGGTACCACTCGAGCTGGCGGCCCTGCCAGCTCATCTCGGCGCGGGCGGACAGGGCGAGGAAGTGGTCGCGGTGGCGGCGCTGGATCTCGTCGGTCTCGCCGAGCCGGTCGAGCCAGACCACCCCGAACTCGCGGACGGTGTTGAGCAGGCGATAGCGGACCCCGCCCTCGCCCTCCTCGCGGACGAGGACCGATTTGTCGAGCAGGCCGAGCAGCCCGTCGAGGACGTCCTTGGCCGCGAGGGCGCCGCCGGCGCAGACCTCCTCGGCGGCCTCGATGTCGAAGGTGCCCGCGAAGACCGAGGCCCGCGCCCACAGCAGGCGTTCGGCGGGGGTGCACAGTTCGTGGCTCCAGCCGAGGGCGACGCGCATGGAGCTGTGCCGCCGGGGAGCGGCGGCCCGCGCGGGCGGGGCGGCGCCGAATCCGACGGCGTGGATCTCGCGTTCGGCCGCGGGGACCGTACGGCCTTCGAGGGACGCGGCGAGCTCGTCCGGCGAGGTGACGTGACCGTCGAAGGCGGTGATCCCCGCGGTGGAGATCGGGCGGCCGTCGAGGGTGGCGGCGAGCACGTCGAGGGTGCCGAGACCGCCGGGGGTGCCCTCGGCCACGGCGAGCCGGATCGCGAGCGGCAGGTTGTCGAGGCGCTTGCAGAGCTCGGCCGGATCCGTGCCGCCGAACCTGCCACCGGCGAGGGCGGTGATCAGCTGGACGGCGTCGGCGTCCGGCAGGCCGCCGACCGGGTAAAGGTGCTCGCCGGGCAGGCCGAGCCGCTGTCTGCTGGTGGTCAGGACGCGCAGTCCCTCGACCGAGCGCAGCAGCAGGCCGACCAGGATGCCCGTCGCGCCGACGACGCGGTCACAGGTGTCGAGGACGAGCAGGGTCCGGCGCGTGAGGAACTCGTCCACCAGGGCCCGCAGCGTGGGGGTGCCCGGCCCGCGGCGGGCACCGATCGCGTCCGCGAGCGTCTCGGTCAGGGAGTCGAGGTCGGCGGGCGCCTCCGACAGCTCCACGATGTGGACGCCGCCGGGGAACGCGGGTTCGAGGGTGCGGGCGAGCCGCAGGGCGAGACAGGTCTTCCCGACCCCCGCGGGGCCGGTCAACGTGACGTGCCGGACCCTTTCGAGCAGTGCGGATACGTCTGCGAGTTCTGTCTCCCTGCCGACGAAGACATCCGCTTCCATGGCAGCCCCAGCGTCCTGACAATGTGTGCCTCCACGGTCGCACGGCGACATGGTCCGCTGAAAGCCCGTTTCCTAAATTTCCTCGATATAACGGGGGATGGGATATGGGCGGGTGTGCCGTGCCCCCGCAACGCCTGCCCGAAATAACACATAAAACCCTATAAATAACCAATCGGGAAAAGTCGCGGGAAATGTCGGGAAAGGCGAGCGGGGTTCCGGCCCTGTTCAGCGGGCCTGCCCGCACGCGCGGTGCCCATGACGATCTCGACGGCGAGGCTCCCGTGCTCCGTCCACACGAGCGTGAGCGTACCCGGCCCGCCGCCCGCGTCGAGCTCACCGCCCTCCCCCGGGCCTCCGCGCGGCGATCTTCCCCCTCCCCGGGACGTGAACGGACCTTCAGATCGCGCCAAAAACATCGGGGTCGTCGATCGGCGCCCCCGAAGGTACGGCACCATATTGAAATGCCACGTCCCCTCAGCGAACTGCCCAAGGCGCACCTGCACCTGCACTTCACCGGCTCCATGCGGCACTCGACCCTCGTCGAGCTCGCCCGCGAGCACGGGTTACACCTTCCCGACGCGCTCGAGGAGGACTGGCCGCCCCGGCTGCGCGCGACCGACGAGCGAGGCTGGTTCCGCTTCCAGCGGCTGTACGACATCGCGCGCTCGGTGCTGCAGCGGGAGAGCGACGTCTACCGGCTGCTGCGCGAGGCCGCCGAGGACGAGGCCGCCGAGGGATCGGGCTGGCTGGAGATCCAGATCGACCCGTCGGGGTACGCGTCGAAGTTCGGCGGTCTCACCTCGGCGATGGAGCTGATGCTCGACGCGACCCGCAGGGCGGCGGACCACGCGGGGATAGGGATCGCCGTCGTGGTGGCGGCGAACCGTACCCGCCACCCTCTCGACGCCAAGACCCTCGCCCGCCTCGCCACGCACCACATGGACGAGGGCGTGGTCGGGTTCGGGCTCTCCAACGACGAGCGACGCGGCCGGGCCCGCGACTTCGACGGAGCCTTCCGGCTGGCCAAGCGCGCCGGACTGCTCGCCGTACCGCACGGCGGGGAACTGCTGGGCGCGGCCAGCGTGGCCGAGTGCGTCGACGTGCTGGACGCCGACCGGGTCGGGCACGGGGTGCGGGCGGCCGAGTCGCCGAGGCTCATGGAGCGCCTCGCGGCCCGGGGGATCACGTGCGAGGTCTGCCCGACGTCCAACGTCGGCCTCGGGGTGGCCGAGCGCGCCGAGGACGTACCGCTGCGGCGCCTGTTCGAGGCGGGGGTGCCGATCGCGCTGGGCGCCGACGACCCGCTGCTGTTCGGTGCCAGGCTGCTGCCCCAGTACGAGCTCGCCAGGCAGGTGTACGGCTTCTCCGACCCGGAGCTGGCCGAGCTGGCCCGCCAGTCGGTGCGGGCTTCGGCGGCCCCGGACGACGTGCGCAAGAAGCTCCTCCAGGGGATCGACGACTGGCTGGCGTCATCGGGCTGAACGGACGCGCCTCCCCCTCCGACGCATCCGGCCGACGCCGGAGAGCCTCCCGCTCGGACACACCCCGCCGCCGCCGGAGAATCGAGCGGGCGAGCACCCGCCCGGCCGACGTCAACGAGCCGAACGGGTGGACTCCCGACGTACCACGCACCCCGTCGGCCACCGGCACACCCCCGAGAAGGCGTCAGCGGACCGAGCGGGCGATCTCCTGCGCGCGGCCGAGCTCCCCGACGCCCTCCAGGCGCAGGCCGACCCGCCCTCGCTGCCAGATGAGGGTGGGGCCCGCCGGACGGGGACGGACCTCGGCCCTCCCTCCGCTCCTGGGCAGGTAGGTCAGGCCGTGGTGGGCCGGGATCCACTGTGCCTTCACCGCACCCACACCTGCGTCCTCCGGCCAGGGCGGGCCCAGTTCCTTTCTGAAGACGAGGTGGAGGCTGCCGTCGTACTCGTCCAGCCTGACGCCGGGCCAGAACAGCGACACCACCCGGCCTCCGTCGCTCACCCTCACCTCGGCGGGATCGCCGAGCGCGGCCGGGACGGAGACGGGGAACGCCACCTGCTCCCTCGCCTGTTCCAGGGTGACCCGGCGCTCACCGGGCAGCGGCTGGGGCACCCCGGACGGCAGCGGCCCGGGGCCGCCGATCCTGAGCTCGACCCCCGCGAAGCGCAGGATCTCCGCGACCGCGGCCCTTCCAGCGGGTGTCGCCCCCAGGAGGAGGGCCGTGAGGATCGCGACGGCGGCGACCACCGCCCGCCGCCGTACCCGCCCGCCGTCTCGCAGCGCCTCCCACGCGCGCCTGAGCACGCGGGGACCTCCGGGAACGGCGGGCGCCTCGGGGGTCCGCGTCTCGGGAGCAGGGCTTCCGGGGACGGCGGGTGCCTCGGGAACGGGACTCTCGGGAACAGGGCTTCCAGGAGCGGCGGGCGCCTCGGGATCGGGCGTCCCGGAGTCCGGCGCCGACGCGGCGGGGGCGAGTTGTGATCGGAGCCGGGCTCGTACGGCCCGCGCGACGTCGTCCGGGGGCGGGGAGGGGACGTCGATGGACTCCCCGAGGGCGAGGAGCCGGGCTTCGAGGTCGTCAGGTGAGGTCACGGGCCACCTCCTCACGCAGACGGGCCAGGCCGCGGGAGGTCCGCGACTTGACGGTACCGACGGGAAGATCGAGCACCTGGGCGGTCTCGGCCTCCGACAGCTGTAGGAAGTACCGGCAGACCACAGTCTCGCGTTCCCGTTCGGGCAGCGTACGCACCGCGTCGAGGAGCCGCGCCCTCAGGTCGGTCGCGACCGCCGCCTCCTCGGGTCCCTCGCCCGGCGGGGGAACGACCTCGGTGAGCCGCACGGTCAGCCTGTCGCGGCGTCCACGGGAGCGGGTCAGGTTGTGCGTCTCGTTGGCCACGATCCGCAGCAGCCAGGGGCGGAAGTGCGCGTCCCTGCGAAAGGAGGCGAGATGACGGTACGCCTTGACGAACGCCTCCTGGACCACGTCCTCGGCCTCGTCGGCGGCGCCGAGCATGGCCGCGGTGCGGTGCGCGAGCACGCTGTAACGGGCGACCAGCACCTCGTAGGCGTCCAGGTCACCGGCGAGCGATCGGGTGATCGCCTCATCGTCGTCCGTCGGGGGCTCCTTCGCGAATGTTGGGAGAGATTCCACCGCATCCGAGCCCTTCGCGAAAGCCCCTTCTCCTCGTGAAGCCTCGCGCTCGTGGGCGAGACCGTGATCCCGTCCGCCGGGGTGCTCCCTTTGGATTCGGAGGACGGGGCCGAGAGTGGCCTCTTCGGATTCGGAGGACATCCGGAGGGCACGGTGGCCGACAGCGGCGGAAGGCACCGGGGCGAGGGCCTCTCGCAGGACCTTTCAGCGGGCCTTTCAGAGGAGCTCTCGGAGGACCTTGCCGTGCAGGGCATGGACGACGGCCTCGTCTCTGTGGAGGGCATAGGCGACGGCCTCCTCCGGGTCGGCCTGGTAACCCTCGGCGAAGACCGCGTCGTAGGTCTCGTCTCCGAGCAGTTGCCTGGCCGTCCGCTCGGCGACGGTCCTCGGCTCGGACATGCCCTCGGAGCCGAAACCCTGGAGCCCGAAGGTGGCCCACAGCCGTACCCCCGCTCCCTGGAGCCTCGCCGTACGCCGGCCGTCGCCCTCGACCGCGGCGATCACCGCGAGCTGGTCGACCGCGAGCGCCACGCCGGTGGCGTCGCGCAGGCGCCACTTGACGTCGAGCGACTGCCGGGCGGCCTCCGCGGCCTCGTCCACCCGTCCAAGACCCAGCTGCGCGATGGACAGGACGTAGTCGCCACAGGCGCGGGCCCAGCGCTCGCCGCGCGCGTCGCAGAGCCGCTGCGCCTCCTTGAGCACGGAGACGGCCCTGGCGAACTCTCCACGCCAGGTGACCGCCGTCGCCGCGGTCACCAGGGCGAGGGGTTCGCTCACGGTGGCGGCCTCGGCACGGCGGAAGTACTCGCGGACGAGCTCGACGCGGGGCTCGACGTCCTCCAGGGCGCCGGCGCACAGGGAGCTGCTGGCCAGCCTGAGCTGAGCGTGCCCGGCCGCCGCGTAGTCGCCCCAGTCGAGGGCCGCCGACAGCGCCGCCTCCGCACGACGACGGCCCACCTCCGGCTCGCCCTGGGCGATGGCCACGCAGCCGTCGGCCCACAGGAGCCTGGGCAGCCCGGGATCGGTGACGGGGGCCGCCTCGATCGCCCTCGCCATGTGGTGGCGGCCCTCGTTCAGCCGTCCCAGGCAGAACCAGAGGATCCAGAGCGTTCCCGCGAGTTCGACGGAGGTCGGGGAGGCGGGGTCGAGGGCGAGGCGGAGGTCGGTCATGGAGAAGGCGAGCCTCGCCGCCCACTCCTCCTGCCCGGGGCCGTACCAGTCGGCCTCGGCCCTGCGCGCCAGATCGAGGTAGTGGTAGCGGTGCCGCCGCGTCAGCCGGGCCTCCTCACCGAGCAGGGCGAGCCGTTCCCTGCCGTACTCCCGCACCGTGGAGGGCTGCCGGTAGCCTCCGGGCACGGGGACCAGGAGGAACCTCCGCTCCAGGCTCTCCAGCAGGTCCGGTACGCCGCTCAGCGGGTCGTCGCCGCACACCCACTCGGCGGCGGCCACGTCGAAGTCTCCCGCGAAGACCGAGAGCCGCGCCCAGAGCAGGCGTTCCCGCGGGTCGCAAAGCTCGTGGCTCCAGCTGATCGCCGCGCGCACGATTCGGTGGCGGGGGGCCGGTGTCCTGCCGTGGGGGATCTCGAAGTGGTCCTCCAGGTGATCGGCGAGCCGCTCCACCGGCAGGGATCCCAGCCCTCCGGCGGCCAGCTCGACGGCGAGCGGTACGCCGTCCAGCCGCCGGCAGATCCTGGCCGCGGCCGCCACACCGGCCTCGGTCGTCTCCAGGCCGGGAACCACGCTCCTGGCCCGGTCGAGAAAGAGCCGCAACGCGTCGTCCGCCCCCGCGCCTTCCAAGAGGGCGCCTTCCGGGACGGCGCCCTCCGGCCATCGGACGGGAGGCCCCGGGGCGGGTGCCTCGAAGGGCCCGACGGGGAGCAGCGCCTCCTGGGGAAGCCCGAGAGGCCGACGAGAGGTGGTGACGATCCGTACGCCGGGCGCCCCCGCCAGGATCTCCCTCACGAGGGCGCGGCAGGCGGGCAGGAGATGCTCGCAGGCGTCGAGGATCAGCAGGAGTCTCCTGCCGGCGAGGAACTCGACGAGCGTCTCGGCCTGTGACCGCGCGGACCGCTCGGGAAGGCCCAGGACCGCCGCGACCGTGTGGGCGAGCAGATCGCCGTCGCGCTCGCCGGAGAGCTCCACCAGCCAGGTGCCGTCCGGGTGGTGTTCCTCCCGCTCCCGCGCGGCCCTGACCGCGATTCGTGACTTGCCGATGCCGCCGACACCGGTGACCGTGACCAGCGGAGTGTCGGCCAGGAGTTTCAGCAGCCGCCGCACCTCGCCTTCCCTGCCGATGAGGTCGTTCGTCTCCGCGGGCAGGTTCCCGCGCCACCACCGGGTCTGTTCCATTGATTCGCGCTCCTTTCTCCACTCACCGGGAATCGCACCGTTTCCACATCACGAACGGGTCGGCCGCCCATTTCCCAGGAGGGTTTCTTTGTCCTGCGGTGCAAATCTCACCGCCGGGTCGAGGTCGAACTTCCCCCGTTCGACGTGAAGCGCGGAAATGCTGGTGCTTTATGGCTGATTCGGCGGAGCCGGTAATCGAGGTGAGGCCGGGCCCGCCGTCCTCCGCCGGCGGTGCCGATCCTCGTCGCGAAAGATCGCTCGTCACGGGGCCGCGACGCCGGCCGTGAGGCGTTTAAGGGGTCGCCGCGGGGGAAGCGCCACTAGACTCTGGCTGTCCCTGGCCGTGGCCTCGCCCCGGCCTTTCCGTAAGCGAGCTGGACGGAACCGCATGTCTGGGTATGACCGCGTAGTGCAACCCGCGGCCGGTGACGAGGCCCTGGAGAACCACCTGGGTGGGGACGAGGCCAAGAACTACCGGCAGTACGAGCTCGACATGGTCGCCCCGCACGTGGGCCGGTCCATGCTGGAGATCGGCTCCGGGCTTGGCCACTTCGCCGAGTCCTTCCTGCCCCGCCTCGACCGGCTGGTGGTCAGCGATTTCGACCCATACTGCGTGGAGCAGCTGCGGAAGCGTTTCGAGGGCCGCGACGACATCGACGTGCTCCAGTTCGGCCTGCCGACCGAGATCCCGATCGGTGAGAAGGTCGACACCGTCGTGATGATGAACGTCCTGGAGCACATCGAGGACGACGTCGAGGCCCTGCGCTCGCTCGCCAAGGTCACCCTCCCCGGCGGCCGGATCGTGATCTGGGTGCCCGGCTACATGCAGCTGTACGGAGACTTCGACCGCAAGGTCGGCCACGTCACCCGCTACACCCCCGCCACCCTGCGCAGCACGGTCTCCAAGGCGGGCCTGGACATCGACGTGCTCAAGCCGATCAACTTCCTGGGCGGCATCGCCTGGTGGGCCGCCGTCCGCCGCGGCGGCGTCGGTTACCCCGACCCCCGCCTGGTCAAGATCTACGACCGTACCGTGGTGCCCCTCACCCGCTTCATCGAGCGCTTCGTCCGCCCGCCGTTCGGGCAGACCGTCTTCTGCGTCGCCCGCGTTCCCAAGTAACCCCCTGCTCGAACAGCCCACGTCATCCCGTGCGGTGCCGCTCCCGGATTTCCGGGGCGGCACCGCACGCGGTTTTTAACGGGTTGCACGCCTCGGCGACAGCACCGTATGTTCGTCCGCATGTGGATCAACTCCTAAGAGCCGGCGTCGATCAGCCTTCGCTGATCCGCCCGCACTCAGCCTTCCGGCCCCGTTCGTCCGACGTGGCAGCTGAGTTGTCCGACCCGGGATCGCGCCGCGTCGTCACATTCTTCGAGGAGTCCTCATATGCGAATTCATCCCGCCCACAAGTCCGCCCAGAAGCGTGGCGGGAAGTCCAGGACCGCCAAAACCCCCAAGCCGCGCACCCCGCTCCCCGAGCACGTCGTGCCCGCGGCTCCGCGGCACATGCCGATGCCTCCGATGCCGACGAGGCCGACCCGGCAGCCGCGCCGGATCCCGGGCAAGGGTGGCCGCTGACCCGCGGGTCCTTTTCGGGAAAAGCCCCGGTCCCGGGAGGTCTCCCTCCCGGGACCGGGGCTTTTCCCGGATCTCATGGGCGCCCCACGGACGCCCTTTCGGTGAATCAGGTCGTCACAGACGCTCGATGATCGTGACGTTGGCCTGGCCGCCGCCCTCGCACATCGTCTGCAGCCCGTACCGGCCGCCGGTCCGCTCCAGTTCGTGCAGGAGCTTGGTCATCAGGATCGCGCCGGTGCCGCCCAGCGGGTGGCCCAGGGCGATGGCGCCGCCGTTCGGGTTCACCTTGGCCGGGTCGGCGCCCAGGTCGTTGATCCACGCCAGCGGGACGGGGGCGAACGCCTCGTTGATCTCGGTGACGTCGATGTCCTCGATGGACAGGCCGGCCTTCTTCAGCGCCTTCCGCGTCGCGGGGATCGGCGCGGTCAGCATGTAGACCGGGTCGTCGCCGGTGAGCGCGAGGGTGACGATGCGCGCCCTGGGGGTGAGGCCGTGGTCGCGGACGGCCTGCTCGGAGGCGATCAGGAGCGCTCCCGAGCCGTCGGAGATCTGCGAGGAGGTGGCGGCCGTGATCACGCCGTCCTCCTTCAGCGTCTTCAGCGACGCCATCTTCTCCAGCGTGGTGTCCGGGCGCGGGCCCTCGTCGTCCTCGACACCGTTGATCGGGGCGATCTGGTCCTTGAAATGACCGTTCGCGACGGCCTTCGAGGCCCGCTGGTGGCTCTCGTACGCGAACCGCTCCAGCTCCTCGCGCTTGAGGCCCCATTTCTGGCACATGAGTTCCGCGCCGCGGAACTGGGAGATCTCCTGCTTGCCGTAGCGCTCCACCCACTTGTCCCCGAAGGGGAAGGGCATGCCCTTCTCCAGCGCGGCGGTGATGCTCGACCCCATGGGGACGATGCTCATGGATTCCACCCCGGCCGCCACGACGAGGTCCTGGGTGCCGGAGAGCACGCCCTGTGCCGCGAAGTGGATCGACTGCTGGGAGGAGCCGCACTGCCGGTCGATGGTCACACCGGCGACGTTCTCCGGGAGGCCCGCCGACAGCCACGCGTTACGCGCGATGTCCATGCTCTGCGGGCCGAACTGCATGACACAGCCCATGATCACGTCTTCGACCGCGGACGGGTCGACGCCCGTACGCTCGATGAGCGCGCCGAGGGTGTGCGCGGCCAGATCGGTGGGATGGACGGTGGACAGACCGCCCTTCTTCTTGCCGACGGGGGTGCGGACCGCCCCGACGATGTACGCCTCTGCCACAGTGCCTCCTGCTCGCGAACCCGAGCCGCCTACGAAACCGAGCAACATTCGGTTGATAGGAGGTTACAACAGAACCTTCGTCCGTGCCCTGAACGGGAACCGCCCGCGCGACGGCGAGGCCGATCGCACCTTTCGGCACATGGGCAGGGGGCCGTTCAGGCTCTCCTGCTGCTCGTCATGGTCGCGTAGGCGATGACGTTGTCGGTGTAGTGACCGGTCGCACGGTTGTAGGTGCCGCCGCACGTGATCACGTGCAGCTGGGGGGTCGACGACCGGCCGTACACCCGCTCCGTCGGGAACACCGACTTCTCCGCCTGTTCCAGCCCGCCCACGGTGTAGACGGCGATGATCCCGTCCTTGCGGTGCACCTCGATGACGTCGCCGTTGCGGATCTCGTCGAGGCGGCTGAAAACCGCGCTTCCCGCGCGCGTGTCCTTGTGCCCGAGCATCACCGCGGGACCCGCCTCACCGGGGGTGGGGCCCGAGCGGTACCAGCCGACCAGGTTCGGATCGCCGACCGGTGGCACCTCGATGGCGCCCGCCTTGTCGAGCCCGACGGACTTCACCGGCGCGTTCACCCCGAGCCGCGGGATGACGAGGCGCACCGGGGACGAGGGCTGCATGGCCGGGGCCGCGGGCAGGCTGGGCAGGGGCGGCGGCACGGTCGGTGCCGCCTGGAAGTAGGGGTTCGCCGGCGCCGCGGCCAGGTCGCGGGGCGGCAGCGTGGTGCGCTGGTCGGCCAGGCCGTACTCCTCGGGCGCGGCCAGCATGTAGAGCAGGCCCACCAGCACCGTGACCACCCCGGCGATCCCGGCGAGGATGAGCACCGACCGCATCATCCGCCCGCCGGCGAGAGGCTCCTGTCCGGGCGGCCATCCCTCGTACGGCGAGCCGTACGGAGGGGGGCCGGGCTGCGGGTACGGCGGCTGGACGGGAGGAACCGGCCGGTAGTGGGGAACCGGGCCCTGGGAGTGCTGCCCGGAGGGCGGCCAGCCGCCCGGAGGTGGGGTGGTCATCCGGCCACCCCGATCAGCCGCGACCGACGGTGCGACGGCGCAGCACGAGCCCGCCGATCCCGGCGAGCGCCACCATCAGCGCACCGCTGAACATGATCATCCGAGCGTCGGGGCCGGCGTCGCCGCCGCCGCCGGTGGAGGCGGCCCCCTTGGGGGTCTCGTCGATCTGTTCGTTGGGATCGCGGGACGGCTCGGCGGTCTGGGTCCGGGTGACGGTGAGCGTCGGCCTGGGGGTCGTCGGGGTGGCCGACGGGGTCGCCGACGGCGAGGGGGTCGCCGACGGACTCGCCGAAGGGCTGGCCGAAGGGCTGGGAGTGCCCGTTCCCACGGTCACCCGCAGCGCGGCGGCGGTCGCCTGGGCGGGGTCGGGAAGGGTGCAGTCGAGCAGTTCGGCCTCGTCCGCGGCGGCCGTCCCGGCGCCGGTCTTGAGGAGCAGGGTGAACGCGCCGGGCTCGAAGGCGACGACACCCGTCGCGAGGGGGGTCACCGTGACGAGGACGGGGGGCGCGGTGACCGCCTGCCCCGCGACGGGGGGAGCGGCGGTGACCAGGATCTGGCGGAGTTCGCTGGGGCTCGCCAGAACTCCGCCGGGAGTCGCATTGATCTGCACCTCGGCGTCGGCGACGAGGCTCGCACCCACCGGGGCGGGCGCGGACGGGGTGAGGGCGGGAAGGGTGGGAGGGGCGGCCGGCTGACCGATCTTCCAGGTCGCCACGAGGGGGGCGTTCGTCACCGCCGACGTCGGACCGGTCAGATCCATCTGGAACGTGTACGTCGCCGACGGCGACACCGCGCCGGCGAGCGTGCAGGTGTAGGCGACCGGTTTGGGAGCGGCGTACATGGAGGCGAGTGCGGGGAACGCACCGAAGACGCCCGCGCCCACCGTAGCGATCACGGCTGTCTTGGCCGCGACACGCAGCCGCGTCCTGGACTTCAGCACGGTTTCTCCCCGTTCCAGATCGATCGGTCGGCGCACCGGCCGCCCAAGGCTTACAGATTGCGGTCAAGGTTCGGCATAGATCCTACGAACAGAGACCGGGACACGCGAGCAAGTCGGCTAAACGGACACAAATTCCCATCTATCCCACAGCAAACGACACCGTACATGGGTAAAGCGCCCAACGGGGGACCGGACGGGCACCTATCAGATGCCGGACAGGGGCGAAGACGCCTCCCCGCGTCCGACCGAGGCACCCGCCTCGCGCCCGGCCATCCGGCGGGACGGCGGCCCGGCATCGGCAATCAGCGCCTGGATATACAGAAAAGACCAGGTCAAGACTGGTGATATCCGGCCTGAAGATCACCATCTGTGGAGCGTCATCGGGCAGGCTGGAATCTGCGGGAGATCCAATTCGGACGCCCGTAACCCCCTCCTGGAGTGCGGAAATATTTCATCGATTCGGACACAATGATCATCGGCCCCACCATCCGCGCACCGCGCGGCGGCGGGCTGGAACGACCTCCGGCGAATCGACCGGCTCCCGTTCGGAGAGGAGCGGACGGGTCAGTGTTCTCCCCGAGTTCTTCTCCCCACCGGAAGGATTGAGATGAGCACCCCGGTCGCACCGCGGGCGCGTCGCGGGCAGGTCTCCCGTCGGCGGATCCCGACGAGATGGGTCGCCGTCGCCCTCGCGGTGGCCGTCCTGGTCGCCGTCGGGTTCAGCACGCGATACCGCTCGGTGGAGTCGGTCGCGGCCTCGGGTCCCGGCCCGTTCGACTCGGCCGCGTACGGAGCACGGACCTACGAGGCCATGGTCGTACCCGCGATCAGGAGGAAGGCCGTCGAACTGCCCGTACTGGTGAAGGCCATGACCACCGACGCGGAGGGGGCGGGGAGGCTGTACGGCGTCCGGCAGGGCGACGGCCCCTACACCTTCGCGGTCAAGGGCACCGGCACGGCCGGGGCGGTGAGGTCCGGGCTGATGCCCGTGACCGTGCCGGGGCTGCCCTCGGACACCCGGGTGTCGCTACAGGTCGGTCCGGTCATCAATGGCACGGCGCTGCGGGACGCGGTCGGATTCATCACCTTCGGGCAGTTCCTCAGCCAGGTGGAGTACGCCGACGCCGCCACCGCGCTGAACGACCAGGTGCGGGAGAAGCTGCTCAGGCACCTGGACGCGCCGCGGCTGAAGGGCAGGAAGATCTCCTTCGTCGGGGCCTTCAGCTTCCTCACCCCCTCCGTCGTGACCATCACCCCGGTCTCGATCAAGGAGGTCTCGTGAAGATCTCCGCCGCCACCGTCCTGAGCGCCCGCGACGTCACCAAGCTCTACGGGGACACGCCCGCGCTCAGGGGAGTCGACTTCGACGTCGCCGCCGGCCGGGTGACCGCGCTGTTCGGCGAGAACGGGGCCGGCAAGTCGACCCTGATGAGGATCCTGTCCGGGAGTGAGCACCCCACCTCCGGCCATGTCGAGCTCGACGGCGAGCCCGTCAGGTTCGCGTCGTCCCGTGACGCGGCCGACCAGGGCGTCTCGATCGTCCACCAGGGACTCAGCCTCTGCCCCAACCTGAGCATCCAGGACAACCTCTTCCTGGCCAGGGAGATCTGCGGAGGGGCGTGGGTGATCGACCGCTCGTCCCAGCGGGCCACCACCACGGCGATCCTGCACAGTCTGAAGGAGTATCCGGACCCCGACCTGCCCGTCGGCGACCTGATGCCGGGCGAGCAGCAGATCGTCGAGATCGCGCGGGCACTCCTCCAGGAGGCCCGAGTGCTGATCATGGACGAGCCCACCTCGGCCCTCACCGCCCCTGAGATCGAGGTCCTGTTCCGGGTCATCAAGGAGCTGACCGCGAACGGGGTGGCGGTCGTCTACGTCTCCTCGCACCTGGAGGAGGCGCTGCGGATCGCCGACGACGTCGTCGTCCTGCGTGACGGGCGGCTCGTCGCCACGGCGGACGCCGAGAGCGTCTCCGTCCGGTGGCTCCTGGAGCGCATGACCGACCGCGACCGGGACGACCTTTTCCCATACCACGCGCCGGTCAGCGGGCAGGAGGTGCTGAGCCTGCGCGGCCTCGTGGTGGCCGACCCGGTCAATCCCGGCCGTCTCGCGATCGACGACCTCTCCCTCACCGTCAGGGAGGGCGAGATCGTGGGGATCTACGGCCTGACGGGCTCCGGCCGCACCGAGTTGCTGGAGGCGCTCGCCGGCCTGATCCCCTCGCAGTCGGGCGAGATCCTGCTCTGTGGCGTCCCGCTGGAACACGCGGGGATCCGCGACCGCATCGCCCGGGGCGTGGCCCTGGTCCCCGAGAACCGGTGGCGCGACGGCCTCGTCCCGACGATGTCGGTCGGGGAGAACCTCTCCCTGGCCCGGCTGGGCACGTTCGTCCACCGGTTGTTCTTCTCCCGTGCCCGCGAACGGGAGGTCGTCGACCGGATGATCACCGACATCGACGTCGGGCGGGAGGACACGGGGGCGTCCGTCGCGTCCCTGAGCGGTGGTGACCAGCAGAAGGTGATCATCGGCAGGGCTCTGCTGACCGCCCCTCGGGTGCTCCTGCTGGACGAGCCCTCGCGCGGCGTCGGCACCGACGCCAGGGCGGAGATCTTCGAACTCCTCGCGGCACACGCGGAGCGCGGCCTGGCCGTCGTCTTCAGCACGTCGGACGCCGAGGAGGCCCTGCGCGTCCCCGACCGGTTGCTGGTGCTCGCCCGCGGCGTCCTCGCCGGTGAGTTCCGGCGCGGCGAGACGGCCAGAGAGGAGCTGATAAGGGTGGCGGACGGCACCACCGTCGGCACGGGCGAGGAGACGGCGGAGTGACGTCTCGGGAAACGTCTCCCCCGTCGACGTCCGCGGACCACCCCCCGCCCGAGGCGGTCACGGCCGAGGCACGCCGCTTGTCGCTGGTGAACAACCTGTTCGAGTTACGGGCGTTCATCGCCCTCGCGGCCGTGGTGGCGGTCTTCGGCCTGCTGTCCGACTCCTTCCTCACGGTGCCGAACCTCGTCACGATGACCAAGCACGTCGCGATCACCGCGATCATCGCGCTCGGCATGCTGCTCGTCGTCGTCAAGGGCGGCATCGACCTGTCGGTGGGCTCGATCGCCGGGCTCTCCGGGGTCGTCGCCGGCGAGTTGCTCGGAGGGCTCGGTCTCGGGTTCGCCGACGTGGTCGCCTACCCGCCCGTCTGGGGGGTGATCGTGCTCTGCGTCATGGTCGGCATGCTCGTCGGCCTGGTGAACGGCATCGTCATCACCCGCTTCGACGTGGCGCCGTTCATCGCGACGTTCGGCATGCTGTACGTGGCGCGGGGAATCGCGCTGCTGATCTCCAACGGCTCGACCTACCCCGATCTGGGCGGCGACCCCGGGCTCGGCAACACCGGTTTCCACGTTCTCGGCAACGGGCGCGCGCTCGGCCTCCCGACGGGCCTGTGGATCATGATCTTCCTCGCCGTCGCCGTCACGCTCGTGCTCGGCAGGACGCCGTTCGGGCGATGGCTGTACGCCACGGGCGGCAACGAGCGTGCCGCGGAGCTCTCCGGGGTCCCGATCAGGTACGTCAAGACAGCCGTGTACGTGATCTCCGGCGCCTGCGCCGCGCTCGCGGGCCTGATCATCGCCTCGGAGCTCACCTCGGCGTCACCGCTCGCCGGTGAGATGTACGAGCTCAACGCGATCACCGCGGTGATCCTCGGCGGCGCCGCGCTGAGCGGCGGGCGCGGCACGGTGCGAGGCACCCTCATCGGAGCCCTCGCCATCGGTCTCCTCTCCGACGGCATGGTGCTCGTGGGCGTGTCGACGTTCTGGCAGATCATCGTGAAGGGGGTCGTGCTCGTTCTCGCCGTGATCCTGGACCGGGGGCAACAGCGGATCCGGCGGCGCGAGGCCACCGTGTCGGCGATGGCCGCCGACAGACGAGCGGGCTGATCCGCCGACGTCACCCGATCTCGGGGGGCCCGAACGGGATCGGCGCCGATCTTGGCCCCTCTTTGGCTCCCCGGTGATTCTCGAACCGACAGGATTGCCGCTTCTTTGAGAATTTCAGATTGGCAGGAAATCCGCCCCTCATCAGGGAATTGACAGGATAAACGCATGGCAGTCGAAGCGTTCGGCAGCGATATCACGCTGCGTATCAACGGTGCCGACCACCCCGTCTTCCTGGACAACCGGGTGACCCTCCTGGACGCGCTACGGGAGCGTCTCGGACTGACCGGGACGAAGAAGGGGTGCGACCACGGGCAGTGCGGGGCATGCACGGTCCTGCTGGACGGCCGCCGGGTGAACAGTTGCCTCACGCTCGCCGTCGCGGTCGCCGGGCAGGAGATCGTCACCATCGAGGGGGTGGCCGCCCTCGCCCCCGGGAGTGATCTGCACCCCGTACAGCAGGCGTTCCTCGACCAGGACGGTTTCCAGTGCGGCTACTGCACACCGGGCCAGATCTGCTCCGCCATCGGCGCGCTCGGCGAGGCGGAACAGGGCTGGCCGAGCCATGTCACCGAGGACGTCGCCGCCGGTGTCGCCTCCGGCCGCGACCTGGACGCCGAGGAGGTCCGCGAGCGGATGAGCGGCAACCTCTGCCGCTGCGGAGCGTACGCCGGGATCGTCGAAGCCGTCCTCGACGTGGCCGGCGGTGAGAACCGGGAGCCGGTTCTCACCGGGCGGAACCCCGAGGGCACGCGATGAGACCCTTCACCTACGAGCGCGTCACCGACCCCGACGCCGCCGTCACCGCCCTCCTGGACGGCACCGACGCGATGTTCCTCGCCGGCGGCACCAACCTCGTGGACCTGATGAAGCTCGGCGTGGCGAGGCCCGCGACGCTGGTGGACGTCACGCGGCTGCCGTACGACCGGATCGAGCACCGGGCCGACGGGAGTGTGCTCATCGGGGCGATGGTGCGCAACAGCGATCTGTCCGGTGACCGGGGCATCAGGGAACGTTTCCCCGCCGTCTCCCAGGCGGTGCTGGCCGGGGCCTCGGGGCAGCTGCGGTCGATGGCCACCACCGGCGGTAACCTGCTGCAACGCACGCGCTGCCCGTACTTCCAGGACATCACCAAGCCGTGCAACAAGCGCGAACGGGACACCGGCTGTTCGGCGATCGGCGATACCGACCACCGCGACCTGGGGGTGATCGGCACCTCCGTCGCGTGCGTGGCCACCCACCCCTCCGACATGGCGGTGGCGATGGCCGCCCTCGACGCCGTGGTGCACATCAGACTCGCGGGGGGCGAGGAGCGGGCGGTGCCGCTCTCCCGCTTCTACCTGCTGCCCGGCGACACCCCCGACCGGGAGACCGTGCTCGGCCCCGGCGACCTGATCACCGGGGTCGAGTTGCCGCCGCCCCCGGACGGCGCGGTCATGCTGTACCGCAAGGTCCGCGACCGCTGGTCCTACGCGTTCGCGGTGGTCTCGATCGCGGCGGTGGTCGCGACGGAGGCCGGCGGGTCACTGCGGGAGATCCGGCTCGCGCTGGGCGGGGTGGCCCCCGTGCCGTGGCGGGCCAGGGAGGCCGAGGGGATGCTGACCGGCCACCGGCCGACCAGGGCACTGCTGCTCGCCGCGGCGGAGGCGGAGTTCGCGGCGGCGAGTCCCCTCCCCGGGAACGAGTTCAAGATCGACCTCGCCGGCGACCTGATCGCGGCGAGCGTGCGCGATCTCACGAGACCGGCGGGGTCCGCGGGGAGCCTCACACGGGAGGAGCGGGGATGACCACTCTCGACAAGGTGGTGGGCGGGGCACCGGCCAGGATCGAGGGACGCGACAAGGTCACCGGCGCGGCCCGTTACGCGTACGAGTACCCCGTACCGAACGCCGTCTACGTCTGGCCGGTGCAGTCCACGATCGTCCGAGGGCGGGTGCGCTCCGTCGACGGCGCCGCAGCGCTCGCCCTGCCCGGGGTGATCGCCGTACTGGACAGTGGCAACGTCTTTCGGCTGCGTCCCGCGCAGGACGCCGAGCTGGCCGTTCTGCAGTCGGCCGACGTCGCCTACCGGGGACAGATCGTCGCCGCCGTGGTCGCGACCACCCTGGAGGGCGCCCGCGAGGCGGCGTCGGCGGTGCGCGTGGACTACGAGGAGGACGAGGAGTACGACGTCGAACTGGATCCCGGCGACCCGCGCATCTTCTCTCCTGAGACGGTCAACGCGGGCCTCGCGGGGACGGTCGACCGGGGTGACGCCGAGAGCGCCCTCGCGTCGGCGCCGGTCCGCGTGGACGCCGTCTACACGACCCCGACCGAGCACGCCAGTCCGATCGAGCCGCACGCCACGATCGCGTTCTGGGAGGGCGAGACCCTCACGCTCTACAACGCCGACCAGGCACCGTGGAAGTCGGCGACCACGATCGCCCGGCTGTTCGGTCTTCCCGAGAGCGCGGTGAGCGTCGTCGCCGACCACATCGGCGGCGGTTTCGGGTCGAAGGCGGCGACCCGCCCGCCGACCGTGCTGGCGGCGCTGGCCGCGCGCGCCGTGGGACGACCGGTCAAGGTGGCGATGACCCGGCAGCAGATGTTCGCGCTCGTCAGCTACCGGACGCCCACCGTGCAGCGGGTACGCCTGGGAGCCGAGCGGGACGGCAGGCTGACCGCGGTGTGGCACGAAGCGCTCCAGCAGAGTTCGAAGCTCGTCGAGTACACCGAGCAGACGGTCGCGGCCAGCCGCGTGATGTACGCGGCGCCCAGCAGCCACACCGCTCACCGGCTGCTGCGGCTGGACGTGCCGACCCCCTCGTGGATGCGTGCCCCCGGTGAGGCGCCGGGGATGTTCGCCCTGGAGTCGGCGATGGACGAGCTGGCGTACGCACTCGGGATGGACCCCGTCCAACTGCGGATCGTCAACGAGCCTTCGGCCGACCCCGAGTCGGGACTCCCGTTCAGCAGCCGCAACCTGGTCGCCTGCCTGCGTGAGGGTGCGGCGCGCTTCGGCTGGGCCGGGCGCGACCCCACGCCCGGCGTCCGTGAGAAAGGCGACCGGCTCCTCGGCACCGGCGTCGCGTCGTCGACCTACCCCGTCTTCACCATGGCCTCCACCGCGACCGCCTACGCCCAGCCCACCGGCAGGTTCGTGATCGAGATCGCCGCGGCCGACATCGGCACCGGTGCCCGCACCGCGCTGACCCAGGTGGCCGCCGACGAACTCGGCGTGCCGATGGACCTGGTCACGGTGCGGGTGGGCCGCAGCGTCTTCGGTCCCGCGCCGGTCGCCGGGGGCTCCATGGGCACCTCCTCGTGGAGCTGGGCGGTGAGCAAGGCGTGCCGTGCGCTGGTGAAGGAACTCGACGAGCGGTCCGGCGTCCTCCCTCCCGAGGGACTGGAGGTGCGAGCGGACACCACCGAGGATCTCGCCGCCGCCAAGCGCCTCTCACGCCACTCGTTCGGGGCACAGTTCGCCGAGGTCAGCGTGAACGTCGACAGCGGACAGGTCCGTGTCGAGCGGCTGCTGGGAGTCTTCGCGGCCGGCCGGATCGTGAACGCCAGGACGGCGCGCTCACAGTTCCTGGGCGCCATGACGATGGGGATCTCCATGGCCCTGCACGAGGCCCTGCGAATGGACCCCCGGTTCGGTGACTTCGTCAACCACGACCTGGCCGGGTACCACATCGCGGCGAACGCCGACGTCCGCGGGATCGAGGCCCACTGGATCGACGAGCAGGACGACGAGCTCAACCCGGTCGGTGTGAAGGGAATCGGCGAGCTGGGGATCGTCGGCACCGCCGCGGCGATCGCGAACGCCGTCTTCCACGCGACCGGCTTCCGGCAGCGCGACCTGCCGATCACTCTTGACCGGGTACGGACGGCCATGCGCACCGGCTGACGGAAGACCGCAGCGGGCGACCCGACCCGCGCGTCGGCACCCGGCGACACCACGCGGCACCCGACCTGTCGCGTGCGGGCCCCCGCCGGATACCGGCGGCACCGCGTCATCCGACCGGTACGCCGGCCCCGGCACCCGGCCGGCCGCGCGTCAGCCTCCGCCGCGCAGCTGGTCCCGTATGGCGCGTGCCAGCCCGGGGTCGTCGGCGATGACTCCGTCCACGTTGAGCCGGTACAGGCGCTGCAGCCACCTTTTCACCCCTTCGGCGGCGCGCCCGCCGGAGGCGCCGCTCCCGAGATCCGCCCGAAGCCGCGCGAACCTGCGAACCGTCGTGGCGTGGACGAGGAGCCCTTCCCGCTGGGCGTTCCCGACGAGCGTGGCGGGTGACACCGATCTCCCGCTGAGACCCGCGGAACCGATCCGCTTGGTGACCAGACCGATGCCGTCGGCGTACTTGGCGACCTCCCGCAGTCCCGCCGGGGTGACCATGTCGTCGTAGGTGAGCGGGTCACCCGCGCTCGCGAGGTCGTACGGGGCGCCGGTCGCGCCGACGAACTGGATGAGCCGCAGCCGGGTGAGGGAACGCAGCCGCCTGAGATTCCCCGCCTCGAAGGACTGGATGAACACCGGGTCCCGCTCGTCGTCCCATCCGTAGCGCGCGAAGGTCTCCAGGAGAGGCTCCTCCAGGGGCAGCCCGATCGAGGCGAAGTAGGTGGGGAACTTGGTCTCCGCGTAGACACCCACCCCGTGTTTGCGCGCCAGCTGGACCACCTCGTCGAGCGTCGGGATGCGCTCCATCCCGTCGTACGCGGTGTTCTCCCGCCGCTCCGTGGCGAAGCGCTCCCTGGCACGGAGGGTACGCAACTCCTCCAAGGTGAAGTCCTCGGTGAACCAGCCCGTGTGCCGGATGCCGTTGATGACCTTGGAGGTCCTGCGGTCGGCGAACTCGGGATGTCCGGCGATGTCGGTGGTCGCCGAGAGCTCGTTCTCATGCCGGGCGACCAGCACGTGGTCCTTGGTCGAGACGAGGTCCGGCTCGATGTAGTCGGCGCCCATCGAGATGGCGACCGCGTAGGCGAGAAGCGTGTGCTCGGGCCGGAAGGCACTGGCGCCGCGATGCGCGATGATGATCGGCGCGACTTCGTGACGGCCGAAATGCCGTGCCTCCGGGTTCGCCGGAGAGGTCGCGAACCGTCCGTTCGCGGAACTCCCGTCCGCGGAACTCTCGGAGTTCGCGGGCCGGTCGGCCACCGAGTCACCGGATCGCCAGGCCGCGGGGCTCACGGACCGCCTGCCCGTCGAATCGACGTGGTGAAGGGCTCCGATCACGGTCATCCCTATGAATACGGCCAGCACACCGGCCCGCGCCTTGTTCACCCGCGTACACCCCCCGCTCCGGTTCAGCAGGGGGACACATCCGCATAAGCGGCTATACCCGGACTGGAGATGCAATTAACGATCAGAAGTGATTTCTAGCCGAGATAACAGCACATGACCACTTCATGCGACATTTCACCACATATATCCCGATATTGCTGTCCACAAAAAAAGAGTGAGCGACTGATCACTCACTCTTCGGCGAAGAGAAACGTGGGCCGGTCGACGGATCGGACTTCCGGGCCCCGACCTCGGATCACCACTCGCCCCGTGACCCGTCCCACCGCCCCTGCCGATACCCGTCCCTGTGCCGATGCCGCCTCACGCCGTCCCCGGCCCACACCGGTCGTCCCGGCTCCCGGCCCCTGTGCCGCCAGGCACCCGCCCCCTGCCGTCCGGCCCCATGGCCCTCTCGCCACCCGGCCCGCGGACCTCGACGCCGAGACTCCCACGCCCCCGGTCGCTCACGGTCCCGGTCGTCACCGCCCTCGGCGCCCGGGTCCGACCGCGGGGAGTCCCGGACGCCGCGACTCCCGAACCCTCGCCCCTCGCCGCGTTCGCCCTCCGGGCCCCGACGCCAGAAACCGCGATCACCCTGGTGTTTCCACCCCGGATATCGCCGCCCTGTCTCCCACGCCCTGTGCCGTCCGCCGCCGGAGTGTCCCGGCCGCCCGAATCCCCAGTTTCCCTTGCGTTCGACGGTCGTCCTCGAACGTTCGGCCGTCCGCCCGCCGTTGCCCCAGTTCTTGGTCGTCCAGCCCCCGGCGTGCTTCGGCGTCGAATGCGCGAAACGTTTGCCGCCCCACCCCGTGTGTCGATCGTGCCCCTTCGGGTGTTGTACCGCGCCAAGAGCGGCCACCCCTATGAGTACGGCTACGACCCCGGCCCGCACGATGCTCACCTGGACACACCCCCGCCTTCTGATCATTCGGGGGGATGCCTTTTATCGAAGAACTTCCTACCCGGATCGGCGGGGAGGCTAACGAGCGGCGAGAACGTCGCGACCCGCGGATTCGCGGCGTATCGCACCCGACCGGGGAAACACCGCACCCGGACCGCGGGCCGGACACGGTGGACTCAGGCGCGCCGGGTCTTCGACAGGGTCGCGTAGACGATGATGTTGTCGGTGTAGTGGCCGGTCGCACGGTTGTAGACACCGCCGCAGGTGATCAGCCGCAGCGTCGCCTCACCGGTGTTGCCGTAGACCCGCTTGGACGGGAAGGCCGTCTTGCTGACCTGTTCCACACCGTCGACCGTGAACTCCGCGAGACTTCCGTCGGACCGGGAGACCTTGATCTTGTCCCCTCGGCTGATCTCCTTCAACCGGCTGAAGACGGCGGCGCCCTTCTTGGTGTTCACGTGCCCGAGGACCACCGAGGGCCCCTGCTGCCCGGGGATCGGGCCGTGCTTGTACCAGCCCGCCTGGTTGGGCCTGCTCAGCGGAGGTGTCTGGATCTCCCGTTTGGAGTCGACGCCGAGCGCCATCAGCGGGGCGAGCACGCCGATCTTCGGGATGGCGATCCGCCGGGGCTGCACGCCGTCGCTCTTCAGCGGCTCCGGAGGCATGGTCACCGGCAGTGGCGGCGCCGCCGTGGGCGCGGCGGCCGTGAGCGGGGCGTCCAGCCCGCCCGGTCCCACCGAGGAGGGCACCACTCCCACCGGCTGCTGGCCGGCGGCCGGGACCTCCTGGATCTGGATGTTGCTGTCCGCCGCCTGCGGCACGGGCGGCCCGTACGGCGCGTCCTCCACCGCGGGGGGCAGGTAGGCGAGCAGCCCCGCCATGATCGCGGCCACCCCGCCGAGCGATCCCGCCACGAGGAGCCCGGCCATCAGCATGCTCCCCTTGGGCTTGGGAGCGGGGCCGGTGCCGTGATAGGGGTCGGGACCGCCCTGACCAGGTCCTTGATACATCCGGCGTCTCCTTCAGCTGTCCCTCTGGCCGCGCGCGTGTGCCGCCCGCCGCCTCATCAAGGCCACACCGCCCAGCGCGCTTCCCGTCACCATCGCCGTTCCCGCGCTGAGCAGCCCCAGCCCGGAGCCACCCTCGGGAGCCTCACCCGTCTGCGCCCCGCCGCTGGGCGTGATGATCACCTGCGGCGCGGTGGGGGTGGCCCTGGTGGGGGTGACGGTGGCGGTCACGGTGAGGGTCGGCTTGGGCGTGGAGGTGGTGGTGCTCCTGGTGGTGCTGTTCGGCCCGGGCGTCTGGTTGCCGGCCCCGGTCTGAGTGTTCGTCGGGGTGGGGGTGGGCGTGCCCGTCGGGGTGCTCGTCGGGGTGGCCGTGGGGCTGCCCGTGGGCGTAGTGCTGGGGGTGACGCTGGGGTCCGGGGAGCCCGTCACGCTGGGCGAGGGGGACACGCCCCGCTCGGAGATCGTGACGTCCACCGAGACCGGCGCGCTGACGAGCGTGCACGTGGCCCGGTAGTCGGCCGGCGGGTTCTGCAACTCCCTCGTGATCACCCGGAAGGCGTCGACCTGCGCGAACTTCCCGTCCTCCAGGTTCGTGACCTGGAGGGTGTGCTCGCCGTACTTGAGGCCGTTGAACCTCCACAGCGTGAGCCCGCCCCGGTGCGCGGCGTTCGTCGGCGTGCCGTTGGCGTCCTTCGAGGCGTCGATGGAGGCCGGCGTGGCGTCCTGGCCGTCGATCTTGAAGCCGACCTGCCCCGCCTCGATGCTGCGCCGGGCGACGTACTCGATCCCGGTACCGGTGAACGTGAAGGTGGCGAAGGAGTTCACCTTGTCGGTGCGGTGCAGGTCTCGGCCGTAGTCGCCGATGCTGAGCGCCTCGTCGTTCAGCTCGTACCAGTCGGCCGCCGCGTGATACTTCACCCGGGGGTCGTCGTTGTTGACCATGACCTCGCCGGCCGGGGGCATGAAGTCCACGAACAGCTTCCGGGGAGAGACCTTGAGCGTGCCCGGCTGGTCGGTGTGGGCGGCGTCGGAGATCCCCTCGGGGAGTTTCAGGATGCTGCCCGGCTGCAGCTTGCCCGGCTGGTCGACGACACCCTTCGGCTGCAGGACGCCGATCCAGCTCCCGGACATCTGCACGTTCCCGGTGACCAGGACCTTGCCTCCGGGACCGAAGTAGTCCGGCGAGCCGAACCTGGCCGGGTCGCCGTTCTTGTAGTTGAGGTCCCAGCCGATGTTGAGCGGCTCCCCGACGGTGAGCGTCGTGGGAATCGACACCTTGGTCCGGAGGTTCACCGTGCTGCCTCCCAGGGCGATCCCCCCGGTGCAGCTGTAGTCGACCACGAGTTCGGCGATGCCGCTGCCGGACGCACCGGAGGCGCCGGAGGGCAGTGCGACGAGCGCGCCACCGAAAAGGCACAGGGCCGAAACCGCGAGGGACCTACGGAGCCCAGATCGCCACCGAACCACCACATACTCCGATCACGAAGGCTGCCGTCAACAGGCATACCCATAGCACACCGAGGGTAGATCGTACGGTTTGAACCATCTTCGGCGCAGCGAGATCGTGGGTGGATTCGAAGACCGTGGCGTACTTGTGATCTGGATATACCTCTACATACCACAGCAAGCCACGCTAACAGCGCGATATCGGCTGTACCTGCTAGTAACAGAATTGTATTCTGTATCACGAGCCGTCGCGAGTCGTCACGAGTCCCAAGGAGGCACACCATGCAGCGAGACCTCTTCGAGGAGGAGCACCGGCTCTTCCGAGAGACCGTGCGCGAGTTCCTGGCCCGCGAGGTCGCGCCCCACCACGATCAGTGGGAGAAGGACGGCATCGTCCCGCGCGAGGTGTGGAAGAGGGCCGGAGAGATCGGGATGTTCGGCTTCGGGGTGCCCGAGGAGTACGGCGGTGCGGGAATCACGGACTTCCGCTACAACGCCGTGATCGTCGAGGAGGTGATGGCGATCGGCGCGACCGGCCTGGGCTACTCGCTGCACAACGACGTGATGGCCCCGTACTTCGTGGACCTCACCAACGACGAGCAGAAGGCCCGCTGGCTGCCCGGGTTCGCCTCCGGCGAGCTGATCACGGCGGTCGCGATGAGCGAGCCCGGCGCGGGCAGCGACCTGCAGGGCATCAGGACGACCGCCGTACGCGACGGCGACCACTACGTGGTCAACGGCCAGAAGACCTTCATCACCAACGGCATCAACTCGGACCTGGTCGTCGTCGTGGCGAAGACCGACCCGGACGCGGGCGCGCGGGGCATCTCCCTGCTCGTCGTCGAGCGGGGCATGGAGGGCTTCAGCAGGGGCCGCAACCTGGAGAAGATCGGCATGCACGCCCAGGACACGGCGGAGCTGTTCTTCGACAACGTCCGGGTCCCCGCGGCCAACCTGCTGGGCCCGCAGGAAGGGCAGGGCTTCTTCCAGCTCATGGCCAACCTGCCGCAGGAACGCCTCTCGATCGCGGTGATGGCGGTGGCGGCGGCGGAGACGGTCCTGCGGACGACGATCGAGTACTGCAAGAACCGGACGGCCTTCGGCCGGAGCATCGGCGGCTTCCAGAACACCCGTTTCGTGCTGGCCGAGCTGGACACCGAGGTGGACATCGCCCGCCTCTATGTGGACAGGTGCATCCTCGCCCTCAACGCGGGGGAACTCACCGCCGTGGACGCCGCCAAGGCGAAGTGGTGGACCACGGAGCTGCAGACCAAGGTCATCGACCGCTGCCTCCAGCTGCACGGCGGCTACGGCTACATGATGGAGTACCCCGTCGCCAAGGCCTGGATGGACAGCCGCGTCCAGACCATCTACGGCGGCACCACCGAGATCATGAAGGAGATCATCGGTCGCTCCTTCGGCTTCTGAGACCGGCCTCGGAGCCCGGCCGGAGGCGCCGGGCGCGGACCCCTCGCTTCGGCCATGAAGGTGAGGCCCGACGCGGGAAGAGGTGAGGCCCGACGCGGGAAGACGCTCCAGGACCGGCTCTTGCCGCTCACGGGCCACTCCCGCTCAAGGACACCCGGCTCCTGAGAACCCCGGAACGTCCCGCGAAGAGCCGCCGTCCACGCCCTCGTGGGGCGGCGGCTCCCCGTGACCGGCCGGGCCCCTCACCCCTCGGTGATGTCCTCGACCTGGGTGGCCACCCCGTCCTTGATCGTCACCTTGGCGAACAGCGCGCCCCTCTTCTTGATCGCCGCCTGCAACTGCTCCATCGAGCAGCTGTACGGGGCCTGCCCCTCCCTGCAGACCAGCCCCCGCGCGTCGCGCACGACCGTGAACGGCAGCAGGAGGGCCTTCACCTCCCGGTCGCTCTCCGCGGTCACGGTGATCCCGTCCACCCCGCGCAGGGCGATCTTCCCTCTTATCGTGGCGTCGACGTCCCGGCTCCCGGGAACGCTCACGGACGGCGACGCCGCGACGGGATCGTCGGGCTCCGTCGACGCGGAGGCGGCCGGGGTCGGCGTGAGGGAAGGGGAGAGCGTGGCGGAGGCCACGGGAGACGGAGTGACCGAGGCGGTCACGGTAACGGTGGCGGTCGCCGGCGCGCCGGAGGCTCCGCTCCCACCGGAACACGCGGAAAGGGCTGCGGCCAGGGCTGCCACCAGCAGGGCACACGTTGTCTTCGAGGTCCTGTTCACGAAAGGTAACGATCCCATGGGTCGGGGATTGCGTTTACCAACCGCGAAGACGGCTTCGGCGCCGCATACTGGTCAATGGAGACTCCCCCGAGGTGGTGACGATGGACAGCGGACTGATTCTGCTGATCTTCCTGGCGTTCCTGTTCGCCTGGGGCCTGAACCGGGTGCGGCGTGCCTTCCGGCTCGGCCCGGTCGCGTACATCGGCGTCATGGCCGTGTTCGTCATCGCGATGCTCGCCATCTGGGGACAGACCGTCCGCTGACCCCTCCCTCCGGCCCCGGACGACGCCCTCCCGAGCCGTGAATCCGCGAAAAAGCCCCGCCTACCGGGAGCCCTCCAGCAGCACGCTCGCGACCAGCTCGGGGTCGTCGGTCATCGGCAGGTGTCCGCACCCCTTGAGCAGCTTCACCCGCTGCCCCGACCATCTGGCCGCGCGGATGGCCTGCCGGCGCGGAAGCAGCCGGTCGCGCTCGCCCCAGGCGATCGTGACCGGCGCCTTCGGCGGCGCGGGAGGCATCAGCCCCGCGAACGAGGCGAGGGTCTCGTCGAAACCGGAGGCGTCCCCCAGTGCCTGGAACCCGGCGAGCAGCGCCTCGGACGAGACCCTTCGGGGATGGGCGACCAGCACACCGGCGCAGAGAAGGCGTCCCAGCGGATCTTCCACGAGGGCGGCTCGCTGCGGAGAAAGGTGGCGAACCGAGGCCCGGCCGGCGCGGAGGACGGCTCGCGCGTACATGAGCTCGCTGCGGTTCCAGAATCCGGCCGGAGAGAGCGCGGTGGCCGAACGGACCACCCCGCGCGAGGCGAGTTCGAGAGCGACGTAACCCCCCAGGGAACTACCCGCCACATGAGGGTCGCGCAGGCCGAGCACATCGAAGAAGGACTCGATCGCGTCCGCCAGGCTTTCCGCCGTGTACGGCGTGCCGGGCGGCAGCGGCGGCGAGATGCCGAAACCGGGAAAGTCGACCGCGATCACGTCACGTTCGGCGGCGAGTCTGTCGAGCACCGGCAACCATGCCTGCCAGTGATGCCCGATGCCGTGCAGCAGGACGAGGGGAGGACCTGTCCCGCGCCGTTCGAACGCCAGCTCCATGCCCCCGAGTCAACCATCGATCGGGAACGGGTGCCAGTCGTGCCGCCTGCGGCTCAGCGCGACCTGGTGGGGATCTCGAACCAGACGGCCTTGCCCTCCTTGGTGGGACGGGAGCCCCAGCGCCTGGCGAGCTGGTCGACGAGGTAGAGACCTCGCCCGCCCTCGTCGTTCTCCCCCGCGCTGCGGATGCGTGGCAGCCGAAGATCCTGGTCGAAGACCTCGACCCAGACGGACTCCCTGCCCCGGCGGATCCTGAGCGTGAACTCCTTCTCGTTGACGATCTCGTCTTCGAAGCCGGGAACGTCCCAGGACTCGTCGAACGGCAGCGGGGGGCCGTCCATCGTCAGCTCCCTGCGCGGGATGCTGGCGGTGGCGGCGTGCAGCACGACGTTGGTGACGACCTCGGAGACGAGCAGGCAGGCGAGCTCGGCGCGCTCCTCGGGGACGTTCCAGCCGATGAACGCCTCCGAGGCCATCCGGCGCGCCTCCCCGACCATGATCGGCTGAGCGGGGAAGGTGCGCTCCTCGACGGCCAGGTCCTCGGAGGCGGACCTGAGTACGAGGATGGCCATGTCGTCGTCGATCTCACCGGGCACCGCGACGGTGGCGGCGTCGGCGATCTCCTCGACGGAGGCGTCACCGATCTTGATGAGCTTGCCGCAGAGCTGCGCCAGCGCCTCCTCGACGTTGGGCGGCCTGCCGTCGGCGTCGCGGATGGGGCGGCGGTCGACGAGCCCGTCGGTGTAGAGGAGCAACGAGGCCCCGGGGGGCAGCGTCCGCGTCTCCTCCTTGTAGACCAGGTCGGCGTGCATGCCCTTCGCCCGCACTCCCAGCGGCTGGCCGACCTCGCGGATGTCCAGCTCGGTGCAGGTGCCGCCGATCAGCAGCAGCGGAGGGGCGTGACCGGCGTTGGCGAACGACAGCTGCCGCGACCAGGCGTCGTACACGAGGTACTGGCAGGTGACGATGGGCGGGACGCTGATGTCGGCGCCGCTCTCGTCCTGCTCGGGGGTCGCGATGATGCGCGTCCACTCGTCGAGCCTGGCGAGGATCTCCGCGGGCGGCTTGTCGTCCTGGGCGAACGCCCGCAGGGCCGCCCGCAGCTGTCCCATCACCGCCGCGGCCTTGGCGCCCCGGCCCTCGACGTCGCCGATGACGATGCCGACCCGGCCCGCCGAGAGCGGGATGACGTCGTACCAGTCGCCGCCGACCTGAGTCTGGATGCCCTGCCCGTGGCTGGCCAGGGGGGCGGCGGGGAAGTAGCGGACCGCGATCTCCAGCCCGTCGAGCTGCGGCAGCGCGCGGGGCAGCAGGTGCTTCTGGAAGGACTCCGCGGTGTGCCGCTCCTCCTCGAACAGCAGGGCGTTGTCGACGGCGAGGGCGACCCTGGTGGCGATGGCCCCCACGAAGTCGCGGTCGAAGGCGTCGTAGTGCGGGCTGCGCCGGTCGGTCAGGTTGGACAACCCCAGATAGATGAGCCCGAGGGTCTCTCCGCGCACGCACAGCGGCGCGACGATGGCCGAGGTCATGCCGATCTCGGCGGCGAGGCGGGTGTTGGCCTCGCCCGGACTGGGATAGTTGGTCTGGGAGAAGTCCTCGACAAGGATCGTCTCCTGGCGGCGCAGCGCGATCTCGGCGTAGTGCCCCACCGGGTAGTGGATCTCCGCCCCGAGCGGCGCCCAGGTGTTGGGCGGCGGGCTCCAGCCCTGGACGTGGGTGGAGACCCTCCGGGTGAGCCGCCCCTCCTCCACCAACTCGATGAAGCAGTGGTCGGCGAACTGCGGGACGAGCATCTCCGCGACGCGCTTGAGCGTCTCCTCGACGTAGAGCGATCCGGCGAGGCGCTCGCCGATCCGCTCCAGCAGGCCGAAGCGGTCCTTCTCCCGCTCGTTGCTGCGCATCGCCTCGCGGGCGGTGATGACGATGCCCGTCACCGCTCCCGAGGGATGCCGCAGCGGCACGGCCTGTGCCCGTACGTAGATGATCGTCCCGTCACCGCGCCTGACGTCGAACGTGCCCTCCCAGACGCCGCCCTTGAGGACGTGCTTGGAGAGCTCGACGGCGAGCGGGTGGTCCTTCTCCATGATGCCCAGAGAGAGCGACTGGTCACGGGGCCCCGAGGTGCCGGGGCGCCCGAACAGCCTCTCCGCGAACGGGTTCCAGTAGAGAAGGTTGCTGAACCTGTCGGTGACCACCACCGCCATCTCGGCGAGATCCAGGACGGAGCCGGCCGTGAGGTGATCAGCGGCGTCCTGGGAAACATCCCCCCACCGCTTCATCCGGTGACCGCCCCTCGTGGGCGGGTGTGTGCAAAGCGAACCACGGTTGCTCCTGCAGTCTCGGCCTGGGAGCGGAGGGACTCCCGAACGGGATCCAACCGAGCTAGGGGGCCTCGGTCAGCGTGTGGAGACGAAAACGTGCGCGGCAATCTCTCGCGGGAGATCCGCAAGAAAATTGTCCGCCTCGTCGTCACCTGTCACCCGCACACCGTCGTCGCTCGCCGCGAGCGTCACCTCGCGTCCGGGTTGTATCCCGACTTGCTTGAGTTTAAGCATCACAGCCGGATCGCTTTGCACTTGTTCGCTAATTCGCCGCACGACAACGGGTATATCTCTGGGTCCGGCCATCGCGGCCATCGACGGCAGCGACTCCAGCCTCCCCCCGGGATGGCCGACGACACCGAGCTCCTCAAGGCCCGGGATCGGATTGCCGTGCGGGTCCTCCGTGGGATTGTTGAGCAGGCTGATGAGCCTGGCCTCCACGGATTCGGACATGACGTGCTCCCAGCGGCACGCCTCGATGTGCACCTCTTCCCAGGGCAGACCGATCACCTGGGTGAGCAGGCATTCCGCGAGGCGGTGTTTGCGCATGACACGGGTCGCGAGGGTGCGTCCCAGATCGGTCATGGTCAGATGGCGGTCGCCCTCGACGCGAACCAGGCCGTCGCGCTCCATCCGGGCGACCGTCTGGCTGACGGTGGGACCGCTCTGCTGGAGACGCTCGGCGATACGCGCGCGCAGGGGGACGATGCCCTCCTCCTCCAGCTCGAAGATCGTACGAAGGTACATCTCCGTCGTGTCGATCAGGCCGTGTGCGGTCAAGGTTCCTCCCGTCCTCTCTCGATGCTACGTCCATCGCGCGGTGTTCCCGGGAGGGCGGCGCGGGACCTCGGAAGTCTGAGAAGACGACCCTATTGGGAGAACAGCCCACGATGACAAAGAAGGGCAACGCCCGAGGACGCCAAATCCTTCCCTAGCTGCTCAAACGCTGCGCGCGAGCGGGCGATATTTTCTGAAGGCCGGGACGGCCAGCCCCACCGCGAGCACGGCCACCGCGCAGGCGACCCCGCCGCCCACCCACGCCCACGTGGCGCCGAACCACGAGGCGGTGCCACCGGCCCGCAGATCCCCCAGCCGGGGACCTCCCGCGACCACCACCAGGAACACCCCCTGCATCCTCCCGCGCATGTCGTCGGGCGCGTGGGTCTGCAGGATCGTCTGCCGCCACACCGCGGAGACCAGGTCGGCGGCCCCGCCGAACGCGAGCAGGGCGACCATCAACCACAACCGGTCGGCGAGCCCCGCCGCGGCGACGGTGAGCCCCCATGCGGCGATCACGTACGTGAGCGCCAGTCCCTGGCGCTGGACCCGGCCCACCCAGCCCGACAGCAGGCCGCCGAGCACCGAGCCGATCGCGATACTGGCCGACAGCCAGCCGAACGCGATCAGAGAGCCGCCGAACCGCTCGTCCACGATCTCCGGGAACAGCGCCCTGGGCAGCGCGAACGCCATGGCGATGAGGTCGACGACGAACGACATCAGCACGACCGGATGTCCGGAGATGTAGCGCAGACCGTCCACGACCGACCGCAGCCCCGGGCGGGTCACCTCTCCGATCGGTTCGAGTTTCGGCAGCCTCAGCGCGGCGTAGAAACCGGCGCCGAACAGCAGCGCGTCGATCAGGTAGGCGGCGGCGAAGCCGCTTCGCGCGAGCACCGCCCCGCCGAGCAGTGGCCCGATGACCGTGCCGAGGCCGCCCGCCAGGAAGTTGAGGGTGTTGGCCGCGGGGATCAGGTCGACGGGGACCAGCCTGGGGATGATCGCGCCTCTGGTCGGCCCGGTGATGGCGAAGCCGGTGGCGTGCACGGCCACGGTGGCCAGCAGCAGGCCGACGCTCGTCGAGCCCAGTGCGGCCTGGACGAGGAGCGCGAGCGTCCCCGACCAGGCGATCAGCGCGCCGACGATGAGGAGTCTGCGCCGGTCGACCGCGTCGGCGATCGCGCCTCCCCAGAGTCCGAAGACGATCAGGGGGATCAGGTTGGCCGGACCGAGCATGCCGACCCAGAAGGACGACTTCGTGATGTCGTAGATCTGGGCGCTGACGGCCACCGAGGTGAGCTGGAAGCCGATGAACGACACACCCTGACCGGCCCAGAGCCTCCGGTAGGCGGGTATGGCGAGCGGGCGCGTATCAGCCGCATGCCTACCAACGAAGTCCCTGAACCCCACCCCGACACCCCTCTAACCGACATACATGGATATATCAGCACAAAGCGGGGAGGGTGTTCAGGGGGCCAGACGTTCGACGACCCAGGTGGCGCCGGAGCGCCGGTAACGGAGGCGGTCATGCATGCGGTCGGTGCGACCTTGCCAGAACTCCACCTCGGACGGCACCACGCGCAGCCCGCCCCAGAAATCGGGGACGGGCGGATCCTCGGGCCAGCGCTCCGCCAACTCCTCGTAACGGGCGTCCAGCTCGTCCCTGGAGTGCACGACCGCCGACTGCCTCGACGCCCACGCGCCGATCCGCGACCCGTAGGGCCGGGACCTGAAATAGATGGCCGACTCCTCGCGCGGCAGCCGTACCACCGATCCCTCCACCCGCACCTGGCGACGGATGGAGTGCCAGGGGAACAGCAGGGCGGCACGCGGGTTCTCCGCCATGTCCCGGCCCTTGCGCGACTCGTAGTTAGTGTAGAAGACGAACCCGTTCTCGTCGTAGCCCTTGAGCAGAACCGTCCTGGCCGTCGGCCGCCCACCCGCCGAGGCGGTCGCGAGCACGGTCGCGTTCGGTTCGGGAAGCCCGGCGTCCACGGCGTCGCCGAACCAGAGGGCGAACTGGGAGAAGGGGTCGGGGGCGAGATCTGCCTCGATCAGGGGCAGTCCCTGGTACGTGCGGCGAAGGCCCGCCATCGAAGGCGGTCGCGATGTGGCATCCACGGGAAGGTATTCTCCCGTGCCGAGCAGGAAGCCCGCGCGGTGCCCCCCACCTGGGGCGATCGCGTTCCGGCGGGTCCGGCGGCACACCGCCTCGGCCCAGGGGGTTGAATATGACCCGCCGGTATCTCGACATCAAGGCTTTGACTTCAAGAAAGGGAGGCAGCCGAGAATGTCCGACTTCAAACCCGGGCTCGAAGGCGTGGTGGCTTTCGAGACGGAGATCGCGGAACCGGACAAAGAAGGGGGCGCCCTTCGCTACCGGGGCGTCGACATCGAAGAGTTGGTCGGTCGCGTCTCTTTCGGACACGTGTGGGGCCTGCTTGTCGACAACAAGTTCCAGCCGGGCCTGGCCCCGGCGGAGCCCTTCCCCATTCCTGTCCACTCCGGTGACATCCGCGTCGACGTGCAGAGCGCGCTGGCCATGCTGGCCCCCGCGTACGGTTTCAGGCCGCTGCACGACATCGACGACGAACAGGCCCGCGCCGACCTGGCCCGCGCCAGCGTGAACGCCCTGAGCTTCGTCGCGCAGTCCGCGCGCGGCCTGGGGAAGCCGATGGTCCCCCAGAGCGAGGTCGACAAGGGGGAGAGCATCGTCGAGCGGTTCATGATCCGTTGGCAGGGCGAGCCCGACCCCAAGCACGTCAAGGCCATCGACGCCTACTGGACGTCCGCCGCCGAGCACGGCATGAACGCCTCCACCTTCACCGCCAGGGTGATCGCCTCCACCGGAGCCGATGTCGCCGCGGCGCTGAGCGGTGCGGTCGGCGCCATGTCCGGCCCGCTCCACGGCGGTGCGCCCGCGCGCGTGCTGCACATGATCGAGGGCGTCGAGCAGCTCGGCGACGCCAAAAAGTACGTGCAGTCGGAGCTCGACAAGGGGCAGCGCCTCATGGGCTTCGGTCATCGCGTCTACCGTGCCGAGGACCCCCGGGCACGCGTGCTCCGCCGCACCGCCAAGGAGCTCGACGCACCGCGTTACGAGGTCGCCGCGGCGCTGGAGAAGGCCGCGCTGGAAGAGCTGCACGCCCGCAAGCCCGACCGGGTGCTCGCCACCAACGTCGAGTACTGGGCGGCGGTCATCCTGGACTTCGCCAAGGTCCCCTCCTCGATGTTCACCTCGATGTTCACCTGCGCGCGCACCGCGGGCTGGGCCGCCCACATCCTGGAACAGAAGCGCACGGGCAGGCTCGTCCGCCCCAGCGCCGACTACGTGGGTCCGTCCCAGCGCTCGGTCCAGGACGTCCCCGGAGCCGCCGAGGTCGTCCACCCCTTCTGAAGTTCCCCTCCTGTACGGCTGTCGCGCGACGTCTCGCGCGGCAGCCGTTGCCGGTTTCGGGTCCCCGAGGAACCCGCGGCACCCGGCTGCGCCCCCGGAGCCCACCGGGCGTGCCGAGCGCCGTCGAGCGCCCAGGACCCCGAAGAACCCGCGACACCCCGCGTGATCGTCCCGCCCTGCCCAAAACCCTTCAACGGCTCGTCTCGAAATCCGGACCCCGTCCTGGATCGATCCCCGGGCTCAGTAGGCTGGTCAGGTGGCTGACATCGTGATTCCCTCTGACATCAAGCCCGCCGACGGCCGTTTCGGCTGCGGGCCCTCGAAGGTGCGCCCCGAGCAACTCTCGGCTCTCGCGGCCTCCGGGTCCAGTCTCCTGGGCACCTCTCACCGCCAGAAGCCCGTCAAGGCGCTGGTCGGGCGCGTTCGCGCGGGGCTTTCCGAGCTGTTCTCCCTCCCCGCGGGCTACGAGGTCGTCCTGGGCAACGGCGGCACCACCGCGTTCTGGGACATCGCCGCCTTCGGACTGATCCGTGACAGGTCCCAGCACCTGCACTTCGGTGAGTTCTCCTCGAAGTTCGCCTCCGTGGCGGCCAAGGCCCCGTGGCTGGGCGACCCGACCGTGATCAAGTCGGAGGTGGGCACTCACCCCGAGGCCCGCCTGGAGGAGGGCGTCGACGTCTACGCGCTCACCCACAACGAGACCTCGACCGGCGTCGCGATGCCGATCAGGCGCGTGGGCGAGGAGGGCTCGCTCGTGCTGGTCGACGCCACCTCCGGCGCCGGCGGCCTGCCCGTCGAGGCGAGCGAGTTCGACGTCTACTACTTCGCGCCGCAGAAGAGCTTCGCCTCCGACGGCGGCCTCTGGATCGCCCTGATGTCCCCGGCCGCGCTGGCCAGGGTCGACGAGATCGCCTCCAGCGGGCGCTACGTCCCCGAGTTCTTCAGCCTCCCGGTGGCGATCGACAACTCCTCCAAGGACCAGACGTACAACACTCCGTCGGTCGCCACCCTCTTCCTGCTCGCCGAGCAGATCGAGTGGATGAACGGCAACGGCGGCCTCGCCTGGACGACCGCCCGCACGGCCGACTCGGCCCGGCGCCTGTACACCTGGGCGGAGAAGACCTCCTACACCACCCCGTTCGCGGCTCCCGAGTTCCGCTCCAACGTGGTGGGCACGATCGACTTCTCCGACGACGTCGACGCCTCCGCGATCGCGAAGGTCCTGCGGGCCAACGGCATCGTCGACACCGAGCCCTACCGCAAGCTCGGCCGCAACCAGCTGCGCGTCGCGATGTTCCCCTCCATCGACCCCGAGGACGTCGAGGCCCTGACCACCTGCGTCGACTACGTCGTCGAGCGCCTGTAGTCCCCCGCTTCCCCGAGGTGGGGCATCCGTCCTCGTCCGAGGAGGCGAGGACGGTCCGCGAGGGCTCGTTCCCCTTCTCCCGTCCCGGAAGCCGGATCACCGGCTCCCGGGGCGGGAGCCTAGGGCAGCGTGCTCGGGGTCCCGCCCGCCGCCGAGGCGTGGGCCCGCTCCCCCGCGAGCCGCGCCAGCTCGTGCAGCAGGCGCAGGGCGTCGTCCGGGTCCACCCCCTCCGCGAACCGCGAGAGTACGGGAGCCCGATCGGGACTGTTCGCCAGTGCCGCGAGCATCAGCCCCGCCACGTGTTCGTCCCGTGAGCGGCTCGCGGTGTAGCGAAAGGCGTTGCGCACGGGGGCCCTTTCCAGCAGGCCCTTCCTGACGAGACGCTCGGCGACGGTCTGCACCGTGGTGTAGGCCAGGCTCCGTTCGGCGTTCTGGTTCAGCATGTCCTGCACCTGGCGAACCAGCATCGGTTGCTTGCAGCCCCACAGCACGTCCATGATCGCGCGTTCCAGAGATCCCAGGTTCACCCGCGGCCACCTTTCGAGGGTCGCGCCCGGCTGTGATGGCCCTGGAACATGTACGGGCACGCGGCCAGGCAGGTTCACACATGAAATTTTGTCACATTGTCACTTAAATCAACCGATGCTTCCATAGCTGATGAATTACAGCAGAATCTTCTGTTGTGCGTTCACGGAAAAAACTCCCCGGGAATGTGGCCGAAAAGAACGCGCCGCCACCCGGTCCGGCCGTCCCGGATGCCGGTCGTGTCCCCGGACGGTCATCACCCCGCCGGCGAACGACCCCCGGAGCGGCTTTATTCGCCCCCGGAGGCCACGAACCACCCCGCCCGACCAATGGTGATTACCAAGGCGCTACCAAGCGCCACATAGCGCCCACAGCCCCGTACAGCGCCCTTTTCTCAGCGAAGCCCTCGAAGGCGGCTGACAACCCCTCTCCGGGACAGGCCCGATGCCTGGAGGTTCGGTAGACGGAGATGCGGCTTTCCTCAGGTGACTTTCCGGGGAGGATCCCGAAGTCGGACGCGACGCGCCTTTGAAAGGTCTGTGTCTCTCAGTAGGCCGGAGTGACGGCCCTGGGGCGCCTGCGGCGCATCACCCAGGCCGCGATGATGCCGCCGATCAGCCCGAACAGGTGCCCCTGCCAGGAAATGCCGTCCTCGCCGGGAAGCACGCCCCAGATGATCGAGTAGTAGGCGATCGCCACACCGACACCGATCACGATGTCGAGGGCCCGGCGGTCGAACAGCCCTCGGGCGACGACAAGACCGAAATACCCGAAGACCAGGCCGCTCGCGCCGACCGTGACCGCATACGGCGAGCTGGTGAACCAGACACCAAGCCCGCTGACCAGCACGATGATCAGGCTGGCCCCCAGGAAACGGGCGATCCCGCGCAGCGCGGCGAGGAACCCGAGAACCAGCAGGGGAAGCGAGTTGGCCATCAGGTGGCCGAATCCGGCGTGCAGGAAGGGGGCGAGGAAGATGCCGCCCAGACTGTCGGGATTCCAGGCCCGGATGCCGTAAACGTCGAACTCCCCCGGCAGGACGTAGTCGGCGATCTCGACCACCCACATGACACCGACCAGGAGGACGTTGACGATCGCGGCGCCCAGCGCGCCCGCGGCCAGATCTCCCGCCCTGCGCTTCAGAAGATCGCCGGAGGATCGGCCGGTGGGGGTCGTTCCGGTCGCGTGGTCGTTCATGCACTCTCCTGGCCTTTGGAGCGTCGGCGTGAATGTCAAGTGCCCTCGCCACACCTGTCCACACCTTTACCGTACGCACTCCTGGCCGTGAATGCGCCGGGCGCGGCCCCTCGGATCGCGCCCGGCACACGGTTTTCCTTCGATTCCCGCCGATCCCGCCGATCCCGGCGATCCCGGCGCTACTCGCCCGCCCACCGGGGAGCGCGCTTCTCGGCGAAGGCCGCCGCCCCCTCCATCGCGTCCTGGGACGCGAACACCGGATTGATGATCTCTCCCTGCTTCGCGAACATCTCGTCACGGCTCCAGTCCGCCGACTCCACGATCACGCGCTTGGTCGCGGCGAGCGCGAGCGGGGCGTTGGCGGCGATCCTGCTCGCGAGCTCGACGGCCGTGGCCAGGGCCTCGCCCACGGGCGTGACATGGTTGACCAGGCCGAGCTCGTACAGCCGGGAGGCGGGAAAGTGGTCGCCGGTCAGGGCGATCTCCATCGCGACGTGGTAGGGGATGCGCCGCGGCAGCCGCATCACGCCGCCCGCAGCCGCGACCAGCCCTCGCTTGGGCTCGGGGAGCCCGAACTTCGCCTCCTCGGAGGCGATGATGATGTCGCAGGCCAGCGCGAGCTCGCAGCCTCCGGCCAGGGCGTAGCCCTCGACGGCGGCGACGAGCGGCTTCTTCGGCGGCGCCTCGGCGATACCGCCGAACCCCCTGCCCTCCACGACCGGGAAGTCCCCGGTCAGGAACCCCTTCAGGTCCATGCCCGAGCAGAACGTTCCGCCCGCGCCGGTGAGGACGTAGGCCGCCACGTCCTTCCGCTCCTCCAGCTCGTCCATCGCGGCCGCGAGGCCCCGAGCCACGGCGCCGTTGACCGCGTTCCTGGCTTTGGGGCGGTTGATCGTGATGACGGCCACGCCGCCGTCGACTTCGACCAGAACCTCGTCAGACACCGGATGACTCCTACTTGGGCTGGAAGCGGATACCACCGTCGAAACGGATCGTCTCGGCGTTCATGTAGTCGTTCTCGATCAACGAGCGGACCAGGTGCGCGAACTCGGAGGCGAGCCCCATGCGCTTGGGGAAGACCACCGGAGCCACCAGCTTGGCCTTGAACTCGTCGGCGTTGGGCGAGAAACCGTAGATCGGGGTGTCGATGATGCCGGGGCAGACGGTGTTGACACGCACGCCGATCGCGGCGAGGTCACGCGCGGCGGGGACGGTCATACCGACGATGCCGCCCTTGGACGCCGAGTAGGCGACCTGGCCGATCTGTCCCTCCAGCGCCGCCACCGAGGCGGTGTTGATCACTACACCGCGCTGGCCGTCCGCGTCGACCGGCTCGGTCTTCGCGATCGCGGCGGCGCCGATGCGCATGAGGTTGAAGGTGCCGATCAGGTTGACCTCGATGACCTTGCGGTACGAGGCCAGGTCGTGGGGCGAGCCGTCACGGCCCACGGTCCGGCTCGCCCAGCCGATGCCCGCGCTGTTCACCACGACACGCAGCGGCCTGCCGGTCGCCACGGCCGCGTCCACAGCCGCCTGCACCTGGTTCTCGTCCGACACGTCGGTCTTGACGAAGACGCCACCGAGTTCGTCGGCCAGTGACTTGCCGCGCTCCTCGTTGAGGTCGGCGATGACGACGAGGGCACCCTGCGCGGCGAGGTCGCGGGCCGTGGCCTCACCGAGACCGCTGGCACCGCCCGAGATGATTGCTGCTGCTCCGTTCACGTCCATGTGCGGACTTTAACGCGCGGACCGAATGAAGTTCTACTCGGGGTAGGGTAAAACTCGCCGACGCTAGATCTCCCCGACGGCGCTGCTCACGTCGGGATAGACCTTGATCCGCCGGTCGAGGCCCGTCGTGCGGAGGATCCGGGCCACCGGAGGCTGGGGTGCCGCCAGGCAGACCCCGCCGCCCTCGCCCGTGGCCAGCCGCCATGCCTCGATCAGCACGGACAGGCCGCTGGAGTCCATGAAGGACAGGGCGGTGAGATCGAGGACGAGCCGCGCGCCATCCAGCTTGATCGCGTCGCGGACCTCGTCTCGCAGGAAGGGAGCGGTGAACAGGTCGAGCTCGCCCTCGACAGCCACCACCACGGCGTCGCCGACGGCGCGGCGAGCCAGCCGTAGCTTCATCAGTCCTCCTCGCGCCCGAAGGGCAGATCCACTTTACTTCGCCCGCACTGCACGCGAGGTCATGCGCGATTGTTCACAGGAAGTTCGTATGGCACGAGCCCCACGACCGGAGGTGCCGCCGTCAGGGGGCGGCGAAACCGTACGGCAGTTCGAGCCGGTGGGCGGCGAGGAGGCTCGCGTCGGCGAGGATCTCACGGGTCGGCCCGTCCGCGGCGATCACGCCCCCGGAGAGGATGAGCGAGCGTTCGCACAACTCCAGCGCGTACGGCAGATCGTGGGTGACCATCAGGACGGTCACGTCGAGCCCTCGCAGGATCTCGGCCAGCTCGCGCCGGGAGGCCGGATCCAGGTTGGAGGAGGGCTCGTCGAGCACCAGGATCTCCGGCTCCATCGCCAGCACCGTCGCCACCGCGACCCGGCGGCGCTGGCCGAACGACAGGTGGTGCGGTGGCCTGTCGATCGTCTCCAGCATGCCCACACGCTCCAGCGCGTCCTTGACCCTCCGCTCCAGTTCCTCACCCGCGACGCCCATGTTGGCCGGGCCGAAGGCCACGTCCTCCCGGACGGTCGGCATGAAGAGCTGGTCGTCGGGGTCCTGGAAGACGAGCCCGACCCGCCTGCGGATCTCCCTGAGCGACTCCTTGCCGACCGGCAGTCCCGCCACGGCCACCGTGCCGTGCCCGGCGGTCAGGATGCCGTTGAGGTGCATCACCAGCGTGGTCTTGCCCGCGCCGTTCGGCCCGAGCAGCGCGACCCGCTCACCGCGCTCCACCCGAAGGTCCACACCGAACAACGCCTGCGTGCCGTCAGGGTACGCGTACGCCAGGCGGCTCACCTCCAGTGAGAGCGGCGCGGGCGGCGGGGACGAGGCCGGCACGGGCCGCGAGGACGGCACTGTCACACGAACCCCCAGCTCCCGAGTAGCACGGCGAGTGCCGCACCCGGCAACATACCGGCGACGAGCCACTGCCGCGAGGCGGCCGAGAGGTCCTGGATCACCGGCATCACACCGGTGTAGCCCCGGCTGAGCATCGCGAGGTGCACCCGCTCGCCCCGCTCGTACGAGCGGATGAACAGCGCCCCCGCCGATCTGGCGATCACCGGGATGTGCCGCACGTCCCTGGCCACGAACCCGCGCGACTCCCTCGCCACCCGCATCCGGCGCATCTCGTCCAGGATCACGTCCATGTAGCGGAGCATGAACATCGCGATCTGCACCAGCAGCGGCGGCAGCCTCAGACGCTGGGCGCCCAGCAGTATCAGACGTGGCTCGGTGGTGGCCGCGAGCAGCACGCTCGCGACCACGCCCAGGGTCGCCTTGGCCAGGATGTTCCAGGCGGCCCACAGGCCGGCGACGCTGAGCGAGAGCCCCATGAAGGTCACCCTCTCGCCGAACCCGATGAACGGGATGGCCAGCGCGAACACCACGAACGGGACCTCGACCACCATCCGCCGCAGCACGAACCCGGCCGGGATCCGGGCGAGGGCCGCCACGACGGCCAGGAGCGCGGCGTACAACCCGAAGGCCCAGAACCACTCGCGCGGGGTGGCGACCACCACCACGGCGAACCCGGCCACCGCCGCCAGCTTGCACTGGGGCGGCAGCCGGTGCACGAGCGTGTCGCCCGGCCGGTGGAGCTGGTGGTGGTGGCCCGATCCCACTAGGCGGACACCTTCTTGTCGCTGTCGTCGGAGCCGGTGCCGTCACCGTGGTCGCCCCGGCGGCGCACGGCGTAGAACACCCCGCCGCCGACGGCGAGCGTCACCCCGACGCCGATCACTCCCGCCACACCCACCGGGATGCCGCCCACGTCCCCGTAGTCGGCGAGCGGCTGCTCACCCAGCGAGTGGTCGGTCGCCTGGTCGCTGAAGCCCTTGTCCTCGGCGACCCACTCCAGGCCGTCGGGCGAGGAGGAGGCGTAGAAGCTGACGACGCCCGCCAGCAGCGCCGCCACCGCGATTCCCGCGGGCAGGAACCAGCCGGGACGGCGGGCGGCGACCGGCGCCTGAGCCCCCTGGGATCCGGGGGTGACGATCACGTCGCCGTCCGCGCCACGCAGGACCAGCGGCGCGACGATTCCGCGGGCGCCGTAGACCAGGTCGGGCCGGATCGCGAGCACGGTGCTGACGGTGACCGCGGTGATCAGGCCCTCCCCCACGCCGATGAGCAGGTGCACGCCGCCCATCGCCGCGGCGACCGTGCCGATCTCGATGGGCGCGGTGCCGCCGATCCAGAACAGCAGGGTGAACGCGAGCGCCGAGGCGGGCACCGAGAGCAGCGCCGCGACGAACGAGGCCGCCACCACGACGCCCCTGTTCCGCACGCTCCGGGTGATCAGGAGGAAGACACCCCACCCGACCAGCACGGCGACGAGGCCCATCAGGGTGATGTTGACGCCCAGCGCGGTCAGCCCGCCGTCCGCGAAGAAGAACGCCTGCACCAGGAGGACGACGGCCACACACAACACCGCCGTGTAAGGGCCGACGAGTATCGCGGCCAGCGCACCGCCGAGAAGGTGCCCGCTGGTCCCCGCGGCGACCGGGAAGTTGAGCATCTGGACCGCGAAGACGAAGGCGGCGACCAGTCCGGCCATCGGAGCGGTGCGGTCGTCGAGTTCGCGACGGGCGCCGCGCAGGCACACGGCCACACCGGCGGCGGCCACCGCCCCCGCCGACACCGAGACGGCGGCGTTGAAAAAGCCATCGGGTACGTGCACTACAAGCCTCCGAAATGCGGATTTGCCCCTAACTTTAGGCCATGGGCTTGTAGTTGCAAGAAGGTGGCATTAACGCACGATACGTCTGATGAAAGTTCTGGGGCCGAGGGTTCGAACCACCGTGCTGAGCCTGCCCTTCCCCGCCGTGGCGTAGGGCCTGACACTCCACCTGACCGCGCCACGCCACCACGTGCGCGGATGCTCGATCGCCTCGGGCACCGCCTCGATCCTGAAGCGCGCGGGCGGCCCACCCAGGTCGAGCTCCAGGTAGGCGTCCCAGGTGCCGGGCCCCAGTCGCCCCATCGCCTGGGAGGCCGTGAACGCGCCGCCCTCGCCGACCGTGACCGGCTCGCGCCGCTCCCGGCTCGACTCCCGCTCCCGCCAGACCAGAAAGCGCACCGCGTCCGCCGCCGGAGCATCCGTGCCCACGCTGACCTCGCCGTCGAGCACCAGCCGGTGCCCGGCGGCCCAGCGGGCGCGCACCAGCCGCACGCTCCCCGGCACCGAGACCACGTGCCCGCCGATGTCGAGGCTGAGGTTGCCGTACGGGTGGGTGAAGTACGGAAGGGCGACGACGGCGACATCGCCCACCACGCGAGGCGCGGGCGGCGCGATCGGCCCCTCCCCTTCGGTGCCCAGACGCGCGAGCCGGGGCACCCCCTCGAAGACGACACTCACGTGGACGTCCCAGATGCCGGAGGACAGGGTGGTGACGTCGACGGTCCCGGTGAACCCCGCGCAGTCGCCGTCCACCGGAACCACGACCTCGTCACAGGGGCCGACACCCGTGTGCCGGCGCCGCAGCACCAGGGCGAGATCCCCACCGGTGATCTCCGGGCGGCCGTAACGCTCCAGCGTGCTCAGCGCCACCTTGCCCGAGATCGCCAGCCGCCCCTCCCGTTCCCGCTCCCAACGCAGCGCGGTGAGCTCCCGGCGGACCGAGGCCGACTCGATGTGCGCCAGCCGCACCAGGCGGTCGATGTCCTGCAGGGCGGCGATCCGACTCCGGTCGATCGCCGGGAGTCGCTCGCGGACCCCGTCGGTCAGCCACCGCTCGCACATGTCGGCCACCTCGGCGACGATCTCCTTGCGCGCGACCTCCCCGGCGTCCAGGAAGGGCCTGCCGAGGTTACCGAAGGCGTCCATCCGGAAATGACGCCGCAGGAGGTGGTCGCGGAGGTCTCCCGGACGCACGTGGGCGAGCATCAGCTCGACCGGCCGTTTGATCATCCGCAGCCAGGAGACCGGATCGCGGCTCCCCGGCCGCTGCATGATGCTGGTGCCGTCCGGCCGGGCGACCAGGTGGTAGCAGTCGTAGTCGGCGACCACCGAGATCACCTCCGCGTGGCAGTAGGCGTGGGTGGTGAAGACGACGTCCTCCCCCACCAGGAGCGTCTCGTCGAAACGGATGGCGTGCCGCTCCAGCATCTCCCTGCGGAACAGCTTGAAGCAGCTCAAGCTGTTGTAGACCGCGCTGTCGCCGAGCGGCACCCGCTCGGCGTTCTCCTTGAACATCGAGATCGGCACCTTGCGGTCATGCCCGACGATCTTCCCGAGCACGATGTCGGAACCGTTGCGGTCGGCCATCGCGAGCATCCGCTCCAGCGCCTGAGGGCCGAGGTAGTCGTCCGCGTCGCAGAAGAAGACGTATCTGCCGCGCGCGTGGGAGAGCCCGACGTTGCGCGGGCGCCCGGCGCCGCCCGACGCCTCCTGCCTGACGACGCGGATCACACCGCGGTGGCAGGAGGCGTAGAGGTCGAGCAGCGCGACACCGCCGTCGGTGGAACCGTCGTCGACGACCACCACCTCCAGGGCGACGCGCTGGATCAGCAGCGACGTCAGGCATCTGTCGAGATAGGGACCGCAGTTGTGCAGGGGAACGATCACGGTGACGTCGATGTCGGACCGAAGCGCCTCCTCGCTCGTGATGTCATGGCCGCCCCGCTCCACACTCGTGACGCCGTGGCCGCCCCGCTCCATGCTCGTGATGTCACAGCCACCCCGCCCCGTGCGGACTCGCTGGAGGATCGTTACTGTCACCGCCGCGCCCCTCGTCGGTCACTCTCCGCTTATCTAGCGTCTCAGTATGTGACAAAGGGCCGCCCGTACGTAGCGAATCCCTAGGGTTGCCCTCCCGATCTGCCGGTGCCGCAGACCGCCCGAGGAGCGAAACACCCTTTTCGTGCGTCTTGTGCCGCGGCTAGACCTGCTGGACCTCGACGCCCCCGGCGAAATTCTCGCGACCGGCCCTGGGGGGGTCCTCACGGTCGTCTCCGGAGAGGTCGCCGTCACCCGGGCGAGTCGCCGCCCTCCCGGGCATGGTTGTCACGGCCACACGAGGCTCGAATCCCCGCGAACACCCGAGCTCGGACCCGACGACGCGGCAGCCAGGCGAGGACGTACAGGGCCGTCACCGACACGAGCAGCACCCCGAGGAAACGGAGCGGAAAGATGATCAGCACGGTGCTCCGCGTGGAGGTCCCGCCGGTACCCGAGATCGACACCGTCGCGTGGCAGACGCACATGAACGGCGGATTCGCCCACCTCGCAGTGACGGTCCTGCTGGCCCCGCGGGACAGGGTGAAGTCCGGGAACGGTACGTCGTACCCGTTCACGGCGACCTTCAGGCCCCGGGGGACGAAGAAATCGCGGTGAACGGTCCCAACATTGTTGACAGTGAGGGTGAAGTCGACAGGACCACCCGTCACGAAGCCGCCGGAGGTGGCGAGGTCGCCGAGCCACACGGACGTGTCGATCGGTCCTGGAACCGTGAGGTAGATGGGCGTTCCGATCACCCGGTCGAGCTTGATGTCGCCCCCGCCGGAATCGGCGGGCACGGCAAAGAGCAGGGCCACCTGGTGCTCGCCGTACTCGGGCCTGGGCGGGGGATCGATCCGTACGGTGACGCTCCGCTCCGCCCCGGGCGCGAGACGAAAACCCGCCGGCGCGACCCTGAGCCAACCGGCGGCGGAACGGGGGGCATCACGCTCGAAGACCATCCTGCCGGTTCGGTCCACCGTGAAGCTCGCCCTTTCGACGACCACCTCGACCGGCGATCGCCCCTCGTTCATCACACGGAACGACTGAGGCTCGCCGATCTCCTCCGGTCCGACCACCAGGCGTGCCGGGCTCACCGTCAGCGAGAAGTCCGGGGCCGGGCCGGACGCCGCTGAGGCCACGGAACCCATCGCCGACACCAGGTCGCCCACCAGGAGAACCGCGACGATCACGCACTGAAGTCTTCCGGCCACCGCACATCCCCCTACCGTCGCGGAACGCCGCCGGAGTCCACCCGGGCGGCCACGCCCGCCACCGCACTCACCGTCATCGCGCCCACGAGCACCGGCAGGACCCCGAACACCCCTCACCCAAAGAACCCATCAAGATCCTTTTTAAGGGATGGTAGTTGTTTGATCACAGATGACGCAGGCTCCGGGAGGGCGTGTCTTTCGTGCCCACGAGCGCCCCGGCCATCGCGCGACGCGTTTCAAGGTCGCGTTTCGAGGTGAGACCGTGAGCCGGGGGCACACCTCGCCGCCGACGCCGACCTGACGAAACCCACGAGCCCGGATTCCTCGCCGACAATCCGGCGGGACTTTCCCCCGATGGTTCTTCTGGACCTCAGGATCCAGTCCCCAAAGTGTCCGCTCATCGTTCACCGGATCTCGGAGCTGCTACGCCTGGTACGGCGACCGCTCAACAGCCGGAACTCGACGAGCCGGTAGACGCCGCCCTCGACCAGGACGCCCCCCGGCGTGAGCATCCCGGCCGACGCACAGGACCGGCCGTCCCCGGCACGCTACCGAACACCCGCGCCATGACCGCGTAACCGGCCTTTGACGAGAATCGGCACCACCTTCGCACCCAAGTGATCACTCCCAAGCCTGATCGTCGCCCTCCGGCGGAACCCGCTCGGACACGAGGTCGTTGCATTCCTTGGTGACCCCGCCGGGGCAGCTCTCATAAAGGAGTCGAACGGTCATGAGCTTCTTCAAATCCAAGGACAAGGGACAGGAGATCACCGAGACCATCGAGCAGGCTCGGCAGGCGCACGAAGAAGGACGCACGGTCTTCGTGTCTCGCCTCCGGATCGACTACAGCGGTTCCGGGGCTTCTTCAAGCCCTGAGGCAGCCGATCTGATCGAAGGTGTCGAACGTGAGGGGTGGACGCTCAGTCACGTGTCGGAGAGCGTGTACGCGGACTCCATCACACAGATGACCTGCATCTTCCACCGCGGACAGCCGTAGATCTCTGTGCGACGGGCCGACCGGGGGCGATGCGCGGACGGCTCGATGCTCACCGCCGCCCGGTGGCGTTCCTCCGCTCGGGCCGATCTACCGGCACACCGGCCGGCGCCGCGACAGGGGCATCACGAAGGCTCCGGGCGGGACGTCCAAGACAGTTGCGAAGGAGTCCGGTGGCGATCACGCGACGCGTTCCACGCCTCGCGCTTTAAGGTGAGACCGTGAGCCGAGGAACGAACCCCGCCGACGCCGGCCTGGCGGCGCTCGTCGGGATCTTGGTGGGCGTCGCGATGAGCGTGGCGACCGAACCCGTCCCCGGGTCGCGGCCCCCGACATGATCGCCTACGGTCTCGCGGCCGTCATCGACGGCCACGCTGGAGGTATTCGATGATTCACCCTCCCGGTCCGCACCTCGCGCCCCGGCGTACCCCTCTCGACTCAGAGGAGAGGGCCCGGGCCGAGGCGAACTTCACTTCCCTTGTCGTTCAGAACCTCGTCGCCAACGGGCGGTTCAGGATAACCGCCGACACCCCGGAGATGGTGGAGTTGTGGCAGAGGGTCGCCCGCCACGCGGGTGACATGCTCCAACGGCCCGTGGTCAGCTACGCCAACGGCAGAGACATCGTGATCACCTTCGACCAGGAGGAGACCCCACCGACCGGGATACCCGCCCGGCACACGAGTGACCACCGGACGTCGTCCACGTAGCCGATCCCCCCGAACGGTGGAAGGCCAGGCCAACAGACCACCGACATCGACCGAGTTGACGTTCGATCACCGTCAACCGCTTCGTTGGCCACCGCGCGATCGCGACCTGTACGGCTGTGCCGGCTTCCCCATGGCCAGGATCAGACCAGGCCCTGGTCGGTCCAGACGACGCCCTTGTTGCGGCACAGGCAGAAGGGGTGGCCGATCGGGTCGGTGTAGACCCGCCAGCCATAGCCGTTGGGGCCGATGAAGTCCTGCCGCAGCGTCGCGCCGAGGTCGAGGACGCGGCGCTGCTCGGACTCGATCTCGTCCACTTCGAAGTCGAGGTGGAACTGCTTGGGGTGCTCGCTGTCGGGCCACTGCGGAGCGCGGTAGTCGTCCACCCGGATGAAGGCCAGCTCGACCTCACCGAACTTGATGCCGGCCCAGTTCTCGTGGCTGTCTTCCTTGATCGGGCGGCCTGTCACCTCAGAATAGAAGGCTGCCAGCTTCATCGTGTCCGGGCAGTCGATGATGAAATCGGTGAGTTGCAGCATCCCGCGATGATGCCACAGGTCAGGACCGGGACAAGACCATCGCCAAGGCGCTCGGGCAGGCGTTCGAACGGGCACGGGCGGGCGTGCCTGAGAAGCCATCGGGCACGCAACGGGCACAGAAGATCATAAAATTCCCCTGAACGGCGAAAGGCCAGGTCACCGGTACCGGTTGACCTGGCCTTTCACATGCGAGCCGACGAGGGGAATCGAACCCCTGACCTACAGTTTACAAGACTGTTGCTCTGCCGATTGAGCTACGTCGGCACGGTCGCCAGTCGAGTGTAGTCGGCTCACTCCCCGTACGTCACCGAGGTATGCCCCGCCGATTGCGAACCGTTAGGAACGGCGGTGGCGGGCGACCTCGTAGAGGGCGATGCCCGCGGCGACGCCGGCGTTGAGCGACTCGGCGGCGGCCCGCATCGGGATGCGGACGACCAGGTCACACGCCTCGCGGACCAGCCGGGACAGGCCCTTGCCCTCGGAGCCCACGACGACGACCAGCGGGCCGTCGAGGAGGTTGGCCTCGCCGATGTCGACCGTGCCCTCGCCGTCCAGGCCGATCACGAACAGGCCCGCCTCGCGGTACTCCCGCAGGGTGGCGGTGAGGTTGGCGGCGCGGGCGACCGGCAGGGTGGCCAGCGTGCCGGCCGAGGTCTTCCAGGCCCCGCCGGTGACCCCGGCCGAGCGGCGGGAGGGGATGACCAGACCGTGGGCGCCGAAGGCGGTGGCCGAGCGGGCGATGGCGCCCAGGTTGCGGGGGTCGGTGACGCTGTCGAGAGCGACGATCAGCGGGACCTCCGCGCCCTCCTGGGCGATGCGGACCAGGTCGTCGGGGTGGGCGTAGTCGTACGGGGGGATCTGCAGGGCGATGCCCTGGTGGATCCCCCCCTCGGTGAGGCGATCGAGCTTCTCCCTGCCGACCTCCAGCATCGCGATGCCCCGGGTGGCGGCGATGCGGACCGATTCCTTGACGCGGTCGTCGTTGTCGATGCGCAGGGCCACATAGAGCGTGCTGGCCGGGACTCCGGCCCGCAACGCCTCCACGACGGGGTTGCGCCCGCCGATGTGCTCGGGCGCGTCGTCGCTGCGCCGGGTGCGAACCGGGGTGCGCGGGGAGGGAGACCTGCCGGTCCTCTCCTCGCGCTCGACCCGCTCGGTGCGCGCCTTGTCCTTGTGCCAGTGCCGCATGTGCGCCGGCGGGGTGGCTCCCCTGCCCTCCAAGCCTCGGCGGACGTTACCGCCCGTGCCCTTGGTCGGACTCTTCTTCTTCGCGGGTCGCCCGGACCCTTTACCCCCACCAGCCATGGTCTATAGCGTACGGCCTGGTTTCACCGCGAGAGTTCCCAGCGCGGGCCCTGAGGGGTGTCCTCGACGTGGATGCCCGCGTGGGAAAGCTGGTCACGGATGCTGTCGGCCGCCGAGAAGTCCTTGCGCGCCCGCGCCGCCTGCCGCTGCTCCAGCGCGACGGCGACCAGCGCGTCGACGGTCGCCCGCATGCCGGTCTCGCCGCCCGAGGAGCGCCACTGCTCCGAGCGCGGGTCGAGGCCGAGGACGTCGAGCATGTTCTGCGTCTCGGCGAGCAGCCTTGCGACCTGCTCCTTGTTGCCCTGGGCCAGCGCGACGTTGCCCTCGCGGACCACCTCGTGCACCACGGCGAGCGCCTGGGGGGTGCCCAGATCGTCGTCGAGGGCGTCGGAGAACGCCTGGGGAAGCGGCGCGTGCGCGTCGACGTCGTGGATGACCTCGGCCGCGCGGGTGACGAAGCCCTCGATCCGCTGGTAGGCCGAGGCGGCCTCGAACAGCGCCTCCTCCGAGTATTCGATCGAGGATCGGTAGTGGGGTGCCGCCAGGTAGTAACGGAGCTCGACCGGGCGGACCTTCTTGGTGACCTCGGGGACGAGCAGGGAGTTGCCGAGCGACTTGCTCATCTTCTCCGCGCCGATCTTGAGCATGCCGTTGTGCATCCAGTAGCGGGCGAAACCGTCGCCCGCCGCCTGGGACTGGGTCAGCTCGTTCTCGTGGTGCGGGAAGATCAGGTCGACGCCGCCGCCGTGGATGTCGAAGGTGGCGCCGAGATACTTGGTCGCCATGGCGGAGCACTCCAGGTGCCAGCCGGGACGGCCCCGGCCCCACGGGGTCGGCCAGGTCGGCTCCCCCGGCTTCTCGCCCTTCCAGAGCGCGAAGTCGCGCGGGTCTCGCTTGCAGGAGTCGGTCTCGGTGTCGCCCGCGGCCCGCATGTTCTGGAGCTTCTGGTTGGACAGCGAACCGTACCGGTCGGCGTAGGACATGACGTCGAAGTAGACGTCACCGCCGGAGGCGTAGGCGTGACCGGCGGCGATCAGCCGGTCCATCAGCTCGATCATCTCGGGCACGTGACCGGTGGCACGCGGCTCGACGGTCGGGGGCAGGCAACCCAGCACCTCGTAGGCCCAGGTGAAGGCCCTCTGGTTACGCTCGGCGACGGCGAACCACGGCACGTTCTCGGCTGCGGCGACTCTAATGATCTTGTCGTCGATGTCGGTGACGTTGCGGCAGAAGGTCACCTCGTACCCAGACCTGATCATCCAGCGGCGGAGCACGTCGAAGTTGACGCCCGAGCGGATGTGCCCGATGTGCGGGGGAGCCTGCACGGTGGCACCACACAGGTAGATCGAGGCCCGGCCGGGTTCTACCGGGACGAATTCGCGGACGGTGCGTACGCTGGTGTCGTATAGCTGCAGGCTCACGAAGGCAAGGCTAATGCCTCACCTCGCCTCACAAACCGAGTTGCGGGACGTTGAAGACACTCAGCAGAGTGTTTTATGACCACTAGCGGTGAATGTCGCCCGACTAGTCCGTCGAAACAGCACCGTGATACACCACGCGTTCAGGGACGATCCTGGCGATCAGCCTCTCCACCTCCGGCTTCTCCTCGACCCAGTCCTCACCGCGGTATTTGTGCGACATCTCCTGGATGAGCGCGCCATCGGGATCGTCGGCGAGGCTGACCGTCCCCCGCACCTCGACGTAGCGGTACGGGTCGGCGGGATCGAACACCACGATGGCCGTACGCGGGTCACGCGCGAAGTTGAGGCTCTTGCGCCTGCCCCTGATCGTCGAGAACACCACGTCGTTCCCGTCCGTCTTCACCCAGACGACGCTCGCCTGCGGGCTCCCGTCCTCGTTGAGACTCGTCACGGTCGCGAAGTTCGCGGCGTCGAACATCTCGCGTACGGAATCGGACAGTTCTGCCATTTCTTCGCCTCGATCGTTCTCTGTCGCCCTCGGAAAACTTCCCCGATCATGCTAGATGTCGATTCTGTAGGCTCAAAGAGCCATGGACGCCAAATCCCCCGGGGCGACGGGCTCGATGTCCCGCCCGTCCCCGCCCCCGCCACTGACCATCGCCGCCCCCGAGCCGAGCCGGGTGGCCGTCGCCCTGCGCCACGCCGGGATCGTCGTCACCGGAGTCGGCGTCGCCGCCCTCACCGCGGCGGCCTGCGTGCTCTCCTTCGAGGATCTACGGGCCCTCGCCGTCGCGGGCAGAGCGCCCGCCGACCTCGCGTACCTCTATCCCGCGGCCTTCGACGCCCTGCTCGTCATCGCGATGATCGGCGTACTGCTGCTGAGGGGCGGCTGGTGGCCGGTGCGGCTGCAGGCGGGCGTGATCCTGACACTGCTGCTCGCCGGCGCGGTCGCCGCCGAGGTGGCCACCGCCATGCGGATGGCGGTGGACGAAGGGCGAGCGGCCGTCGTGGTCGCCGTCGCCCCCTGGGTGATGCTGATCCTGGCCCTGTGGCTCTGGCTCCTGCTGATCAAACACGCCGCCGCCCGGAGGGCCGCGGCCGACGCGGCCCTGTCCGGCCTGGCGTCCGAACGCGACATCGTGCCGTTCCCCGAGGCGAACCGGGCGGCCACCGAGCGTTCAGGCGCGCCCGACACCGGGGAACGGTGGCAGGGGCAGACCCCGCCCGCCCATCCTGAGCAGCCCGCCCGCCCCGACCGCGAAGGCCACCCGGGTCACGCGGGTCACGCAGGTCACCCTGGCCAGCTGGTGCACCACCCCGCGGCCGAGATCATGCTGGACCCGCACGCCGCGCCTCCCCTGGAAACCGCACCGCACCACGACCTTCCGGTGGGCGAGCCGGTGGTCGGCCCCACGGCGGCGCCGGAGACACCCGAGGTCGCCGACATCCCGCAGGCCCCTCAGGAGCCCGCGGCTCCCCGCCCCGGTAAGCCGATGCGCTGGGGCGACCTGGTCAGGCCCCGCCAGGGCGACCTGCTCGTCCACCCGCCCCGTCCCGCCGTACGGACACCGAGCGAGGAGCCGGAGAGCGAGGGCAGCGAGGGCAGCGAGGGCAGCGAGGGCAGCGAGGGCAGCGAGGGCAGGGTCAGCGAGCGGGTGGAGACCTGGGACAGCGACGCCGACCTCCCACCTGAGCAGGTGCCGCCGGGAACGGGCGGGACCGAGGAGACCGGTACGGCCGGGACCGGCCCGCGCACCACGGCACGGCGCGGCACGGCCAGGAGTGCGGCGAAGCCTTCGGGCACGGCGGCGGGCGGCAGCGGTACGGACGAGGAGAGCGATCGCGACGAGGACACCCAGCCGTTCCTCGCCGTGAAGGACCACGAGGGGGACCGGCAGGACCGTCCGGCGAATGCCGAGCCGAGGGCCGCGACGAGGGCGACCGCGCGGAAATCCGCGGCGAAGGCCCCGGCGAAAGCCACCGAGAGGGCTACGAGGAAGGCCCGAGGGGCGAGCGCCGAGACGTCCGAGGAGACGGCCGTGCGGGCGCCTGTGGCGGCGCGAGAGGCGCGCACGAGCGGAAGCACGAGCGGGAGAAGGGCCGGGGCGCCCGACCTCTCGCACGACGCCGAGGCCGCCGAGGCAGGGGAGGAGGCCGCGGCGCGGTCCTACGATGACGAGAACGGCACCGCGGCACCGCCCTCCGGGCGGATGCGCAGCACGCCCGTGCCGCCGGGCGAGTGAGGAACAAGCAGGAACGGTTGGGAACAGGGACGGACGCGGGTCGCCTGTTCCGTACGCCCGTCGGGTCAGCTCCGGGGCCTGGGAGGAGCTGACCCGGTCTTCGGGCCGTCGGCTCGGCCGGATCTCCCCCGCGGAGATCGCCGAGCTCGGCTACGTGGTCGGCGTCGTTTCGGCCCCGCCGTACGCGCTGGAGACCCAGGCGTTCGAGAACCACGTCTTCGGATGGTGTCCGTTCAGGCCTCGCGGCCGGGCCGCGAGGCCTGAACTCACCCTTCGGACGGAACGAACGGCGCGGCCTTCGGCCAGGACCGCCGTTCGCCATCCGGTGTTGGACCGGCCCGCAGCTATTCGCTCACACATGTGTGAGCGGCGCCCCGCTGCGGACCGGCGCTTTGCTCCCCTCCGGGCCGTGTCCGGGATCGGCCGGAAGCCGGTCCGGCGCGTTGCCCCGAACCTGCCGGAAACGGCCGAGACCCGCTCGGCATGCCAGACGGAGCCGAGCGGGTCTTCTCCTGGAGCACGGTGACATCGTCGGCACCGTGAGCACCTCCGGACCGGAGGGGGTCCAGTCGAGCCTCGGCGAGGTCACCGGGATCTTCACCCGGGTGTTCGCCTAAACCCTGGAACGCTTGAGACCGGCGACCAGACCGACACCGACGACAGCCAGACCCACCTGCATGACGAGCTCGATCCAGTCGATACCGCTCGTGGTGGCGACGCCGAGACCCTGGGCGATGGCGGTGCCGATGAGCGCGGCGATGATGCCGACGACAACGGTCAGGACCACTCCGATCGCCTGCCTACCGGGAAGCAGGAGGCGGCCGAGGGCTCCGATGATCGCGCCGATAACGATTGCCCCGAGAATGGATGCGATAGTCATTTCAACCTCCCAGTGAGGGTGAGACCTTCACTCTCATGGGGAGGTGGCTACCCCCTGGGTCACGGATATGCCTGTCGGCGGCAAAAAATCCGTCAGTGCGTCTTTCTCGCCTGCATCTGGACGACGAGGAGCACCCCCAGCACCGCGAGCGCCAGCTGGATGATGTGCTCCCACCAGTTGATCCCGCGCGTGTGGATCAGACCGAGCGCCCCGGCGATGGCGGTGCCGATGAGCGCGGCCACGATGCCGACGATGAGCGTCAGGCCGATGCTGATGTTCTGGCGTCCGGGAAGAATGAGTCGCGCCAGGGCGCCGATGATGGCGCCGATGATGATTGCGGAGACAATCGAGACGATCATGTCTGGCTCCCCCTGTTACGAGACACGGTCACCAAGGGGTTACCCAGAGCATTCACTGATCACGCTAAAGAAGCGATCACGCTGAGAAAAGGGGTGGCCCGTACCGCGCCAAGAAACGGGCCACCGCCTCGATATGGATCGACGAGCATTCCGCGCCGCTCGCCGGAACGTTTTCCGCGTTCCGTATAGGAGACGTCCGGCACCCGCTACAGGTTCACCACGATCGCGGTCGCGACGGCGGCCACCCCTTCGCCCCGCCCGGTGAGGCCCAGCCCGTCGGTCGTGGTGGCGCTGACACTCACGGGAGCCCCCACGGCGGCGCTGAGGGCCTTCTCGGCCTCGACACGCCGGGGAGCGAGCTTGGGACGGTTACCGATCACCTGGACGGCCACGTTGCCGATCTCGAAGCCCGCGGCGCGCACCTTGCGGGCGGTCTCCTCCAGCAGGGCCGCGCCCGAGGCACCGGACCACCGGGGGTCGGACGTGCCGAACAGACCGCCGAGGTCACCGAGACCCGCCGCGGAGAGCAGCGCGTCACAGGCGGCGTGGGCCGCGGCGTCACCGTCGGAGTGGCCTGCCAGGCCGGTCTCACCCGGCCAGTGCAGGCCCGCGAGGTGAAGCTCGCGACCGGAAGCGAACGGGTGGACGTCGACCCCGACGCCCACCCGTGGAAATGTCTTGTTCAGGAGTTGAGAACCTCGTCCAGCAGGGCCTCGGCCTTGTCCTCGTTGGTCTTCTCCGCGAGCGCGAGCTCGCTGACGAGGATCTGCCTGGCCTTCGCCAGCATTCTCTTCTCTCCCGCGGAGAGTCCGCGCTCCCTGTCTCGCCGCCACAGGTCGCGAACGACCTCGGCAACCTTGTTGACGTCACCGGACGCCAGCTTCTCAAGGTTCGCCTTGTAGCGTCGGGACCAGTTGGTGGGCTCTTCGGTGTGAGGCATTCGAAGCACGTCGAAAACGCGCTCAAGGCCCTCTTGTCCGACGACATCGCGAACACCCACGAGCTCTGCGTTGTCTGCCGGCACCTGGACGGTAAGGTCGCCCTTGTCGACCTTAAGAACCAGGTAGGTCCTTTCCTCACCCTTGATGGTTCGGGTCGTGATCGCCTCGATCCGAGCAGCCCCGTGGTGGGGGTAGACGACAGTGTCGCCGACCTGGAAAGTCATGTGACAAGTACCCCTTCCGCTGTACTCAAGAGTACCACGTATCCACAGCCTCCCGGAACAGTGAAATCACCATAACTGCAGGTCAAAGCCGCATCTTATGACTTGACAAGTGGCCAAGTGTATGAATCAGAGGGGCAAAAAGCGCTTATGACCTGCGTTCCCCGTCTTCGGATGATGAGGCGGGTCGGCGGGAAACCCGGTAAACGCCGCCGATAGGGTTGCCCTTGCCCTATCTCACGCGTGACAAGGAGAACTCGCACCGTGACCCGCAACATCCGCCACCGGGCGATCGTCGCCGCGGCGTTCCTCGCAGCCGCTTCGGCACTGGCCGGCTGCGGTGCCGGATCCGACGCGATCACCAACAAGCCCTACTCGCCGACCGAGGCCCTCACGGTCAAGGCGAACGGCATCGACATCTCCCAGGCCTTCTTCCTGGGGCCCGACTCGGGCGCGACGCTGCCGGAGGGTGCGGCCACCCCGCTCTACCTGTCGTTGATCAACACCAACGCGGGCTCCGACCAGCTCGTCGGTCTCGGCGTCGACCCCGCCCTCGGTACGGCGAAGGTGAGCGCGCCCGTGCCGCTCCCTCACAACCAGCGGGTGAGCGTCGGCAAGCCGACCCCCACCATCCTGATCGAGGGGCTGAAGAAGCCGCTCAGGGGCGGCGAGGGCGTCAAGGTGCAGCTGCAGTTCGCCAACGCCGGGATCGTGCAGCTCACGATCCCGGTGATCACTCGCAGCCGCGAGTTCACCGCCTACCCGCAGGCTCCCGGCGCCTCCGCGGCGCCCACGCCGTCGGCCACCCCCTCGGCCACCGCCACCGGCGAGGAGCACTCCTCCGGCCACTGATCGCCGTCCCGGTGAGGGCCTCCGGACACGCCGAGGGGCCGTACGGCGCGGGCACGCCGTACGGCCCCTCGGATCGTCCGGAGGCGAGCGATCATCCCGAGGCGGGCGTCACGGAGGTCGTCGCCTTCGCGGAGGCGAACGGCGCCCCCGAGGCCGTGGGGAGGCTCAGATCTCGGCGGGGTCGAACTTGTACCCCAGACCCCGGACGGTGAGAATGCAGCGCGGGTTGGACGGATCGGACTCGACCTTGGCCCGCAGCCGCTTGACGTGCACGTCCAGGGTCTTGGTGTCGCCCACGTAGTCGGCGCCCCAGACCCGGTCGATGAGCTGGCCCCGGGTGAGCACCCGCCCGGCGTTGCGCAGCAGCACCTCCAGCAGCTCGAACTCCTTCAGCGGCAGCTGCACCGCCTCACCGCGTACGGCGACGATGTGGCGATCGACGTCCATCCTGACCGGACCGGCGGCCAGCACCGCCGACTCCAGCTCCTCCACGTCGCCCTGGCGGCGCAGCACCGCGCGGATACGGGCCACCAGTTCTCTGGAGGAGAAGGGCTTGGTGACGTAGTCGTCGGCTCCGAGCTCCAGCCCGACGACCTTGTCGATCTCGCTGTCCTTCGCGGTGAGCATGATGACGGGCACGTTGGAGCGCTGGCGGAGCGAGCGGCAGACCTCGGTGCCGGGCAGGCCGGGAAGCATCAGGTCGAGCAGCACCAGGTCGGCGCCGTTGCGGTCGAAGGTCTCCAGCGCTTCCGGCCCGGTGGCGGCCACGGCCACCTCGAAGCCTTCCTTGCGCAGCATGTATGACAGGGCGTCGGAGAACGATTCCTCGTCCTCGACAACGAGCACGCGGGTCACTGCGCGGCCTCCAGGGGGATCGTGGTCGTAGCTGGTTCCGTAACCGCCATGCCGCCGAAGGCGGGCAGGCGGAGGGTGAATGTGGAACCGGAACCTTCCTTGCTCCACACCGTGACCGCCCCGTTGTGGGAGGCGGCCACGTGCTTGACGATGGCCAGGCCCAGGCCCGTGCCACCGGTCGCCCGCGAGCGTGCCGCGTCGACGCGGAAGAACCGTTCGAAGATCCGCTCCTGGGCGCTCTCGGGGATGCCGATCCCCTGGTCGCTCACGCTGATCTCGACGGATTCGGTGTTGGGGCCCGCCGCGCGGGCGCTGACCACGACCCGGGTGTGCTCGGGGCTGTAGGCGACCGCGTTGTCGATGAGGTTGCGCAGGGCGGTGACGAGAAGCTCGTCGTCACCCCATATCCGCAGGCCCTCGACCCCGCCGGCGACGAGGGTGATGTCCTTGGCGGCCGCGGTGGTGTTGCAGCGGTCGATGGCCTCGTGGACCGCCTCGTCGATCAGGACCGGGCCGGGGGTGGGGATGGGCTCGGCGCCCTGGATGCGGGAGAGGGTGATGAGGTCCTGGACCAGGTAGGTGAGCCGGGCCGCCTCGTGTTGCATGCGCCCCGCGAAGCGGGTGACGGCCTCGGGGTCGTCGGCGGCGTCCTGGATGGTCTCGGCCAGCAGCGAGAGCGCACCCACCGGCGTCTTGAGCTCGTGGCTCACGTTGGCCACGAAGTCGCGGCGTACCGCCTCGACGCGGCGGTGCTCGGTCTGGTCCTCGGCGAGGACGAGCACCTGGCCGTGAGAGCCGAGCGGGGCGACCCGCACCGCGAAGCTGGTCGACTCCTGGCCGAACTTGTGGCCGGCCACCTCGATCTCGCTCTCGCGGATCTCGCCGTCCCTGCGCACCTTCCTGGCGAGCGCGAGCAACTCGGCCGCCATGAGGTGATCTCCTTTGACCAGGCCGAACGCGCGGGCCGCCGAGCTGGCGCGCAGCACGCGGTCCTCCTTGTCGAGCACGACCGCCGAGGACGGCAGCACGGCCAGCACCGAGGCGACCCCCTGGGGCAACGCGCCGGGCTCGACGCCGTAAACCGGTGTCATCGCTCTCCGCTGTCCGTGGTTCTGGCGGACGACCATCACGGCCAGCGCTCCCACGACGAAACCGGCCAGTGCGGCCAGGCTCGCCATCAGCTCACTCACGTGGTCCTCCCGTAGGCTTCACGTCCTCGATGGTAGGTCGGGGTTTTCCCGTTGGGGACGGCTAAAGGGGCATGACCACGGGCTTTCCCATAAAGTTCACTTTACGGTCGAGGTTCGTTCACCGTTATCGCCCTACCGTGAGTGGCATGCGCGACGCCTACCACGAAGACCTCGACGCCCTCACCGGACGGCTGGTCGAGATGACCCGCCTCGTCAGGTCGGCGATATCGCGGGCCACCACCGCCCTCCTGGACGCCGACCTCCAGCTCGCCGAGAGCGTCATCTCCCAGGACGAGGAGGTCAACCGGGTCTTCGCGGAGGTCGAGACCACGATCTTCGACCTGATGGCGCGGCAGCAGCCCGTGGCCGTGGACCTCAGAATGATCATCGCGGCGCTGCGGATGGGCACCGACCTGGAGCGGATGGGCGACCTCGCCGAGCATGTGGCCAAGATCGCCAGGCTGCGCTACCCCGACTCCGCGATCCCGCCCGAGATCCGCTCCACCATTCTGGAGATGGGCCAGATCGCCGAGCGCCTCGTCACCAAGACCGGCAGCTGCATCGCCTCGCGCGACGTGGAGTCGGCCCTGGAACTGGAGTCCGACGACGACGCCATGGACAAACTGCACCGGAGACTGTTCAAGATCCTGATGGCCCCCGACTGGAAGTACGGCGTCGAGCCGGCCATCGACGTGACACTGATCGGCCGCTACTACGAACGCTACGCCGACCACGCGGTCCGTGTCGCGCACGACGTGGTCTATCTGGTGACGGGCTCCCGTCCCCAGGACACCTCCGTGCTCTGAGTCCCCCGCCGGCCGATCCCCGCCGGCCTTCACGAGCGTCTTCACGGAAAAGGAAGAGAGGGAGGGCCCGCCGGATCCGGCGGGCCCTCCCTCTTTTTGCTCTTTTTTTGGTCTTTTATCTACTTTTCGGAACGTCAGGGCTATTTGCCCTGGTTGGCCACGGCCTCGATGGCGGCCTCGGCCGCGGCGGGGTCGAGATACTGTCCGCCCTTGGTGACCGGGTGGAAGTCGGCGTCCAGCTCGTACCTGAGCGGGATGCCGGTGGGGATGTTGAGCCCGGCGATCTCGTCGTCGCCTATCCCGTCCAGGTGCTTGACCAGCGCGCGGAGCGAGTTGCCGTGCGCGACGACCAGCACGCTCCTCCCCTGTGCGAGGTCGGGCACGATCTGGTCGTACCAGTACGGCAGCATGCGCTCGACGACGTCCTTGAGGCACTCGGTCCTCGGCATCAGCTCGCTCGGCAGGAGCGCGTAGCGGGCGTCACCGACCTGGGAGAACTCGTCGTCGTCGGCGATCGGGGGCGGCGGGACGTCGTAGGAGCGGCGCCAGAGCATGAACTGCTCGTCACCGAACTCGGCCCGCGTCTGCGCCTTGTCCTTGCCCTGCAGGGCGCCGTAGTGGCGCTCGTTGAGCCGCCAGGACCGGGAGACCGGCAGCCAGAGCAGGTCCGCGGCGCCCAGCGCGAGGTTCGCCGTCTGGATCGCCCTGCTCATCAGGGAGGTGTGCACCACGTCGGGTCGCACCCCCGCGTCGAGCAGCAGCTGCCCGCCGCGCCGCGCCTCCTCCTCGCCCTTGGCCGAGAGCCCCGCGTCCACCCATCCGGTGAACAGACCCTTCGCGTTCCACTCACTCTCACCGTGCCGAAGCAGCACCAAAGTCGACATGCCGACAAGCTTAGTGGGCGCCTGCTGGACGTTTCCGGGTACTCCGCCCGCCCCGGGACCGCCCGACGTACCGGGCGACCCGTTCTCGGGACGGTGCCCTCAGCGTTCGGGGTCGGCGAAGCGGGCGAAGGCCTGGAGGTTGGCGAGCGACTCGCCGCGCTTGGCGCGCCACTCCCACTCGCGCCGGATCGAGGAGGCGAAGCCCAGTTCGAGCGCGCGGTCGAAACCCTCGTCCGAGTAGGTGAGCACGCACCCGAGGAGGCGGTCGACCTCCTCGTCGGTGACCGCGGCCAGCGGGACACGGCCCACGAGGTAGACGTCGCCGATCGGGTCGAGGGCGAAGTGCACCCCGTACATGGAACCGTTCTTGGTGAGGAGCCAGCGGTAGAACTCGGCGTGGTTCTCGTCGGGTTGACGGCAGAAGAACGCCTCCACATGCAGGGCCTGGTCACCGACGATCAACCAGGTCATGGTGGCGAGCTTGTGCTGGCCGGGGAGCCTCACCAGGAAGGCCCCCGGCCTGGGCTGCTCGTAGGAGGCGTCCGCGCTCTTCAGCGCCGCCTCGATCACTTCGCGCATGGGCCCAGCTTACGAGCGGCCCTCACGCGCGGGCCGTCCCCGCCTCACGAGCCCCCCGGACGAGGTGCCGGGGTTCGGGCCGAGCAGCAGGCCCCGGAGGCCGCGTCACCGGACTCGCGAGCGGTCCTCACGAGTTGACCGCGACCGGGAGCCGGTGCAGGTTCGCCATCGCCCCGGCGTAGACGTCCGCCAGCCGGGCCGCGGTGGCCGACCAGCCGAAGGCCGCCGCGTGGGCCACCGAGCCCGCCGACAGCGTCTCCCGCCAGGCGGGCTCGTAGACGAACCTGGCGAGCACCCGCGCCCAGTCGTGGGGGTCGTGCCCCTCGACGAGCACCCCGGACACGCCGTCGCGTACGGCGGTGCGCAGCCCGCCCACGGACGCGGCGGCGACCGGGGTGCCACAGGCCTGGGACTCCAGGGCGACCAGGCCGAACGACTCGTTGTGGGAGGGGACGACGGTCACGTCGGACGCGCGGTACCAGTCGACCAGCTCGTGCTGGGGCGCGGGGGGAACGATCCTCACCACGTCGGAGATCCCCAGCGAGGCGGCCACGTCGTTGAGGTAGGAGGGCCTGGCCAGGCCGTTGCCACTGGGGCCGCCGACACAGGCGACGACCAGCCTGGACCTGAGCGAGGGGTCGTCGATGAGCATCCTGGCCGCGGCGCGCAGCAGCACGTCCGGGGCCTTGAGCGGTTGCACCCTGCCCACGAACAGCAGCACGTGCGCGTCCTGCGGCAGCCCGAGCCGGTGGCGGGCCGCCCCCTGGGAGGCGGGCTGGAAGACTCTGAGGCTCACACCGGGGTTGACGACCTCCACCCGGGCGGGGGCGGCGCCGTAGAGCTGGACGAGTTCCTCGGCCTCGGTCGGGGTGTTGGCCACCAGGCGGTCGGCGATGTCCACGACCTGCTGCTCGCCCAGTACGCGGGCGGCGGGCTCCGGCCTGTCGTCGGCGGCGAGCAGGAGGTTCTTCACCTTTGCCATGGTGTGCATGGTGTGCACCAGCGGCAGGCCCCAGCGTTCCTTGGCCAGCCAGCCCACCTGACCGGAGAGCCAGTAGTGGGAGTGGATGACGTCGTAGCGGCCCGGCTCGTACATGGCCTCGGTGCGCAGCACGCCCGACAGGAAGGCGCAGAGCTGGCCGGGCAGGTCTCCCTTGTCCAGCTCCTCGTACGGTCCCGCGGTGACGTGGCGGACGGAGACGCCCGGAACGATCTCCGCGACCGGTGGCAGATCCCGGGATGTCTGCCGGGTGAAGATCTCCACCTCCACCCCGAGTTCGGCCAGGCGTTTCGCCACCTCGACGATGTAGACGTTCATCCCGCCCGCGTCCCCGGTCCCCGGTTGATCCAGGGGAGACGTGTGCATGCTGATCGTCGCGACCCGGTTGACCCGCCGTCGCCTCACCGACACCACCTCCGAGAGGGCTCAACCACCGGATAATCCGCAACATTCCCGACACATAGCCTCTTCGAGTCCGGGCGGATGGGTCCCGAGGGCTCCTGGCAGGATGAGGGGTCATGAAGAGGACGGCTGTGGTGACAGGGGCCAGTAGCGGAATCGGCGAGGCGACGGCCCGCAGGCTCGCCGCAGAGGGCTTCGACGTGGTGGCCGCGGCGCGGCGCAGGGAGCGGCTCGACGAGCTGGCCGCCGAGGTGCCAGGCGTCCGCCCGGTCACCCTGGACGTGACGTCGCAGGAGTCGGTGGACGAGCTCGCCGCCTCGCTCGACCGCTGCGACGTGCTGGTCAACAACGCCGGTGGTGCGATCGGCCTGGAACCCGTGGCGAGCGGGAAGGTGGCCGACTGGCAGCGGATGTACGACGTCAACGTGCTCGGCACGCTCCGCGTCACCCAGGCCCTGCTGCCCAAGCTGGTCGCGTCGGGTGACGGCGTGCTGCTGATGCTGACCTCGGTGGCCGGGTTCGTCTCCTACGAGGGCGGCGGCGGATACAACGCGGCCAAGCACGCGCAGACCTCGATGACCGAGGTGCTGAGGCTGGAGCTGGTCGGACAGCCGCTCAGGATCGTCGAGGTCGCCCCCGGGATGGTCCACACCGAGGAGTTCTCGCTGAACCGCTTCCGCGGCGACTCCGCAGCCGCCGATCAGGTCTACGAGGGCGTGCCCGGCCCGCTCTCCGCCGACGACGTGGCCGACGCCATCGCCTGGTGCGTGACCCGCCCGGCCCACGTGAACGTCGACCGCCTCGTCATCCGCCCCCGGGCCCAGGCCGCCCAGCACAAGGTCCACCGCGTCTGACCGTGCCGAAGCCGATAGGAGAGATCACCAGGGGCACCACGGGGCACAACCGCCTGCGCCGGGCCGACCGTTGGATCGTCGCCGCGCACGGCCGCGCGCTGCGCTCCGCCGTCCGCCCTCTCGTGGTCGACCTCGGGTACGGGGCCTCGCACACCACGACCCTGGAGATGTTCCTGCGGCTGCGCGCGGTCTGCCCCTCGGTCGAGGTCGTCGGCGTCGAGATCGACCCGGCCCGGGTGGCGGCGGCCAAACCGTACGAGCGGCCGGGGCTGTCCTTCGCGCTGGGCGGCTTCGAGCTGCCGGTGGCGAGGCCACCCCTGTTGGTCAGGGCGTTCAACGTGCTGCGACAGTACGGGGAGGCGCAGGCGTGGGGATACTGGGCGATGCTGTCCGAACGGCTCGCGCCGGGCGGGATGATCGTCGAGGGCACCTGCTCGGAGGTGGGCCACCGCGCGGTCTGGGTGGGGCTCGACCGCTCGGGGCCGCGGACGCTCACCGTCTCGGCCCGTTTCGACTCCTTCGAACGCCCCTCCGACCTGGCCGACCGGCTGCCCAAGACGCTCATTCACCGCAACGTCCCCGGCGAGCCCGTCCACGCCTTCCTGCGCGACTTCGACCGCGCCTGGGCGGTCAACGCCCCCCTGAGCTCGTACGGCTCCCGGCAGCGCTGGATCGCCGCCGCGGGAACGCTCGCCGGGACCTGGCCGCTCGCCGAGCACCCCCCGCTGGGCGGCCGGTCGCGCTGGCGGCTCGGCGAGATCACCCTGCCCTGGTCCGCGGTCGCCCCGCGATGATCGCGAGGTGCGCCCCGGGCGACGACCTGGACGGGATGACACACGGTGAGAAGCATGTGACGCACATCACTCGACAACCCGTAGTACTACCCCTCGTGGTGCGGGAGTTAGGCTTGGATGCGTGAAGGGTCTCGGCGAGCTTGAACGCAGCATCATGGACATCATCTGGGCACAGCCATCCTCTGTGACGGCGCGGGAGGTCGGACGTCTCATCGCCGACCGCGACCTGGCGCCCACCACTGTGATGACCGTGCTCGACCGGCTCACCCGTAAGGGCTTCCTGCTCCGCACCCGCGACGGGCGCGCGTGGCGGTACGCACCGGCGGAGAGCCGCGACGCCTACGTCGCGGAGCTTATGCTGGAAGCGCTGGATCTGACCGGTGACCGGTCGGCGGCCCTCACCCGGTTCGCCCAGGCCGTCACCGGCACCGAAGCCGACATCCTGCGCAGGGCCCTGACGGACCTGGAGGACCTGGAGGACGAGTAGATGACCGCGGCAGCGCTGGCGACGCTCGCCCTGGTCTGCGCGGTCGGCGCCTGGCGGTTCACCCGGGCTCGATGGACCTATCGTGCCCCGCACGTGGCCATCGTCCTGTGGCAGGCACTCGGGGTCACCTGGGGGCTCGCCGGGACGGGCGCCCTGCTCGGTTACGCGCTCGAACCCTACGGCGAGGGCGTGCTGCACGGCCTGCACGAGTTCGCGATCTCCGCGTTCGGCGCCGGGCAGGGCCTTCCCAGGCCGTACGACATGCCGAGGATCCTCGCGCTCGTCGCGGGGCTGACCGCGCTCGCCGTGCTGATCCTGGTCCTCCTCGCCGCGGGCACGCAGACGCTCCGCGCCCGCAGGCGCCATCGCACCCTGCTCGCCCTGATCGCGAGGGAGGATCCGGTGGTCCCCGGCGTGCGGGTGCTCGACCACCCGGGCGCCACCGCCTACTGCGTGCCCGGCCTGCGCTCCCAGGTGGTGGTGAGCGAGGGGGCGCTGAAGCTGCTCTCCGCCGACGAGCTGAGCGCGGTGCTCGCCCACGAGGCCGCGCACGTGCGTGAGCGGCACGACCTGGTGCTGCTGCCGTTCGCCGCGCTGCGCAGGGCGCTGCCCTGGTCGCGCGTGGTCAGGGACGCGCAGGGCGAGGTCGGGTTGCTCGTGGAGATGGCCGCCGACGACGTCGCCCGCCGCGGCTGCTCCGCACGCCGCCTCGCGACCGCCCTGCTGCGCTTCGGCACGGCGGGCGCCGTCCCGGCCCCGCACGGCGCGCTGGGCGCCGCGAACTCCGCCGCCGCCGTGATGGCCAGGGTCGAGCGTCTGGTGAACCCGGTCCCGGTCCTGCCGCGCGGGGTGCGCTACGCCATCGTCGCCTTCTCCGTCGCCCTGACGTCCTCGGCACCGCTCCTGTGGCTGGTCCCGTACTGACCGCACCGCTCTTGCGGCCGGCCACGCACCGAAGTCGGCGCCGCCTTTGTGCCGGTTCCGCACCGAAGACCCTGCACCGGGCCCCCTGGCGGGCGCGGCGACCGTCGCACGCGCGGCACCGAGCCCCCCTCACCGAGTGCAGTCCCGTGTTGGGTCTCCGTGAAGGTGCGGCGGATCCGTATGCCGAAATCGGGGGCCCTCCTGGCGATGTGGTTGGTTTCCTCCAGGTTTAACCAAGCTCACCCCAAAGTGCTTGCAAGTGTTAGCCATCCCGTTTGCAATTGCAAGCACCGTGCGGCAGACTCGAACCATGGCACTACCCAAGGTCGGTTCGATCGGTGAGTACATCCGCGAGCAACGCACGCACGCGAAGATCTCCCTTCGGCAGCTCGCCGCGGCGGCTGGGGTCTCCAACCCCTACCTGAGCCAGATCGAGCGCGGGCTGCGCAAGCCCAGCGCCGAGATCCTGAACCAGATCGCGAAAGGCCTGCACATCTCGTCGCAGGCGCTCTACGTCCAGGCCGGCCTCATCGAGGAGCGCGAGCCGGACAGCGACGTGCTGACCGCGATCAGGGCCGACCATCTCATCACCGAGCGCCAGCGCCAGGTGCTGATCGACATCTACGAGTCGTTCCGCAAGGAGAACCAACAGGCCGAGGCCCCGGACGACGACGCGCAGACCTCCCAGAAAGCGCCTCTCGCACCGGAGCCCCGGCGAGGTGACGCGGACTCCTCGTCTGACGACGAGGTGCCGCTCCCGAAGGAATACCTCACCGCGTTGAAGCCCTACGCGGCCCCTCCGAGCAACGGCCACATCACCAAGGAAACCAAGGAAGGTTAACCCATGCCCATCACCACCGAAGTCAAGAAGCTGGCCGAGTCCAAGCCGTTCTACGCCGTCGCCGGGGCCGGCGACTTCGCCGTCGAGAAGCTCCTTGAGCTTCCCGAGCAGATCCACAAGCTGCAGGGCCGCCGCGAGGAGATCCGCGAGGCCGCGAAGGACCTCCCGGGGAGGGCCAGGCAGCTCGCCGGAAAGGCCGAGGTCTACGCCAAGGACTTCCCGGTGAAGGCGCGCGACTACGCCGACCACATCGCGGGCAGGGCCAACGAGCTGTACGAGGAGTTCGCCAGCCGCGGCCGCAAGGTCGTCTCCAAGACCAGCGGCGAGATCGCCCTGGAGCTGGAGGAGGTCTCCGAGGCCGCCGAGCCCGCGATCGCCGCCGCCCGGACGTCCAAGAAGGGCACCCGCGCCACGAAGTCCAGCACGTCGGGCACGACGAGGACCTCCTCCAGGACCTCCAGGACGTCCGGCACGACCAAGAGCTGAGCGAGCCCTTCGCGAAACCTGCCGGCCGGTCCGGCGGACCTCACGAAACCCCCGGACCCGCCCGGCCCCCGCGGACTCGCCACCGCTTCACGCGGCGGGGCCGTGCACGAGCTCACGGCCACCTCCATGAACCCCGTGAGGCCGCGACCGGACGACGCTCCGGCTCCAGGACCCGCTCCGGCGCGGCCGGGACGGGTCCTTCGCCGCCCGAGGGCCGTACCCGGCGCCGGGAACGAGCCGGACCGACGTGACGGGCGCGAGAACGAGCCACCGGCGCGGTCCGGTACGGACGGACGAGTCCGGCGCGGGCCGGAAGCGAGCCGCCGGCCCCGGCCGGTAAGAACCGAGGGCGGCGCGAACGGGACTTTCGGCATTAGGCTGAGGGAGACCGGCGAGGCGAACGTTCTGGAGAGACGATGATCGAAATCCACGGTGCTCTGGACCTGGTCTTCTGGATCCTGGCCGTCGGAGTGTTCGCACTGTCGGGCTGGGCGCTCATCCACGCGGTGAAGACCCCGGCGCGGGCGTTCGCGGCCACCGGCAAGCAGACCAAGAAGCTGTGGCTGGTCATCCTCGGGCTGGCGGCGCTGTTCGGCTTCGCCGCCGCGGTGCAGTATCTCAGCGTCCTGAGCATCTTCACGATCGCGTCCGTCATCGCCTCGGGCATCTACCTCGCCGACGTGCGTCCCGCCGTGGGGGAGATCGGCAGAGGCGGCGGCAACCAGGGACCGTACGGACCCTGGTGACGCGGGGACGCGCCACGGTGCGGCTCGCGCGGGGTCAGGGTGACCGGAGTCCGCAGTGACTCCGGCGACCCCGACGGCCCCGGCGACCCCGACGGCCCCGACGACTCCGGCGACTCCGGCGACTCCGGCGACCGGACCGCGTCGTGCGATCGGGGACGGTACGCACCCCGGTGACCCACCCCGAGCCGGGGCCCGTCGTGCCCTCGCGGGGGGAATCTGCTTGCCCAGCGGGATTCCTGCCGGTAGACACACCGAATGATGTTCGCGCGCAAACCCACACTCCCCGGAGAGCACGTGACGCTCCGGCCGGTCGGTCCCGAGCACGTGGACGGCCTCTGGGAGCTGGTCAACGACCCCGAGACCGTCCGGCTGACCGGCTCGCACGGCAAGCCCGACTACGAGGGGCTGAAGGCCTGGTACGGCTCGCGGGGCGACCTCGACGACCGGCTGGACCTGGCGATCTGCACCTCCGGTGACGACGCCTACGTGGGCGAGATCGTGCTCAACCAGCTCGACGCCGACAATCTCTCCTGCAACCTGCGCATCGCGCTGATCGGCCCCCGGGCGTACGGGAAGGGCTACGGCAGCGAGGCGATCCGGCTCACCCTCGACCACGTCTTCCGCACCACGCCGCTGCACCGGGTGGGCCTGGAGGTTTACGCCTTCAACGAACGGGCCGCGCACGTCTACCGCAAGCTCGGGTTCGTCCAGGAGGGTGTCTGTCGTGACGCCCTGCACCTAAACGGGGAATGGTATGACTCCGTAATCATGTCGATACTTGCCCCTGACTGGGTTGTCAGGGAAATTTGACATACACAAGGTGATTTTTCGGAAACATCTTTTGACACTTCCGAAACAATGCTAGGTTCAATGGGAGCGCTCCCACCTGTGCGGAATCTTGGTGTGGAGGAAGTTATGACCGATCTACCCACACTTGCCCAGGTCGCGGCAGAGGCAGGGGTTTCCCCGGCCACGGCGTCCCGGGTACTCACCGGTTCAGTCAGAGTCAGCACGTCGGCTCGTAGGCAGGTGCATGACGCAATATCGCGTCTTGGTTATGTAAGGCATCGCGCTCCCCGTGGCGGCTCCGGCCGCCGATCCGACCAGGTCGTGGCCATCGTGGTCTGCGAACCCGCGCACCGGCTGTTCACCGAGCCGTTCTACGCGCGGATGATCACGGCTGCAGAGGAGGTCCTCACCGGACACGGCGTCCCCCTCGCCGTGATGACCGCCACGGCGGCCACCTCCACCATCGCCACGCCACCGCTCGTCGCAGGAGGCATCGACGGCGTCCTGTTGATCGCGGCCCGCGACAGACATCCGCTCGTGGTGACCCTCGCCGCCTCGGGCATACCCGTACGGAGTGCGGGCCGTCCCCCAGACGGCATCGACCTCCCCCACGTCGACATGGACAACCGCGACGGCGGTCGGCAGGCGGCGGAACACCTGCTGCTCGGCGGCCGGAAGTCCATCGGCGTGATCGCGGGCCCACCCGCCCTTCCGGCCGCTCGCGACCGGCTCGACGGGTTCCTGCAGACCCTCGCGCTGGCCGGGATGACCAACGTGCCGGTCGCGTACGGCGACTTCAGCCACGCGTCGGGCGTGCACGGCATGCAGTGGCTGTTGCGCAGGATGCCGCACGTCGACGCGGTCTTCGCCGCCTCCGACGTGATGGCAGCCGCGGCGCTGCAGACCCTGCGTCGTGCCGGCCGCCGGGTGCCGGAGGATGTGGCCGTCATCGGGTTCGACGACGCCCCCACCGCCCGGCGGACCTCACCCACGCTCACCACCGTCCGCCAGCCGGTGGAGGAGTTCTCCGCACTCGCCGCCCGGCTGCTGCTGCTCTCCATGGGCTCGGCCGGCTCTCCCCGCGACAATCCCGTACTCCCCACTGAGCTGGTGGTCCGTGAGTCCGCCTGACCAGCACGTCGGGCTTCGCGCGGGAGATGTGCTCACCCGCAGGTATCTGTTGCTGGAGCGCATCGCGTGGGGGGGCATGAGCGTCATCTGGCGTGCCTTCGACCAGTCGCTCCAGCGGATGGTCGCCGTCAAGCTACTGGACGGCGAACTGGGTCTCGATCGAGGGGAGCGCGAGCTGATCCGCAGGGAGGCGCGTGCCACCGCGCGCCTCATTCACCCCGACGCGATCGAGGTCTACGACTACGGGGAGACCGTGACCTCGCAGGGGCGCCTCGCCGCGTACGTGGTGATGCGCCTGCTGGACGGACGCCCGCTGGCGGACCGGATCGCCGAGGGCCCGCTGCCGTGGGCGGAGGCGGCGATGATCGCCGCCAGGCTGGCCACCGTGCTGGCCGCCGCCCACGAGCGGGGCATCGTGCACCGGGACGTCACCGCCGAGAACGTGCTGCTGACCTCGACCGGCGCCAAGCTGCTCGATTTCGGCATCGCCGCCCTCATCGGGGAGGACGGCGACGACTGGACCTCCGAGTACGGGACGCCTCCCTACGTGGCTCCGGAGCGGCTCACCGGCACGGTCGCGGATCCGGCGAGCGATATCTACGCGCTGGGCGTCCTGCTGTTCGAGATGCTCACCGGCGCCCCCCCGTACCCGGAACGGACCTGGGAGGAGATCGAGAACGTCCGCAGGGAGGGACCTCCGCCGGTGGCGGAGGTGCCGGGCATGCCCGCGCGGATCAGCGCGCTCTGCCAGGTCTGTCTGTCGCACCAGCCTGAGGCCAGACCCAGGGCCCATGAGGTGGCCGACGGTCTGACCGCGGCCCTCAGGACACCGGCCACACCCCTGACCCCGGTGCACTCGGCGGGCAGGGGTGGGCTGGGGCGCTGGGTGGTGGTCGCGACGGTGGCGGCTCTGCTCGCGGGACTCCTGGTGTGGAGCCGGATCTCCGGCTCGCACAACGAGCAGGTCGCCGGTCCGCAGGGGCGCGGGACGGCACCGCCCACGGTCCTCGACCCCACCACCGCCTACCCGCAACCGGGCACGACTCCGCTTCCTTCTCCTACTTCTCCTACCCGAAAGTGGGGTGGGCAGATGGCGGAACCGGCGCCCGGGTCGGAGGCGATCCACTCCTACGCACCGAACCTCAACCAGAGTGTGCGGCATTTCAACGACGTGCTCGCGAAGGGGGAGGACGAGGGCAAGATCCGCCCGGACGTGGCCCTGGACCTGCGGCAGGTGCTGGCCAACAGCGTCTGGGGCTCCGGCGACCTCGACCCGATCCGAAGAAAGATCGCCGAGCGCAACCGGGAGGGCTCGCTGCCCGACGACTTCCGCCACGCCCTGGAGGCCCAGTTGATGCTCGTGACGGTCGCGTTGACAGGCTAGAAAACCAACAGGCCGGAAAGTCGAAAAACGCGCCCGGGTCCTCTCGCTTCTTGAATCGAGAGGACCCGGGCGCCGGCTTTGGGAGTCTGTCGTATTCGCCGTTTCCGACATCGTCGGTGAAACCTCGGATGAACACCGACACCCGGCCGAGGCGAATTCCCGGTCACCTTTTATCCTTGACAGGATCGGCGGCGCCGAGTTGTTCCCGCGGTTTTCACCGGACGGTCAGAACGCGTGCCATTCGGCGGCGGGTTCGGGTCGCGCCCGCCGAAGGGGATTCACCGACGGTGACCGCCGGCCCGGACGCCGGGTGCGGGAGACGCGGCCCGGCCGGTGAAACTTTCACGGAACGACAGGCGAGCCGAGGTCGCACAGGGCGAGTTGGGACGGGGTGCGGGCACGGCATCGGGGCGAACCGGTTCCCACGGTGGTTGACGGGAGCGGGGCGGGCGCCGAACCATGGCGAGCGCGTCCGGCCGCACCTTTCGATCGCGAGGTTCTCACCCCGCGAACAGATCACGTCCTTGAAGGGCCCTTTCCATGAAAGTCCTGCGTGTTCGCAGGTGGCCTGCGGCGCTCGCGGCGCTCGCGGTCACCTCGGCGCTGGCGGTCGCGCTCGGCTCCTCCCCGGCCGGTGCCGCGGCCGGGACCGGCACCGGTTACCTGCGCACCTCCGGCAACAAGATCGTCGACAGTACGGGGGCGACCGTCCGGCTGACCGGTATCAACTGGTTCGGCATGGAGACCGACAACAAGACCTTCCACGGGTTGTGGTCGAACAACCCGTGGAGAGGCCAGATCGACAAGATGGCCTCGCTCGGTTACAACACCCTCCGCGTACCGTTCTCCAACGACGCGCTCAAGCCCGGCGCGGTCGCCAGCGGCGTGAACGACTTCGTCAACCCCGACCTGGTCGGCAACAGCCCGCTGCAGATCCTCGACAAGGTCATCGCGTACGCCGGAAGCAAGGGCATGCGGATCATCCTCGACCGGCATCGGCCGACCGCCGCCGGGCAGTCGCCGCTGTGGTACGTGCCCGCGACGCCGGAGAGCACCTGGATCAACGACTGGAAGGCACTCGCCCAGCGGTACGCGGGCAACACCACCGTCATCGGCGCCGACCTGCACAACGAGCCGCACGCCGAGGGCACCAACCCGGCCGCGACCGGGGCGTGCTGGGGCTGCGGGGACACCGCCCGCGACTGGCGGCTCGCCGCCGAGCGGGCGGGCAACGCGGTGCTCTCGGTCAACCCCAACTGGCTGATCTTCGTCGAAGGCGTGAGCTGCCCGAGCGGGGGCCTGTCCAACGTCTGGGACAACGACCCGAGCAACGACGAGGACTGCGGCTGGTGGGGCGGCAACCTGTCGAAGGCCGGGGAGTTCCCGGTGCGGCTGAACGTGGCGAACCGGCTGGTCTACTCGCCGCACGACTACGCCACCTCGGTCTACCGCCAGGCGTGGTTCGACGCGCCGAACTATCCGGCGAACCTGCCCGCGGTCTGGGACAGGTACTGGGGCTACCTCTACAAGCAGAACATCGCCCCGATCATGCTCGGCGAGTTCGGGACCACCATGCAGGCGCCCGTGGACAAGGTCTGGCTCCAGGAGTTGATGAAGTATCTGGGCACCGGGGTGAACGGGATGTCGTTCACCTACTGGTCGTGGAATCCCAACTCGGGTGACACCGGTGGTATCGCCAAGGACGACTGGAGCTCGATCAACCAAGACAAGCAGGACATCCTCCAGCCGTACCTGATCGCACCGGTCGGCGGGGGCGGCACCGGTACGCCCACCCCGACACCGACCCCCACCCCGGGTTCCGCGGCCTGCGAGACCTCCTACGCGCTCACGAACTCCTGGTCGGGAGGTTTCCAGGCCGCGCTGACCGTGAAGAACACCGGAACCTCGGCCTGGAACAACTGGTCGGTGCGCTGGACCCTGCCGTCCGGGGTGACGCTCGGCAGCGGCTGGAACGCCGCCGTCACGCAGAGCGGGACCACCTTCACCGCGAAGGCCCCGAGCCACGCGACCAGCCTCGCGGCGGGCCAGTCCGTCGTCGTCGGATTCACCGCCAACGGGCCCTCCACCCCCGGCGCGTCCGGCATCACCTGCACCTGACCTCGCACCGTCGATCCCGCACCCGGTCCTGACGCGTCATCTCGTCGGACCGTCGAGGGCGTGCCGCCGAGCGGCACGCCCTCTGTTCGTTTCACCCACCGGAGGGCGGTCCCGCCCCGGATCGAGATATCCCGGAAAACAACACGGCCACATCTCTCTGATATGAGCCGATAACCACGCAATAAAGCATCCCGCATGTCGTATGACAGATACGACACCGCCGATCAGTAGGGTCAGAGAAAATGGCGCATCATCGGCAATGCGCCTGGACGGAGAAATACCGAAAAGAAAAGGAAAGCATTGTGACAGGAATTGGTCGTTCGTATACCGCCTCGCGAAATACCGCTCGTTCCTGGCCGGCCGGGATCCTGACCGTCGTGTTCGCATTGGGCTGCGTCGCCGCGACCCCGCACGCGGCGAACGCGGCGACGCCGCCGCCGCTCGGCACCGCCGCGAACTTCGCGGTCCTGGCGGGGACGGCGGCCACCGGCACCGGCCCCACCGTGGTCACCGGGGACCTCGGGGTGAGCCCGGGATCGGTGGTCACCGGCTTTCCGCCCGGCGTCGTGGTCGGCGCCGTCCACGCCGCCGACGCCACCGCCGCGCAGGCCCGACTCGACCTGACCGCCGCCTACGACGACGCGGCGGGACAGCCCGTCGACGCCACCCTCCCGACTGAACTCGGCGGGACCACCGTGACTCCCGGCACCTACGACTCCGCCACGGGCGCCTTCGCGATCACCGGGGAGTTCACCCTCGACGGACAGAACGACCCGAACGCCGTCTTCATCCTCAGGACGACCTCCGACCTCGTCACCACCTCCGCCAGCACGGTGAACCTCGTCAACGGCGCCCGGGCGTGCAACGTCTTCTGGCAGGTCGGCGGTTCGGTCACGCTCGGCCCCGGCTCCGGCTTCGCCGGAAACGTCCTCGCGCTGACCTCGATCACCGTGGCCACCGGCGCGAACGTCGCCGGCCGTCTCCTCTCCCGCGAAGGCGCCGTCATCCTGGACACCGGCATCGTCACGGCGGCCCACTGCGCGGTCTCACCGCCGAGGGAGACCGCCACCACGCTGGCCACGGCGTGCTCACAGAGGGCGGCGGGCCGGCTCGTCCTCACCGCGAACGTCATACCCTTCGGGCCCACGGCGCCCACGGGCTCCGCCGAGTTCTTCTCCGACGGGGTGAGCCTGGGTACGGCCCCGATCGGGACGAACGGCCGCGCCCTCCTGCCGGTGACCGGCATCGAACCGGGAACCCACCTGCTCGTGGCCGCCTTCCCCGGCAACACGGACCTGGATCCCAGCGCCTCCCCATCGCAGCCCCTGGTCGTCGGCCGGAACGGGCTCTGCCCGGCCCAGGCGCAGGCGACGACAGCGGGGGCGGAGAACGGGAAGAACAAGGGGGGCCAGGGCATCAAGAGCAGGCAGCACAGCGGCAACGCGATCAAGACAAAGGACCGTGAGCGCGGGCATCGCCGCCACCGCTCGTGGGCCGGGTGCCGCCGCCACCCGCGTTAGCGCCCCGCGCCGGGAGTTCGCCGCGTCCGGGCACCCGTTCGCGTGTCGTCTCCCGGGCCGCGTGTCCGGCCTTCCCGTACCCCGGGACCATCGAGGGCGTGCCGCCTGGCGGCACGCCCTCTCGTGATGAGCGGGGGCGTGCCACGGCGCTCATTCGGCGCGGGAAATCGTCGGACGTGGACGCTCACGGCGGAGGTGCGAGGTCCACGGACGCCACAGCATTCCCTTGGATATCCACACAAACAATAACATGGCCGCATTTTCATGACGCTCACCGCGGGCAACGCGACAAAACAATCCGCATGTCGTACGACGACCGCACCGCCAAAGGTCAGTAGTGTCGGAAAAACGGCGCATCATCGGCAATGCGCATGAACGGAGAAATACCAAAAAGAAAAGGAAAGCATTGTGACAAGAATTGGTCACTCACGTATTGTCGCTCGAACCACCGTCCACTCCTGGCTGACCGGGGCACTCACCGTCGCGGTCGCACTGGGCTGCGTCGCCGCGGCCCCGCACACGGCCCAGGCGGCGAACACGACGCGTCAGACCGACCCGGTGCACCCGGCACCCGAGACGCCCGGGACGCCCGGGACGCCCGGGACGCCCGGGACGCCAGATACGCCCGAGGGGGACGCGATGGCACCGGTGTCGCTCGGTACGGCCACGAACTTCGCGATCCTGGCGGGAAGGACGGTCACCAACACCGGTTCCGGCGTCGTCACCGGCGAGCTGGGGGTGAGCCCGGGATCGGTGACCACCGGTTTCCCACCCGGCGTCATGGCCGGCGCCGTCTACGCGGCCGACCCCGTCGCCGCACAGGCGCAGACCGACCTGGCCACCGCCTACCGGAACGTGGTGGGGCTGCGCGGCACCGCCTCCCTCCCAGCGCAGCTCGGGGGGACCACCGTGAAACCGGGCGTCTACAACTCCGTCTCCGGCGCTTTCCAGCTCACCGGGGAACTGACCCTCGACGGACAGGGGAACCCGAACGCCCTCTTCGTCCTGCGGGCACCCGGCCTGATCACCGCGCCCGCCAGCACGGTGACTCTCGTCAACGGCGCCCAGGCGTGCAACGTCTTCTGGCAGGTCGGCGGCTCGGCCACCCTGGGGGCCGACTCCAGCTTCGCCGGGAACCTCCTCGCGCTGACCTCGATCACCACGGCCGACGGCACGACCGTGAACGGCCGCCTTCTGGCCCGTGAGGGCAGCGTCAGCATGGACGACACCACCGTCACACGATCCGCCTGCACGGTCATGCCGCCGAGGAAGACCTCCACCAAGCTGGCCGCGTTCTGCGATCCGGAAGCGCCGGGTCACCTCACTCTCGTCGCGAGCGTCACCTCCTCGGGGCCGGTCCCGCCGGCAGGGCCTGTCGAGTTCTTCGCCAACGGGGTGAGCCAGGACAGGACCCAGTCCGACGCCACCGGCCGCGCGACCCTGATCGTGTCCCAGGTACCGCAACGAACCCATGAGTTCGTGGCCGCCTTCGCGGGCACGAACCGGCTCGATCCCAGCTCCTCACCGGTGCTGACCATGGTCGTCGGACCCAAGGGGGTCTGCCCGGCGTCGACGGCGAGCCCGACCTCCACCGCCGGCCCCCTCTCCGCCGGTGGCACGGGCGACGCGGGCGACGCGCGCGACGACAAGAAACGCAACCGGAGCACCATTACGTATCCGCCCAGGGAAAAAATGTTCAAGGCGAAGAACCGGGAACGCAACCGTCACCGGCACCCACGGTCCGGACACCATCGCCATCAGCGCTGAAAACACCGGAGGAGAACATATTCTCGGCCTCCGAATACGCCGGGGACTTCAGAGTCTTCGGACGCCTCCGAGGGTCGGAGAACTCTGAGAGGTGAAGCGATCGGCCGAGGTTCGAAAAATCGAGAATTCCCGAGGAGTGCCGCCCAAGAATTCCCGGGCGGCACAAAAGCGCATCGCTTTTCCTGTCGCGGCTCCTCCTCGTCGTTCGCCTTTCCCGGTCGCCGTCGCCGGCCGGGGTGAGGCCCCGTGAGAGCCACCCGCCGTCCGACGCAGGCGAAGCCGTCCCACCGGCCGTCTCGTCGGCCGGTGGGGCGAAGCACCGCGACAGGAAACGAGCGGTTCACCACACAGACCACCGGCCATCGGCAGATGGGGCGGAGCACCTCGGCGAGGAAGGCGCAGGCCGCTCGGCCGACGGCCGGCGGGGGAAGCACTTGACGGCGGAAGGGCAGGCCGTCGCACAGCCCGCCGAACACACCGGAAGGGCGGGCCGCCACGCGCCCGCCGGAGACGCCGGGGACGCCGAGGACCCGGATGGATCGGTGGCCGCCCCGGGCGGCGGGCCCGGGGTTGGAGACACCCGCACAAACAAGCACTCGGCTGGAAAGATCAACAGTTCTGAAACTTTCACGGTTCGTGAAAAAGGCCGACCGGATCACAGCAGCCTGGCGGCATGGGCCGTGAAACATCGGCGTAACCGGAGGCACATGCCATTGACATCCCGTTCACCGCCTCCAGAATCCTTTATGGGAGCGCTCCCACCCCCTCTCTCCCTAGCTTGATCCGATGCGGTGTCACCACCAGCGGATTCGCATCGATCCCCACTCACGGAGGCCCATTTCATGCATCTGTTCCCCATCAAAGCGGGAGCGCTCCCACGCTTCCGGAGACGGATCGCCGCTCTGGTGTTACTCAGCCTGGCGGCCGGGACGACCACCGCACTGGCGGCCTCCCCCGCCCTCGCGGCGGTCTCCTGCGATGTGACCTACACCACCAACGACTGGCAGGGCGGCTTCACCGCCAACGTGACCGTCAAGAACCTGGGTGACCCGCTGACCGGGTGGACCCTCGGGTTCGCCTTCCCGACGAGCACCCAGAGGGTCTCCCAGGGTTGGAGCGCCACCTGGGCGCAGAGCGGCCAGAACGTCACCGCGAGGAACCTCGACTGGAACGGCAACCTGGCCACCGGTGCCTCGACCAGCATCGGCTTCAACGGCAGCTGGTCGGGTTCCAACCCCAAGCCGACCTCCTTCACGATCAACGGCACCACCTGTGGGGGGACCACCCCCGTCAACCAGCCGCCCACCGCGAGCATCACCAGCCCGGCGGCCGGGGCGACCTTCACCGCGCCCGCGACGGTGGCGATCGCCGCGAACGCGACCGACAGTGACGGCACCGTCTCCAAGGTCGACTTCTACAACGGCACCACGCTGCTGGGCACCGACACCACCGCCCCGTACACCTACAGCTGGGCGAACGTCGCCGCCGGAAGCTACTCCCTCACCGCGAGGGCGACCGACGACAAGGGGGCGACGACCACCTCCAACCCGGTGGGGATCACCGTCACCGCCAACTCGAACCCCGCCGTGCTCGTCACCCCGGCCACGATCGCCGTCCCCGAGGGCGGCACCGCCGACCTCGCGGTGAAGCTCTCCAGGGCCCCGTCCTCGAACGTCACCGTGACGACCGCGAGGACGAGCGGTGACACCGACCTCACGGTCGCCTCCGGCGCGTCGCTGACCTTCACCAGCTCCAACTGGAACACGGCGCAGACGGTGCGGCTCGCGGCGGCGGAAGACGCCGACCAGACCTCCGGCACCGCGGTGTTCACCTCCAGCGCCCCCGGCCACACCTCGGCCACCACGACCGCCACCGAGGTCGACAACGACTCGGGCGGCGGCGACAACGAGTACATCCAGCGCTTCGTCACGATGTACAACAAGCTCAAGGACCCGGCGAACGGCTACTTCTCGCCGGAGGGCGTGCCCTACCACTCCGTCGAGACCTTCCTGGTCGAGGCGCCGGACCACGGGCACGAGACCACCTCAGAGGCCTACAGCTACTACCTGTGGCTGGAGGCGGCGTACGGCAAGGTGACCGGCGACTGGACCAAGTTCAACGCCGCCTGGGCCTCGATGGAGAAGTACATCATCCCGGCCACGGCCGACCAGCCGACCAACGCCTCCTACAACCCGTCCAAGCCCGCCACGTACGCCGGCGAGTGGGACGACATCAAGCAGTACCCGTCCAGGCTGGACAGCGGCGTGAGCGTCGGCGTCGACCCGATCGCGAACGAGCTCAAGACGGCCTACGGCACCAGCGACATCTACGGCATGCACTGGCTGCTGGACGTGGACAACACCTACGGCTTCGGCCGCTGCGGTGACGGGACCACCAAGCCCGCGTACATCAACACCTACCAGCGCGGTCCTGAGGAGTCGGTCTTCGAGACCATTCCGCAGCCGTCCTGCGACACCTTCAAGCACGGCGGCACGAACGGGTTCCTGGACCTGTTCACCGGCGACAGCGCGTACGCCAAGCAGTGGAAGTACACCAACGCTCCCGACGCCGACGCCCGCGCCGTCCAGGTCGCCTACTGGGCGCACACCTGGGCCACGGAGCAGGGCAAGGCCTCGCAGGTCTCCTCCACGATCTCCAAGGCCGCGAAGATGGGCGACTACCTTCGCTACGCGATGTACGACAAGTACTTCAAGAAGCAGGGTTGCACCAGCACCTCCTGCCCGGCCGGAACCGGCAAGGACAGCTCGGCCTACCTGCTGAGCTGGTACTACGCCTGGGGTGGCGCCTACGACACCTCCGCCGGCTGGTCCTGGCGGATCGGCTCCAGCCACAACCACTCCGGTTACCAGAACCCGATGGCCGCGTGGGTGCTGTCCAGCGTGGACGCGCTCAAGCCCAAGGGCGCGACCGCCGTGCAGGACTGGACCACCAGCACCAAGCGGCAGATGGAGTTCTACCGCTGGCTCCAGTCGAGCGAGGGCGCGATCGCCGGTGGCGCCACCAACAGCTGGCAGGGTCACTACGCGGCCCCGCCGTCGACGCTGCCCACCTTCTACGGGATGGCCTACGACTGGCAGCCGGTCTACCACGACCCGCCGTCCAACCAGTGGTTCGGCTTCCAGGCGTGGTCGCTGGAGCGGGTCGCGGAGCTCTACTACGCGACCGGTAACGCCGACGCCAAGCTCGTCCTGGACAAGTGGGTCAAGTGGGCCACCGACAACACCACGATCAACGCCGACGGGACCTACCAGATCCCCTCGACGCTGATCTGGACCGGCCAGCCCAACACCTGGAACCCGAACAACCCCACGCCCAACACCAACCTGCACGTGAGCATCAGGGACTACACGACCGACGTGGGCGTGGCGGGCTCGTACGCCAAGGTGCTGATGTACTACGCGGCCAAGTCCGGTGACGCCACGGCCAAGGCCGTCGCCAAGGGTCTGCTCGACGGCATGTGGCGTAACAACCAGGACGCCAAGGGCGTCTCGGTCGTCGAGACCAAGGCCGACTACAACCGCCTCAACGACCCGGTCTACGTGCCCCCGGGCTGGACCGGCAAGATGCCCAACGGCGACGTGATCAACTCCAACTCGACCTTCCTGTCCATCCGGTCCTTCTACAAGAACGACCCGGACTGGCCGAAGGTGGACGCCTACCTGAAGGGCACGGGCCCCGCCCCGTCCTTCAACTACCACCGGTTCTGGGCGCAGGTGGACGTCGCCGTCGCCCTCGCCGAGTACGGCCGCCTCTTCCCCTGACCACCCGCCCCCCGGGTCCGGCTCTCCCCCGGGCCGGACCCGGGCTCTACCCCCTGAGACCTCGGGGCGTGACGGTACCCCTGACCTGCCGTCACGCCCCGAGCACCACCTCCGAGAGGCGCACCCCCCATGAAGAAGACCCTGGCGGCGCTCGCGCTGCTGGCGTTGGCGGCCGTGCCGGTGACGGTGTCCGCCACCGGCGCCCAGGCCGCGGCGCCCGCCTTCGCGTACGGCGAGGCGCTGCAGAAGTCCCTCTGGTTCTACGAGGCCCAGCAGTCGGGACCGCTGCCGAGCTGGAACCGCGTCAGCTGGCGTGGTCCCTCCGGGCTCGGCGACGGCCAGGACGTCGGTCGTGACCTGACCGGCGGCTGGTACGACGCGGGCGACCACGTCAAGTTCGGCCTGCCGATGGCGGCCAGCGCGACGATGCTGGCCTGGGGCGCGGTGGAGTACCGCGACGCGTACGCCTCCTCGGGGCAGCTCACCCACCTGCTGAACAACCTCAGGTTCGTCAACGACTACTTCATCAAGGCCCACCCGTCGGCGAACGTGCTGTACGGGCAGGTCGGCAACGGCGGCAAGGACCACGCCTGGTGGGGCCCCGCCGAGGCGATGCAGATGGAGCGGCCCTCTTACAAGATCGACGCCTCGTGCGGGGGATCGGACCTGGCCGGCGAGACGGCGGCGGCGATGGCGGCCTCCTCGATCGTCTTCCGTCCGACGGATCCGACGTACGCCGACACGCTGCTGACGCACGCCAGGCAGCTCTACACCTTCGCCGACACCGTGCGGAAGAAGTACAGCGACTGCATCACCGACGCGTCGGGCTACTACCAGTCGTGGAGCGGCTACAACGACGAGCTGGTCTGGGGCGCGATCTGGCTGTACCGGGCCACCCAGGAGGCCTCCTACCTGACCAAGGCCGAGTCGTACTACGACAACCTCGGCACCGAGCCGCAGTCCACCATCAAGTCCTACAAGTGGACGATCGCCTGGGACGACAAGTCCTACGGCGCCTACGTGCTGCTGAACAAGCTGACCGGCAAGCAGAAATACCTCGACGACGCCAACCGCTGGCTCGACTTCTGGACGGTCGGCGTGAACGGGCAGCGGGTGAAGTACTCCCCCGGCGGCCACGCGGTGCTCGACAGATGGGGGTCGCTGCGTTACGCGGCCAACACCTCGTTCGTCGCGCTCGTCCACTCCGACTCGATCACCGACGCGACGCGGAAGGCGCGGTACCACGACTTCGCGGTCAGGCAGATCAACTACGCCCTCGGTGACAACCCGCGCAACTCCTCGTACATGATCGGGTTCGGCGCGAACCCGCCGAAGAACCCGCACCACCGCACCGCGCACGGCTCGTGGACCGACCAGATGACCAACCCGGTCGAGACCCGGCACACCCTGTACGGTGCCCTCGTCGGCGGCCCGCCCGACCCCGACGACAAGTACACCGACAAGCGCGACGACTACGTGATGAACGAGGTCGCCACCGACTACAACGCGGGCTTCACCAGTGCCCTCGCCCGCCTCTACCGCGAGTACGGCGGAGCCCCCGCCGCGAACTTCCCCGTCGCCGAGACCCCCGACGGCCCCGAGATCTTCGTCGAGGCCGGGGTGAACGCCACGGGCTCGACGTTCACCGAGATCAAGGCGATCGTGAGGAACCAGTCGGCCTGGCCGGCGCGCGCGCTGACCAACGGCTCCTTCCGCTACTACTTCACCCTCGACGGCGCCACGACCGCGAGCCAGGTCTCCGTGACGTCCGCCTACAACCAGTGCAAGGCACCGACCGGGCCGACCCTGCTGTCCGGGAAGACCTACTACGTCACCGTCGACTGCTCGAACACCTCGATCGCCCCCGCGGGCCAGTCGCAGCACCGGCGCGAGGTGCAGTTCCGCATCGCCAGCACCGGGACGTGGGACCCGTCCAACGACTGGTCGTACACCGGTATCCCCACCACGCCGGGCGCGACCCCGGTGCGGACGCAGAACATGACGGTCTACGCGGGCACGACGAAGATCTGGGGCAACCCGCCCGGTGACGAGCCGGCGGACACCGTGGCGCCGTCGCGGCCGGGCAAGCCGGTCGTCTCCGCGATCACCGGCAGCGGCGCCACCCTGACCTGGACGGCCTCGACCGACAACGTGGGCGTCGTCGGCTACGACGTCTACCAGGGGACGACGAAGGTCGCCACCGCCACCGCCACCTCCCACACCCTCACCGGGCTCACCCCCGCGACGGCCTACACCGTCTCCGTGGTGGCCAGGGACGCGGCCGGCAACTCCTCCGCCGCCTCCGAGAGCACCGCGTTCACCACGACGGCCTCGCAGAACGACACCGAGGCGCCGTCACGTCCCGGCAAGCCGGTCGTCTCCGCGATCACCGGCAGCGGCGCCACCCTGACCTGGACGGCCTCGACCGACAACGTGGGCGTCGTCGGCTACGACGTCTACCAGGGGACGACGAAGGTCGCCACCGCCACCACCACCTCCCACACCCTCACCGGGCTCACCCCCGCGACGGCCTACACCGTCTCCGTGGTGGCCAGGGACGCGGCCGGCAACTCCTCCACCGCCTCCGAGAGCACCGCGTTCACCACGACGACGGCCCCGGTGGGCGGCTGTACGGCCACGTACACGGTCACCAGCAGCTGGCAGGGCGCCTTCCAGGGTGACGTGACCGTCAAGAACACGGGCACCTCGGCGATCACCGGCTGGACGGTGACCTGGAAGTTCCCCAACGGTCAGACGATCAGCCAGCTCTGGAGCGGCACGCACACCCAGACGGGCGCGGACGTCTCCGTCAAGAACGCGGCCTGGAACGGGGCCCTCGCTCCGAACGCCTCGACGTCCTTCGGGTTCACCGCGTCCCAGAGCGGCACCAACGGCGTCCCCACCCCGGTGAACTGCACCACCGGCTGACCTTCGATCCGACCGTCCCCGCCCCGATCCTCCGCATCGACCTCCGACCGTCCGCACCGCGAACCGGCACCCCGCTCCGACCGTCTCCACCACCCGCCGGCACCTCGCACCGACCCCGCGCACCACGAACCGACTCCCGTCAGCCAGGCGTCCGTCTCTCCCCCACGGACGCCTCCTCACCCCCGGCCGGGCGCGACGACCCCTCCGCCCGGCCGGGCACCCCCCCAACCGAGGTAGGTCATGCGAATCAGACTGGCGCTGCTCCTGGCGCTCCTTCTTCCGTTCGTCGTCTCCATACCGCCCGCCCACGCCGCCGTAGGTCTCCGCGTGAGCGGTACGCGGATCCTGGAGGCGAACGGCAACGCCTTCGTCATGCGGGGAACCAGCCACGCGCACACCTGGTACCCGACCCAGACCGGCTCGTTCGCGGGCATCAAGTCGCTCGGCGCGAACACCGTCAGGGTGGTGCTCAGCGGCGGCCGGTGGACCGCCAACGGCGCCTCCGACGTGGCGAACGTCGTCTCGCTCTGCAAGCAGAACAAACTCATCTGTGTCCTGGAAAATCATGACACCACCGGGTACGGCGAGCAGGCCGGCGCGTACACCCTCGACCAGGCAGTGGACTACTGGATCAGCGTCAAGAACTCGATCGTCGGCCAGGAGGACTACGTCGTCCTCAACATCGGCAACGAACCCATCGGCAACAACGCGACCACCCCCGGCTGGACCCAGGCCACCTCGGCCGCGATCGCCCGGCTGCGGAGCAACGGGTTCCAGCACCTGATCATGGTCGACGCGCCGAACTGGGGCCAGGACTGGAGTTTCACCATGCGTGACAACGCCTCCACGGTCTTCGCCGCCGACCCGCAGCGCAACACGGTCTTCTCCGTCCACATGTACGGGGTGTTCGACACGGCCGCCGAGGTGACCTCCTACATGCAGGCGTTCCAGACCGCGGGGCTGCCGCTGGTGGTCGGCGAGTTCGGCTTCGACCACTCCGACGGCAACCCGGACGAGGACACGATCATGGCCCAGGCCCAGGCCAGGGGCATCGGCTACCTCGGCTGGTCCTGGAGTGGCAACAGCGGCGGCGTCGAGTATCTCGACCAGGTGACCAACTTCAACGTCGCCAACCTCACCCCCTGGGGACAGCGCCTGTTCAACGGGGCGAACGGCATCGCGCAGACCTCCGTCGAGGCCACGGTCTACGGTGGCACCACCACCCCCGACACCCAGGCGCCGACCAGGCCCGGCACACCAACCGCCTCGGAGATCACCTCGACCGGTGCCCGGCTGTCCTGGACCGCCTCCACCGACAACCGCGCGGTCACCGGCTACGACGTCTTCCGTGGCACCACCAAGCTCGGCTCGTCCGCGACCAACTCGATCACCCTGACCGGGCTCACCCCGCAGACCGCCTACAGCGTCACCGTCGTCGCCCGCGACGCGGCGGGGAACACCTCCGTCGCCTCACCGGCGGCGACCTTCACGACCACCTCGACCCCGCCGAGCGGCTGCACCTCGACGTACCAGACCACCAACCACTGGCAGGGCGGCTTCCAGGGCGAGGTCACCATCCGCTGCACCTCGGCCGTCACCGGCTGGCGGACCGTCCTCACCTATCCCTCGGGGGTGAACATCAGCCAGGCGTGGAGCGCCACCCTCTCCGCCGCCGCCCCGGTCTTCACCTTCACCAACGCCGCCTGGAACGGGTCCATCCCGGCGGGAGGGTCCACCACCTTCGGCTTCATCGGCAACTGGTCGGGCACGGGCACCCCGCCCACCCCCACCATCTCCTGAACCGTCTCCCAGCGGTACCCCGAGGATTCCCCGCCCGCGTCCGCGACTCCCGGCAGCGGACCGGACGGTGTTTGGCCCGGCAAACGGGGGGGGACACCGCGCCCCGGGGGGGGGGGGCAAACCCGACCCGGGGGGAAGGGCGAGCCGCCCCCCCCCG